>JBIRBM010000042.1:0-13542 GCA_044326545.1 Parachlamydiaceae bacterium | reverse complement strand
TTATCGTTAATAGTAATAGTAGCTTTTTCATGATTATTGGACTATGATTGAATATTTATTACTTGTTTGATTTCCTTCGTATGCTAACAAATTTAACGATAACTGGTTCGGTGTTGCCGTTTCTGTCGTGATTCCTTGTGTGACATCCAACTGTCTCCATTGCCCAGTACTATATTCGTACCAAAGCTGAACGCTTGGGGTTGCTGTGTTTTTGCCATGTACTACTATTCGAGTATCGTTTGATGGATTTCCATCTCCTATTATTGTTTCGGTGAATGGTGTCGAACTGTCACCGCCAACTCCGCCTACTAGTAAAAAATAAGTTACTCTATAAAGTAAATATGAAGTTGCCGAAAAATCACCAGCAAATAAATCAACATAAGAACTACCAGATGCTTTTTTTATGGGAAGTGCGCCCAGTGAATTTATTTCTGCTGTACAAGTTCCTGTATTCGGCACGTCAGGGGTAGCAATGTAAATATCATCCGTTTTATATGCCGTTATGGATGGGTTTGTTACTTCATAAGCATCTGACGGAAAGCTGTCCATCGCCAAGTCCCATACTTGTTTATTAGCACCTGACCCGACTAATTGCCAATTTGTTGTATTATTGACATCAGAACTTACATTGTCTAACTTGGCAATGTATAGATTAAATGCCACGTCTCTAGCTGGCCATCCTTTCGGATAAGTTTTTCCAATTATTGTTTCGGAAAATAAGGCCGCTAAAATAAAAGAGTCGTATATGCTCCTGCCTACATCGCCAGTCGTAACCGACAATAATTCAGTCTTATTGTCTATTTTTTGTCTTATCGTGGAATCCTGTTCCTCTACGATGTTTGGCATTATATCCCGACCGTAAATTTCAGTTTCTCATTTGCACCGTCAGCCTTGTAGAATATCGGCTCTACAATATCACTATTATCCAATATCAATATTCCACCTGATTTCAGAGCAATCCCATTTACCAAGGCGGTATTGGCAGTCCCAACCGCTTCAATGATTATTTTTCGGTACAACTGTTTTGCAATCAGGATGTTTGCTGCGCTAATTGCAGACAACAATGGGTATTTCAACCTGAAAACTTTCTTGCTTGGAGCGACTGATTTTATTTTGAATGCCTTATCGTTGACATACAAATAATCACCTTTCTCAATATCCCTGATATTCGCCCAACTAGCCGAACTAAGCAATACCGAATCCAGCATATTGCCCGAAATATCTACCGATGTAGTGCCTGTGATATTTGCGCCTAATTTTGTAAGAACCTGTCTTGCAAACGGTACAGTGCCTTTTGTCGCAACTGTAACGCCAGTAATCGGATGTGCATCCCCAGTCGTAAACGAATAGGTTTCGAGGGTGCTTTTGTTTGTTGCTAACATTTTATTCGTAGTTTAAGCAAAAATACTAATTATATTATACATAACAACATCTATCTTACTGGCTTGGATATTCCATTGTTTATCATGGCTTCGTCAAAGAAGGAATCATATCTTTCCCTGTACATATCACTCATTTTTTTTGCCAACTTTTCAAAATCGTTTGTAGGGTCGATACTTAATTCATCATACTTTGCCCTGTCTGATTGGTAGTTCTCCACGCACGACTCATTGAAAGCGGTCTTTGCCTCTAGGTTTATCTCATACAGTTTGTCTTCTGGTATTTCGAGTATTTTTGATTCGCCAGTGTCGTTTATTCTCCCTTCCAAATCAATCCCTCCGTTTTCCCATAGGTATTCTTGTTTTGAGTATTGCTTGTCTTTTACCCGAACCCCTATACTTGATACAAACCCATTTACTTCTTGTAGCCTGTCTTCGTGGTCATGGCGTTCTTCTATACCTTTTTCAATTTTACCTCCCAATACAGCATAGGCGTGGTCGCCAAAGTTCATTTTATCCGCAGCCGATATTAACATACTTGTTTTTGCGCTTACGGCTTCTTTGTTCATTCCCGTAAACAAATCATAATCCTGTCTAAGATTTGCGAACCTTTCTATGGCGTTGTCGGCTTGTTTGTTGTACCCTGCTGTACGATAAATATCCCCAACCGCATAGGGCAAATATGCTTTTAATTGATCCGACCAATACCCTGCTGGTTTTGTCTTGCCGTTTTCGGTTACATACCTCAAAACTGGCATGATATTGTCCACCCTTCCTGCTGGCAATACGGACGTAGCCATCATGCCAGTCAATTGTCCAATATTCGATACGGCTTTGTCGTATTTCCCTTTTGAGGCATATCCCAACGATTCGATTATCTTCCTTGCGCCAAAAGAAACTTGGGGCGAAAGCAAAGCCCTTAGTGTTGACATCGAGAAATTACCTGCCATTGCCGTTGCGTCCTGCCAAGCAGTTGTTTCTTTGTCAATATCTCCTTTTACAGTCCTGTACCCATATTTTGCCGAATCATACACGCCTTGTATGGCATATAGTGCTGGTGCTATCTGATGTTGTGTTATGGGCAATGCCAGAATCATTTTTCCATCAATAAAGATTAAAATGCGTTGTTCCCCACCTCCTACTTTCTTCCAGTATTCGTGCATATCGTCAGGAACTCCCATTCCATTGCCCACAATTTTTATCGCAAATTTCTGTTTCTTCAATTTTTCTGGGTCGTCATCCGCCTCGAACATCGCCACGGCTGCTATGGCTGTCATCGTTACCGCCAATCCTGTATTTGCCCTAGAGCGCATTCTATGGAACGCCAACTCTCTTTCGGTATTCCCAAACTGCTGTTTGTAGTCGTCACTAGCCCAAACTTGTGCGCCCAATGATTTTGCGCCTTCTTTCGAGTTCCATTTTACAGGTGCGCCACCTATGTTCCTCATCGCATTAAACCTGTTATATGCCTTTACTTGCGCTATGACAGGGATGTATTCCATTGCGCCACTACCGTAGTTTATCATGATATTGGCAAATGGCGTAACCGCTTTCATGGTAGTTCCACCTGCGATAGTCCACGCTTGTGTATGCAAACTTTCTTTTCCGTCTGTGGCTTTTTTCTCCAACCATTTATTTATACTATTTACTGCACCAACGAATACATTTGTTGCACCAGTTTTGCGCTCTCCATTGAAGTCTAGGTTCTTTGGCGTGTCTTTCAGGTCAGTAATATCCCCAATAGTTTCCGCAATCTGCATATTTTTGTCACCATAAATTGCCCTGTATTCATTCACGGCTTTTATGGCTTCCAAATGTACACGCATACTGTCGGTAACATCTTTTGGGCTTCGTTTTTTGCCTTTATACACATCAGGGACTTGTCCGAAAAACATTTTAATGTTCTCGTAGGCTGTTGCTCTTTTTGCAACATCTTGCAACCCTAGTCGTTCCGCTGCTTCCTTGAATGCCTTGTCATAGGCTTGCATGTCGTTTTCAAATACAGTCGCTTCTACATTGGCTACTATTTGGGCTTTTGTCTTTTGCTCTGCTATTGGAAGTTTACGATTATCCCTTTCGGCATCTTTTATCATTGCCGTCATAAATGTATTCCTATCACGTAATCCCCTCGAAAAGGCATTTGCTTGTGAGTTCATTGCCATGACCGTTTGTAGCATTATCTGGGTCTTGGCTGATGTACGTTTGAATACGTTACCATCTTTTGCCTGATTCCATAATTTTGCCTCAATTGCACGTCTTTTTGTTGCGGAGAAAGACGAAGACATTGGGTCGAACGATGAATGCGGATGTTTCCCTGTTTCTAACATGTAGGCACTTTCTACCATTGACTTATCCCACGCATCTGCCAATACCTTGTTTGCCAACTTGAAATTACCTGTTGACCATAATCTAACATAAGTAGAAGGGACTGACAACATGGACTGCCATACGTTTTGTGTTACTCCGAATGGGTTTGAAAGCACGTTGCCCGAAAAGTTGAACATTGCTTTGTCGTAAGCCGTGTAGGTACTTGCGCCAGCAATTGTGTCCATCATTTCGTCCCATAGTTCGGCTTGTTCCATTGCCGTTCCTTCTATGGTGCTTAGTTCGTTTAGCTTTCTTACGTTGGCTTTCAGCCTGTTTATTTCGTCAGTGCTTATATTATTTCCTGTAAGGTGTTTTGCATAAGCCATACGCACGTCAAGGTCGCCCATTGGGTCGTCATTCCCATTGTCCAGTGCTTCCTTTATCTTGTCAAATAAAGAACTAGGCTTTTTGTTTGGCTTAGGCGTTACTAGCGCATCCAGTTTCCTTTTTATTTTCAGGTTTGCAGCCTTTTTGTCTTTTAGTTTTTGTATTTTCTCTGTAAGTAATTCCTCGGCAGCCGAAAGCTGTTTTTTAACCGCTTCTTTCTTGTCAGGATTTTTATAGTCTACTGTGATTGAAAGTTTATAGTCTTTCTCGGCTTGTGCCAGCTTTTTATGCAATTTGGCTATCTTGTCGTCTAGTCGTTCTTGGTCTTTGTAATCTTTTTCAACCAAGTCCCAATACTCTTTTGTCTCTTTTTTATTAGCCGATTTGCGCTTTGCTTCAACTTCCTTTATTTCAGATTTTGTTTTTGATATTTGGTCTTTTAAGGATTGCTCTTGCTCTGAAAAGACTTTTGGAGTCGATTCTTGGTCAGTCGGCTTATATTTCCCCTCTTTTGACAGCTCAAGGTTCTTTTCTTGTGTCGCAAGCTCCTTCCTTAGATTATCTACTTTTTTATTATAGGCATCTTTTTGTCTTTGTTCTGATGTTCGTGCATATTCTTCCTCTCTGATAGTTTTTTTGATTTCGGACTCCTCGTCCGAAAGTGCTTTCAGTTCAGACTCCAATTCTATTTGTGACTGTGATTTGTCTTTTGGAGTCGTTACTTTTTTGCCAGCTTTTACGTAAGTGCCGTTTTTTAAGGCTTCTATATCCTTTTTCTTGGCTTCTACCTTTTCTCGGATAGTGTCCTTTGTTTTTTGCTCCGCTTTTCGGATTGCCTCTTTTGCGTTTATGTCTTTTTTTACCTCCGATTCCTCGTCTTTAAGGGCGTTGTATTCGCTTTCGAGTTCATGTAGTAGTTGTGCCTTTTCTTTCGGTTCTGTTACTTTGCGACCTTCTTTTACATACGTTCCGTTGTGCAATGAATCAATGTCCGCTTTTTTCGCCTCTATTTTTTCTACTAGTTTTTGTGCTGCTTTTTGTTCCCGTTCACGGTTCTTTTGTATTTCAAAAATATCACTTGTATCCTCAATTTCCTTGATTTGCTTGTTAATGTCGGCAATGTCTTTCTTTAGCGTTTCGGCTTGTTCAGACATCTTTTTTTCGACCGATTTCCTTTTTTCAGGACTCAATTTATCGAAACCTTTCTCTACTAACGCAAGGTTTTCTTTGGCAAACGTAAGCTGTTTCTCCAGTCTCTCAATTAGCGCAACCTCTTGGTCGGCTTTCCTTTTGGCTATCTGTTGTGCTTTTTTGGCAATAATGACTTCTTCTCTTGCTTTTATCTTGTCCAGTAAATCTTGTTCCAAGCCCAAATTGCTTTCGTTCCAAATGTTTTTGATTACAGACTTATCGAATCCGCTACCTACCACGTCCGCTATGTCCTTTGCTATTTTACGGCTGAACGTGGCGAAATCGTGCGCTCCCATTTCAATTCGAACCTTCCCAATCTCTACGAATGTGGATATGTCTATCCATTTCTTGTTAGGGTCAAATCCTGCTTTTGCTGAACTGCCAAATTCCGCATCATACTTAGCTTTGTCTGCCTTTGCTTTGGCTTTTAAGGCTTCAATCTTGGATAGTTGAGCCTCTTTTTTGGCTTTTGTCGCTTGCGATTCTGGACTTGCATCTTTTGTCGCCTTGCGTGTTTTTCTTGACTTAAAGTCTTCAAGTTGTTTTTTGAGGGATGCAATTTCCTTGTCTTTCTCTATTTCTGATTGTGATTCTGTTATTGCCTCGTCTACTATTTCGGCTACCTCGATAGATTCGTCTTCTGAAAGGCGATTGGTCAAATGTTCCCTTTGCGCCTCGCTTAGTAAAGTTTGCGCCTCTACCATTGCCACTGCCATGTATTCAGGATTTGACCTCATTAAAGAAAACCCTGCCCCTAATATTTGGACTCCCCTTCCTTGTGACGTTCCAAGCAATGACACTTTCGCCACCACCATTGCTTGCTGTTTCTGCATTTCCTTGATGTTCCGCAATTGTTCATTGGTCACATCGTCAGGGTTCATTTTGTCAATCTTGGCTTGTTCTTCCTTGATTTTTGTCTCCAACCCAAGTGCGTACTGTATTCCTGCACTTTGTACGGCCAGTGCATCGTTCGTATTCTGTATTGCATTGTCTAAATCTTTGAAAAGGTTATGTCCATTATTCTTGATATATTCCTCTCCCATTTTTATGGCTTCGGCATTGAATATCTTTTCGTAGAATACTTTTTCATTCTCCCCAAGCGTAGAAAATACCTCTGTATCAATAGTCCTTTCACTGAACTTTGAAACAAGTGGTTCTTTTGTGTTTTTTGTTGTGTCTGATTTTGGAGGCGTATTTGGTGGTGGCGTATTTGAATTTTCAGACTCTCCAATTCCGCCTACAAGTTCGTTTTTGTAGTCATAAAATTCTTTAGGCATTTTACGGCCAGTGTGTTTCTTAAATTCTTTTTCTAGGGCTTCCATTAAAGCCATCCCGACTTCACCTGTAAGTTCGTTTATCCCTTCTGCTATAAGTCTCAGGTTTTCCATCAGGTTCTTGTCCTGTGGAGAAAAGTTTTTTACTGCCCCTATATTGGCAAATGCACCTTGCGTTCCTAGTGCAATCTTATCTTTTGCTGAAAGATTATCTTTTAGTTGAACATTGTTCTTGTCAAATACTACTAGTTCGCCTTCTTGTGTTTTGCTTTCAGCCCAATAAATACTATCGAATCCTTCTATGATTAGTTTATCGGCTACCAGACCTGCTAGTTTTTCAATTCCGCTATCTGAAAGATTGTCTATTGTTACATTATCCCAAGGATCAGGAATTTTGTAATCTGCAAAATCTGTTTCTGTAAAAGAGGAGTTTGGGTTTTGAATTTCCTCTTGAATAATGGCATTCCTAAAATGGTGTATTCCCGATTCTGACTTAAATACAAAAGGATTTTTTAGTTTTACAAAAGCCCTTTTAGCTTTGTTTTTGGCAGTTTCATATCTATTCTTTTTCTCAGTAGAAATATAAGTCCCTCTCGCTTGCGATTGACCCATATTTAAGCCCTCGACACGAGACAAAGGCTTGCCTGTGATTTCGGCTACTAATTCTACTCCACTTTTAGACGTGTCCCCAAAGCGTTCCTGAATAGATTCTCCTTGCGTTGACGCTCCTCTGTCATTGCGTTCAGTTCCGTTATCATGTTTTCCTTGGTCGGTTCTAAGCCCATTTTTGTCACTCTTTCCCTTAGAAGTGCCGTTTTCAACATTGCCGTCTTGGTCGTCATAAAATGAATTGTTTAGTTTCTCCCATTCTTCGTCAGATAGTTCATCCTGAAAATAGAAGTCATTTTCGGCAATATCATCATTTGGCTCTTTAATTCCAACTTTTTCATACTCCCACCCGTCAGGGACTTGACTTTCTTCGTATTTTTTCTGAATATATTCAGGGTCAAGTTCCGATTTCTGATCGTTATGCCAATCGTTTCTGTTTTCATTTATTAAGGCAATAAGTTCATTGCGAATATCCTGTGGTGTTATTTCAGAATCATGCCATGAATTATTTTCCCAAATGTTATGAGCCGCTTGCTGAATACTGGGGAATTTTGTTCCTTTTTTGAAGCTAGTGAAAATATCGCTAAGATGTTTATGGTCATTGTGGTTTTTCAGTCCACCATCTGTTTGAATAGATTCTTTAGATAGTTTTCCTCCGCCAAGCAAATATTGTCTTGCTGCTTGACGTGCCGTTACTGGTTCTAATTCCCTTACTTTTTTCTTATCTGCACGTTCTTTGCGAAGATTGTCTGCATTGTCTTTTCTTGCCTGTATTTCTTCTGGAGTTAGTTCGTTTCTTAAACCTTTTAGATATTCAACTCCTTTGTTGTATTTTTCGCTTACTTTTTTAGCTCCTTTTTCAGTCTTGCTATTCTCTGTTCTAGGTTGGTCGAGTACACTAACTGGTACGTTCTGTTCTTTGGTGGTATCATCTGTTAATTCAGGTTCGGATTTGGGTTGTAAAGTCTCTTCATCTTGATGTACGCTATCGCTGATTTTTGTTCCTGCGCTAATATTAGTTCCATCTTCATTGATAGGATTGCTACTTGTTTGGTCAGGAATCGGCTGTGGTGTATCATTTTTGGGCGTGTTTTGTTCTTGTATGCGTTTTGCTGCAATATCGCTCGCATTATTCGTAAAATCAGGAGACAATATAACACCTGCATCACGCACTTTTAGTAAATCGGATAATACTATTACTTTTTCTTTTTGTTGTGTCTTTTGTAATAACGATTCTCCTTCTATGGTGTGCGACTCTATTTCAGCATCTTTTGCCTGTATTTGTTGGTCTATTTCGGTTGTCGGTTGTTTTTTAGCAACCAATACACCACGCCTAAGTTCTAAGGCTTGCTTATCATAATGCAAGTCAATCCCCTTGTCGTGGTGCGCCCTTGCTTCTGCATATAGTGGGTGTACTTCTAGTGGGCTTTCTTCAACGGCACTCGTTCCTGTTTGGCTTGGTTGTTTAGTTCCTTCACCTTCTGTTCCCCCAACGCTTTCTGCCCCTTGTACGACTGCGCCCACCGTGCCTGTTTCATCGACTGGTACTTGTCCATTTTCTTGTGCGTTTATTCCTTGATTATTCTCTGTATTAACTGGCTGAACAACGGGTTCTTGCTGTTCAGTAATATCATCACTTGGTTGCGCTCTTTCGGTGTTAGTGGCCGATTGTTGAGTCGGCTCTTGTACTTGCACTCTTGCATTTTCTAGTTTGTCTAGTTCGGATTTTGCTTCTGTGGTCATAATAACGCCACCATTGCCATCGGGTTCAAGCGTGGATAATATTTCAGCACGTTTGGATTCTCTTTCGCCTTGTGCTAGTTTTTGCTGTAAATCATTGCCAATACTTTGTTCTCCATTTGTTTCTTCTTTGGCTATTGCCTTATTTTTCAAACGACCTTGCGCCACTCCTGAAATAACTCCTAAAAGTAACCCGACATAACCGCCCATCTCGGCTGATTTCCCTGCCCCATCGTACCATGATTTTGTATTTTTTTCGAGTTCTACAAGTTGGTTGTTGGTAAGGTTACTCAATACTTGCTGTAAATATTCAGTAGAACCTTCCTCTAATGCCTGTGCGCTTGCGTTAAGTACTCTTTTTGATAAATCGCTACCTATTGATTTGTTGTATCTTGTGAATAGATTGGCAATAGGCATTTTCTCCAATGGAGTAGAAAGCGTTGCATTTGTAATCGCTTGATTGAATGCAACCTCGTCACTTTCCCCTTCTTTTTTCTTTTGCTCAAATTCAGAATTGAATACTTGAGAAAAAGGAAGTACAGATGTTTTTAGCGTGTTAGTTATCTTGGCTGCTTTTGATGCTCTTTGTGCCAATGTTAATGCAGAACCACTGCCAGTTGCAGCCATTGTTGCTGCTTGTCCTAATCCAGAACCAAGCCCATAAGCCGAAGATTCTTTGTCAACGCCTTTGTACATTTTTTCGTCCATCCAATTGGAGTACGAATCCGCAACCTTGTAAAGGGGATTGTCTTTTATCTCGCTTTCTTTTAATCCTAAAGCCTTGTTTATTTTGTTCCCTCCATAATTTAGTATTTCCGATCCAGTCTTTAAAATATCCGCAGGGGCATTCGTGACAGCCCTGTCAAAACCTCCAACAAGGTCATTTGTTCTTTTGTACCAACCGTCCTCTCCGTACTTTTTAGCTCTTTCGGCATCTTTTTGACCCTCTTCTAGTGCAAGACGGTCACGTTCAGCGTTGACATACTGTTGTTCTTCCTGTTGTTGCTCAAATTCAGCATAACTGCCTTTCCTTGGTGGCTGGATTACTTCTTGGGCTTTTTGTTCGCTTGAAGGGAGTAGGCTTTTATCTTGTAATGCTGGAATAATGCCTTTATTTGGAGTATCAACCACAACACCATTGGCATCCTTCTGTAATTCGCCAGTCTTAGCCTTTAACCCCGTATTATCCTTTACAAATTTGGATGCGTTTCGACTCTCAATTTCGGCATCACGCCTTTTTGTTGCCGTTTCTTGGTCGATTTGTAATTGCTTTTCACTAGGACTTAATCCTTTATCGTTCGGATTAAACGATGGTATTACGTTTCCTGCCGTTGATTGTTGCCTTTCACTCTGAACGCCACTCTCTCCAGAAGGCTTTGCAGGAGTCGCAGAACCTTGTCCAGTATCGTCTTTTTTTTTTAAGCCAACCTTTCCGTAAACAAACTCTGATTCGGGGACATCAAACCCTTGAACTTTCTTCACAAGTGCCTTATGTACGTTTTTTACATAAGATTCATCTTGCATTTTAGTTCTAAAATCGAACTCTGATACATCAAATCCCTCTACTTTTGACGTAAGAGCCTTGTGTACGTTTGAGATATAATCTTTGTTTTCTGGCATTATTTTAATCCTAAATCGTCTGCTTCTGTTTTCGATGGCGTACCATTCCCACTATTGTGTTTTTTCGCTAAGTCCATCAAGTACAACTGCACCTTTGCTTGGCCTCTTACATCTTGACCGAGTTTATCGTCATCGGCAATATCTTGGATAGAGCCATACCCTGTAACGTCTTTCAATATGCCAGACTTTTCGGCATGAGTTCTTATCGTCTTTCCTGCTTGTGCATCTTTTTTGCCTTTCAAACGTGCGAATTTTGCCTCATCGCCCTCTGTTAATGCAGAAGGGTCTTTTGCTTGTAATGTTTTTAATGTTTCTTCTTGTTTAGCATTCAGGTTTTTTGCTTTTTCTAATATTTTCAATGTTTCCGCTTCCCCCGTCTTGAAATTCTTCTTGTCCATCTTTTCAAGACGTGCAAGTTCCGTCAATTCGGCATCGGTCATGCCGCCAGATGTATTGTTTTTCAGGTACAAGTTGGCAATAACCTCTGGGTCTACTTCAACTTTTTGACCTTTTGGTGTATTTCTGATTGCATTTTCGTAGTCTTTTAGTGTGGCATTTTCAGCAAATCTTGTTCTTACCCTATTCCCTTGCGAGTTTGTATGGTAAATGGATGGAATCAAACTTTTGACCGATACCAACTCATTGCCAGTTAAAGGGATGTTCTCGTTTGTGTTTAGGTTTCTTACCTTATCACCAAGGGAGACATTTATCGGTTTTGCATCCGTTATATTGCCAGAACCATCTTTCCCTTGAACGGTTATCCCTCCTACGTACTGGTGGTTATCTGATTTTTTATTTTGGTCGTTGAACTCGGACTGGACAAAGTTACCTCCATTTCCTGCTACCTTAAAGAATGTCCCTGCATTGTTGGATTCGCTTATTCCTGCATTCTTATCCTTTTGCTTTTCTTTTTCTTCTTTATCTGGTTTCGGAGTCGCCCTTGTTGTAGTGTAGTCGTTATTGAGCATTTTTTCCTTTTCCCACATAACGTCTGCTAGTTTTTGCTTTGCAATCTTTTCAGGCTCGTTTTCCATGAATAGCATTTTTTGCGTTTCAGGAGACAACGGAGACGATAGGTTGGTTTTTCTGTAAACCTCCCACCTCTTTTCTAGTTCGTCCTTTTCGTCATGAAGTATGCGTTTTTTGATAAGATTCTTTTCGTCATTACTGTACGAATCGAATTTCTTTTCCGCAATCGGCAGTATCTCTTGTGCATTTACTGGCTTTCTTGACTCGTATATCGGATTTCCATCGGAATCAACCATCGGGTTGTTCTTAGAATCTAACAATTGTTTTTTTGTTTTGATTGGATAATAGGAATTGTTTTCTCTTTGGTCGTTATGAATAACCCCTTGCAAGTTTACATTGTCGGTATAGGTAAACTTTTGTGGTTTGTCGTCTTTTGTTGATAGTAGGAACTTTCCTGTGGGGTTATAGTGCATGTGTGCATTATCCCCCAGTTCCTTGTCCACTTTTGCTTGCATCTCAGCCCTAGTGTCCAAATCAATATGGGGTTGATTATAACCTGCTGTTGCGTTTCTTATTTCAGTCGGATTCCATACGCCTTCTCCGAACGTGGCAAGGTTTTTGTCGTTTTGCGCCTCCTGTTCCGTTTGCTTTTTTTTCTGCACCGCATCAATGGCAATATTATTCCCCATTACGTGCGTTTCAACATTCGGGTCAACTCCATTTTGTTGTTTCCATAACGCTTCATTGCCTAATCGCAAGTTCTCATTAGCAGTGTTTGTATAGTTTGTAGCCCCTTGTGTTATTTTAAGGGAGGCTACACGCTTGCGTTCGTCATCAAGTGCTTTTGCTTTGGCAGCTTCCTTGTCGGCATCACGGTTCTTTTGTGACTCAATACTATCATGCGTAAGCCTAGATGCCTGTCTTGCAGCATCATCTCCACTTGGATTTACAGCGATATGGTCAGGATGGCTAAATGCCTCTATTACCCTTGCTTCTTTGTGTGCCATTATCTTTTAGTATATCCCCTGCCTCTTTCTTGCCAAGACTTAGAAACCCCCTGCGCTCTTGCGTTTACACTATCCATTGATGGATTATCCATAATACTTTGTCCGCCTTTGCTTTTGCCTCCAGTAGGGCTGTAAATAGAATCAACAGACTCTCCACCGCTTACCTGTGCCTCTTTTTGGGCTTGTAGTTGTTTTTCATTGTAATATCTTCTTTGTTCTGTTTCGTCTCTGAGTTTGTCTCTTTGTAATTGAACAGCCGTCTGATATGGGCTAAAAACATTCTGATCCCACTGAAACTCTTTTTGATCTGCCATGTCAAGATTGGATTTCTTTGATGAATCAGATGCATCGGCATATTTGTCTTGATAATCAAGTCTTTGTTGCGCTCCTGCTATACCCATTTTTGTTTGGGCATCATTTTGGGCTTGTAATGACGATGTAAGGATGGATGAATATTGAGAAGGGGACGAAACTCCACTACGCATAGCATTTGCATTCGCATTTGCAGAATTTGCATCTACTTGATTTTGCATATAACCCTGACCTGTAAGTATAGAACTTTTGGTGCCTGGTTCGTACGTATCCATAATAGACTTGGACAATTTTTGATTTTGTCCGTATTCATCAGGGATAGCATATTGTGGTCTATTGGCTAATAGCCTATCCCTTTCTTCTTGGGCGGCATTTGCCGCCTTCCTTGCCTCGTTACCTGATTTTATGGCAGAAACAGCCTGAACTACACTGCCACCAAATGACCCTAATGACGAAAATAAACCCATTTCCTTACACGTTTTGTTGGCTATCAGAAACCCTCATTGCCATACCGTACAATATGGTTTCTTTTTCTGTTTGTATTTCCAAATCTACAATAAAATACCGTGATTTCATTGGTAGTTTGTCTTGGTCTTGAAGTATTGGATAACAGAACTTATCTTCTTCTTCATCCGCCACGCCTATATCCATTTGTGTATTCTGCACATCGGCTCTCGTCCTTGCAATCCCTTGTATTTTTACCGACCATTCGTCTTGTGCAAATACCCATAAAGAATGAGCGTTGAT
>JBIRBM010000037.1:0-15810 GCA_044326545.1 Parachlamydiaceae bacterium | reverse complement strand
TTAGGGCTATTTTGACCTATTCTAAGCATCTTTTAGAAAGACTGCCTCATCAATAGCTTAGGCTATTGACTTCGACACCCTTCCTAAAATCTGCATAGGCTATATCAAAAATCCCTAACCAGATTTTGCGTAAGGTGAGTTCATAAGAGGGTGTCTAAAAAATAGAGGCGCTTAAAGCGGCGTCAAAGACTCTGGGTTCAAAGCTTTCGCTTCAAGCCCATTTAAGCTTGACAGAACAGCGCTCAACCTTTTAGCTTTGTAAAATATTTCTCCATTCCTTATACTGACCAGGTATCTTCCCTAGAAATTTTCAATTTTTCGAGGAAAGGTTTATCTTTATTCAACATCTATAAGGAGAAGGCAAATATGCCGACTATTCAACAGCTCGTTCGTCAGCCACGCGCTCCGAAGAAACGACGAAGCAAGTCGCCAGCACTTCAAGAATGCCCACAACGTCGTGGCGTATGCTTGCAAGTTAAAACAAAAACGCCTAAAAAGCCTAACTCAGCATTGCGTAAAGTGGCTTGGGTTCGTCTCTCTACAGGTCAAGAAGTCATCGCCTATATCGGGGGTGAAGGACACAATCTGCAAGAGCATAGTATCGTTCTTGTTAGAGGTGGCCGTGTAAAAGACTTGCCGGGTGTTCGCTACCATATCGTACGCGGAACATTAGACTGTGCGGCCGTGAAGGACCGTAAACAAAGTAGATCTAAATACGGGGCAAAACGTCCTAAGAAGTAATGCTAGGATATTCTTTACGATGAATATCCTGGTACGCGATTCGCGTTTTAAGAAACGCCAATCACGCACAGGAATTAAGAATGTTTAAATTCCTTGATTCCAGGTGAATCTTTAGATCTTCGACTATAAATTCAGATTAACGACTCATAATTGAGGCAGTAATGTCAAGAAGACACAAAGCAGAAAAACGTCAAACTGATCCCGATCCACTTTATGGGAGCACAGTGTTAGCAAAATTTATCAATAAAGTGATGGAGTGTGGCAAGAAATCGATCGCTCGCAGGATTGTTTACAACGCCATTGATAAATTTTCAAAACGGGTAAAATCAGAAAATCCTCTCGAAGCCTTTGAACAGGCATTAGAAAATGCAAAACCCGCATTGGAAGTCAAGTCACGCCGTATTGGGGGCGCCACTTACCAAGTGCCTATCGAAATTCCAGCAAACCGCCGCTCTTCAATGGCGATGCGTTGGATCATTGCCCACTCACGTGGCAAAGCAGGTCGTTCTATGGAAGACGCTTTGGCGACTGAATTAGCCGATTGTTTCAACAATCAGGGAACGACAATCAAGAAAAAAGACGATACGCACCGTATGGCAGAAGCGAACAAAGCGTTTGCTCACTACAAGTGGTAACAAGGAGGACTTTCAATGGCAAGACCTGCTAAAGAACATCTCAAAGATGTTCGCAACATTGGAATCATGGCTCACATCGATGCCGGTAAAACGACAACGACGGAACGTATTCTATACTATACAGGACGCTCCCATAAAATTGGGGAAGTTCATGAAGGCGCCGCAACAATGGACTGGATGGCGCAAGAACAAGAACGCGGGATCACCATCACATCAGCTGCTACAACAGTCTTTTGGAAAGGAACAAAGATCAACATTATCGACACTCCAGGACACGTCGACTTCACAATCGAAGTTGAACGCTCCTTGCGTGTTCTTGACGGCTCTGTTGCGTTATTTTGTTCTGTTTCAGGTGTTGAGCCTCAGTCTGAAACAGTATGGCGCCAAGCAGACAAATACGGCGTACCTCGCATTGCATTTGTCAATAAAATGGACCGTATGGGAGCTGATTTTTTTGATGCCGTTCGAACAATGAGAGAGAAACTTCATGCCAATGCAATTCCTGTTCAGTGCCCAATTGGGGCCGAAGCAGATTTCAAAGGGATGGTTGATCTCGTCAAAATGAAAGCTTATTTCTTCCATGATGAGACACTAGGAGCTGATTGGGATGAAACAGAAATACCTGCTGATCTTCTTGAACAATGCAAAAAAATGCGCTCAGAATTATTAGAAGAGTTGGCAACAATTAATGAAGAAGACGAAGTATTCATGCAAAAAGTGCTTGAAAACCCCGATTCTTTGACCGATGATGAAATTCATGCGATCATCCGTAAAGGAGTTTGCCAGAATAAATTCAACCCCGTCTTGTGCGGTTCTGCATTCAAAAATAAAGGGGTGCAACAACTTCTTGATGCTGTTGTTGCTTGGATGCCTTCCCCTCTTGATCGCGGACAAATCAAAGCGCATGACCTTAAAACCGACGAAGAGATCCTCCTCACACCCGATGATGATCAACCTCTTGCTGCTTTAGCGTTCAAAATCATGACAGACCCTTATGTGGGCCGTCTGACTTATGTTCGTATCTATAGCGGCACTTTAGTGAAAGGAACGCCAATCCTCAACACCACAAAAGATGAAGAGGAACGAATTTCCCGCCTTCTTGAAATGCACGCAAATAAACGAGAAGAAAAAGATGAATTCCATACAGGGGATATTGCAGCTTGTATCGGCTTGAAAAAAGCGACAACAGGCGACACTCTTTGCTCCCCCAAAAAACCCATTCTTTTGGAACGAATGGAATTTCCAGAACCGGTGATTTCAATGGCAATTGAGCCAAAGTCAAAAGGTGACCGAGAAAAACTTGCCACCGCTTTGTCCTCTCTTTCGATTGAAGACCCCACTTTCCGAGTGACAACCAACGAGGAAACAGGGCAGACAATCATCGCAGGAATGGGCGAATTACACTTAGAAATTCTTCATGATCGCATGAAACGGGAATTTAGTGTTGAAGCGAATGTGGGTAAACCTCAAGTAGCTTATAAAGAGACGATTACAATTCCTGGAAGCAGTCAGACGAAATTCGTGAAGCAGTCGGGCGGCCGTGGCCAGTACGCTCACGTGGAACTTGAAATTCGTCCGAATGAAAAAGGAAAAGGGAACGAAGTTGTCAGTAAAATTGTCGGGGGTGTCATTCCAAGAGAATTCATTGCCCCAACAATTAAAGGGATCGAAGAAGGTCTTACAACAGGGGTTTTAGCTGGCTACAATCTCGTCGATGTTCAAGTAGACATCGTATTTGGATCTTACCACGATGTGGACTCGAATGAAATGGCGTTTAAGATTTGCGGATCGATGGCTTTAAAAGAAGCTGCTCGCAAGTGCAAACCTGTCATTCTAGAGCCCATCATGAAGGTCGATGTCACGACGCCTGAAGCGAATATGGGAGACGTCATCGGGGACTTAAACCGTCGCCGTGGTCAGATCTTAGGTCAGGAAAATCACAAAGGCGCGGTCATTATTCAAGCTGAAGTTCCTTTAAGTGAAATGTTCGGTTATTCGACATTACTACGTTCCCTCTCTTCTGGGCGCGCAACTTACGTTATGGAACCGAGCCATTTTGAGCGCGTTCCAGCTAAAATCCAAGAAGAAATCATTAAGAAGTAAAGAGTTTATAAGATTATGGCAAAACAAGAAAAACAACCTAAAAGCGCAGCGGCAAGACAAAAAATCCGCATACGGCTTAAAGGTTATGATCAGCGTTTACTTGATCGTTCAACGGCTGATATTGTTGAAACGGCAAAACGGACAGGCGCAGCGATTGCAGGCCCCATTCCGCTTCCAACAAGCTGCGAAAAATATACAGTGTTACGCTCTCCTAACATTGACCGTAAATCGCGCGAGCAATTTGAGATCCGGACACATCGCCGTTTAATTGACATTTTAAGTCCAACCAGCAAAACAATTGATGCATTAAAAACGCTCACATTGCCAGCCGGGGTTGACATTAAGATTAAAGCGTAATTTATATCGCTGGATTTATACCGAAACAGGTACCGTTCCAGGGGGTCAACAATGTTGACCCCTTTTTTTTTGGGGAAATGGTATAAGATCTATAGCAAAATTCAAGATTCTGCTAGGATGGGTTTAACAACTCACCTAAGTTAACAATTAAGATTTACTATAGAGTATTTTTATGACTTTAACTCTTCGTCCTCAAGCAAACTCGGTCATCTTCCGCCTTCTTCATCGCATTTTTTTATTCCTTCTCTTATCGACTCTCCTCACGAGCTGCGAATCAAAACGGATTATCGTCAATGGATTAGATGAAAAAGAAGCCAATGAAATTCTTGTTTTCCTCTCAAATAAAGGGATAGACGGCTCAAAAGTTCAAGCAGCAACAGAAGGGGCCGGAGGCGGTAAAGCGATTTTATGGAATATCAGCGTAGATTCCTCTCAAGGAAATGAAGCGATGGCTCTGCTTAACCAAGCAGGATTACCACGTCGCCGCGGGGCTAATTTATTAAATATTTTTTCGAATGTTGGACTTGTTCCATCAGGAATGCAAGAAAAAGTGAGGTATCAAGCAGGCCTTGCAGAACAAATTGCTAGCACGATTCGTAAAATTGACGGGATTCTCGATGCCGATGTTCAAATTTCATTTCCTGATGAAGATCCGTTCAATCCTAATGCTCCAAAACAGAAAATCACTGCGTCGGTTTATGTCAAGCACTCGGGTGTTTTAGATGATCCGAATGCACACCTCATGTCCCGCATTAAACGGTTGGTTGCCGGAAGTATTAATGGCCTAGACTACGATAATGTCACTGTCATCGGTGATCGGGCCCGCTTCACGGAAGTTCCTCTTGGAGGTTTTTCAAATAGTGAAGATGATCGCCCGTATGTCCACGTCTGGTCATTTGTTATCGCCAAGAGCTCACTCACTCTTTTTCGCGTCGTCTTTTTCTCATTTATTCTCGTGATTCTTCTCCTGCTTTTGGCGCTGATTTGGATTTTATGGAAAGTGTGGCCTCTTCTGAAAAACCAAGGAGGAATCAAAAGCCTATTGAACTTTCACCCTTTAAACGGAAATAAAGAAGCAGACTCTCTAATAGATTCTGAAGAAAAAAACCCAGATGAAGCAGAAATTTGAAAAGGTTTTAGACTCATTCAAGCCCACATTTTCACGATTCGGCTTGAATGAGTCTATGAACCTATCCAGGTAAAATTTACTCTCACTTTCAAGATTAAATTTTACCCGAATAAGTTTGATGACCCAATAGACTCAAGATGATTGATTGAAACTGTACAGGAGTTTGCATGGAACACAGAGGCTGCATGATGTTGAGAGTCTTGATCAACTGCTATCACCCAAAAGATGGAAACGCTCTGTTCAAATTTCTTCCCGAACAGGAGGCTAAAGCAGTGAAAAGTTTAGAGATTACTTCAAAGGATCTACAACCCGTTTTTCAAGATCCTTATCGATCGATTTCTGCCATCCATTATTCCTGGATTCAGCCCGCACTCCAAAAATTTTCCGAGTCGTTACGGCCTATGATGATCAGCGCCTTAACACCCGAACAAATCGCAGGATTCAAACAGCCTCCTATTGTTCCCTTGTCAGATATAGGGAAAATATTTATTCTCAGCCAACTCTATGACAAACTCGAGATCAAAGAACATTTACCAATTGAATATCTGCCGATCACCGATTTAAGCCCCCTCGCGACATGGAGCAAGAGCCAGTTCACTGAATTAGCAGATCTACTCGGACTGCACGACTTAGCCGCTGAAGTGAGGCGTATTGTCGATCGGAATCACTTAAAAAATATCTACAACTGTTTAACCTCAAAACAGTTGAGATACTTAAAAATTTGCCTTCATCAAAAAGAGCAGCTTGTCTCCCCTAAGTTAGGGATTGATCCAACAAAACAAGATTGCCTTAAGTTGAAGCAAACCATCCACCGCAGGGGTCTTTTGCGTTTGGGAAAGGCCCTTTGCGCAGAACACCCAGATTTTATTTGGCATATTGCGCACATTCTCGATATACGCAGGGGAACTATTTTATTAAAAGAATTTCAACCCAAAGAAATCCCAACCGTCACAAAAATATTAAAACAACAGGTGTTGAATTTGTTGAATTTTTTGAAATCTTAATCGTTTTTCATCCTGAAAACGAATCTAAAGCGAGACAACAGTGAATAAAAAAATTTTTACATTGATTCATGGAGACCGCCTTCTTATCGCTCCCAAACACAAAATCATTTCAGCTGATCAACTGTCGACCTTGCAGGATGCCGGCGAAGTCTTAGAACACGTAAAACAAGATGCGGAAAAATATCGGATGGAAGTTGCTAAGGATTGCGAGCGTCTCAAAGAAGAAGCCTTTAAAGAAGGTTATGAAGAGGGATTAAAACGATGGGGGGAACAGCTCGTCGAATTTGAAAATAAGCTACGGGCAATTCAAAAAGAGACACAGCAAGCCATTATTCCAATCGCTCTTAGAGCGGCAAAAAAAATTGTTGGGCGGGAAGTTGAGCTTTCAGAGGAAGCGATTGTCGATATCGTCGCCTCAAATCTTAAGGCGGTTGCCCAGCACAAAAAAATCACCATTTACGTGAATAGAAAAGAACTTGATATTCTTGAAAAACATAAACCCCGTCTGCGGGACATTTTTGAAAGTCTAGATAGCTTATCAATCCGCCCCCGCGATGACATTGCGTCGGGAGGATGCGTCATTGAAACTGAAATCGGCATCATCAATGCACAAATCGAACATCGTTGGCGCGTATTAGAGAAGGCATTCGACACTTTAATGAAAGCCTCTCCGGATCAGATAAAAAGTTAATGTGATATTTTTGACACTGTCCAAATCGAAAAGAGAATCGGAGCAAAAGGAAATTAAGCCATGACCGAAGCGTTCTATTTTTTTTCAACTTTTCTCAGGAAAATTGAGTATAAGTTCCTCTGCGTCGTTCTTGTTTTTTTGCTTGTGTTAGGTTGTGTTCCTGACTTGTTACACTCTGTAACAGAAGAATCATCGGCCATGCCGACACTGATTGCACAAGGATCTTCTCAAAGTACGAGCCAAACCACACGCTCTGGGACAACACCTAAACCACCCGCACGCTCCTCCCCCTCTTCAAATAGCACACAAAAGGTTAAACCGATAAATGGCAGCAGCAGTCAATCCAAATCTTCACCTGAAAGTGAAATAGGCAGCCTCAAACGCCCCTCCTTAATTACTCAAGCGGTTTTGTTATCCCTTCTCTCATTAATGCCTTTCATTATCATGATTTTGACCTCGTTTCTCAAAATCGTGGTCGTCTTGTCTCTCTTGCGCTCGGCTTTAGGTGTTCAGCAGGCCCCTCCGAACCAAGTGATTAATGGGGTTGCCTTTCTTTTGAGTTTATTCATTATGTATCCAACCGGGATACAGATGTATGAGGCAGTTCAAAAAACAGTCAATCTGCAACAAATCCCCGACTCACTCACCTCTCCTGATTCATCCAGCTATGTGATCGAAGCCGCTAATGCCGCTGTCGGGCCATTAAAAGATTTTTTAAAAAGAAACAGTTCAGGAAAACATCAGGCGCTGTTTTATCGTTTGGCATACCGAGGACTTCCCGAAGAATATCGAGAGAGTTTAAAACCTGAAGATCTGATCATTTTGGTTCCCTCATACATTACCGGTCAACTCAAAGATGCGTTTGAAATTGGAGTCTTAATCTACATTCCATTTTTTGTGATCGATCTTGTGACATCAAATATTTTGTTGGCGATGGGGATGATGATGCTTTCACCCGTGACCATTTCAATGCCGCTCAAACTCTTTTTGCTCGTCATGCTAGATGGATGGACAATTTTGATTGAAGGTCTTGTTAAAACTTTCCAATAGGGAGATAAAAGCGTGATGTTTCAAAGCCAAGTCGTTCAACTGGCCTATCAAGGAATGTTGTTAATTTTGATCTTGTCAGCACCTCCCATTTTGGTGAGCATGTTCTTTGGAATTATTGTGGCTATTTTTCAAGCGGCCACACAAATCCAAGAGCAAACCCTCTCTTTTACCATCAAGCTAGTGGCTGTGACATTAACATTAATGTTATTGGGAGGCTGGTTAGGGGCGCAAATCATGTCCTTTGCCACCGATATTTTTGTTAATTTTCCTCAATGGAGTCTTTTGAGTAGCAAGCAGTAGGATGATGAGATGACGGCAGATTATGTATCGCTCTACATGAATACGGCATTTGCACAAAATGATTTTTTGCCTTTTCTCTCTTTGATGTTTCTTTTTTTTGGAAGGATTCTTCCGATTATCGCTCTTGTCCCTTTTTTCGGCGGAAAATTGATGCCGCGACCTGCTAAAGTCACATTTGCGATTTCTTTATTTGCCATTTTTCTCCCCCAGCTATTAATCGAGACAACAACCCCTTTAACTTTCAATCTTCAACTTGTGATATACTTAGCTAAGGAGATGCTTGTCGGGCTCTTGCTCGGATTTTTCCTTGGCATCCCCTTCATTATAGTCCAAAGCACAGGAATTTTGATTGACCATCAACGGGGAGGTTCAAGTTTAATGGTCAATGATCCCACAATACAAAACCAATCTTCTCCATTAGGGACGATGTACAACTACGTCTTGATTTATCTTTTTTTTGCTGTTGATGGGCCCTTCACTGTCTTAGACATTTTATCGCAATCTTTTACAATTTTGCCCGTTGATAAAATGCTTAATTCAGCCGTTTTTAGTGACAAATCTGAAATCGTTCAATACACAACATCGCTTTTGGGCAAGGTGATGATTTTGGCAACTCAACTTGCAGCTCCGGCCCTTATCATGATTTTGATGACCGATTTCTTTTTAGGGATAGCCAATCGTTTAGCTCCTCAAGTTCAAATTACATTTCTTGGAATGCCATTAAAATCACTTCTTGGTTTAACGATTGTGTTTTTTGGATGGTCACTATTCACCCACGAAATTCTGGCTCAAACAAATCAATCCTTGGATTTTATTCTCTATCTTGTGAAACAACTCAAACCTTCTGTTTATTAGGCGATATCGTTGGATCAACCCTCATTTTTCATCTGTCTATTATAAGAATCCGTTCAATCTCTTCGAAGAGGGTCTAAGAAGGGCTCCTAAAACCCAAAGTGTTGTTTAAGGAATGTTGTATCCATGCGCACGGGAATCGCCATCCAAAGCAGCCAAGAAGGTCTCTTTGTCCATTCTAGATTGAGGAAGATCTAGAGAATTAAAACAGGTATGAAATTCAAATACATCTCTCCAGCTAGGACGCAGAAGAATTTTCATACCAGGTAACATCGAAGATTTGCCCGAAACCGCTTTCAAAAATTTAAGCTGCCATGTTTTGTCGGAAGAGGCGATTGTCTCTTTTAACCAATCCACTTTTTGCAGGTAATCAGGCTCGGTTCCTTCAATGTCAAGAGAGCTAAGCAATAAATCGCTTGAAACTTCTTGTCCTTGAAAAAATAACAGGCTCGGATTTTCTGAACAAAGCAAAAGTCTTTGAAATTCAGGTGTCATTCCTTCATAGAATTTTTCTGCGGGAAAAAGGTAGGCATTCAAAATAGCAGTACTCTCTTTCAGGGGATCTTCGTTTAGTCCTAAGCCAAACTCTTCGTTCGTTTTTCTAAATGCAGTGTTGTTTTCTTCTGAAGGATCAATCACACAATTAAAGCAAAAGGCTTGGGTGGGGATGTGGCGACGCAATAATTCTGCGGCCTCTTTTGAAAGAGAGTCTGATTTTTGTTTTGTCGCAATGATCTTCACAAGCTCAAAAAAGGCGGGATTGAAGATCTCTCCCGATAGAATTTTATCTGAGCGAGAAAGGTTGTTGTTATAAAGGAGAGAAAAAAAACGCCCCATTTGAGAAAAAAGCACTTCATCTTCGCCTAAAGGCCATTTCCCATCTGTAACATGACAATCTGGGATCAGCGCTTCACAAAGAGAGCTGATGAACTGCTTCGTCACCCCTCCAAGATCAATGACATGTTGATCAGCCGCAGAATCTGTGAATCTAATTCTTTGAGGAATTCCTTCAGAGCAGATCTTGGATAAGAACAGCTTTGGATTTGCTTGGACATCACTTAATTTCACATTCATCGCCACGCTCCGTAAAGAAACGACCGGATCATCTATGATTATCTCCGCAGCATTGAGCATATCAATCATCGATCCCCGGATATTTTCATCCGTGCAGCGATAAGCTTGCGTCATGGCCGAGCCTCTTAGACTTGAAGAGATTGCTCCTTGGCGAAGAAGCATTTCTAAGATTCTTGGCTGAGAAGACTGACAAGCCCACAAAATCAGCTCATTTTTCATTTCACAAGAGAAATTGAAGCGATTGATGATCAGGGAAAGGCATGCTATCTGACTCTCCAAAGAGAGATTTCCCCCTCTAACGACACTAAAATTTCTCCCTCGTATGACATTTTTGATCACCCCTTCCATCAAATCTAAATTAATCGCGAATTGCTGTGAAAGGAGCAAACGAATGATATTCTCATGTCCGTGTCGAAGGGCTGCATTCATTCCTTCAGTAATTGTGTGTACCCCATATTTACGAGGGATGGTGATCCCCCCCGAAAATAGATCTTGAATCCGCCTCTCATCATTGCAATAAGCTGCCCGAGATAAGAAAGATTCCGTATCTGCCGCATCCACGATTGTGACAGCAGCAAGTAAACAACGCTTGATCTCAATGCGATTAGACCTGTCAATCATAAATTTGATCTCGTCATAGGAAACGTCATGCATTTCACTCAAAATCAGTTGAATGACGCCAATCGACCCCTCATCAATCGCATTCTTTAAAGCGGCCCACTGATCTCCTTTGAATTTAGCAATCACGGCGCCATGAAGGAGTTTACAGATCCGCATCACCCCCTCATCGTTCGGCTGAACGCTAGCAGCTATTCTCCTTGATTCGCTCCGATCCCCGACTAATTCTTGATTAGATGCCTCAAATATTTCTTTTTGAAGCAGGGTGATTCTCTTAAAAATTTCTTGATTTTCTGACGTGTCATCACCGGAATCCTCACATGCTTGCTTGATCTCCTCAGCCTTTGTTTTCCATGTCGAAAGATCAATCTGACGGAAGGAGGAAGCATAATCTGATACATCATTCATAAAATGAGCCCTATGATAAATTCGATAAATTAGAAAGATATAAATTTATTATAGTAATGAAATATTAACAGATTGAGAAGCATGCGTTAATTTATTATTAAATAATATTTTGTTTTTAATTCCCGTTGGGTAAGGTGGGGTGAAAATAAACATGATCCATGAAAAGGAAGCAAAATTTATTGTAGTGCTCCACATTTTAAGACACGCCCTAAGAATTTGAGTTTGAGTTTGAGTAGAGCGTTTAATCACTTAGAAAGGATGATCTGCTTTTGCTTTTGCATCGCTGAGGGTTTGGGGAAAGACCAAAGGACGAAAACAGCTAAAAATAGGTTTTTGAAATTTTCAATCCGATGGTTTTAAACAAGTTGTTAGAGAGCGCTTGCCCCTCCCTCCCCTTTTTTATCATTGCTAGGAGCAATGATGCAAACAAGAGAAGAGGAGAGAGAAACAAGCTTACTCAGCCTCTAGCAAATCCAAGAAAGCTTTAAGCTGCTTTGAACGGATCGGATGGCGCATTTTTCGCAAAGCTTTCGCCTCGATTTGACGAATGCGCTCCCTTGTAACGTTGAATTCAACCCCCACCTCTTCGAGAGTTTTAGGCTTGCCATCTAAAAGTCCAAATCTTTGAATGAGAACTTTACGCTCTCTATCACTCAGCGTAGATAACACTTCGCCCATTTTATCTTTGAGAATGGAATAACCTGTGGCCTCTGCAGGGGAATCGGCACCGGTATCTTCAAGAAAATCGCCAAATTGACTTTCTCCTCCGTCACCCACCTCAGCTTGCAGAGAAATGGGATGTTGTGCAATTTTATAAATTTCACGGACTCTTTCTGGAGTAATCCCTAACTCATTGGCAAGCTCTTCGGGACTTGGCTCTCGCCCCGTTTCCATCATGAGTTTTTTTGCCCCTCGCAGAACTTTATTAATTGTTTCAATCATATGGACAGGAATGCGAATTGTACGCGCTTGGTCAGCAATTGCACGAGTGACAGCTTGGCGAATCCACCATGTTGCATAAGTTGAAAATTTGTATCCACGTCGATACTCAAATTTTTCAACAGCCTTCATCAATCCCATATTTCCTTCTTGGATAAGATCTAAAAAGGAAAGGCCTCGATTTGTATATTTTTTAGCAATTGAAATCACAAGACGAAGATTGGATTCTACCATTTCCCGCTTTGCTTCCTGGCTTTTATCCATCCACCGTTGAAGCATTTTGACATCTTTTTTAAAGTCGTCAAGCGTGCGGCCGGCAGCAAGCTCCCTCTTTTTCAGTTTTCGCTGGGCTGCGGCGAGTTTTAAACCAGCAAATTTGTTTCGCTCAGCTCGGGGAATTAATTCGCTAATTTCTTTTTCTAAAAAAAGAAATCGATCATAAGCCTTTAAAATGACTTCAACAAAATCATCCACAATATTGTGCTTCAAATGAAGACGCCTAAGGTAAGCCTGGGTCCGAATCCGGCATTTTTCGATGTCTTCTATTGCCTTGACTTTGTCACTTTTTTTAAGGGTTGGATCATCTAATTGTCTGAGTAATTCATCGAGGACAAGATCTTCTTGTTTTAGAAGTTGGGCAAGCTTGGGCAGATAGGTCATGAACTCTTGTTTATTCAAAACCTCTTTCTCTGTAATCGCTTTATCAAAACGCTCTTTTCCCGATAGCAAGTAGTTTGCAATAGAAATTGACTCGGAGCTTGCATAGCGAAAACGCATGATGATCCGCCCAATTTGGATCTGCGCTTTTTCAATCCGTTTGGAAATTTCAACTTCTTCTTCACGACTGAGCAAAGGAACTGATCCCATCTCTTTTAAATACATTCGAACAGGATCGTCAGGAGACCCCTCCGAGCGCTTAGGTAAGCTTTCTAATTCTTTTGCCTCCTTTTTGCGCTCTTTTTGTCTTTCAACCTCAGATTGGTTTAGGATTTGAATATCCATTCCACTAAGGTAAATCAAAACTTGATCAATTTGATCAGCTGAATCAAAAGACATGGGAAGAATTTCATTTATCTCTTCATAAGTAATGAATCCTTGCTCTTTAGAAATCGCAACCAATTCATCAACCTTCTGTTGATGCTGCTGAGAAAAGTTGTGTTTAAAATTTGTTTTGTTCATGCTATCCTAAATAGAAAAATGGCGGCGGCAGAAATATGATCCGTCCATAGGCAAATGGTTGATTCGTTCACCGGCTGTTTGAAAAAAGGCAATTTTACGAGCAAATTCCCTCGCACAACTCTTTATAATCTTGGCTGGAGTTATAAAAGATTGATTGGTATAAAACCAATCCCAAAAAAAGATAATAGCATTGTGTGATAGAGTTGCCGTTTTTGTCAAGAATGCACTACACGTGACGAGGAATCGTAAGATCATATGCATAATGAAGATGAAAATTTATCACAAGGATTATTCATATTCTTGCGGAGCGAATGAGCATGCAGCTTTATGCTTTTGATTCAAAAGGCGAGCTTATCAATGCACGTCAGGCCGCTAAACATATTGAATATCAATGTATTGAATGTCATCATTTGGTCCGGTTACGCGGCGGCCCCCACCGCCAACGCCATTTTTATCATGTCGACCCGCCCCCATTTTGCCGTCAGCACCAAAAAGGGGCGGCTCACTTGCAGATTCAATCTTAT
Organism: Parachlamydiaceae bacterium; assembly: GCA_044326545.1. Lineage (GTDB taxonomy): Bacteria > Chlamydiota > Chlamydiia > Chlamydiales > Parachlamydiaceae > JANWJE01. Next base: position 2,206 of record JBIRBM010000037.1, on the reverse strand, counting down.
TTTTTCCATCAACTTCCAACCGGAGAGTGTCAGCTAGAGTACTCCTTCTCTTCTGTAGGGAGAATTGCCGATGTCGCGTGGTTTTCTCATCGGATTGTGTTTGAAATCCAATGCTCTCCCATCACGGGGGAAGAGGTGTTGGCAAGGAATCGTGATTATCAAAAAATCGGCTGGACTGTTGTCTGGATCTTGCATGATAGCCGATTTAATCAAACACGCCTCTCCTCAGCCGAATTAGTTTTGCGCTCTTCCCCTCATTTTTTCACCAATATGAACGACCAGGGGATGGGGATCATTTATGATCAATTTGACATTTGCCATAAAGGTTTTCGACTTGAAAAGCTGCCTCCTTTACCCATTTGCATCAAAGAGATCATGAAAAAGGATGTCTGCGAAGGGATCTCCTTGCCTTTAATTCAATTAAAAGAACGAGCTGCTCATTGGACCTATTTTTTTGCCGGAGACTTGATCACCTGTTTTATTAAAAATCCTCGTGATGATTATTGGATTGAAGCAATGAAAATGGAAAAATCACGCCGTGCCTCCACACAAACGCTCAAGTGGTATCAGCTTCCTTGTATGCTATGGAGGCGGTGGATCGTGGGATCTTATCTTGTTTTTTTTCGATTCTTGCTCGAGCGGATGTGTCGTTTTTAATGGGATAAGCAACTTTTTTATTGAATTAATCCATTCTTTGAGATATTCACGTTTCCCACGCAAACATCACCATGAATACCACAGATTCAATCAATTAACGAAAATCATCAAAAGTTTTATGAATCGACACATCCTCAGCCTCTTGTTTCTCTTTCATTGTCTTGCACATTTTCAATGTGAAAGCAGAATTCATTTTCTCCATATTCCAAAATGCGGGGGAACCACCATCTATTCGATATTACAAAAAAATTTTCATCAAGATGACATCCATCCAAGAGATCTTTTTTCTGATCCAATGAACAGTGAATTCGTGACGGGACATTTTCCTTATCATTTACTGCTAGAAAAAGATCAAAATTTAGAATCTGCATTTTTTTTTACCTGTTTAAGAGATCCGATTGAGCGTGTGTTGTCTCAATATCGATATATGAAACGAAAAATAGGGATTGAATCGCCGCTAGAAATTTACCCTAACATGATCTGTTACATGTTGTCGTCCAATCCAGACCTAAAAGGAGAAGAACTTCTTAACGATTGTATAGAAACGTTAAAAAAATGGACTTCATCATGTTTTTTGACAATTTTGAAGAAGATTTCAAGAGTTTGCTAGAAAAAATCAATTTTGAATTCTTAGATGAAAAAATTTACAAAACAAATAGCACTGAATTTACTGAAACAGATATTGAAACAATTGAGGAAATAAAAAAACTCAATAATCTCGATATAAAACTTTACGAATATGCCAAAGAACACCTCGTAAATTATAGTAAAAATCCTAAAGAATACAATTACAACCAAAAATACGCATCTCTTCATGATCTTTTAAAAGAAAAAAGCCAATTGATTTACACGTTTAATATGCCTATATTCGGTGCAAATTGGTATTATAGGGAAGGTCCATCAAATACCCCATATGTATGGGTTAGAAATAGAGAAGGAAAATTAAGATTTAACTTAAATAGACACAACGATTAAGTTTTGTATTTTCAAGCATTTGCTTTAAAAAATGAAATGAAAATTTCGGTAAAAATGAATGATCATATCTTTTATCCTCAAAGGATGAATAAAGAAACATTTTCTTTATATAAAGTTGATATTCCAAAAGAATGCTTGACACAAGAATTAACAGACATTAGTTTTTGTGCTACCCACTCCTATCGACTCAGAGATCTTGATGCAAATAATTGCGACACAAGAGATCTATCAATTGCACTCAATCGTATTGAAATTCATCCAATTGGCTCTGTTGATGACGATTCGATCCCCCATTTGATGAAAAAATGAAGTGATCACTATTTTTCAATTTTAACAATCAAAGGTTTAACATGCATCGATTCTTTTATGTTTTAGCGATTTTAATCAGCTGCACTTCATCTTTATTGGCTACGCCTGAATGGATGAAAAAACAGATTATACCATTTATCAAAAATAACTTTTAGTTCTTGCCCATTCTCTCGTACATAATTGACGTACAGCACCGACTGTTGAACAGAAGTTGTTCCAGGCATCGCAACAACTATCCAGAATGTGTTCGTACGAATCAAAACAG
>JBIRBM010000103.1:0-1107 GCA_044326545.1 Parachlamydiaceae bacterium | reverse complement strand
GCCTCGATCATTTTTTCACAGGCGTGAATACGGCGATCACAGGAAAATATGGTGATACTATCACCTCTCAATTATTGCAAATGGGAGGAGTTTCTGCCGAAAATGCTACCACGATAGATCACTTGATGAGCATCGGTGGTTGTATTGGCGGGGCAAGGCTTGCAATGAATGCCGCCTCTTCTAGCGTTCCGCAAATAGTCAAATCTGCTGGACATCTTGGGATGGACCAGATAAAGTATGTGTCAAAGCGGGGAGTGGCTTTAAGTCGTGGAGCTGAGAATGTAAATGCAGCAGCTGATTTAAATAGGAAGCTCTCCAGATTAGAAAATTTTCAACAAACTTCTACTCGAGCCAGGACACTGCCTGATGGTAGAATTCGTTATTATGATGCTGAAAATCTTTCGCGGACAGTGGGTCCTACTCGTGGAGCTTGTAATGTTGTGGAATGGAATCCAAGGACAGGTAACGTGAGAGGATGGTATGAATGTCATGATCATTTAGGTAATGTAAATCGTGTGCATCCAAAAAATATCAATGGTCAAGTTATTTCATTACCCCATTATCCACCAATAGGCACGGAGCTAATGAGATGAAATATTCCAAAAAAGAAATTGGCAAAGTATTAAAGGAAGAATTAAATAAAGGGTACAACATCGAAAGAATATCAAATTGGGCTGATGAGCTATTTGTAAGTATGCGAGATAAACGATGCCCCGAATTAGATGATATTTTACGCCATATATTTATAATGGATGCTGGTCCAGAATTCGAATATTCCGAGCAAGAATTAAGATTGCTTGCTGAATTGCTCATGAAGGAAGTGAAAGACCCTTTTAAACAAATCAACGATATGAAATCTAAAGAATTGAATTAAAGTCCCTTGATAAAGGATTTCAATTTGTTTTTAGAGACCGAGGCATCAATGATATGCAATAGTGATGTCTTATCTTCTTTGCTAAGGTGTTGAATATAGTTAATTAGATTTAAAAATTTACATATTAAACACATGATCAATTGTTTGTGAGAGGCTAGAAAATTGATGAATCATTGACCTGACTTGTGCTTTAAACCAACCCCAATATTTCTCAATTGGATTAAGATCAGGAG
>JBIRBM010000064.1:0-3723 GCA_044326545.1 Parachlamydiaceae bacterium | reverse complement strand
ATTTTTCGAGAAAGAAGATCATAGGTCGTTTGAATCACCCCGGCAGGAGAACGGGATTCCAATAGGTTACCTCTCAAGTCATATCTTGAGCACTCTATCGTATACCTAACCGCTCCAGTTGGATCGATTCGTTGAATGGTAGAGTGATTTCCTCATTTTCCAGTCGGCAATAAAGGTCAAATTTTCGATTTTGTGTGATCTGTTTGAGGATAAATTCCGTTACATAAAAGATATGTCATTGAAAGGCAGAATGATAATTTTATAAGCTAATAAGGGATAAGACTTTGGGTGGATTCGACAAACGCTTCTAATTCGCATGATTTTTCCATTTATCCCCTATAGAAAAATCAAAGGAAGAGATAAGCCAAAAAACACAGAGATAATCGAAACGTTTCATCTCGCAAAAAAATGATGGAAAGTGGAGAGAGCGTCTGCCTGGGTTAAAAGACGCTGTCAAAGTCTTATGGATCGATGGGAACGGAAAGCACTGATTTGGAATGAATTTATTGCTCTAAGTTTAATTTATACGTGGATTGGAAATTTAGTTGGATAGGTTCATTGTGCCGACATCGCTGGGAATTTAGGTTTAATAGGTTTCATAAGAAAATCCGTAAGAATTTAGAGCTAAATGCTCGTTTTCTTGCAAATTTATACTATATTTTTTGCTATAAAACAATTTTTAGTGTGTATATAGATCGACTTTTTCAGGTTTTCAGAGTCGACTATTTAATCGTACCAGATTTTTCATTCGACTTTTTTTATTTCAACCTCCCTACAAACTATTTCTAGAAATGGATTATCGTCAATATCTAAAAACAAAAAAAGATTTTCTGAAATATTTTCAATCTTTTCATAATTTTTTTCTATTATTTGTTTATAGAAGTCATTTTCAAAAGCATTCATAGGTGTTAGCTTTTGGAAAATTGTAATAAAATTTCCTCCTCTATCAGAAAAAGCCAACAGTCCCTCAAAGATGAATTCTATAATTTTGTAATCCCAAGTTCTAATTCTGATTTTTAATGTATTAGAACTTCTGCTATAACAATATGATTCTAAATTAGCATCGGGTAAATTTATCAAACTTAAATTATTCACAATATTTCTTGATTTTAAATTACTAAATTCCTGAAAAACATTCGCCAGGTAAAAATCCAGATCATCGTCCTTGATAATAATTAATAGGTTTTATTAATTCTATATTATCGTTTTCTTTCCATTTTCTTGCTGGATTTCGCCTTGTTTCAACATGATAATGCTGTTCATGATGCCTGGGGTTATACGTATCGTCTGGTTGTATTTCATGTTTCTCTGGCCTAATTCTTAAGTTATCCGCAGTTTGAATTTTTCGTTTATCCCGCGATAAATCTAGCAGTAATTCATTGGAATTTACAGAGGGAAAATTTTAGTTTTTAAGCACTTCGCACCATTCCAGATTTAAACCTAATCATTAAAGTAACCCCCTTTTTCCTTAATTTTTTTAAAGTAATTTCCAATCGAATTTTTTGCAAATGATTTCGAGGTATGGCTCATTACCAATATCTAAAAATTGGAAAAAATTATAGTGGTTACTTTTTGGATTTCCTTCAAAAGATTTCTCAATAATAACTTTACAGAGATCATTTCCAGAAATTTTTTTACAAAAATCCATAATAAAGTTACCACCTCTATCTGTAAATCCTATTAAATCAGAAAATACAAATTCTATAAGCTTTGCATTCCACGATTTGATTCGTATGATTAGTGTATTTTGATTTTTATCATAAAAATAGCTTTCCAGTTGAGCATCGGCCAAACTTATTCCAATATTTATTTGTTCAAATAAACTATTCATATTCTTTGATCTTGGTTTATTTATATTCCTGGATAATGCTCACCCGGTGAAAAACCGGTCCCCATGCCATCATAATAACCCGGTGGCTTTATTAACTCAATATTTTGAGTTTTTTTCCAGCTTCCAGAAGGATTACGTCTTGTTTCTATGTGGTAATGTTGATCATGATGTCTAGGATTATAAGTATCATTTTCTCTAATCTGATGTTTTTCTGGTCGTATTCTTAAATTATCAGCAGTTTGTATCAAACCGTCCTTATCCCTAGGTAAATCAGGAAGCAACTCATCAGGATTTTCTGGGAACTTAAATTTCTCTCGTTTGTCTTCTTTTTTCTCTTCTTTGTCCTTCTCAATATTATTGGTATGCTCGTGATTGTTCATTTTAGAGCCAACATACGCTCCAGCTTTACAAGTAGCATACGTGATTGCTGCATAGGCGAGATATGTTCCAACCTCCGGTAAGACAACAGTCATGAATGTTGTTCCAAAAGCAATCTCAATTAAAGGGATTGCTATTAAAAAAGCAATTCTTCCATCAGGATCTTTATAACAAAACGGATTATTATGCACATAACAATAAAGGTTCAAGCTATCTTGAAAACCAATTGGGTCTGTCGTTTGCCAACGCATCAAACGACTATTATAGAACCGGTTAGTGAATAGGGATAAATCAACAACTTCCCGTCTATTTGCAAATCGCCACGGATTGCAAATGCTTTGCAAGTCACTTTTAGTTACTTTTGAGGCAAACGCTCAATAATGGGTCCACTCAGCCAAGCTTCCATCATGCTTCTGCAAGGCACAAATGTTACTGCGAGAATCTTGGATGGGAAAAAGTGTTTGCACATTCAATTCTATGGCAAAGGTGAGGTCGTCGTGTATTTGGCAATCCAGATGCACTAACCGGAATTCCTGCAACTTCTGATTATACCGACTTGTTTTAGAAAAGCAAAAAATCCTTGACCCGAATTCGCGTTATTTCTTTCCCAAAAAATATATCCTTCTCTATCATAGGCGGAAACAACAACGAGTTCTGTTTTTGTACAAATTTTATTAATTACATCTGGAATTAATACTTCTATATTTTCATCTAAATCAGCTTTCGTGAATAAACACAAAGAATGCCAAAAGGAATTCGATATTTTTAAGCACTCCTTCACTAAATCGATATTAATATTTTTTTTTCTTAACAAATAATATGATTCGTTTTCATAAGATAAGCCATATTTATCAAACAAAAAATATCCTTTTGAATCAGCAGCACAACAATTTACATCATCAAAGATACATGACAATTTATTATTCGATTTTATTTCTTGAAAAATTAGAGCTGCCAATTCATCGTCAATTGATGGGATGAGTGAATATATTGATTTAACACCGTCAATAATATACTCTTGTTCTCGATTTTGCGAAAGAATTCCTCCGCTCGAGAAATGATGAATTTGTTCAAAACTTATATTCTCAGGCAGTAATGTGAAAAAAAATCCATCATTGAAATTTAATGTTCTTAAAATCTCTGTTGATAAAATATTTGCTTCATCTAAACTATTTTTAATGTATTGCGACGTTATTTCAAAATTTAGATTGTATTTGTTTAATTTGATCATAATTTTAATTCCCATTTACCATTAGGCTTTAATCTAGCTCCATTTGGAAAATCTGGCCCATAATAATCCCAATGAGGTCCAGTAGGAAGCGGATGGTCTAAATCTGGGTGCAATTCTTCTAAAGTTCCATCAGCTCGTTTGCCTTTGACCCAGTTTCCTTTTCCCGTTTCAGGCCCCCCCTTCCCTTTCCACTTAAAACCTTCGCCAGGACATTTTGTTGGATCTTTTCCCAATTTCTCTCCACAGTAGGGTGGAGGCTTTCTGTTTTTTTTCTCTTCCTCTT
>JBIRBM010000046.1:0-10982 GCA_044326545.1 Parachlamydiaceae bacterium | reverse complement strand
TTTCTCTCCACATCCACTGCTTTGAGATTGCCATAAAAATGCTTCTTTTGCTCTTGCGAAAGCAGATGCCGTGGTTCGCCACCAAATTTTTTCATCATTTCTGCCGCTTCTTCTTTAGAGAGGAGTTGAAATCTCGCTTGATTAGTTGCTGTAAGATCATTGTAGAATAAAGAGTTGTACAATTTGCTATCCACATCCGCTGCTTTGAGATGGCCATAAAAATGCTTCCTTTGCTCTTGCGAAAGCAGATGCCGTGGTTGACCACCAAATGTCTTCATCATTTCTTTTACCCTCTCATGAGAAAGTAAGCTGAAACGCATTTTATTCACATTTTCATCATCTAAAGAATCAAAAAGAACTTCATATAATTGTGGACTGATATTATTCATTTTTTCGCTATCAATGAATAGATCTTTTATTTGTTTTTCTGAAATAAGATTAATAACATTTTCCCCATATTTTTTTATTAACTCATCAATCTGTTCTTGACTAAAGAGATGGGAATTAAACGCACTTAAAGCAAGATTTGATAGATCATCTAATGGGGGTAAGTCTTTATGATCAATTTTTGGCAACCTGTCTAATTGGGCTCTCAAAACCTGAATATGGTGACGTGGGATTGGAAGAAATAATTCATTTAAAGAGAAAGCTGCGACTTCTTCCTTACTTAATAAGACATATTTCATTAAAAAAGGGTCTCTTATACAAAGCTCGATTGGTACGCAATCCAAAATATTTGGATCAATTTTTTTCATTTTTTCACAAAAATCATCAATTCCGCCACAATCGGTTATAAATTTTTTCTGTTCTAATGGAATATCGTTCAATATTTTTTTTTGATCAGATAAGTTCAATTCCGATAATTGCTTTAAGGAAATTGCCGGTATAGAAGAGATCGTTTGGGTCTTGTGAAATTTCTGAAATACTTCAGAAATTTTTACATCTAAAGTAGTCTGTTGAAATATTTTTGCGATTCGCCCCGCTAAGCTTGTTATTGCATAACGACTAAAAGCAATTAAGGGAGCTAGAAGATTAACATAAAGAGAAGAGATGATTTCAATCACTAGGTCGGCATCAGTCCGCTGATAACCGTTGTTCGATTGATCCAATCCTTTGGAAGCTTTAACATATTGATCATAAGGTTCAAAAGCTTTTTCTATTCTCATAAAAAAACCCTTAATTTTTAATTTGATTAAAAACAACAGTAAAAAAAAGTCAGTCAACGATTTATTTGTCATTTATTATATAATTTAAATTATTTATCCTTTATAAAGAGACTTTTATCGATAGCGTAAACATGAACATGAATAAAAAAAATAAACCATACAAACTTTCTGGTTGATATCGAAAATTCGAGCTCATTAAAAACTTGTCTTTCAAAGGATTCAGAAAATTAATGGGGGGAACTCAACAGTGTTTTTCAGAAGATAGCACAAGACGATGTTAGATCATCTCTATTGTCAAACGAGAGAAATTTTCAAAACCAATTGATTCACTACCTGACCCACGGGCAGTGCGATTTGGATTGAAGCGAAAGCTCTCGGAGTGCGTAAGATGAGTGAGAATTAGAGAAAGAAGCTTTTTCCTAAAAAAATGCGAAACGAATTTCTAAAAAGCTCTCAAGAATTGCCATTTCTGGTATGATCGAATTGAACCTCATCCGGAGAATCCTGCGATGGTTAAATTAATTCTCATGCGCCATGGTCAATCCCAATGGAATCTCCATAATCTTTTCACAGGATGGGTCGATATTCCGTTATCTTTGATTGGTGTAGAAGAGGCGTTGGCAGGAGGCAGAAGGATTCAAAACGAACCGGTTGACATCATCTTTACCTCAACCCTCATCAGGGCGCAGATGACTGCTATGCTGGCGATGACGGTCCATGGATCGGGCAAAGTCCCCTTAATCCTCCACCCCGGAGAGGGGCGATTAGAAGAGTGGGCAAAAATTTACAGCGCCCAAACAACTGAGCAGACAATCCCCGTCATACGTGCTTGGGAGCTCAACGAACGGATGTATGGAGAACTCCAAGGGATGAATAAACAAGAACTTGCCGATAAATACGGAAAAGAGCAGGTTCATACCTGGCGTCGAAGTTTTGACGTGCCCCCTCCAGAAGGAGAGAGCCTTCAAATGACAGCTGCTCGCTCAATTCCTTACTTTAAGAACACAATTCTCCCTTTCTTAGCCAAAGGGCAAAATGTCTTTGTTGCTGCTCACGGAAATTCACTGCGCTCCATCATCATGGAGCTTGACAGCCTCACACCCGATGAAGTCGTTCACCTTGAACTTGCCACGGGTGTCCCAATCATTTATCACTATGAAAATGAAAAATTTAGTAAGGAAATATGACATCTCTCATTTATCTCGATAATAGCTCAACTGCTCGCCCTTCAGATAAAGTGATCAACTCAATGACCCCCTATTGGACAACACACTGGGGTCTCCCCCTTTCTCCTCACCAAAAAGGGCAAGAACTTTTTCCTCCCCTGATGCAATATTATAAAATGCTCTACGCTTTTATAGGAGCTCAAGAGTCTGATCAAGTGATCTTAACTTCATCAGGAGCTGAAGCGGTCAACCACGTCGTCTCGTCAGTTTATCGTAACGTCACAATGTCTACAGGGAAAAACCATTTTTTGGCCTCGCAGACCGATGAAGCCCCCGCTATTATGGCAATGAGTCACTTGGAACCATTTGGCGCCTTAAGCCAAACAATAGAGGTTAACTCCCAAGGAATCGTGACACAAGAAGCTCTTGCCGATGCCCTCTCTCCTCGCACAGCTTTAGTCTCTTGTTCTTGGGCCAATGGATTAACCGGGGTCGTCCAGCCTGTTCTAGAGATTGCAGAACTCTGCCGTAAACGAGGGGTTCTTTTTCATTTAGAGGCCACCCATGTGATGGGTAAAATATTCTATGAATTAGAGGAAATCAAACCTGATTTCCTCACGTTTAATGGCGATCAATTGCACGGCCCAAGAGGAACCGGAATTCTCTATATAAAAGGAGGAACTCGCTATTCTCCTCTCCTATTTGGAAGCGCCGATCAAGGAGGAATGCGAGCTGGAGGCCTCAATATGCCAGGGTTGGCAGGGCTTGCCGCCGCGGCAGACGAAGCATTAGATCATCGAGACTTATTATGCACTGAAATCGCCAGGCTTCGAAACAAGCTTGAAAAAGGGATCATCAAAGGATTTCCTAAAGCAACGATCCCCTTTAAAACACAAGAGCGTCTCCCCCATTGCACCACCCTTATTTTTCCGGGAATAAACAATGAAGCATTGCTTTTTATGTTGAATCGACGAGGCCTCTGCGCAAGTATTGGAGGAGGGAATTTTCAACAACTAGCCCTGATTCTTTCGTTTTCAGGAATTGAAAAAACATTAGCCCAAAGTGCAGTCGGATTTAGCCTATCGCGGTATACAACTGAAGAAGAAATTGATCGAGCAGTTCCCATCATCGTTGAATCAGCACAGATGCTCGCCCGCTTATCCGACAACCTCTTTCTAAAAAAGGATCTTTAAATAACATGAGTCTGCACATTCTCACTCAACCTTTTCCATGGTCCCGCTACAGCAAAAAACTGAATGCAAAAATCGAACGTCCCAGGTCTATGGGGCTGTTCACCAAAGATCAATCCGATGAGCGAGGCATGCGGTTATCTATCGGTGAAGAGGGATCGATTGAAGAAGGTCATCTGATTCGCCTCTTTTTAATCGTTGATCCGGATGATGGAATTATTGTCGATGCTAAGTTTCAAGCATATGGGCAATCAGCTTTAATTGGAGCCGCTGAAATTGCCTGTGAATTAATGGTTGGAAAAAATTATGACCAAGCACACAGGATCAGCGCCGAGCTGATTGATAAGCAAGTCCGCGATCGTCCCGATGTTCCGGCTTTTCCTAACGAGACATCCCCTCATCTCAATTTAATCTTAGAGGCCATCGACCACGCAACAGAGCAGTGCATGGACATTCCCCTCGCAGCCAATTATATTGCGCCGCCAGCACCTCTAGACATTGGAGAGGTTTTAGAAGGGGGCTATCCTGGGTGGGACAATCTTTCTCAACCTCAAAAATTAGAGTTGATTGAACAAATCATTGCTAGAGACATCCGCCCCTATATTGAGCTCGATGCCGGGGGAGTAAAAGTCCTCGATCTAATCAAGGGATACGAAGTACACATTGCCTATGAAGGCTCTTGCACCTCTTGTTTTTCAGCAACAGGAACAACATTGTCCTATATTCAGCAAGTTCTGCGGGCCAAAATTCATCCAAGCTTAGAAGTCGTCCCTGATTTATCTCATTTGCATTAGTCGACTGTTCACTCAGCTCAGAGGCGATTTTCAAATTCAAGTCGCTTCTGAGCTCTTTCAAAGGCTGGAGGTTGAAAGTTTACAAAAGAGTCAATATGGAAAAAGAAATTCACCTTTTTGCAAGCTTCTCCCCGCCCCAAAGCGTTAGCTTCAGCTAAATCGCCCTCTTGTATGGCTGATGCATTTTTTTACTTTTCTCCTATTTTCATCGCTAAAAGAGCATCCCAGATCGGCCTAAAATACGTTCCTGTCGTGTCAGGATGATGCGGCACACTTTTTTTTGTTTTGCTTCCACTCCACATCTCTTGAAGATTGCTCAACATCGTATTTCCCACTAAAGTGATGGTCGCAAGAACCCCTCTATCAAGATTCACCATATAAACAAACCCATCATGGAATAAAGCAAACTCAACAGCCCTTGTCGCAACAGGTATCACACCGGCTCCGGTTGACAACGCTGCGAAACAGCTGATAGCCGCAAAGACCATTCCTGCCGCTATAGCAATGCGCAATTGAGCCCTGACTAATTTTTCTTTATCTGCTGGCGTCACCACGATCAATTCATCTGCGAAGAACTTCGCAGCCAATTGCCAATCCTGTTTAACCACTTGAAAAAAACGATGAATTTCCATTTACCTCTCCTTATTACCAATAAGGATAAAATTTTAGTTTAAAAAACAAAAAAGATCAATTAAATTCAACTTTAAAGCAAATTTAGCTAATAATTAATTTCACCCGAATAAAATACTTTTAAACTTCCATCAGAGAAACGCAATTCAATAGAACCATCGGGGCGCAAACACTCGAATTGCCCTTCTATCCTAGTCAAATGATTGAGAAAAGTGACGATTTGTCCCTTTTTTAAAGCCGAATACTTGTGTAAAAGAGGGAAGAAAGGGAGAAAACCCTCTCTTAAAAATAGAGTTAAATCTTCCAAAAATCGCTCCTGCAAATTGACCAAAAGATCGGCCACTTGAAATGCGCGTCCTGCCTCAACAAGTAAAGAGGTTGCGGGACGGTCAATTTGACAAAGAGCGTCTAAAGGCATATTGACGTTCAACCCTATCCCGCACACGACCCCTCGCTTTTTTTCTTCAACAATTGTTTCACATAGAATTCCCCCCATTTTTTTTCCTCTTAATAGCAAATCATTGGGCCATTTAATTGTGATGGGAAACCCCTGAGATTCAATCGTTTTGACTGCAGCAATCGCTAAAACCTGCGAAATACACCCGACATCCTCTCTCTTTTCATCGAGCCAAAAACAAAAACTTGCATAAATGTTGAGATTTGCAGGAGAGACCCATTCACGCTTAAATCGTCCTCGCCCTCCCATCTGCTCCGCAGCTGTAATAAGGGTCACTCCTTCTGGAGCCCATTGTTGAAAATGGCATTTTGCCCAAGTATTGGTTGAATCGATCTGTTTAAAGTGGATGTGCTTGGCTAAATTAATCAATTGAACGCTTTTAGCTTGAGCATCCTCCGTTTTCTTGCTATTGTATTGGCTCTTAGTCATATTTGCTCTCTTAAGGTCAATCTATATGTGGAGTTCCCGTTATCTGACACGCCTTGATTTTCGCGTGATTCCTGTTATTCTAAGTCTGATGATCATCAGCTTGCTTGTCATTTCTTCCTTTTCAGGTGATCTGTCATCTGACAACACCGATGAAACCTTTTTCACTCCGATCGTTAAAACTCAAATTCAATGGTTTGTCATAGGCTCTGGAGTTTACCTCTTTTGCGCCGGATTTGACTATAACAAATTGCGAGAGTGGACATGGATCTTATATGTCCTGATGATCCTTTCGCTTGTCGGATTATTTTTTACCGATTCTATTCAACGTGTCCATCGTTGGTACCGCATTCCCATTCTCAACGCGAGCTTTCAACCCTCTGAGTGCGCAAAATTTATTGTGGTGATTACGTTAAGTTGGTTTTTAGAAAGGCATCGTTCAGTCGCCTCTTCATGGGGGACCGCTTTTTATGCAGGAATTATTGTCGGCATTCCCTTTCTTCTCATTTTGAAACAGCCTGACCTGGGGACCGCTCTAGTCCTTTTTCCGGTAACCCTCGTGATGTTTTATTTTGGGGATTTACGTCCTTCAATTGTCAAGTGGATGTCGATTCTCGGAGGATGCGCCCTCATTGTCGTCGCCCTCATCTTTCTTGGCATCCTCCCCCACGAGACATTGCGTCCTTATGCGACCAAAGTCCTCAAAGACTACCAATTTGACCGCCTAGATCCGGCCACCCACCATCAAAAATCTGCCTCAACAGCCATCGCCCTTGGAGGTTTGACTGGAACCGGGTGGCGCAAAAGCGAATTTAGTGGAAGAGGATGGTTGCCAGCTCCTTATACAGATTCTGTTTTTCCAGCGTTTGGTGAAGAATTTGGATTTTTAGGATTAGTTTTGCTCCTAGCCCTTTATTATGCTTTGATTTATTTTAGTTTTCAGGTCACCGCTGTTGCAAAAGATCCTTTTGGCCGCCTTCTATCAGCAGGAGTTGCTGTTTATTTAGCGATGCATATTCTCGTCAATATTGGAATGATGACCGGCTTCTTACCGATTACAGGGGTGCCGTTAATTTTAGTGACTTATGGAGGATCCTCTATTTTATCCACTATGATGGCCCTTGGAATTTTACAAAGCATTTACAGCAGGCGATTTATGTTTTAACCCACATTCCGCTAGTCGGCTATTTTTGATTCGAATTTATCATTTTTTCAGCTGGATTTGCAAATTTTGCGGCAATATTAAATGAAATATTGTTCAAAATTTGTCAAATTCAGATCAAAAATCGAGAAATCGAAGAAAAAACAGCCCACTAGCGGAATGTGGGTTTTAATTGCGTTGTCAGCCAGGCAATCATCATGTTTGTCGATTTTTTCCGAAATTAACCCAATATTTTTATTTGGATAGCGTTATGATGAATCACACTTTCATTTTCAACTCAGGAGTTTGGCTAGGCGAAGGAAAGATCACCTTAACCGTTTCTCCCGAATGTTTAACATTTTTCACAAAATGGGAAATTAAAGAGCAAACTGAAGGGGTGATGACTGCGACACAAATCGTCGAAATCGAGGGGATGGAAGAGAGAATGATCAATTGTTTTACCTTTAAAGAGATCGTTTCAACGACTTTTGGAGTTTTCCTTGAAAATCACTTAGTAGGGTCAGTGATAGGCCAAGGCGTTTTGAATGATCTTACGATTAAATGGATGTATCACACTCAATCGAATTTTGAGGGTTTTGAGATCTATGAAAAACAAAAAAATGGCAATTACTTTTTTCACGCTGAATATGGCGCTCCAGATGAGTATCAGACAAGAATTGAAGGGCTGATTTGGTCCAAGAGCATTTAAAAAACACTGTTTTGATCTTTTTTCAGCCTTTTGGCTCTATCAAAATCTCAGGAATCGAAAAATATGATGACACGCCCTAAATATCTGAAAGATCATGCTCTTCTATTAATCAGCAGCTTATGCCTCTCTTCCTGTACCCTATTGAGTTCAACTATGAACCAGAAGGCCTTCGCAGCGATCCCAATCGGAGCTTCTGTCGAACAGGTAGAAGCAGAAGCGGGAGCTCCTTATCGAATCAAATCAGAAGGAGAAGTTCAGACATATTATTACATCGAGCGAATCCAGATTGGACCCAATCAAGATGCACAACATACTTATCTTTTAGTGGTCAAGGAGGGTAAAGTGATTGACAAGAGATGTGTCAATTAGCGGCAGGCTTTGAACCTCCAAGTTAATGTGAGACCTTTGGTCTCCCTCTTCATCTGCAAATGATCTTTCATTAAGGAGACATCATTCACCTGATTGATCTCATACCATCTCGATAAATCATATTTAAATTCGATTTAAGAGCTTGTCTTAAAACCTAAAATAAAGTCGTCATCCGCTTTAATATTAAACGAATCATAGAAAGGTAAATCGCCCTGGAGACACCATCATTATGTCACGACGCAAACCAATCGATGCAAAAATCCTAGAAACCTGAGTTTGGAGTTTATCTAATTGCTTGTCAATTAGATAAACTCCAAACTCAGGTTTTTATGGTGCAGAAATTATAGCCAAAAACTAGCTTAACTGGTGGTCTAAAAAACGGGGTCCATTACAGACATAGATCTCAAAAGACAAAAGGATGTGGATCTCGTATTGCAACACTCTCGATGGTGTACAAGCTTGGAATATCAGCACAAAAGCATTGGAGGAAATTAAGAGGGCATGAACTGATATCTAAAATTGTTCAAGGGATAAAATTCAAAGATGGTCAAGAAGTAAAGGAAAAAGTTGCCTAATATTTTGAAATGAGAATGCGCTTGAGACACAACATTTGACAATATCTCCTAGATCTATCAAAGATAGTAGATAGTGGCTTCAAAGTATTACCTAAAAGGTGGATTGTTGAAAAAACTTTTGCTTGGATTAAACGTTGTAGAAGACTTTGCAAAGAATATGAATATTTGCCAACTACAAGTGAAAACTGGATTTTACCTTTCTATGATTCCTTTAATATTAAAGCGGATGACGACTTTATTTTAGGTTTTAAGACAAACTCTTAGTAAAAAATTAATGATTTCCTGCTAAAATGAGGGGGTGTCATCAATTGATCATCAACCTTTATTCAAGTTCTTTCCAACCGGATCTTGAGATCACTTCAGAAATCATGTTGAGCAATTGATGACAACACGCCCTAATCTTAAGATAAAAATCTTACACATTTTCATTCAAAAACAAAAGATTGGATTATGAACAACATCTTTCGTTTAAAGCGGTCTCTTTATGAAGAAATCAAGAAGACCCCTGAGCAAAACTTTAAACAGATGAATCAGAAAGAGAGGAATCTCACTCTCATTGTGTTAAAATCACTGATTGACGAAGGAGAGTCATCGAAAATTCAAGAGATCAACAGCAAAGAATTAGAAAGTGTATTGAAAAATGTAAAAAAGCGATCTGTTAACACGTTCAATAATAAAAAATTAAAGAGACAATCCAATGTGATCATCCGAATTGTCAAAAGCATCCTGAATTTTTTAGGCCGCCGGATCAGCTCGGGGCAAATGCTGACGGAATTCAATAAAATTGCGTCGAAAGCAGAAGAACAGACTAAACGCTCAGCTCTTATCAGAGAAAAAACCGCTCATTTAGATGAGCTGAAAGAATTATCGCGGTTTCAAAAAGAGGATGCATACCCTCTTTATCAAGATATTCTTGAGTTTTATCTCAAGCTGCCTGACGATCCAGAAGCGGCAGAGCCTTTCATCACACAAAAAATCGACGATATCCGGTTTCAACTAGAAGAAGCTAAGCAAAATGAAAAAGAACGCGCATATCTTTATATTTTGGAAAAAGAAATTCTCGAATCGCTTACAAAAATGAGGCAATATAAAGAAAAGGCATCGCCTCAACATATTCTCGCATCGCTCACAAATGTTCAAAATCAAAACATCAAAAGTTTCAAATCCGATACAATCAAAAAAACATTAAACACTCATTTTAAAAAAGAGCTTGATTTAACACGAAGAGCATGGCATAACGCCGCTCGTGAATGCAAAATACAAACATTCACTCAACAAGCCATTCAAGAGACCGAAAAGGTTCTTAAGCAACTTTCATCTTAAACACTCACCTTACGCAAAATCTGATTAGGGCTATTTTGACCTATTCTAGATAGTGTCGTCATGAGATGACAAAATTAAACTTTTCTACTATTTTTTTAAGAAAAAATGCAGGAAAATTTATGAAAGAATCCCATCGACGCCATGTGACATATCAGATCAAGTTTGGAATCTCTTAGAGCCCCACCTACCCGGAAGAAAAGGAGTTTGGGGAAGGGAAGCTAAAGACAATCGACTATTTATAAACGCTATATTTTGGATTCTTCGGACCGGTGCTCCTTGGCGCGACCTGCCACCTGATTATGGTGATTGGAAAAACACGCATCGCCGTTTTTGTCGTTGGCGGGACAAAGGAATATGGGAATCACTTCTTGAAAGATTGTTCAGCAACCCTGATTTTGAGTGGCTTATGATTGATACTAGCCATATTAAAATACACCCTCATGCGACTGGAGCAAAAGGCGGAAGCCAAGATATGGGTCGTACAAAAGGGGGCTCAACACGAAATTATACCATTTCCCAAAATTAAAATCATAAATTAGCCCACGATCCGGAGCAGAGCCGGTTAATTTTTCCCGGTAAATCAACAAACCAATTCCAAGCATGGCAACAAGCATCTAAAATTGCTTCATATCCATCGTAGCATCGATTTGCTAACCAATTATCTCGCAATTGCTGCCATATTTGTTCTACACGATTTAATTCGGGTGAAGCAGGAGGTCATACAAGCACGCTCAAATTGTTGAATCCTTGAATTTTTTTCGCTTTATGCCAAGCAGCACCATCCAACACAACAACTCCATCACGATCCTTAGGGATATTGTTGGAAATTTCTTCTAAGTGGATAACCATAGCATGGGAATTGGCTGCAGGAATTACCAGACCAACACTTTGATTAGTTCTTGGGCAAACAGCACCAAATATAGCCAAAATATTATAAATTAGTTATAGTATAAGCAACCTAAAATTTTTCCCATGATTTCTAAATGACATACTCGATTGATTTTCGTAAAAAAGTGCTCTTAATAAAAAAACAAGA
>JBIRBM010000047.1:0-10673 GCA_044326545.1 Parachlamydiaceae bacterium | reverse complement strand
TTAAAAACAGCAAAACAAGACAGAAGGCAATCAATAAATGAAATCTGATTTGGGCGCGAAAATTGTCTGGGATCCGGAATTTTTAAAAATTTATTTCGTATCGCCTGAATGAACCCAGGCATGCAAAGATCTTTTCTCATAATGTCTAATAAAATATTAAAATTGAATAACTTAATGAGAAAAGTTTACGAAACTAAGAATTATTTTTCCTCTAGAAAATTACCAGCGGGAACCGCTGAGCCCTGTATAGAAATGTACAGATTTTAGAGAGCAGATAAATCCGGATCCTCATCTATTCAAAATAATTGATTTTTTAATGGCAATACGTTATCAAAAAAAAATCGTCCTGAATGCAAGTTGATTAGCCTTTCCAGGCATGCTCTTATTTCCTCTTAGGAGAGGTTTATTTAATAGGAACTTTTATGTCCAATCATTTAATTTCAGCCCAAAAACAGATGACAGGAATGTTTGGTCATCCTGTTGCTGAGAATCCAATTGATAAAATGTTTGATGCCGTGTATGCCCATTATGGGCTTAACTGGCAATTTTGGAAGATGAATATTCACTCTGCAGCAGATCTTCCTATTGCGGTGGCCGGGATAAAAGCAATGGGATTTGCAGGGTTTTGTATTACAGTTCCTTATAAAATAGAGGTGATGAAGAATTTAGATCATCTAGATCAAGATGTAAAGTTGATTGGGGCCGCCAACTATGTGACGATTGAGAATGGAGCTCTAATTGGGCATAATAATGATGGTAAAGGGGTGGTGAAAGCTATTCAAAAAGTGACCTCTATTACCGGAAAACGAGTGGTTATGCTCGGGGCTGGTGGTGCAGGGCGGGCTATGGCCGTTGAAATTGCGCGAGCGGGGGCTCGATGTTTAACGGTAATCACAAGACGAGAAGCTCAAGGTAGAGAGGTCGCAGACCTTGTGCACCGTGCAACAGGTATTGCAACAGATTGGATTTTATGGTCCGGGGAGATACCGATTCCAGAAGGGACGCAGATTTTACTTAATGCAACTCACCTTGGTGCATTGCCTGAAAAAGAACTTGTCCCGATTGATTGGAAGAGTTTGTCGTCTGAAGCGGTTGTTGTCGATGTCATTACGAATCCTAGAATGACTCCTTTTCTTGAAAAAGCACGAGAAAAAGGATGTTTAGTTGTGGATGGCGTAGAGATGTTGGTTCAATTGGCGATGCAGATTTTTGAAGCGTGGACCAGAATCAAACCCGATGAGGCTGTTTTTCAGTGTGCTGTTGAGAAAGCTTTAAACGAGTCATACATTTAGATTCTGATTTTCATCTCCGCTTTTCGTAAAGTGAGTGAATTCAACTTTCCTTGAATTCACCTTTTTCAACTCGATTTGCCAATCGCCAACCAATAAATCCACCCGTTCCGGTCGCTAAGGCTGCCCATATCATTCCAAAGACTGCCATGTTTAGTCCTAGAGAATGAAAAGCATTGATCGACAGCATGGATACGATATCCCCTCCTCTCCAAATGACTGTATCGACTGCATTTTTACCTTTATATCTTACACTTCGAGAAACTAAAGTATAAAGGGTTTCTCGTGCAGGCAGAATCATCCCATGAGAAAGAGCTCGTGTGATGATCATCATGATTGCCACGGGAGGCATTACACTCAGAATAGGTGCGTATGGATTATTTGCCAAACCTGTCGCTAAACAGGTGAACATGATGATGATTGAACAAACCAAGAAAACTGACGCTGCTCCATAACGTATCAGCAACCAACGCGTCACAGTCAATTGTGTAACAATTTGGAGAATATTTGCTGATAAATCCATGTGGGCAGCAAAGCGGGTTTGTGCGACCATATCGTTGGGGAAAGCAGCTCCGGAATAATCTAGTACAAGCACGTAGGCAATTGTTCCGATGTTATCGCTAAGCAACATCATCAGGGAGATTTTGCTGATAAATGGATGAGTGAAAATTTGCTTTAATCCATCCAGCATCCCTCCTTCTATAGCTTCTGCATTGTTTGTTTCAAATCGATGAGTTCCATACCGATTTGCCCACTTCCCAAGCAATAGGATGCAAATGACGGCCGCAAAAAGCAAAGCAGCTGAAGCGAGCAATAAAAATGATAATCCCATAGTATTCACAAAAAGGCTTGTCATAATGGGACCGAGAATTGCTCCGACTGCACCACCTAAAGCAATGATAGGAAATAAACGCCTTGCTTGTACGTCGCTCCAGATATCAGTCATAAAACTCCAAAACACCGATACGACAAATAAATTAAATACACTGACATAGACAAAAAAAACGAGCCCTAGAGTGCGAAGCGGAAGCAAGTCGTGATGATTAAATAAACAGATAAAAACCACTTGACAACCAATGAAAAATAGGTAAACAAAAGGTAAAATGAGGCGGCGCGGCCAACGTGATATCAACCATGAAAATATCGGGGTAAGAATCAGTGTAGCCAAAAAAGTGGCTGCAAAAAACCATGTCAACTCTGCCGACCCTAATTTTACAGCAAGTTGATCACGAATCGGTCGCAAGACATAATAAGCCCCAAGAACACAAAAAAAATAAATAAACGAGAGTAAAA
The DNA here is from genome assembly GCA_044326545.1 of Parachlamydiaceae bacterium. Taxonomy (GTDB): domain Bacteria; phylum Chlamydiota; class Chlamydiia; order Chlamydiales; family Parachlamydiaceae; genus JANWJE01. The sequence continues at coordinate 8,091 of JBIRBM010000047.1, read as the reverse complement.
CGGCATACCCTTCTTCGACTTTTATCTTCATAGGGGATTTATCTATTTGGTTAAAATGATTGTGATGATGCTGAGAGCGTTTTCAATTTTTAAACAGGTTCTAAGATGAGTGAGTCCTCAAGCAATTTGGTTGAGACACCCGGTAGATCATTCATCGTGGGTAAAAGCCATTCTGGATTGAAAATTATCTCCTATTTTAGTCGTCTTGCCTTTGTTTCTCACCTAATTTTTCTCAACTATCTCCTGATTCACTGACCTTGCGCACCAGGAGTGTGATTTAAGCTTCAATGCGTAGACCTCTTGCATCATTCTCTTTACTTGAAAATAAGATAATTAATTAAATCAAAACAATTAAATTGAATGATTTTAATTTAATTAAAATAATGACATAATAGATTTAGTTTTAAATAAATTAAAGAGGTTTGTTTTCATGATTTACTTGACTAAGTGTTTTAGTTTTATTCAAGAGAGTAATCAGACAATAACTCCTACTATTTTGCGCCCATCTTTATCAGAAAAAGGAAGATTTTCATCTCTTAGCAAACCGATTTCAGATTTTATATACGCAGAAAGGTGGTTAAATGGGGGGTCTCGTACTTATAGTAAAATTTCAAGTTACACAGAAATGCAATTGAAATATCAGCCGCAGAGTGAAGTCGAATCCTTTTCAGTGCCCGTTATTGCAATGCCTAATCATAGGGTGACCATTACACTTGCTCATCCGGATCAGCAGTTATTGGCAAAATATGTGGGTGAAACCACCTCTTCATTCTTTGTCCACCCACAATTTTATCGAGATAATCGTGTTAATCATATGGATGAAATTGTCTCTTATTCTCACATTGATCATGCCGAAGTTGCTCCTACAGCTTCATCAAGAACCGTCTTAGTCTTTGATGAAAATTTACCAACGCATTGTATTAAAATGCATTGTCCCGCTCAGATTTCACGGTTTAATCGTAAATTGGATGGAAGAGATATTTTAAAAAGTATCAATACCTCATTAGAGCTAGATCGAGCAGTCGATCATCCGAATTTTCCAAAAATATTTGGATTCCTTCCAGAAAGTATAGGAGTTTCAATTAATAGTGAAAATCGAGAAGACTCATGGGGGTATTTAGTGAGAGAAATGCAGCCGCATCCTGTGGTAGAAAATTCAAATCAAAGAACACTTCTCCCTTTGTTTTCTATGTATTCATCTGACTTAAGGAAAGAGGATGAAGAAGCCCCTCCACTTATGGTGAGCCTTATTCAACAATCAGGATTAGCACCCATCGATTTTATTGTCAATCACATGATGTGTCCTATCATCGAAAGCTGGTGTTTTCTTGCAAGAGATTTAGGGCTTTTAACACAAGCGCATGGACAAAATTTATTATTGGAAGTGGGGCAAGATGGTATTCCGACTAGGGTCATCTTTCGAGATCTTTCCACTTATATGGATAGAGAAGCTCGTTTAAAGAAAGGATTGTCTAATGATGGATTTCCAAAGAGAGCCGCTGATCCAGAAGATTGTGTTGCTTTAACAAATGAAGCGCAAAAAGGATATTATAGTCTTACCTATGACTCTTTTGTTGGACATCACCTTTTTGATTTTTTAGCTAAAACAGCAAAAGAATATTATGGAATAGAAAAAGAAGTTTTACAATTGAGTTGCCGTGCTAAATTTTGGGAATGTTTTCCAGATGCTGATCAATATTTTCCAAGAACCGTTCTTTATTATTCCGAAGACTGCACTGACGGTTTTCGCCAAGATTTAACTGATACAGGTAAGATGCCCGATTGGCGTTAAACCTCAGCTTATCGCATTTGCCTTCATTCATTGCAGAGAGCTTTCACGTAGCTGAAATATCGCGTTATTTCTTGGAAATGGGATAAGGTGAGGTTCAAATCAAATGAAAAGAAACACCGCTGCATTCTTGCGATTCGCATGTTTCCTTCCACACGATCCCTGCAAGAAAAGTACAGCAGATGTATAAAATCAACCAAGATGAAGGAAAAGAGATCACTTTCAAGTAGATGTCTACTTCCATCGGAATTTGATGGGTGAGTTCTAGTAAAAAGAGGGTGTAGCGATTATTGATGAGAGAAATGGCTGCTCCCACATAAGGAATAAAAGAGAGTGCCCCTCCAAGCAACAAAAGAATAATGGAAAACGAGGCAAGCAAAGGAAAAAAAAGATTGTACACTAAGCTCATCCAAGGGAATTGATGAAAATAGTAAAGGGTCAAAGGAAAAGCAAGTACATTTACAGCTAATGTGAGGGCTAATCCCTGCTTAAAAAAAGAGAGAATGCAGTAAGCGTGCTGATTGCAGCTGTTCATCTTGATGACTTCACTTAAAGTCTTTTTCGCTATTAAAAAATCACAAAAGCTTTTTGCCGGTGAATAGAAAAGTAAAATTCCTGCCGTGATGGCAAAACTGAGTTGAAATCCAATCTCTTGAGACAGAAGCGGGTCGTACCCTAAAATGATCAATAAGGCAACGCCAACCGAGTTCAACGCTGTCGTTTGCTTTTCTAATAAGCCTCCCAATAGTGTTAAGGAGCACATGATCCAGGCACGTAAAATTGAGGCCTGCGGGCCTAAAAAGAGAGTGTAGCAACTTAAGCCAATCAGCAGAGCGATCGCGGAGCCCTTCATTGAGAAAAAAAGACGACATCCAATATTTAAAAAGAGGGCAATGATCGCAAAATGAAAGCCGGAAATCGCAAGGAGATGTTGTAATCCAAAACGGGAAAATTGTTCGCGCATCCAGCTATCATCGAATTGTCCGGTGATCACTCCTGCGAGGAAAGAGGCGCTTGCAGGATGAGAAAATTGAGATTCAATCCAGGAAGAGACGGTCTGCTTCCATAAAAATCGTCTCTCAGCCCCATTCGATGTTCCGGCAATCGGAATCCATTTTTCTTTTGAACCTACTTTCAAGACATACCGTCCGCTCTCTTGCTCTTTGATCGTTCCAGATACCCAGTAGTCTTGGCTTTTAATAGGAGGGGTCGTGATTCCACGTTTTGCTGCAAACGTGATCGTGCAAGGGATGGACTTCACAATCGACTCTGACGATTGGGCCGGAAAAAATTGTGCAATTTCACATCGATAAAGCCAATGTTTTCCAAAAGGAGTTGACTGTAAATGGATCGTTTTGATGCTGACATGAGCCATCCCTTTTATTCCTTCGGAAGGAAGATGGGGAAAACTATAAGAGCTTAAGGTGTAAATCCAACCCGCTAAAAATGCGAGCAAGGCTAATATGAGATGTTGTAAACTTCTACGATCTCTTGACTGAAAAAAATTGAATAAGAGCGGAATCCAAAGAAATAGGGCGGGGATGATTAACGAAAGGGTGGGAGAAAGATGGACAAAAACCCCTAGCATTAAAGAGAGCCCGTACAAGAGCGCTGGATGGTAAAACCAAAAGTGAAGAATCATCTGAAAAGTGATAAGCATGGGGAAATGTTAAAAAAAGATTTTTTTTAACTGAAGGGAAATCCGATTTTTGTTAATAATCTCAGATGAACAACTTCAAGTATGGTTTTATGGATTTACATGCCCTTGAATATTTTAGCGCCTATGCCGAGCCCGGGCCCCGGGGTCATTTCCATAAAGTGACCGCGTTGCACGAAGATCCTCTTTTGGATTGGACTCAAGTCAGTCGAATGGTACCGGGAATTTGTCGTGGTTGGTATGAGTTGGCCCGTTTAAACGTCAAAGATCGTATTGAATTCACTCGGGATTTTTGGCTGGCTAAGCTTCCCTATCAACCCGATGTTCATCAATTCTTCATGAAGTTTTTTGATTCTCTTGATGATGTGGGAGTATTTTTGACTCAGAAAATGTCTGAAGAACCTTTTGTTGCTCATCTCGTCTACAGCTTAGCTGACAATAATGGATTTTTTCATGGCTGCTCTCCTGCAAAAGAGGAGGATCTTGTCGATTTGCAAAAAGAATTTACAGATTACATTCTTCCCAATGATTACCTCTCGTTTCTTCAGATCCATAATGGATTTGCAAAGCTGACAGATACAGGGGTCTTTCCTTCCACAAAGATAAAAGAGCGTTTTGATCTTTTTCAAAAAATCCTGAGGGAGGGAGATGTTCCCATCACGACCATGAAAGGGGTTCCACTCAATCCGGCGTCTTTAATTCCGTTTTATGAGTCTTTTGGGATGCCGTTTTTCCAATGTTTTTGGGGAGAGTGGTATCCTGAACAAGAGATGGGAAATGTCTATTACTCGTGTGAGGAGAGAAAAATCTCAACCTGCGAGAGCAAAGAACAGTGTGGAGAAACGTTGGCCTTCCAAACTTTCATGGGATGGCTCATGTTTTATCTTGAAAAAATTGAGTGATGACAGGACACTATACTGCTTGAATTTGAAAACAGGTCCTGAGTTTCTAAATCCGCTTTCTAACCCATATCGGAACATGTACCTTGTAAAAGATTTATACGAACGGCATGCTAAAAGGCTTGGGCTGGAGCTTGCGGCAGGTAAAGCAGGAATTGAGAAACGGATTAAAGTTCCAGAGGTTGAACGTCCCGGGCTGAGCCTATGCGGCTATCTCAAAAATCATGCGGTTAAGCGTATCCTGATATTTGGAAAAGTTGAAATTGAATATCTCCATGATCTGGATCCGGATGTCCGTGTCACTCGCCTGGAAGCTATCGTCAATGAGCATACCCCTGCCATTATCATCACAAGGCGATACCGCCCTCCAAAAGAGTTGCGCATTCTGGCTGAACGAAAATCGATCCCCCTCTTCCGAACCAATCTGGCCACGATGAGTTTGCTCAGTAAGCTCACTCTTTTATTAACAGAAGACTTTGCTCCAAGTACAAGCTGCCATGGGACATTGGTCGAGGTGTTTGGTGTCGGAGTATTGATTCAGGGAGATTCATCTGTTGGAAAGAGTGAGGCGGCTCTTGGCTTAATTGAGAGAGGGCATCGTCTGATTTCAGATGATATTGTCAAAGTCAAGAAAAAGGAAGGGGCTTATTTAGAGGGGTCCGGTGCGGCGCTGACTCGTCATCATATGGAAATTCGAGGGATTGGAATTATTAATGTTGCCAATTTATATGGAGCGGTTTGCGTCAGGAACCAGAAAAGCATTGATATTGTTGTTCGCTTGGAGGTTTGGCAGGATGATCAATTCTATGATCGGATGGGGCTTGAGGAAAAGTACACGACGATTTTAGATTTTAAACTTCCTTTTCACGTTCTTCCTGTAAAACCCGGCCGCGACGTGGTATTACTGCTTGAGACGATTGCTTTGAACCACCGTCTTAAAGAGATGGGGTATAATTCAGCGCAAGAATTTAACACAAAAGTCTTGGAATTGACAATGTCAAAGAGTCGAGCGACTCCTTATCGAGCAGGTTTGTCGAAAAATAAGAAGGGATTGTAATAGTGAAATTGATTTGCAAGGTCCAAGTGAAAAATCGTTTAGGGCTTCATACGCGTCCTGCTACAACAATTGTCAAACTCCTGCAAAATTGTAAGAGCGATGTTTATTTTGTCCATAAAAGAGAAAAAGTCAATGCAAAGAGTATTTTAAGTCTTCTGATGCTTGCAGCTAAAAAAAATGCGAAGATTACGATTGAAGTGAGCGGCGAAGATGCCAATGAGACGATGGAAAAACTCGTTCAAGTTTTTGAAAATCAATTTGGGGAATGAGAATGATAGAACTAGAGGAAGAAATTGTTCTCGAAGGGCACCCTATCTGTAGAGGAATTGCGATAGGTAAGCCCTTTTTCCTTAGCCGGGCAGATTTTAAAATTTTTGAATCTCGGATTCCTGCGGGTCAAATTGAACGGGAAATTGACCGTTATCGCCATGCGTTATCTTTAAGCAAACAAGACATTAAAAGATTGCAGAAACAATTAGAAGTCGAGTCTGCCGCAGAAGGGGTGTTGATATTAGAAGCTCAGTTAGAAATGTTGCACGATCCTCTTTTGACCACAGAGATTGAAAAAGAGATCAAAAAGAATAAGAAAAATGCGGAATTTGTTTTCCAACGAGCGATACTCAAGTATCAAGAACGTTTTAAATGTATTAATGATCCTTTTTTTTCTGAACGGTTTCAAGATTTGCAAGATCTTTCACGTCGAATTTTTAGTTATTTGAGTCAGAGCAATAATTTATCTTTAACAGATCTTCCCCCTAATTCCGTTGTTTGTGCGCATGATTTAACAGCGTCAGATACAGCAAGCGCTCAGAGCTTTTGTGTGAGTGCTTTTGTGACACAAACCGGAGGGGCAACATCTCACGCCGCGATCGTTGCAAAGGCAAAAGGCATTCCTTATGTCGCAAATGTGAATTTAGAGGCATTAAATGAACATCCTCTAGCGCTTATCATTGTCGATGGACGCAGCGGCAAGGTGATCCTCAATCCTTCGGAGGAAACAATTGAGGAATATGAACAATTAAACGATCGGATGCAAAATCAATTTAAAGCCCTTAAACAGGTGACGAAATGGCCCGCCCAGACATTTGATGGTTATGCTCTGCGACTTTGCGCTAACTTGGATGTGGTGCATGAAGCAGACCTGGTTCATGAGCTTGGCGGAGCGGGGGTTGGCTTATTCCGATCAGAGTATATTTTTCTTCCACACAACGAAATTCCTTCGGAAGAGGAGCAATATCTCACTTATCGCCATTTAATTCAAAGGATGAAAGGATTGTATGTGGTGATTCGAACATTTGATATTGGGGGAGATAAACCTCTTTTAAACCCCCTCTATTCAAATGAGAAGAATAACTTTTTAGGATACCGTCCAACCCGTTCTCTTTTGAGGGAGAAGGTGGTATTGAAAACCCAATTAAAAGCAATTCTAAGGGCCAGCTTTGGTGAGAATGTCGGGATTCTTTTTCCAATGATCTCCACGTTATCCGAATTGCTTGAAGCAAAGAGGATTCTTCAAGAAGCACGGGAAGAATTGAGGTTATTTCATCCTATTCGGATTGGATGTATGATTGAAGTTCCCTCTGCTGCTTTAATTGTCGATCATTTTGCGCAAGAATGTGATTTTTTCTCGATCGGCACCAACGATCTTGTCCAATATGCATTTGCCATTGATCGATGCGAACACTCTTTGCACGAATTCCATGAACCGGCTGATCCTAGCATTATTCGATTGATGAAATTGATTATCTCAGAAGCCAATAAGGCGCGGATTCCCGTCTCTGTCTGCGGAGAAATTGCCTCTGATCCTAGGTTTACAGCTCTTCTTTTAGGGCTTGGCGTCCAAGAACTTTCTGTGGCTCCTCGTTATCTGCCCATTATCAAAAATACCATTCGTGGAACAAGCATTGTCCATGCTGTTGATCTGGCCGAGCGAGCGCTTGCCTTGACGACGGCTCAGGAGATTCATGATATGCTTGTCGACGATTATCGAAAAAATTTTCCTGATGACCTTTTTTTTAAATAGGAGACCTCGTCATGCTCATTTTGAGCTTGAATGAGGATAGATTATGAACAGGTTCTCAGATTATATTTTAATTTAAAAAAAGAATTTTTGTTGAAAAAAAATAATTCATTATTCATATTTATAATGATTAATTAAAAATCAACAAATTATAATGGTGTAAGTATGAAAACTTGTTTTAGCTTGTTACCTTCGATTCCGTCCTCTTTTTATTTTATTCGCAATCCGCTTTCTTCATTAACCAGATTGGATACAAAAACCATTGGAGTGGTCCTCATCGCCCTCGCTTCTTGTGTAGCCTGTTTTGCGATCATCCGACGTTTTTGCTTTAACGCAAAGGAAATAAAAAAGGAGGCGTTAAATAGGCAAGATGAAAACATACAAAAGACGATCACGCCTCTTTTGTCAAAGCAGAATCAGCAAGTGTCAAATTCAGAAATCATACAAGAGACTTTGCCGAAAGTTTCGTCTCTTACACTGGTTGACAATGGATTGCAAAATCGTCCGGTTTCTGAAAAAGGAAGTGAAAAGAGTGATCTCTCTTCACATTCTTCTGAGAGCCATGACGAACAAGATGATGATTCTAATTTGGAATTACCAGTGGACCGGGTTAATGATTTATCTCACAAGGATGAAAAATTCGTTGAAAAAGGAAGTGAAAAGAGTGAT
>JBIRBM010000031.1:0-21041 GCA_044326545.1 Parachlamydiaceae bacterium | reverse complement strand
CATCAATATGGTGTGGCTTATTACACGACACACTCTGAGGAATTCACACGTTATGATCACTCCTTAGGTGTTTTTTTCTTGCTTCGTATAAATGAATGCTCTTTAGAAGAACAAATAGCAGGCCTTCTTCATGATGTTTCGCATACCATTTTTTCACATGTGGGAGATTGGATATTTAATCGGCAAAACCAGGAAATAGATTACCAAACTCTGACACATGCTGATTACCTTGAACGCAGTGGTTTGGGTGATATTCTACGCAAGCACGGCTATACGATTGAAACCGTCTTACCGAAACAAGAACTTTTTCCAGCTCTCGAACAACCTCTGCCCACACTTTGCGCTGATAGAATTGATTACAATCTTCAAGGAGCCGTCTATCAGGGTTTCATCACGCATGAAGAAGCGATACGCATGTTTCATGACCTTAGATTTACTGAGGGTGAATGGATTAGCAATGACCATGAGTTATTGAAAAGACTTGTCCGTTTCTCTATTTTTATGTCGCAAAATTGCTGGGGAAGTGGAACAGGATATGTACTTTCAATGTGGCTTGCAGAAGCAATTTTGAGAGGACTCGATATTCAAATCATCACGATGGATGATATTCGATTTGGCAAAGACCAAGAGATATGGGATCGATTGTTGATTTCAGATGACCCTCTCATTCAAAAAAACATGCACATGATTTTTTATCCATCACATTATCATCGCATCGTTCCTAAAACAGAGGCAAATCTTTTTATCATCAGCAAATTTAGAGGAATTAATCCCTTTATTATCGTCGAAGGAAAACGGGTGCGCTTAACCACTACAGATCTCATACTAGCAGAAGAATTCGAAATAGCTCAAGAAACAATGCGCAAGGGTTGGGACATTAAAATTCACCTAACGGAGGGGGAGTGCGATTTGGAGTGAAGTGAAACTCAAGCAGCAGTTCCCTGTTTGATAGAGTGGAAGAAGCTCATAGCCTCAGAAACGAGAAAAAGAAAGAGGAGCGATCCTCAAAGGAGAGATCAATCGATATCTTGTTGTTGCGATACAGATAAAACATAGGGCAAATATTTTAATCAGACTCCTTACATGAACATGAGAAGTGACACATGTGTCTAATCGAATTTTGAGTCTAAAATCACACACCATTTCTAAGCATCGACGCATTTTATTGAAAACTAAGACTAGGCGCTCAAAATAACTCTTTGAATGAGCATCGGTGAGATTTCTGTTCATTAATCCTCCTTTATTGACAAATTTTTTCCGCTTTTTAATCGCATCAACGACTGCTTGAGCCACGCCTCTCGATGGTTTGAAACTGTTTCCCTTTCTGAGCCTATTCCCTAACTTCTTCTGTTTATCATCAAGACGTTCACAGCGAGATTTTAAGTGAATACATGTCTCATCAATCCTTTTATTGTCCGCTTGAATTTTAAAAATTCTAGATGACATTTCTCTTAACTTCACCCTTCCTTTTCTTAGCCCTTTTTTAACACTATCCACCATTCCTGAAAGTCCTGCTTGTTTTTCTCTTAAACAATGCAACCTCTTAAAATCAACCTTTAATTGCCTTTCCACAAGAATTATTGATCCTTTGAGATTTTGCTGCTCAAAGCGAATTAACCGACTCTTTCCTATTTCTTTTTCAGCTTTTCTTAAGGCCCTCCTTGCAAATTTCATGGCTGTTTCATGTTGTTTCTCTAATTGGAAGCTGTTCTTTCCTTTATTTTGATTGTTATCAATTCTCTCTACTCTATCGATGAAATTAGATAGCGGATGTGGCCATCTTCTCTCATTTTTCTCGCATGATAGCCTTGACAGATCCTTGTCTTTTTCTTGTTGGGCTTCAAACGGACCGATTTTCTCAAAAATACGTTGTTGAAGATCCACTGCTCTCTTCAACATATGCGGGTCTTCATGATAATAAGAATCACTCTTTATGATATCGTCGAATCGATTTCCGATCCCTACTCGTTCTAGCATACTCAATTCCTTATCCCATTTCCAAGAAATAGCGTGAGAGGTTATGTTGAAAAATTGGACACATTTGATTGTAAAAAAATCGATCATTTAAAGATCAATTGCGGCTCTACAACCGCTTTTAATTGATTCAAAATTGTTGCAACAATTAATTTTTCCGAGCATTTCATTTCTTTGACTTTTCTCCCTATCATGTTATCCCATCTTAAGATACGATCGCTTCTTGTTTGTCTCTTACCCAAATAAAAAGCAGGCCATAACATAAAGCCTAAAGGGCCAAAAAAGCATGCTCCAATAAATCCTGCCGCAAATGTTGTCTGCAAAAGGTGGAGATCTGAAATCCTTAATATCTCCTGTTTTCTCTTTAGAACTTCTCTTGTTTCAATCTCCAATTCTAACCCCTCACTTTTTTTTTCAAGTTTTTCAACCTCTTTTTTCAAAGAATGCATCGCAACAAGATGTGTCTTATTTTTTTGCTCACATTCCAAAATCATGATGGTTTTTTGATCGATCTGCTTAATCAGATCCTCCTTTTCGCTGACTAAATCGGTCAATTTTGACTTTAATAGGGCGCTTTCAACTTCAAGTGCATCTATTTCTTTAGCAAGTGCTAATCTTTGATTGACAACACATTCTATCTTCTTTTTCAGATCCCCGTTAGCTTCTACATTCGATTCATTTTCTTTTGCCAGAATGTCGACTCTATCCGATAGTGACCGGTTCACTTCAGCCAGTTCATGATAATCACAATTTAATTGATAATTCAATTGTGATAATCTTTGATTGTCCAATTTTAACGTTTGATTATGTTCAGTTTGGGTGGCAGAGACCATGACTAAATCACTAAACACCTGTTGGATTAACTGTGTCTTGATATCAGAACTGAGTTGAGAATGAATAATCCGATCAATAGATGTATAAGACACTTCAATCATTTGACTTTGATGAATTGGTGTATGCATAATCCCCTATTACAGTATGTTGTATATCCTCATTCGCACTTTGAGCTTGAATGAGTATATCATCACTCTTTTTTATCAAGACAAGACTTTTCGATGATCTTTTTCAAAAAATTTGACTTGTTCAGACAAAAACAGCCTCATATGCAGATCATTCTAATTGGATTCATGGGATGTGGAAAATCGTCCGTGGCAAAAAAACTAAGCTCTATGATGGAATGGCCGATCCTTGAAATGGATGACCAGGTACTCAAAAAAATAGGGGTGAATAATATGGAAGAACTCTTTGCAAAGGGAGGAGAATTGCTGCTGCGGGAAACTGAAATTGCAATTGCCAAAGAATATGTTTCTCGTTGCAATACGATTATTTCAACGGGCGGAGGAGTTGTATTAAATAAAATCGTCTTAGATTATTTCAAAAAAAAGGGGGGGATCATCTATTTTTTAAACGCAACGTTCGATACCATCTGCTCGCACTTGTCATGCGACACCTCGCGTCCACTATTTAAAAATAGAAGTGAGGCAAACGCTTTATATCATTTCCGCCTCCCTCTTTATTTGAAATATGCCGATTACGTGATAGAAGTCGATCAAAAGTCTATACAAAGCATAACAGAAGAAATCGCAGAAAACATCCTCATTCAGATACTCGCATAACGAGGCATACCAAAATTCGAGCAGAAGCAACTCCTTATGATCCCGAATATCAAGATAATTTTCGCCAAAGAGAACTAAAACCCTACATTTCCACCTCTTGGGCGAGCTTGTTGCGGATTATACACAGTGACTAGGGTGTGTCATCAATTGATAATCAACCTCTTCAAAAAAGAGCAACTTTTTTTATTTGTTAAGCCACCAAATTCCCGCATTAAGGGATGTGGCATACATCACCCAAACTAAGTAGGGAATGAGCAGAAAACTTGCCAAAGGCCGTACGGGCCAAGCCTTCATGATCGTTAAACTAATGAATAAGCAAAGCAAAACGATATCAATCAATCCTAAGATGGGACTGCGTAAAGAAAAAAAGAGAAATGACCAAATAAAATTCAAAGCCAGTTGACCGCCATAGAGGATGAGCGCAACTGTTCGCTTCTGGCTATATTCACCTCGGTAGATCAACCACCCAGAAAACCCTATCATGATGTAAAGACCGGACCAGACCGGACCGAATATCCAATCCGGCGGCGTCCATGAAGGTTTGACTAGTGTAGGATACCATGTGGAAACAGTTTCCTTTGTCCATACACTTCCAACGATTTGGACAATAAAGCAAAGTAGGATAAAAAAAACGAACGACATCCACAACTGTTTTTGTTTCATCTGTGTCTCCCTATTTTTTGATGTTGGGATTGATTCTTCCTGTTATCCAAAGACGTTTTTTTGCAAATAATGTGTAAAGTGGTTGGAGGATCCTTTTCATAAAAGGGATACGCAAAAAAGTGGACATGACCAATAACTGACAGCGTGCATAAACAGTTGCGAACGCTGGTATACCGATGAAAAGATTGCCTTGACCATCAATAGCATGAATCTGGGACATTGCAGTTTGATAGTCAATATTGTGATTGTCAAATGGCGAAAACTCTTTTGACGCAATATCAACAAACTTTATTCTGGTTTGATTATCTTTTTTTTGAAGAAAGCAAATTTCTCTTTTACAGATTGGACATTCACCATCATAGAGTAACGTTACACAATTTTTTGACTCTCGGTCTTCTAAAGTTTCTGCTGTCGCTTTTTCAACGATATTGGCAATTTTAACAAGAAGGCAAACCAATAGCCCCCAGCAAATTCCAATCATGATCCAAGTATATAGAAGTGAGGATGGAAAAGTTAATCCTCCTAGCGAAATACCGGCAATATAACTTAAGGGAGCACCTAAAAAACCCAATAGAAAAGAGGCAATCTGATGATTTTTGATTGTTTTTAATGAGTGATTGAGCAAGAGAGAGAAGAGAGGGTAAAGCAAAACAATCCAAATCGGAGGAAGGCTTTTGGTTGTGTTGGCATAATGAATCAGGTTTGTTTGAATAAAAAATATTTCCAACAAAGCGCCTAATGGAATAGAAAAAATGACTAAAAATAGGTCTTGAATGTATAAAGCAATCGTTTGAATTTTGGTGCAGTAGAGCTGAAATACTATTAAAAAAATAGCTCCGATTATCGCGACAAGCGATTGACCATGAATGCCAAATAGGACACACCAAAACCAACCCGTTGTGTAACACACGCTATTAAGCCATGAGAGATTCATAAAGATCAACCTTTTATTGAAAGCAAAATCGATTCACAGTATTTCCAGAACAACTCATCTTCTTCTTTGCTTGACTTGTTTAAATTTAGAATGGTGGTTTTTTCTACCTTGCGGTCAAACCAGAATTCTCCATTTGAATAATCATCAGCCGTTGCAAGCCATAAAATGGTATCAGCCCCTTCTTCTGCAGATCGCAGTCGTGTGTTCAATAACTTTTTAAAGAGCGGCAGAGAATAACGAACACCCGGCGTATCTGCCCAACCAGGATGCATAGAACTGAATAAGTATTGCGGGTATTTTTTTGAAAACAGATGAGAAAGAATCACTTGGGCGCGTTTTGCATTTGCATAGCCGGTGTATTGATTATAGGAACGCTTTTGAAAAAGAAGATCTGAAAGATCGAGCTTTTGTAAATACATCCCCCCGGATGAAACAAAGATAATGCGGCAACCTCGCCGAAGCTTGCCTAAATCAGCTAGAGTCTTCGTTAAAATAAAAGGACCTAGAACTTGAGACGCAAACATCTGCTCAAACCCATCTTTGGTGATGATCAAAGAAAGAGGCATATCACCTGCATTGTGAATCAGAAGATCGATAGGCATCTTCACTTGATCTATTGCAAACGCATACACCTTATTTAAATCAGCCATATCCAGAGAATGATATTCTGCGCAGCCAACAGAAGAGTCAGATTTAACACGATTTTCTAATTTCTCCAAATTCCGACCGATTAACTGAAGCGTCATTTTTTGTTGAAGAAGCGATCTTGTGACGGCTAAACCAATGCCGCTGCTGGCTCCTGTGACGATCCCTCGACGTCCCGATAAATCGACCAGCTCTAGTGGAGAAGGACAGTGCCGTTTAAATCCTGAATGATCAAACGAAAAAAGAATGGTTAAGTCTAGTAGCTGATTGATCCAATCTTTCAACCTCATCTGATTTTTTCTCCCATTAAAGAAACCCTTTGCTATTTTCTGGTGTTGGTGATGTCGATGATGTTTGCCGGTTTTTTTGACCAAGCGGGTAAAATTTGCCTCATGATCAAACGTGTTGACGGCTCGTTCGGTAAATCACGATAGCCGCCGTCAGTAACGTGAGTGGAATCACAAACCACATCATCATCATGCTAAATATCGATAAAGAATCGTGATTTTTCGCTGCCAATATTAAATAACTGGTATAAGCCACATAATATCCTACAAACACCCCTCCTTCCCAACGGGAAATTTTATGTCCAGTAAAAAAAACGGGAAGGCAAGCGACACAAGCAGCAATGGCCACAGGTAAATCAAATCGTAACACAGAAGGAGCAACAGCTATCCCATCCGGTGCGATTAAACCTGCCACCCCCACAATACCAAGAATATTGAAAATATTACTTCCCACAACATTTCCAACTGCAATCTCTCTTTGTCCGCGAATTGTCGCAACCACAGAGGTGGCCACTTCAGGAAGTGAAGTCCCTGCAGCAACCAGAGTCATTCCAATCACAAGCTCACTGACTCCAAACGCTCTGGCTAAAATTATAGCACTGTCCAATAACCAACCAGCGCCAAACACGCAAAACATCAACCCTAATACAATGAGGCCACATTGCTTTACAATGATTAGCGCATTGGATTCATTTTTTTTCAGAGAAAAGAGCGCTTCGCACTCATCTGTTCGAAGCTTAGCTTCTCGGCGCCCCTTGACTATTGCATAAATGATGTAGAAAATCAGACATAATAATAACATGAAAGCATTTAATCTGGTTATCTTACCATCAAGAGACATTGCGAGAAGCAGGCAATCTGCTGCGATCATGATGGGGACTTCGTACCAAATGAGTTGTTGAGATATGACAAGAGGTGCCACTAATGCACAAATCCCCAAAATGAATAAGATATTAAAATTGGTGCTGCCAACGTTTGTGCTAATCACAAGATCCGGATGATTCGTTAAGGCTGCACGTACACTCACCGCCATTTCAGGCGAGCTTGTTCCGAACGCAACAATCGTCAAACCGATGACTAAAGGCGAAATTCCAATGAGGACCCCTAAACGAGATGCTCCTCGCACAAGTAATTCAGCTCCAGTGACCAACCCTGCTAAACCTAATAAGAACATCAAGAACGTCATTCATTTCCTCCAATCAATTTCTTAACAGCAAGAATAGAGCTTTTTCAATACTCCATCAACTTCGATCTCTGCCCATTGCGCCTTCCCAATCAAACGATAAGGTTTATTATTTATGGGGTCTATTGCGACCAAAATGACCCAATCATTAAAAAATAACGTTTGCAAAACCCGATGTTTTTCAATAATAGAGTCTAGTCTAGCAGTTGGTGCATAAACCAAGACTTGCAAACGCATCGCCTCATGATAGGTAAGATCATCGGTTGTGTTGACCGATTGTAAGGGAAGCCCCTGCATCAAGTCGCTACCATTTCCTTGCATAACGCCAAACTTACCTATAACATTATGGGTGATTTTACTCCCACTGCCATAGGCAATATTATTCACAGTAGAGAAGAAATATTGTGTATTAATCCATTCTGCTACTACCATGGGGCCCGTTAATATTGCCTCTAAACACGTTCCGGGTTCGTCGTCCTCCCATCGATAGGAATGCAAAAAGCATCTACCATTCAAGTCTAAATCTTTTGTGAGGTTCCTCTGTCCAATAATGAAAGCGGCATTACGTGCAAGACCCCACTCCGGGCGCACCTCAGCCCAGTTAGAGCTCCGTCTCAAAACATGATGTTTGGCCTCAATAGCAGAGACATCTAACCCGAATGTTCTGCAACGGAATTGACTATTTGCCATTCCCGCTTTTATCAAATCTGCTTTTAACTTTTCAACGATCTCTTTATGGCTGATGTTGACAAGGCCGCGATCATAGACGACAACTTCGTCGGTTGTTGTATTATGCTCAGCCCCAAGGAAGAGGGTATCATCAGGAATCGCAATCCCTTTGTCTAAAAGAGCAGCCCTAACCTGGTAAGAATTCAGAATCGTCCCTAGTATTTGACCATTTGGTCCCCCATGATTTCCTCCACATGCTCCACAGTCCAGAGCAGAAGCATAAGGGTTATTTTCTGTTTGGCTCCCGTGTCCGCATAACACAACTAATCGACTAAAATTTTTCGTCAATCCCATCATTCTAAGAGCTGATTCGGCAAACATGATCTGATTTTCGATTGGCATATCAATTTTTGGCAAGGTGGCAAGAGTTGGCATGAGCTTCTCTTGGATTGCTTGCTTAAATTTAACGCTGCTGATAGGCATCATGGTGCGCATGGCCATCCAACAACCACACCAAAGACCCAGCGTTTCGACAAGTGCAAAAGGTGTGGCAAAATTATACTTTAAATCCTGATAAAATCCACGGAGCATATGGAGGAAACTGCGGCCTTTTTGATGATGGGAAATTCGCTCGTTTTCTTCATTAATCGGTTCTTCAAAAACCTCATAGGACGGTTTTATAAGAACAGGACAACAGTGTTTCACCTGATCTGTGTTATAGCTGTGAATAGACAACGGCAATCCAAAAAAACCAGCGAATCCAAAAGTCTCGTAATTTCCCTCCCGTTCGATTCTCATACGAAAAGGCTCAGAGCGCACATCAATGCAAAAGACAATTTGAGCATCTGGCCTACAAAGAGATTCTTTTGTCTTATTAAGCTTTAGCACTTCTGCAATCGTCGCGTTCAATAGCGTTCGAAGATATTTTTCTTCCTGGCTCTTTAATTCTTTAAAAAATTCTTTGTCTAACATTCTTGAATGAAATGGAGCTTGTTCACATTCGTTTTTTGTACACCGTTGGCCAATGGCACAAGTGATCACAAGTCGAACAGCCAGAAAATCTGTTAAGTTGATCGGATTTTTCAATCCGGCCTCTTTATTTTGCCACTCAGCGCGCCATTTAATGTAGCCAGCCCATCCAGGAAGCTGTGCTAGTAAATATTTAAGATAGTCTTCTATTTGTTCATCCGCAATACGCAGCCTCTTGAGACAGAACAAAATAGCCTCTTCAGATTGGGAAGGAAGCGACAATAACCACTCATTTTTTTTGGACAATCGTAACGTCTGATCAAAAGGGGCTAGTAAAGACCATGCTCGATAAAATCCTTTTTCCCTTTCAGGCATTGTGATTGTCGCTTGACCTTCATCTAAAAAAACCTGGCACCACTTCACCATTTCTCGATTGACTTCACCAGACACTTTCGCATGAATATCTGATGGACCTGCTAAAAAAGTTTCTCCCCTTGCAATCGCATCTTCAAAATTCAACGATTCCATCGATTGAAATGGATTCCTCGCAATGATTGTTTGCATTGGCCAAAGAGGAGCAATCATTTCGGCAGCATTTCTAATAACGGTTTTTATATTTACGACACTTTTCATCATCACAACTCCTTGAAATCTCACCTTACCCACCACAAGCCCCATTTAGGCTGAAAGCCAAAGCTTTCAACCAGCGAAAGCTTTGGCTCTACCCAAATCGCGCTCCTGCTGTCTAAGGTGAGTTAAAATATGTATTCATTTCTATTTGCCGTCATCGTTTTTGGATCTGCTTGGCTTGCATTCAGCATTCTGACATAAAAACGCCGCCACCAAATAACCTCTTCGTGATTGGTAAAACATGTTAAGTTTAGTCCTATCCAAATAAAAAATATGATCGCGATGCAAATGATATGGATAGAATTTAGAAGCTGAGGCTGCCAGATTTGAAGTGGCGCCACAGCCACTTCAATGAGATCAACAGTCAGTCCATAAATGAGACCTGTAGCTAAGCAGAAGAGACTTGCAGTCAAAACAAAAAAAAGAGAGCGTTTCTTTTGAATTAGAGTATGAGCAACTTGAGTCGATGCCATCCAAGAAAAGAAGACAAGGACAGCCGTTGTATCAACAATAGTAAACGAAAGACCGCTTCCAAACATAAATCCAATAGCCCCTATTGCGCCACAAAAAGAAGACAAGAAAAATGTCGGGATCGTCGAGACCCTTTCCTCATTTTTTACTCGATGTTCTGCAATCGTTGAACCAGATCTCAGGAAGAGGAAAGCCTTGAATAAGCCGTGCCAACAAAGGTGGGCTAAAGCAGCAGGGAAAAGGCCAAGACCACACTGCATCATCATAAATCCCATTTGAGTCATAGTGGAACAAGCAAGCATACGCTTGATATCGCTCTGAATAAGCTTCCAAATCCCTCCCAAAATAAGGCTAATGACACCTAACACAAACAAAATATTTAAAACAAAGCTTTCATGTAGAAAAATCGGAGCAAAACGTGCGATTAAAAGCCCCCCCCCATTCACTAGGCCGGCATGCATAAAGGCAGAAACTGGAGTTGGTGAGTTCAGAGAACTGATCAACCAACGATGAAAAGGCCAGCCACCAGACTGAGTAAAGGCAGCTAGCATGATAAAGAAAAGAGCCATGATTCTGATTGAAGCCGATATATGTCCGCTATTTTCAACCATCAGATTTAAAGAAAGACTTCCAGATGCATAAGCCAATAAACCTGTACCAATACTTAAAAAAACCAGTCCTAATACAAATGTTTTCATTGCTAAAATGCCTGAGTTTTTAGCTGCTCTCCATTGAAATTTATGCATCATAAGCCGGACCAGCATCAGGTTGCTGAGGGACCAAAACGAGATGAAAATGACAAGATGATTGGATGCGACCATGAGGAGGGTGCTGATCGTGATCAGGCTAAGAAAAAGAAAATAGCGGCGATAATTGCGATCACCTGCCATATAGCTGAGGGAAAAATGATGGACAATAGCGCTAACGAATAAAATGAGTGTCGCCATTAGCCAAGAGATTTGATTCGCTATGAATCCCCAAGTTTCTCTCTTTTCAGAAAATGGCAAACCTATCGACCAAGCCATTACCACACTCATCAATCCGATCCACATCCCAACAGAGGCAAGACGCGATCCCACGAAGACATTTTTTTTACAAAACAACAGATTGATGAATAACCCTAATAAAGGACTCAACATGATGATCAGAAAGTGAATTGTAGAATTTTCGTTTACGAGCATCACCGACCTCTATTAAATGTTTTCTCTTGCCTGATGATAACAAGCTTGTTAAAATAAGAGAAATTCATAATTCTTATGATTATAATAAGGTTTTCTAATGGATGAATTTACTTTGAGATGTTTTTTAGCAGTAATCGAAACAGGCAGTTTTACAAGGGCTGCTCAAAAGGTCAACCGAACGCAGTCAGCTATTACTCAGCAGATGAGTAAGTTAGAGAGAAATCTTGGAAAGAGACTGTTTGATAGAGGAAAGCAAATGAGGCTGACGAAAGAGGGAGAAATCTTTCTACCTTATGCAAATAAAATATTTTCCTTGCATTTGGAGGTGTTAGATCGCCTTAAGCATCCTGAACTTGAAGGTGAAATACGATTTGGACTTCCAGAAGATTTTGCCGCAATCTTTCTGTCTGATGTTCTGACTGATTTTTCTCGGCTCCATCCTCGAATATTACTTAATGTGGAATGCGATTTGACATTAACTCTATTTGAACGATTCAAGAAGGGGTATTTTGATATGGTTTTTGTCAAGATGAGCCGTCCTGAAGAATTTCCAAATGGTGTTGAGGTTTGGTCTGAAGCTTTAGAATGGATTGGAAAAAACGACGATTTCTTGTCTTTAAATAAACATGTTGCGCTACCTCTTGTCCTTTCACCAGAACCTTGCGTCTATCGCGCAAGTGCTCTTCAAGCTCTAGAACAGGCCGGAATTAGGTGGAGAATCGTATTCATAAGCCCTAGTTATGCCGGCATTATTGCTGCTGTCAATGCAGGCATGGGCATCACCGCGTTGCCACGAACAATGATGCCTGAGACATTAAAAGTGATGCAAGATGATTTCCTTCCTCCCCTACCAGACATTCACGTTTCTCTATTAAAGCAAACAGACAAAAATGAATGTCTCCAAAGCTTGGAAGACTTTCTTTTAAAAAAATTGACTTCCAGCATATAGAGCTACGAGGTGTCATGAATGGGTTTGATAATAGAGTAGCTGGTTATACTAAAGCAGAGTTAAGAAGAGGTCTCATGATCGATGTTAGCTTGTAAAGATCCGTCCTTTAGGTCCATCACCATCGCGTAGCACACGTTTGGAATGTAAAAATTCAACAGCCTCAGCTGAATCTTTCACTTTAGAACCACTACGTGCTAACATTTCTTTTTCAAATTCAGTTAGTACAATGTGTCTCAATCCGATTTCTCTCCATTTAGACAAAGGGGTACATCCTCGTGAAATGTGACGAGCCAATAGCAGAGCATCCAACAGAGCCTGATTTGCACCTTGCCCTTTAAATGGACTCATAGGATGCGCTGCATCTCCAATCAAAGTCACTGCCCCGGCTGCTTCCAATAATTGCGACGTGAGTAATTCTCGGTCATACACAGGATAACCTGAAATTTGTCCGAGCGGAGTGGCTGCTAAAATTTGAGGGATGGGCTTATGCCACTGTCCTCTACGACACGCTTCTTCTTTAAGTGCCTGAGCTCCTTTTAGACTCAAGGCTTTAGCTTCTTCTTCAGGCAAGGGGAAACTGAATTGCCACATGACGGAGCCTAATGAGTAAGGCATCATATAGATTCGTTCACAGCCATTAACAGTTTGAAATACGGTCGCTGAATCGAGCAAAGAACTCTCAACCCCCTTAAGAGCCTCTAAAGAGCAAATGCCCAAAATGACCACATAACCGAGGTAACGTAAAGGGGTCGCATCCTCACCAATCAACAAGCTGCGCACAACACTACGCACACCATCGGCACCCACCACCAAATCTGCGTTAGTATTCTTCATCTCCCCGTCAACTTGAAAGCGTAGCTCTACAGTTTTATCTTCACATTCTTTAAAAGAAACTAAACGGTGTCCCCACTGCACAGCATGACGGTTGCCTAATTGCTCAAACAAGGCAAAGCGCAAAGCCTGTCGAGCGATATGCACATTGATACGTCTTGGGGACTTGTTAGTCTTTAAATGGGTCTTCATTCCCCATTCCGTAATTTCTTTTCCTTCTGTCGTATGCACCACATGGCGCGCAGATTTAATCCCCTCTTTTAAAGAGAAAAGACCGAATCCTTTAATTGCATTACTGGCTTGTTGCAAGGTCAGTCCGTAACCTTGCGCTCGTGCATCGAAGCTACTATCGCGCTCATAAAGGGTAAATGGAATAGCACGATGCAAACAAGCGACAGCCAGCGCCATCCCCCCTATGCCTCCACCAATAATTGCGACATGTGGAGAGTTGTTTGAATCTGCTATGGGGGGACTCGCCGCAGGAATCAAGCCAGATCCACTGCAATTATCACATAAATATTGAGTCAGCTTAGGCCGAACCGACCCCTTTTCTTCACCTTGAGTTTTTTCAAATTCATGAATTGATAATTGATAGCGAAGTCTGGCTTTCTTGCCGAACCTCGCGTTTTTTTTGCCCCGTCCATCACATGTTGGACAAATCGTCCAGTAATCTTTTTTCACTTTTTTCAATCTTTTTAAAGTCAATATATTAAAACACAAAAAAGGGAGTGAATAGTGCTCCTCTTGACGTAAGGTGAGTTGCTAAGGAGCTATTCAGAATCTTTGATGAGGAATGAGAGGATCAAAGATGTTGAACAGATTCTAACTACCAAAGTCATCTAAAATGATACTCTCTCTTGGAACACCATAATCATCTAACAATTTAAGAATGCTTTTATTGTGCATTGGAGGGCCGCAAACATAGAAGAGACACTCTTCAGGATAATCCATCTGTTTAAGCTGTCCCTCCTCAAAAGCCTTAAATAAAAAGTTTGTTTTGATAGGATCTTTAGAGGGCCATCCCCCTTGCAAATCTTCAGGAAGAGGTTCCGAAAGAACCAGCCGATAGTGGAAGTTAGGAAATCTTTTTTCAAGCTCCTCATATTCTTTTTGATAGATGTTTTCTTTTAAAGATCTAGCTCCATACCATAGCGTCAATTTTCTTTTCGTATTTTCCGTATAAAATAGATGTAAAATGTGGCTCCGTCCAAAAGAAGAACCCGCCCCTCCAATTAAGAAAATGAGTTCTCGTTCGTCATTCACCATAAACGATTCTCCGTAAGGACCGCTTAAACGAATGTTATCTCCTGGTTTTAAAGAAAAAGCATAACTGGAGCAAATCCCCCAAGGAATATCTTCTCGCAAATGTCCATTGACAAATGGAGGAGTTGCAATCCGGATATTGAATAAAAGTTTACGCCCCTCTGCAGGATGTGAAGCCATCGAATAGGCGCGAATCACCTCATTGGGAGGTGAAGGGAGATCACTAAAATCAATGACACGATCAAACAAATGATACTTCTGCCAATCAGGGAAAAATTTAGGATCCATCGTCTCTTTCCAATCGGAAGTGTTTGTACGAAATGGAGAGACATGAATCTGGAGATATCCTCCGGATCGGTAAGGGACCTCCTCCCCTTCAGGGATTTCAACACAAAGCTCTTTAATAAACGTTGCGACATTATGATTGCTCATCACTTTAGCATTCCATTCTTTTACCCCTAAAAGATGCTCTTCGACGTGAACATGCAAATCTCCTTTGACTTTTGATTGACAGGAGAGGCGCCATCCCTCTTTAAGCTGTTTCTTGCTAAAGGTGTCAATATCAGTTTGAAGAGGCGGAGATGCCCCTTCGAGAAATTGGACTTTGCATTGTTTGCACGTCGCTTTTCCGCCACAAGGAGAGGGAATCGGAATCCCGTGGGAAGTTAAAACTGTTAAAAGTGTTTGACCTGCATTGGTATGGATGGTGAGATTTTCTTCTTCGTTAACTTTGATCGTACATCGATTAGAGCTAACAAATTTCGCTCTTGTAAAAAGAATCAGTAGGGTCAATCCCACACCAATTGCAATAAACGCTCCTATAGCATATAGGCTTAAAACTAAATCAATGCCAAATAACCCAAGCATTGGACTAAGAAAAAGAAGCATGTCCAGATATCCCCTAATCAAAAACCCTACCTGTTTGTTCCGCCGGCTTAGTGGAACCACTGGCCTAGTGTATAACGTGCCGTGTTTTTCCCTTCAAGGAAAATGGCACAGTTCAAGTAAAGGTGAGTTAAAAACTCCACAACGCTCTAAACCAATGGGACTGTATGCCATTTCATTTATTTTTTTTTCTTGTCAAATTGGGATTGATCGAACATCCCAGAAAATGATAGAATCGAGCGTTCAATTGCAAATTCATGAGATTTTTGATCATCTGCTGTCTCATCACATAAATAAGTCGTCGTATTTGAGAGCCCGTTAAAAACAAGCTCTCAGAACCTCTCTTCAGATTTTTTGATCCTCGGGAGCTTTTAAGCAAGCCCGAAAGGATCAAAATATCAAGATAGGTTCTGAGGCAATAGCAGAAAAGCCGCCAACATTCGATGAGTTATTGATGAAGTTAGGCACCGGACACAAAGACAAATTCTAAAAATAATGATGTGAATTCAAACCTTAGGTGTAAATATGGAAAAAGGATCCCTTCAAATCCACAGCGAAAACATTTTGCCCATTATTAAAAAATGGCTCTATTCGGATCGCGATATTTTTGTACGCGAACTGATTTCTAACTCCTGCGACGCGATTAAAAAAACACGAATCCTCAGAGATAAAGAAGAAGTCGATGTGAAAGATCAAGATTTTCGCATTGATGTCAAAATCGATAAAGAAGCCAAGACATTAACATTCATCGACAATGGCATTGGAATGGATGCCGAGGAAGTGAAAAAATACATTGCTCAAATTGCATTTTCAGGAGCTGAAGATTTTTTAAGCAAATATCGTTCGCAAAATGAGCAAGATCAAATCATCGGTCACTTTGGCCTGGGATTCTATTCGGCCTACATGGTCGCAGATTTTGTCGAAATCAATACTTTATCATACAAACCGGACGCACATGCTGTCTTATGGCGCTGTGATGGTTCATCAGAATATGAAATTGGATCTGGGACACGGCAAACAAGGGGAACGGAGGTTGTTTTATTTATTGGAAAAGAACACGACGAATGCTTGGATGCTCACTATATTGAAAAAATTCTGCGCCACTATTGTTCCTTCCTCCCTTATCCCATTTATCTCAATGATAAACGAATCAATGAGCAGACTCCGATTTGGATAAAATCTCCCTCTGAATGTTCTCAAGAAGATTATTTACAGTTTTTTCACTACCTCTATCCAATGGAAGAAGACCCTCTTTTTTGGATTCATCTGAATGTTGATTATCCTTTTGCTTTAAAGGGGATTCTCTATTTTCCGAAAATGAAACGTGATTTTGATCCGAATAAAAGCAGCGTCAGCCTCTACTGCAATCGTGTTTTTGTTTCAGACAATTGCAAAGACATCATCCCAAATTACCTCATGATGCTCAAAGGCATTATTGATAGTCCAGATATCCCTCTTAATGTATCGCGCAGTTATTTACAAACAGATAAAACAGTTCGACAACTTTCTGGACACATTTCAAAAAAGGTGACGGACAACTTATCGAGCCTTTATAAAACCGATCTGGAAAAGTTCATTAAAGCGTGGCAGGATGTATCGGTTGTTGTAAAACTCGGGATTCTTGAGGATGAAAAATTTTACGAAAGAGCCAAAGATTTTCTCATTTGGAAGAATACCGATCAAAACTGGACGACTCTTTCAGAATACTTAGAGCGAAATGGTGAAAAAGCAAAACATAAAGTGTACTATACAATTGATGAAAAGCACGCGGGGCATATCCTTGAAATTTATCGTGAACAAGGCATTGAAATTCTCTGCACCAATCACCCCCTTGACTCATACCTGATTCATTTCTTAGAAAATAAAATGAGCCCTTTAACCTTCCAGAGGATTGATGCTGAAATTCACGAAAATCTTCTAGATAAAGAGCGCGAAAAATTGATTTTGGACGCAGATGGAAAAACAGAGGCGTTAAAATTGGCTGAATTTATTCAGGCTAAATTAGAGAATGAAAATATTGAGGTCGAAGCAAAAAGTTTAACGTCCGATGCTTTACCAGGTTTTATTTTAATGGATGAGAAGCAACGCCGCATGCGCGATTATATTTCGCGCCTAGAGCCTGAGGAGAGACAAAAACAAATGAGTTTTTTCGGCAAGCGAAAGTTTATCATCAATACAAATAATGGATTAATGGAATCCATCCGAAGGATGGACCGCTCGAACCCGCAATTGGCAACAGAACTCACCCATGAGGTCTATGAACTAGCTCTCCTTTCGCAACGAGAGATGGAACCTCAATCGCTTCAAGAATTTGTGAATCGGAGCAATCGCATTCTCCAGGCTTTAACAGCTGAAGCGCTCAAAGGAATGGCCTAAATAAGGGCTTCACTAGTGAAAAAAAGGGGGAAATTGACAAAATCGCCCCCTTTTTCGATTGTTTAACGCCGGGGCTTTGGCGCAGTCGGAACAGGTTCTTAGAAGCGGTCAATCAAACAATAGCAGATGTATGTTTTACCTCCCCTCGCCCCTCCATTTTATTCTTCTTTTGGTCTTTAGTCTTAACGTCAATTGTTGGGCTGAATTAGGACAAGAAACGATTTACCTAACATGGCAGCAAAGCCCAAGCACGACGATGACAATTCAATGGATAACGTCGTCAAGAGAAAATCAAAGCGTGGTGGCCTATCGTCCATTAAAGGGTGAAAATCAATGGCAAAAAGAAACCGGCCAGGTGATTCATTTCCCTCATGCGGCGTACTATACCTTTCATAAAGTCGAATTAAAGAATCTCCAGCCAAATAGTGAATATCAATTTAAAGTGTCTCCTTATCCAGAAGACTATCGCTTTGTCACAGCCCCTACTCACTTAGAAAAAGAGCTCCGTTTTGTTGTGGGAGGAGACATGTACCATGACGATATTTCTTTCATGATCAAAACAAATCAAAACGCAGCTAAGACAGCCCCTCTGTTTGCTTTAATCGGAGGTGATATTGCCTACGCCTTCAAAACAGGCTCCTTTGGTCTCGAGCGTATCGACCGCTGGATAGAGTGGATCAAAGCGTGGCACACGCATATGGTCACGCCCGATGGACATTTAATCCCAGTGATGTCTGCGATAGGAAACCATGATTTAAATGGTGGATTTGACCAAACACCAGCTCAAGCGGCTGTTTTTAGCACGCTTTTTCCAATGCCTGGAAATCGCATCTATAATGTGTTAGATTTTGATTCATTTCTCAGTATTTTTATCCTAGATTCAGGACATGCCAATCCGATTGGAGGGAAACAGGCAGATTGGCTCCAAACAGTTTTAAGGGAGCGCCAGCAAGTCAAACATCTGTTTGCGATTTACCATGTTCCGGCCTACCCCTCAGTGCGTGATTTTAAAAATAAATATTCCGATGCAATACGAAAATACTGGGTTCCTTTATTCGAAAAATGGGGAATTCAAGTTGCGTTTGAAAATCACGACCACGCCTATAAAAGGACTCGTCCATTACGACAAAGTCAACCCCACCCGGAAGGGATTCTTTACCTTGGAGATGGTGGATGGGGCATCGAAAAACCTCGTGAACAGAAGTGGAAACCTCACTATATTGCAAAATATGACTCCGTCCGTCATTTTATCTGTGTGACAATCACCTCAACAGAACAACATTTCAGATGCATTAATGATCAAGGAGAAATTATGGATGAATACATTCAATGCATGAACAAAAATAAACGTGCTGTAGAAGATCCTAAAAAGGAAAAAATCGAACAATCAACACAAATTGAACAACAAAAAATGTCTCGTTTTATCGTCCAATAGATCTTCTTGAAAATCAATTCCTCAAAAAACGGCCATAACAGAATCATTCACTAAAAATGAATTTAACTTAAAATCATTACAACCAACAACTTAAATAAGTCAATTTTTTATTTTAAAATGCTCTAGCCTTTTTTTGTCAATTTAGCTATGCGTAATTGTATGGTCAAACAAGCAAACTAAAGGAGGCTTTTATGGCAGCACAACAACCACAGAAACAACCACAAAAACAACCACAGAAACAACCACAAAAACAGCAGCAGCAACAACAGCAGCAGCAAAAACAACCACAAAAAGGAGGTAAATAATCAGAATGGCAGTGATAATTTGAAAAAATTTTGCACGACATTCAATTACAAAACTGTCTTCATACTTTTGAGCCTTCTGGCTTGCGTCAAAGCCTTGACCATCGAAAATCGCAAGCAGGTTCATATTAGAGAGTGTTTTCAAATTGAAGCGGCCTATGGAGTCTGTGAAAGATCTCCCGGATAGAAAATCACATTCAAGTCTTTATCCTTTAATAAGGACCTGAATGTGATTTTCTATCCCAGAGGCTTTGGCACACGTCAGAGGTTACTTGAATTTGAAACTCACCTTACGCTCGAGGAGCATGATTTGGGCTGAAGCGAAAGCTCTTGAGGTTGAAGCGTTGCAAAGGGGATAATATCTCTTTCGATATTGCCCCCTTTGCAACCCTTCAACCCTGAGGCTTTGGCTCATCTTAAATCGTACTCTCTCTGCGTAAGTTGAGTTTAAAAACAAGCTCTTAGAACATATGGATTTGCTTGCGATTTTCGATCCTCGAGGGGGTTCACGCAAGCCCAAAGGCAAAAAAAAGATGAAGACAGGTTGTAAAGAATGACCATGATCATTAAAAAAACTTATCGTATTCCCATTAACCCGAAGACAACACCCTTTGAATCGTATTCCTTAACAAACTTCGTTTCATTCAGTTCCGATAAATATCCTAACATCTTTTCGATTGTCCATGAAACACATTATGAGTACACGCAAACGATTGTCAGTAGCAAACATCTTTACCGTTTACAGCCTTTACAAGACACGGAACAAACTCTTTTAAACTATCAGTTCTCTATTTCTGCTAATGGTCAAGTCTGCAATTTTACCGGAGCTTTTGGAAATCATGCATCTCTTCTACTGATCAATGAACCCTATCAAAAGCTCACAGTTTTGACTGAATCGATCGTCGCGATTAGTGATGTACCATCCAACAATGAAGGGGCTGATGTGGCCTTGATTCATCAACCCCGTACATTACCCTTAATCTGGATGCCTTGGGATCGGGTCATGTTGCAGGCTTATCTACAACCCCCAGAACTGCCCGAATCAGAGCTATTTTGCTTGGCGGAATATGCGATGGAATTTGCAAGAAAAAATGATCATGACGCCATCCGTGTGATTGAAGATATCAATCACACAATCTATCGCGAATACACCTATTCTCCCGGTTTTACCAATCTATTGACAACTCCTTATCAGGTCTTTATTCATCAAAAAGGAGTTTGCCAAGACTTTGCTCATCTTCTTATTTGCTTAGCCCGCTTGTTAAGCATTCCTGCACGC
The DNA here is from genome assembly GCA_044326545.1 of Parachlamydiaceae bacterium. Lineage (GTDB taxonomy): Bacteria > Chlamydiota > Chlamydiia > Chlamydiales > Parachlamydiaceae > JANWJE01. The sequence continues at coordinate 499 of JBIRBM010000031.1, read as the reverse complement.
TATAGAGTCGGTTATGTCTATACTGGAGAAGATGACAACAACAAAATACAATCTGATGCCTCTCATGCCTGGGTCGAAGTTTATTTACCCTACATCGGATGGGTAGGTTATGATCCTACCAATGGATGCAAAGTAGGAAAAAATCATATCAAAGTGGCTTGCGGACGCAATTACAGTGATGCAACACCAACTTCAGGGACAATATTTGAATCCTCTGATGACGTAGAAGAGAGCTTATCAACTTCTGTTAAAGTTGTCCTCTTAAACAGCTTTGAATAAGCACTCTGATCGAAACGAAAGGAAACATTCGCCCCCATTTGCACTTTGAGCTTGAACGAGGATCTCCTCATTAGACTTGTTCGAAAACTTGCTTTGCTTGAAAAAATTGCCCTTTTTGAGCAGATTGTTTTGAAAATGTTGAGAGCGTATGCGTGCATACGGTCGAAAAATTTTACAAAAAAGATGCCAAAAATGGCGGTTTTAGCAAGTCAATGAAGTT
>JBIRBM010000079.1:0-1985 GCA_044326545.1 Parachlamydiaceae bacterium | reverse complement strand
GGCAAAAATGGGGATTTTTGAGGGGGTTTTTCCTTGTATTTATTATTAAGGGATATCTCTGATTTATGAAATGGGGTTCTAGCCCTTGCGGTGTATGGTTTTGAGGGGGTTTTGCAGGTTAGTTGATTTTCAAAAAAAAAGCCCGTAAAGTTTGAGGTGCGATCCAACAAACTAAACAGAGCTTTTCTATGTCTCAATCTTGCCATAATTCCGACCTTGGAATCAATTTTTTAACAGAAATTTCACCTCATGAAGTTTCTTGGGATGAACATCGTTCCGATGCTGAATCCGTTAAAATTCTCTATAACTACTCCGTCGAACTTGCAAAGTATGCAGATCGCATTAACGGCTGTTCAGGCATTTTAAAATTTGGTGTTAGTCCAAACCAAGGAAAGTTAGTTCTCAAGCAAGCATTTTTTTGCCGTGTCCGTCATTGTCCTGTCTGTCAGTGGCGTAGATCCCTTTTATGGAGAGCGGTTATGTTTCAGCAATTACCGAAGATTCAGGAACTCTATCCAACACACCGCTGGGTGTTTCTAACTATGACTGTAAGAAACCCGCCAATTATTGAGCTTAGAGACACTTTGAAACACATGAATGAATCATGGCAAAGGCTAATTCAAACAAAGGCGTTTAAATCAGGTGTTGCAGGTTTTATTAGAACAACTGAGGTAACTAGGGGCAAGGATGCTGAAATGATGTCACATCCTCACTATCACGCTCTTTTACTGGTTAAGCCAGGTTACTTTTCGAAATATTATATTAATCAATCTGAATGGGTTGAAATGTGGGCTAAAGCCTTACGTGCAGACTATTTGCCATCTGTTAACGTAAAAGCAATTAGAGCAGGAAATAACGAAAAAAGTAAAAAAGCATTAGAGAAACAAATCTGTGAAACCCTCAAATATAGCGTAAAGCCGTCTGATTTAGCCGTAGAGCGCGATAAGGGTGCTTGGTTGCATGAGATGACTAAACAAGTCCATAAAATGCGTTTTGTGGCAACAGGAGGCGTTTTAAAGGGCATCTTGAAGCCAGATGATGAAATTACAAATGAAGAAATGATTTCATCATCAGAAGAAACTGAGGACGTTGGAGAGGGTCGAGTTGCTTTTCAATTCAACTCTGAATATCGGAGATATGTGTATGCACCGAAATTTAATGAATATGCGGAGTGATTATGAAACCTATTCCTGAACGTGGTGATGAATTAGTTTTAACTTGTAGAGGTTGCTCTAAGTCAAACTTAATGAAAATTAAATCAATTAAGAAGAATGCTCAAAATGAAGATGGAAGCTGGTGTTATACGGTTAAGGCTGTATGTAATATCTGCGGTTTTATGAATGGGGATTATCGCCCTATTTGGTACAATTTTTATAGAATCGGAATAATTGATTTTTAGGTTTTATATTTATTTAAACCCCTCTTTGGGGTTTTTTCATTTCTGAATAGCAGTGAAGTAATGCACGCTTACTCGTTTCTCCGAAACGACCCTAAAAACCAATTCCCGAAGGGCGCACTTTACCATTGGAAAAAATCCAATGACTGCGTTAGGGGCTTCACCCCTAAAACCCCGATAACGGCAAAAACGAAAAATTAAAATTTTCCATTTTTGCCGTTTCTGAAAAAAACCGAGCGAGTGTCTACGAGTGACGACCCCACCATAAAAATTCCAAAACCTTTCCTCCCTGATTACAAGCTCCCATAAAAATCCTAAGCGAGAAAAACCGAGCAAAGCGACGACCCGATTTTTGTTTCTCAAATGAGAAACGCGGAAGCGTGCATTACTGAAAAATCATCACGAATTTGCTAGGGGTGAAAAATCAAAAAAAGGCATCTGAAAAGGGGGCAAAAATGGGGATTTTTGAGGGGGTTTTTCCTTGTATTTATTATTAAGGGATATCTCTGATTTATGAAATGGGGTTCTAGCCCTTGCGGTGTATGGTTTTGAGGGGGTTTTGCAGGTTAGTTGATTTTCAAAAAAAAAG
>JBIRBM010000057.1:0-4677 GCA_044326545.1 Parachlamydiaceae bacterium | reverse complement strand
TGAGGTTCTCTTTTTGCCAGTAGGAAAAAATCCGTGTCCGCCAGTTGATCTATTTCTTTTTGAAATGCGTTCATTTTACACTGCGCCTGTATTGATTAACCGGAGGATTATGCACTAAAAGTTATTTTTGATAAATGGTATTAATTGAAGCAAGAGGGAAAATCAACAGTTTGGTTCATTCTGCTGCCAAGGGTGTAAATTTGCTCGCCCAGGTGGGAATTCCAAACTTAGAGTCAGCACATTAGGCTTGATTTTTATGTTAATCTTTTACAATATATACCAATATTGATATAATGAAGGAAAAAGAATGAGCATAGAACAAGTCATCAAACCGCTGTTATGGGTGAGTTCCTCCAAAAAAGACCTGATGGAAATGCCCGAAGATGTAATGACTGATTTTGGATATGGCTTGTATCAAGCACAAACAGGAAAGTATCCAGATATTGGGAAGACACTCTCAGGTTTTGGAGGGGCGAGCGTTGTTGAACTTGTTCAAGACCATAAAGGTGACACTTTTAGAGCCGTTTACACGGTTAAATTTTCAGATGTCATAGTGGTGTTGCATGCTTTTCAAAAGAAAAGTAAAAAAGGGATAGAAACTCCCAAGCAAGATATGGAACTCATTCGCTCCAGGCTTAAACTAGCCGAGGGTATCTATAAAGAGTGGAAACGTAAGGAAGGTAAAAACAATGGCTAAGCAAAAAGAAGAATGCCCTGAATATGAAACATCATCTGGCAATGTTTTTGCTGATCTTGGATTGGAGCAACCTGAGGAACTTTTAGCTAGAGCAAAGCTTCTGAATGATGTAAGCACGTTAATCAAGAATAGTGGATTTGCTCAGAAAGAAGTTGCTGAAAAATTAGGAATTACCCAACCAAAAGTTTCTATGTTGGTTAGCGGTCAACTGTCAGCGTTTAGCGCAGATACTTTGATTCATTATCTATCCATCCTAGGGTGTGAAGTGCAAATTCGAGTTAAGAAGCCAAGATCAAAAACAGGGATATTCCGTCATAGAGGCCATATTGCTGTTTGTTAAGACTAACAAAAATAGAGGTTCCTCAAATCCTTTGTAAAGCATTTTTCATGGAGATATATGAATTCAAAAGCTTTACCTCCGTTATCCTCCTTGGCAAAAACCGTAATCATTAATGGCCTGTATAAGCACTATAAAGGCTTCCGTTATAAGGTTATTGCTGTAGCTCGTCATAGCGAAACTTTGGAGGAACTTATAGTTTATCAAGCTTTATATGGAGAAGAAGGCATATGGGTACGCCCACTTGCCATGTTTCTAGAAAACATTGAAATTAATGGGCAATTTCAACCTAGATTTAAACTAATCAAATAGAAAAGTATTTTAAATTTTGGAAACTTTATCCAATAGAATAGAGGGAAATAATATAGCTTCACCCTTTTCAAAACACTCAATTGGGACCCATTCTACCCAATGAGAGCTTCCTCGGTCTTCATAGATCAGAAAGCGTTTTTTCATGTAGATTTCTTTATCTTGAAATTTGATAGGAAATGCAAAAATAATTTCATGGCCTTTACTATCATGATGTTCAAAAATATTTTCACATACTGTGGGTTCACCAGTAATAATGGCTTCACACTTGAGTTCTTCTTGAATTTCTCGCATTAAGGCTACTTCTGCTGTTTCACCAAACTCAATACCACCTCCAATTGGACACCATCCCTTCAGCTTTCCGTGATCATCAAGTACTTCACAGACAAGTAAACAGTTTTCATGCTTTGCAAGACCGATGACCTTGCCTCGAATTTTATTATGAGGCCTCCAGGTTTGAGTAGTTGGCACATTAGAGATAGCATATAGGGCAAATGGAGTTAGCTCACTTTCAACAATATTCGAGAAAGAAAACCAGCGATTTATTTCTTGAGGGATTAACTCTGACTTTTCTTTCCAATCCAGCACCTTGTAAATGAGACCAACTTGATGAAATCCATATGGAACGCTATTGTTATCATAAGTTCCAGTGGAAGTTGCAATATTTAAAAATTCAATACGAGAGATTTCTAAAGTAGATTCTTCCAATAGCTCACGTTTGAGGGTTGCCTCTGGCGTTTCTCCAAATTCTATTGATCCTCCTGGAAGATCCCATAGCCCTTTATAAGGGCCTGATTTTTTCTGGTTAAGGAGAATTTCTGAATTCTTTATTAAAATTCCATAAGCGCCGTGTCGGATGATATGATCCATATCTTGTCATTTTCCTTTCAAAAGCGATATTTTTGAGAAATCCAATACGCCCAATCGTCCAAGGCTTGCTTAGTTGCATCATCAATATTGATGCCTTCAAGCTGTTTGAGTGGCACACAAAGCGTTTCTTTATTTTTCCATTTTATTTTAACAAACATGTCGTATTCACAATTTTCTTCATTAGCCATACCAATCACTTCAATGATTTCGCCTAGCTTCAGAGGAGATGTGCTGACTGGGAGAATACACTCTGCTTTAAATGGTACATTTAAGTTGTCTTGTAGATAATAATACCAGCCCATAGCTCTTTCTGATTCATCATAAGCATCTACAACAATTTCCATTTCTATACGATTTTCAATTTCTGAATTAATTTCTTTATTTTTGGCTTCCATGTTTACCTTTAAATATCTTTTTCAAAGAAATCTTTGTATAAATTTTCAATAGCATCGCGAAATCCCCAACCCATCCACTGAGTTTGTGTATGAATGTTAAGACAACGCTTTTGAAAAGTTTTTAATACGCCATACTCATTCATGCCTTTTAAAGTCTTTTCAAACATACTTTCCATGCTATTGTAGAAACGTTCGTCAATATCTCCGTAATCTAAGGTGCATTTTACTCCATACTCAACGTAAGTCAATTGAAGATCAAGAACGTCAAGATAATTAGAGGAAACTTTTTTAAAATCACTTATAGCCTTTCTTGCTACAGAATACTTTAGTTCTGGAAATCCCTTTTTTGGACAAAATTGTTCTTCCAAGATTTTTTTGTATCTTTGAGAGATATCATGAGTTGCATTTGGCTCAAAACGAGAGTCATAATATTCCTTCACAGCATCAAAAGTCTTGTAAAGCGTCAGGATTTCATCTAATAACGATTCCTGTTCTTGTTTTCGGAAATGTTCTTTTAATTTTTTTATGGTCATATGAAAATCAGATGATTGCTTTATTGAAAATAAAGATTCTATCTAGGAAAAGACCTCAACGCAACAAATATCCTCTGATTCAGAAATTTCATGGCACATTGGCGGCACAGTGCCATCTTATTTTAATCAACAAATCTCAGCACTTGGCAATTGAACTTTAGGTCATAGCATGTTATTGTATTGCTGTGAGCAGTGAATAACTCACCTTACGCACGCATGGCATTTTCTCGTAAAATTTTTAATTCACAGAAAGCCAATCTGATTTGCTTTCAAGATCAGCTTGTATTTCAAAGCAAAATGATTCAAATTGGTTCGAATTTTTAAAAATTCAAGCTTGCAATAAGAAACAATTGATGGGAAAAGGTGAGAAATTAAATTTCTTGCAAAGCAATTCTTGAATCACCTTCGGTATATTAGGGATGGTTAATTTTTTATTGATTTTCAATAATGAACAATATATAATATGCTTTATATTTATATAATTTAACTCAAAAACAACAAAATTCATGATAAAAGTTATAGATTTTTGTAGAAATTATTTCAATGGTTTTCAAGATGCCTCAAATTATAAAAAAAATGATACAAAGACCAATGTCTTGGTGGCAGTAAAAATACTTTCATACTTTACAGTCGTGATTCCTTTAGGTTTTGCTGCTATATATCGAGTAGCTTCTCTCTGTGGCTGTATCAGTAAAAAAGAATCTCTACCTTCTCGTGATCAAAATATAAATGAAAAAGCAAAACAAATTATTTCAAAAAAAACCGATATAACCCAAATAACCCAAGAAGAAATTCGAGCTAAACAGAACATAGAAGCTACACAGCCTGAAATTGTATCTGATAACTGGGGAACAATCACCTTAAAGGTAAATGGTTTGGTAAAAAAATTTAAAGATGTAATAATTTTGCCATCCGATGACCGGCAAGTTGCTGAAGAATGGAATTGGAAATGGGGTTCAGAATCTATGCATCATCACCCAGGTATTAGAATTATCGATATTGACCACTTGATTTTATCTAAAACTTCAAAACTGGATGTCATTATTCTAACTCAAGGGAGAGGACACGGGGGACAACGTGATAACTCAGGGCCTGGCGTATTAGAAGTAGCCACAGAAGTACGAGACTACATTGAACAACAAGGCGTCCCTGAAATTTATATTCTCAAAACTGCCGCAGCTATAGAAAAATACAATCAAATACGCAGCCAAGGAAAAAAACGTATAGCTGCACTGATTCATACAACGTGCTAAATTTAGAATTAAGCAAGCTACTAAAACATTATGAAGTCCACGAAGCTTAATTACTCACCTTACGCACGCATGGCATTTTCTCGTAAAATTTTTAATTCACGGAAAGCCATCTGATTTGCTTTCAAGATCAGCTTGTATTTCCAAGCAAAATGATTCAAATTCGTTCGAATTTTTAAAAATTCAAGCTTGCAATAAGAAACAATTGATGCGAAAATGTGGTTCTTTTGAGAACGAATAACCTTTGTTGGTGATTTCTCAAGGCTAGTATTTTGCTTTATCGATT
>JBIRBM010000030.1:0-21495 GCA_044326545.1 Parachlamydiaceae bacterium | reverse complement strand
TGAGGTTCTCTTTTTGCCAGTAGGAAAAAATCCGTGTCCGCCAGTTGATCTATTTCTTTTTGAAATGCGTTCATTTTACACTGCGCCTGTATTGATTAACCGGAGGATTATGCACTAAAAGTTATTTTTGATAAATGGTATAAATAAAAAATGCATGGAGTAGTCTGTTTCTGACTAAAGAAAACAGGGACTACCCATGCAAACTGAACCGACTTATCGTATCCGAAATTGGCCTGAGTATAACAGAGCTCTCATTCAAACAGGAAGCATAACTATCTGGATTGATGAAAAAGCAGTCAAGAACTGGTTTTCTTCCTATCACACCTGCCGAGCCGGTAGACGCGCAACCTATTCTGACGAAGCTATCTTAATGATGCTTATTCTCAGGGAGGTTTATAAGCGTTCTCTGAGAAATCTACAAGGTTTTGTTCAATCGTTTTTCCGTTTAATGGGCCTGAATCTTCGATTGCCGAGCTATTCGCAAATTTCAAGGGGAGCTAAGTCGCTTCATAAAAGAGTCAACCGTTTGATGCAAGGGAAGAAGGCCTGTCATATCATCTTTGATTCTACAGACCTCAAAGTACATGGAGAAGGCAAATGGAAAGTAAAAGTCCACGGTAAGAGTAAACGTAGGACATGGAGAAAATTCCATATAGGAATAGACGTAGAAACACAAGATATTCTCTGTTGTGAGCTAACAGGCAATAATAAAGGAGATGCGGAAATGGCAGAACAGATGTTAGGAAAATTACCTTGCAGAGTGAAATCTGCCAGAGGTGACGGAGCTTATGATGCGAGCCGATTTCGCAAGAAGGTTCATGATAAAGGGGGTATTTATATTGTGCCACCACCAAGAGATGCAGTGTATAAGGGTACAGCAGAAGAGGGATGGAAACAGGAAAGATACGACGCTATTGCAGCAATCCATGGATTTGGTGGAGATGACGTAGGAAGACGACTTTGGAAAAAATGTTCGGGTTATTATGAGAGATCGTTAGCGGAGACGGCGATGTTTAGGATCAAGAGAATGTTTGGAGGTAGATTAAAAGCTCGTTCAATAGGTGCTCAAAAAACAGAAGTTATTTGTAAATTCATGATAATTAACAGGATGAATAAATTTAGGACGCCGAAATTTGAATGGATATTCGAAGCTGCTTAATGGCTGATAGAGTGAGGGAGTTAGCGTTTTAGCGGGTGGTTTATTTCTTTTATGCTGTGAGGGCTATTATGCAACAAGACCGTGATTGATTCCTTTTGGTTTCATAAAAAATTCGCAAGAAAATGGTGAGAATACAGAAGCTTTCCTGCGAATTTTATATCCAATAATTATTTATCAATCCCCCTTAAAATGGATCTTTGAAATGATTTTTAGGGTTTTTCAGGGACGACTCATTACGTCATGCCATTTTTTTGCTTCATGATCCAGCCAGCCTTGATACCGTTTTTTTTTAATCTGAATGATTGAAAGGCCCAAATTTCCGGTTGCCCCTTGATGTTTTTTTGACATGATATTGAGAACCGGATCAGTTTCAGTGACCCCATTAGGGTCTTTTGCGACTTCTCGATAGGCATCTCTAAATGGCATTCCTCCACTTGTGAGCTTTAACACTTCATCAGTTGCAAATAATTCAGGGGTGAAAGCAGCGATACACTTTTGTTGATTCACCCCGAGTTCTAAAAGTATTAACGAAAAAACTTTTAAAGAGGAGCGTGTCATTTGCAATCCATCCATTATCGGTCGTTTAGTCTCTTGAAAATCGCGATTATAACCCGATGGGAGTGCTCTGATAATTTCGAGGACTTGAAATAAAAACCCTTGAAGAGTTGCTGATTTAGCGCGAATAAGCTCTAAAGGACATGGATTTCTTTTTTGAGGCATCAGGCTACTACCTGGGCAAAATTTTTCGGGGAGTAGAAGATAGCCAAATTCAGGCGCGCTGAAAATGATGATATCTGTTGCCAGCTTACTCAAATCATTCATCACTTGAACCAAAACATGCAATACTGCAGCTTCAAATTTTCCACGGCTATTATTAGAGTAAAGCACATTATTTTGAACCGCACTAAAACCTAAGAGATCAGCACAATACTGTCGATCGATTGGAATTGACACTCCGTAACTTGCGGCTGATCCCAAAGGACATTGATCGATGAGCTCGTAGGCATTTTCTAGCAAATGAATATCATCAAGAAGAGACTCTGCAAAAGCACTTGCCCAAAGTCCAATAGAAGAGGGCATCGCCCGTTGAAAATGAGTTCTTCCGGGGATAGGAACTCTCTGATGTAATTGAGCAAATTCGCAAAGAACATCGCAAGTGTTCAATATTTCCTGCGTGATCTGACGCATTTGATCTTTCATGTAGAGGCGCATATCGAGGAGTATTTGATCATTTCTAGAACGCGCTGTATGCAGTTTTTTGCCCACCTCTCCCAATTTGAGGACCAAAGCATTTTCAATAGCGGTGTGAACGTCCTCATCTTCTGATTTTATGATGAATTTCCCTTCATCAGTTAATTGAATGATATGTCTCAACTCTTTGACTAATGCAAAGCACTCTTCAACAGTTAAGATCCCTATTTTTTCCAGCATTTTTGCATGGGCAATACTGCCCAAACAATCATATGAAATAAGGAGATGATCGAGTAATGGATCATCTCCTGTCATAAAATGCTCAACCAGTTGATCCAACTTATACCCTTTTTCCCATAATTTCATGATACACCTCCCTTTGAAATGTTTTCGTTACGAAGAGCTAACATTTCGCTTGGAAGCCCGCCGATTTTCGCAGCATTAGCACACCATCTTTGATCAAATGAAGAACTTTTAATTGAGCGCACTTGCGGAAAAAAAAGAGAGTGTTTCGACTCTCGATAAGTCACTTCAATATTTCCTTTATATAATTTGGCTTTAATTGTTCCGCAGACCATTTGCTGCGATTGAAGAATAAATGCATCCAAGGCATTCTTTAAAGGGGAGTACCAAAGTCCATGATAAACCAAGTAAGCCCATTTTGCGTCGACTAATTTCTTGAACTGAATTTCCTCTTTAGTCAAGCACTGCTGCTCGAGATCACGATGCAGCTTGAGTAGGACATGTGCCGCAGGAGCTTCATACACCTCTCTGCTTTTGAGCTCCATTATTCCATCTTCAAACATATCGATTAATCCGATTCCATGTGATCCGGCAATATGATTCAACTCATTGATCATCGTATCAAGCGGGAGTTTTTTACCATTAAGACGAATGGGCAAGCCGATCGAAAACTCAAGCTCAATCTCGACTCCATCATCCGGAGCGCTTTTTGGAGGGACTCTCCACATCCAAACGTTATCTGGGATTGGCTGGTTTAGATCAATAGCACCAGAAGCAATGGAGCGGCACCATAGTGTTTTGTCATCACCCCCTGCAATCTGTTCTGTTACAGGAACTGCAAAGTGAGCGCAAAGCAACTGTTCTTCCAATCGAGTCAAATTAAAATCTCTTACCGGAACCAGAATGTCTAGTTTTGGTGCAAACAATTTGAATACATTGTGCATACGATATTGGTCGTTACCTTTTCCGGTAGAGCCTTCTAATATTGCCTCGCATCCGAGTTCTTCAGCCTTCAATGCAATGATCCGGGCGACCAGCTGACGCGTCATTGAAGTGGCAACCGGATAGCCATTATAATCAGAATTTGCTTGAATTGCTTTTGAGAGCCATTCCTTTGAAAATTCCTCTTTAGCATCAATCATGATAGGGGTTATCCCTAATTTTTCAGCTTTTTCATACATCTCTATGATTTCTTCCTCTCCTTGACCCACATCAATTGTGATTGGAATGATCTCTTTGGCCTCATAAATATGTTTCAAAAGCGGTATTGCTAGTGATGAATCCAATCCTCCGGAGAAAGCAACTGCAACCTTTTGTCCTTTTTTAACAGGTGTCGCATTGATTTTTTCTAAAATTTCAGAAAGTAACATGATTTATTTTCCTTTTAATGTTGTATTATTTTTTAACCTGAGTGCATGCAATTTAATAAACCCTTTTGCATCCATTTGATCGTAATCCCCTAAACAATCCATGCTCGCAATATCTTGTTGATAAAGAGATTTAGCCGATTCACGCTTCGTGATCATGACATTTCCTTTGTACAATGTTAAATAAACTTTCCCCTCAACTTGCTCCTGACTTTTTTCTATAGCAGCCATCAAGAAATCCATTTCAGGGCTAAACCAAAATCCGTTATAGATCAGTTGCGAGATCTTCGGCATCCACATTTCTTTGAGATGAAACACTTCCCTATCTAAAACAAGAGCCTCAAGATCGTGATGCGCTTTCCATAAAATTGTTCCCCCGGGAGTTTCATAGACTCCCCTCGATTTCATTCCGATAAATCGATTTTCAACCACATCGATTCTGCCAATTCCATGTTTATTCCCAAGCGCATTGAGATATGTCAAAAGTTCTACAGCAGAGTGGCTCACACTCATTCCATTAGAGGAATTAGTCACTGAAATTGGAATTCCGCACGAAAATTCAATGACAATCTCCTCTTCTTTATCCGCAGCATTTTTTGGTGATAAGGTATTTTTAAACATGTCATCAGGAGGCTCTTTAGAAGGGTTCTCCAAAATCCCTCCTTCGTAGCTTGTGTGTAAAAGATTTTCATCGATACTATATGGCTTTTCCAACGAGGAGGTAATGGGGATGTTATGCTCGTTACCGAATAGGACCATGTCAGTCCTTCCTTTGAATTGAGACAAAAACTTTTGATCCTTCCAAGGGCTAATAATTGAGGCATTTGGCATTAGCGTCAGATAAGTGATTTCAAATCGCACCTGGTCATTTCCCTTTCCTGTTGCACCATGAGCAAGAAATAAAGTATTTTCTTTCCTTGCGATTTCAATCTGTTTTTGGGCAATTAATGGACGGGACAAGGAGGTTCCCAGAAGATACCTTCCCTCGTAGATCGCGTTAGCTTTAAGAGACTGGAAAACATATTTTTCCACAAATTCTTCTTTAAGATCCTCTATGTATACTTTGCTTGCCCCTAATTTAAGGGCTTTTTGTTTCAAGACGTTCATCTCTTCCTTTTGACCGATGTCGGCCAAAAAGCAAACAACTTCAAATCCCTCTTCTATTAACCATTTTAAAATGACAGAGGTGTCAAGTCCTCCGCTATAAGCTAAAATTATTTTTTTCATCTCTTTGCCTTTAGAATTTGTTCAGATTTGCTACTATCAATCCGCTATACACTCACAAAAAATTTTCGCAATATTCTTGAGAGTCTGTTTTGAAAACTCACCTCAAGCACTAGGAGTGCGATTTAAGATAACGCTTTCAATACCAAGTGTTAAATCAACCAAAATCGCACTCCTAGTGGTTAAGGTGAGTTAAAAAGTGTTTAATTTTATGTTTGGATCCAAGAGATTCAGTTTTTTGATCCCATGCCTCAATCAGCTTTCCCTCTTCCATAAAATAGACGAAATCGATCACCTTTTGGATAAATGGCATATCATGACTTGAAAGCGCAATCGTGATTCCCTTGGCGTGGAGATGCAGAAGCAACGATTCAAGATCTTGTTTACTTTCTGGATCCAAAGCCGATGTTGGCTCATCTAAAAGTAAGATATCGGGATGTAATACCAAAGCCCTTGCAATTGCCACACGTTGTTGCTGGCCTCCTGATAGTTGGCATGGAAATAAATCGATAAATCGTTCCATATTCAAGGCATGCAATGTGTCTAAAGCCATTTTTTGAGCTTCAGTTTCTGCCATCTTCATCGTATGGATAAGAGCATAAGTGCAATTGTTAAGGACTGAAAGATGAGGGAACAAATGAAACTGCTGCAATACACATCCAATTGTTGTCGCTCTTTTAAGCGGATTGAAATTTTTAATATCCGATCCGCCGCATTTGATCATCCCTTCATATCCTGAATGCAAATTCGCAATACATTTAAGAAGAGTGGTTTTACCCGCCCCGCTTTGTCCCATAAAAGTGGTCATTCGACCTTTTCTTATTTCAAAAGAGACATTTTTTAAAAGATGTGAAGACCCCTTTTTGTTTTTTAATGTCAATGAAATATTTGTTCCATTAATCATAAATGCCACCTTTTTTCTGTATATTGTGCCAATAATGAGACGCTACTTGTCATGATAAGATAGAGAAATGCTGCTGCTAAATAAATTGTCATGGGATCGAGCTCACGAGCAACGATATCTCGGCTAACTTTTGTAAGTTCGGCTACTCCAATGACCATGAGAACGCTTGTTTCTTTAATCAAGGCTGTGAGTTCATTCGTTAAACTCGGCAGATTGATTCGCAGCATTTGTGGTAAAATAATCCCTTTTAAAGTTTGCAACCGATTGAGTCCAAGAATGTAAGCAGCCTCCCACTGTCCTTGAGCAATTGCGTTAATTCCCCCTCGCACAATTTCTGAAATGTAAGCTGTGGAGTTAATCCCTAATGCGATGACCCCGGCTGTAAAGGGAGATAGGGAAATTCCGATCATTTCGGGCAAAGCATAATAGGCGATGAGTGCTTGCACAAACAAGGGCGTCCCTCTTATGACCCATACGAAGCTATTAAGAAGGGGGGTTAGAAATGGATGTTGCATTTTTTTGCAGTTCAAGACTCCTATTATCATTCCTCCCAAAAGGCCTATCACTATCGAAGTCAAAGCGATTTCGATAGTGATCCACACCCCCTGAAATAAAAAAGGGAGAGATTGCATCAAAATTGAATAGTCTTTTAACATTATCCGATCCCCTTAAACCATTTATCTTCAAGTTGCTTAAGTTCTCCAGAAGCCTTAAGGCTTTGAATAATTGCTTCAATCTGTTGAAAAAGCTCTTCGTTTTCTTTTTTAATTCCTATCCCAAAACCCATGATGATTTCCTCTTGTGGAAGAGGGACATTTAAGATGTTGATGTGTGGATGTTGCTTTTTGAGGTATTCTGCGACATCTGTCTCAACAAGATTGGCCGCCGACTTCCCATATTTGACATCCATTAATGGACCTAATGCCCCTTGAAACGATTTGACACGAATGTTGGGGTGATGATGCATATAGTCTTCGGGGATTGCGCCGGATTCGACACTGACTACCGGGTTTGAGAGCCGCGCGATGTCTTCGATCGTTTTAACCTCTGGCGGAATCTCATTCCAAAAAATAAGGCTCAACGATGTCACCTGTTCACCATGATAGGGAACCATTGAAATTTCTTTAACCCTAGTAGGGGTGATGTTCATTCCACTTATAATCAAGTCAATCTTCCCTTGTTTGAGCGACAGAATTTCGCCCTCAAACTCCATGTCTTGAATGACAAGTTTTTTTTGCAGTTTTTTAGCGATGATGTCAGCAATGTCGACATCAAAGCCGATGATTTTTCCTGTTGTATCCATAAATTCAAAAGGGGGATACCCACTTTGAAGGCCAATCATGATTGTCTCTTCAGATCGATCTTCAGTTCCTTGGAAAGACTTTAAGATCATGATTCCAAGAGCAGCAATTGCACATATTGCAATCAATTTTTTTTTAAAAAATGGAGGCATAAACATTCCTATTCTGCTTTGAAGCGCAAAGAGATCGCGCTGCTAGCGGTTGTTAAAATTGATTCATTTTAGCCACAAGACAATACGTCATATAAAAAAATAAACGCATGAGAGAGCAAGTGGGATAATGAATAGTCAAAAAATGTGAGTTAAAAAGGGAAAATGTGGCTTAACGCCGACGGCGGAAAGAAAGGACAAAAGAAGAATGGATTGAGACATCCAAAGAAGAGAGAAAACACATGATGTGTTGGATCTCAGCCTCTAAAGTAGAGCTTAAAAGATTGATAAACGTCATATCGCAACCTATTGTTTATGCGATTTCAAAAAGAGTCGACTTCACTTTACTTTATCAATATCATTAATGTCAAATGTTTGTTGTAAATGTATAAAAATGAATCGAACAGGTCCGACAAAAAAAATGGCGGTTGAATTAGAGATTGCTTTAAAACCTAATTTTTATTAGTATCTTTAAAACAATAAACAAAAAACTATAAATAACTAAAAATCAAATAAAATTAGCATTATCATATCAACTAAAATCGACATCACTCAAACCGCACAAAAATTGCATAACTCATTTACAATGAATGTTTTTATTATAAGAATAAAAAAATTCATTTTTACAAAAACCCCTCCCGTTAAATATACTGAATAAAAAATCTTAATCAACATATTACCTCAACTATTTAATGAATTAAAATAAATATTTAAATTGAGTTTATAACAATCCATTCAAATCTTTTTGAATCAAGTGAATGAAGGAGTTGCACGAGAGATGATCAATCCATTCATTTCCTCCGATGTGGAAGGAATAAGGGTCCTGGCACCTATAAAAACGCAAGAGGTAAGTGTTTCATGTTCTTTAAAAGAGCTGATAAACTCTTGTTTTAACACGTTAAAATCCCCAACAACGTGGCAAGTGTGTATTTTTTCTCAAGAAAATAATACGCTCGCTTACTGTCTTACCAGAGACTATCCACAGAACGTGACGCCGACCAATATTTATCGGTTTTCCGTTCCTAAGTTGATTGAAAATTTTCAGGAAGCATTTCAAAAGGCTTTAGGGGATGGAGCGCCTCAACTTTCAAAAGAAGCACTCTGTCCGATGACAATGAAAATGGAAAAATCTCGGTTATGTGTGGTCTTTTCTTTGGAAATAAATGGGGTGACAGGCAATTGCCCTGATCTTTTGATTTCTAATGCGCAAAAAAGGACTGGAAGTCAACTCTTAGAGGAAGAGTTAAATAGAGAAAATCGAGAGACCCAACAACCAGACAACGGTTCCACCATCATTGCATTTTGCAAAAATTCGAACAGAGTACAAAATCTTCTATGTCATCTAGCACAAACTCTTGCAGATTGCGATATCGATTTGCCTTACAAGGAGAAACAAGCTGAGGAGATGATCACAAGTCTATGTGATCAGATAAACTTTGAAGGGAGCCAAGAAAGCTTACAAGAGGTTGTTCAACTTTTTTGTCAAATTCCTCAACTCAATGTGAGCGATTACCTGAAAAATAAAGCAACGTGCGGGGTGATCAAAAAACTTTGCCATAAACAGCACCAAAAAATTTCACCTCCTCTTCTTGAGGTTCTCATTCCCCTTGCCCAAGCGGCAAGAGAGCATCATAGACGCAATCCTTCTATTGGCCAATCAAAGCCATGGGCAGATTTATTCATCACCCTTGTGATGGAGGGTAAACTGAGTGAAGAGGTCTTGACTGAAGAGACACAATCGTTGTTTGTCCTCCTTTCCCTCCTTTCTGCATGCATCGACCAACATGATTTTTCTAAAAAAATCGACGACGCTTTGAAGGGGAAAAATGCTCCCCTTTTTTATTTAAAGGCTTTTTTACTTTTAAAAGAACCGTTTTATCTCTTTAAACTTTCTTCCTATCCTTTTGATCCCCATCTGTTGGACAATTGTCCTAAAATCAATGAGAATATGGCATCGGCTTTTTCCCGTGTTTTGTCTGTCAATCTTAAACATGATCCCCATAAATCCTTGTGTATTCTTCAATACATGGAGGCTTTGACAGGTATTGAAACGTGCTATCCTCACTGGACATTCATTTGGAATCGTCTAGCAGAAGATAAATCTTCTTTAGAATCGAGCTTGATTGATTCTCTTAAAAGAGGAGTAAAAGATCAAGATTCTTGCTTAAAGGCTTACGTCGATTTTTATCTGATTCCCCCTGTTGCTTCATGGCTTGAATCGTCTCCTTTTTTTGATCTCATTGAAGATGCCTCATTAATCTTTAGCGTCAAAACGCGCCTCGATATGCTCGTAGAATCAGATAAAAGAGCAGCTTTTGCTTTGATGGTAAAGGCTAAAGAGCTAGAAGGCTTTAAAGATGTTTTAGAAACTCACATCTTGCGCTTTTGCGGCAAAGAACTACGGGTTTATTTTCTGCAGATTGCTACGCACATGGACGCCTTTATTCCTTTTTTGCTCAGTCATGAGCAGAACCGATCCGAGATCGAAACATGTATGAATTTATTGACACATGACGTCCTTTGCCACTTCTCTGCCTCGATTAAACATGCAATCGCTTTGATTTTCGCCAAGCACCTCTTTAATTCTTCCTTCGTTTCTCAAACAAAGGTGGATCTATTTGTCGAGCGATTCTGCCTATGTTTAAACACAGAAGAATTATTGCAAGTCACTTTTGATTGTGCAAAAAAGAAATCGAAACAGTTCGTTCCTCTTTTTGAAGCAGGAGCGATCGTTTTATCACAGCTGCTTTGCCTAAAACAGATCGAATCTCTCCAAGAGGCTCATGATTGGTTTTCAATGGTTTTAACATGGAATGAAAAAACCAAAGCGTTACCGGAAGAATCCCTAGGGCACTACGCAGGGATGATTTTTAACGCATTTGTAGAGAAGGTGGAAATCAATCATCCGTTCTTCGCTCTTTTTTCTCCCTATTTAACTCCACCTAATCGACAGCTATTTCAATTAAAATGGTCGGATAAACTGAGCGATTGCATCCGTCTTTTTTCAATCCGGCTGGAAGAAGAAAAGGGAAAAAGCTATCGAAAAAAAGGTTGGGCAAAAGAAGTGGAAATGGCAAAAAATGTTTTAAATCAATTTCCGCTCTGCTTATTTGAAAACAATTCTTCATTCGCTAGCCTTTATTTATCTCTTGTGAGTTTCATTCGCTTTAACCAAGGATTTTTTCCACAAGAGGTTAACATGCACATACGCGAAATACAAAAATGGCATGACATAGCCTCCAATGAGTTGATCATTTACGTTCCCAATCTCCTCCCTGAGAGCATAAAGATTTTGGATTTTGAAAGAATCGCGCAATCCTCAATCCACTATCTCTGTTTACATGCCTGCTTTAACGAAAATGATCATCTGATCTGTTGCCATTTAGATGTTCTTTGTTTTTGGATGCAAGAAGGGCATTCTTTGCCTGATGAGATCAAATCTTGCCTCTGCTCGATTTTGACAAATCCAACTGAGCTAAGAGATCCTTCGATTTACTCCAGGGTTTTAGCGATACTTTTGATAATGCCTAACGATGCATTGGATTGGCTTCCTTTAATCGAATCGATGCTTTCAAGGAAAATTTGCTGGGATGACAAGATTTTAATCACAATTGCAAGTAAAGATGTTACTTATTTAAAAGAAATTTTGATAAAAAAAATAGATTCCTTAATTGACAATAGAAGGTTTGTCTTGATCGATGAATTGGTCGCTCAGTTTTATTCTTATTTTTTGATGGTCAGCGAAAATCAGAACGTCCTAGACGATGTCAGAGTCCTCTCTCTTGTTGGAAAAATTGCCGATTTTGTGGTTATGGAATGCCACATCTCTCCTTCAGAAACAAAAAATCTCAGCTACAACATCCGAGGATTCACGGCATTAGCGTTGAAAATCTTAATGAAAACTTCTCATCATAAAAAGTTTTTACGACAGATCATGAATATTTATCTAATCGGTCATTTTAACTATGTAATTTGTGAAACTAAACATTCTCATTTACACCTGGAAGGAGAAATTCATCTTTATTTTGACTATATCGAGTGGATAATTGCTTGTCAAATTGAGCAAATAGAAGATCTGAATCAATTAGAAAAGGTGACAAAAAGGCAAGATAACATTCTAAAAAAAATAGGCGAGGAAGAAAATAGAGAACGGGCACGTTTAATGACCCTATATGCTGACCGTTTGCATGCTCTTTTTATGAATGGATTACAATATCAACTCGATGTGACCCACATGGGGGTCGATTTCATCTATAAACTTTTATTGGAGCATAAACGTTTTCCCAACATTATTTCACAAATTTTAGAAAAAGAGGTGAATGGAATCCCTTTTTGTTTATTCATTTTTCAATCGACTCGCGACAGATTCCACGCTGATCGCCCATTTCCTTATTATTATGCTTATGTCACGTTTCGCGTTTATTTTAATTACGTTCAATTTGCAAAATACAAACTCGAGCCCAGAAACAAAGAGATCCTGCAACAGTTTGAAGAGGAGTGTTGGAATGATAGCTCTGCCTATTTTCGTTGTTTTAATTCTCAATTTCTAGTTCCTATGAATTATTCAAAGGAAGAGCTAGATAAATATGTGGACATGACTTTTTTTTTACTCACCTCAAAATTAGACACTTATTTTCTCAAACAGAACGACACTATGATTTTAAAAAAAATGGAAAATGAAGAGCTCCTGGGAGGACTTTTACTTTTGATTCATTTATCAGTGGATAAGAGCGAAGATCTCTTAAAATCGATGATCGATAAGGAAAAAGCGTCTAACAGATCTGGCAGACACTCTTATGTAGACTATTTAAAAAATCAAAAAGAGGTGTTATCAAGACAATGCCAAGAAAGTCGAGTAAATTTTGAACGAATAGAGAACATATTATCTGAAAAACCTGTTTAAATCAGCCCAGAAGCTGTCTTAGAACGTGTTCAAAATTTTGATCAAGTTCTTAGGACAGCTTCTTAGGAATGCGAATGGTAAACGTAGAGCCTTTTCCAAATTCTGACTCAAGTTGAATCGTCCCAAAATGTTTTTCGACGATCGTTTTCACAATCGAGAGGCCAAGCCCCGATCCCCCCATTTTCTGAGAGTGTGCTTTATCAACCGTGTAAAACCGATCAAAAATATGCTCTTGATCTGCCAGAGGAATTCCAAGTCCTTGATCAGCGACCTTGATCAAGACATCATGATTGTCTTCATCTAAGGTGACCTTAATTTTAGCCGGTCGATTGGAATACTTTGCAGCATTTTCAATTAAATTCATCTCTGCTAGTTCTAAAAGATCCATGTCTCCAAAAAGAAAAATATTCTCTTTGCGTTTATCAACAATCACTTCAGCTTCTGGAAACACTTCCTTAAGCATGCATCGGCATCGATCAGTCAACTCAGATAAATCAAACAAACTAAGACGAGACGAGGGAATGTTTTCAATATCTGCAAGGGTTAATAAATCTTTAATTAATGCAGCCATCCGTTTACAATTGCGAACAATTTTACCTGTCACTTCAACCCGTGTTTTAACGGGAAGTTCTGGATTATCATGCAAAGCCTCTGCAAATCCTAGAATGATTGTAATGGGGGTTTTAAGTTCATGCGAGGCATTGGCAATAAAATCGCGCCGCATTTCAAAAATTTTATAGTGAGCTGTTTTGTCCTGTAAAACGAGGATTCCCCCGGCATTATCTTTTTTGGGAGCTGCAACTAAATCTAAATATATTTTTTTTCCTTCTTGAAAAATGTGCATTGTATCGGTGAGCGGTTTTTTTTCTTCCTGGCATTGATGGAGTAAATTTTCACATTTATCTTGATGAAGGATAGAAAATTTTTTCCCAATGAGCCCCTCCATATTGTTCATGAGTTTTAAAGCCATGTGGTTGGTATAAGTCACTTCCATGTCATCATCAACCGCTATGACCCCCTCAACAAGAGATTCCAAAATGACCTCTTTTTCGTTCCTTTCCTTTGTAATCGTGTCGATATGATTTTGAATTTTAAGAGACAAGCTGTTTAACGTATTGGCCAACTTATTAAAATCATCATTTCGATTCATTCTGCTCAAATCAATGTGAGGCAATAGATGCGCCGTCCCTTCTTGGTAGGGTTTCACAGCATTAATGATCCGTTGAATCGGCAGGGTTAAATAATGAATCACAAACCAAGTCATGATGCTAAAAAGCAGGAGGATCAGAGCGGAAAGGCCCAAAAAACCAATTTCAAAATCATGTGTAATTTCTCTGACAAATTGGTAGGGAAATGCTGTCCGCAAAACATAGGGTTTTCCATGAAAATCAAATGCCTTGGCAAGATAGGCAAATTTTTGACCTAAAATTTGAGAGTACTCTTCGTGATATCCCATTCCTTCTTGAAAAGCTTGCGTCACCTCCGGGTGGTCAACAACATATTCTTGACTGAATTTAGGTCCCAGTAATCGTTTAGTGTGCGAGTCGTATAATATTTTATGTTCATTTGTAATAATTCCACTACGGAAGAACATAATGCTTTTTTGATCTTTTAAACGGCGCACTAACGCATCATTGTTAGGAGCATCTTGAATATTTGCTATAATTTCTGCTGCACGAGCCTCCATTGATTGCAGCACAATTTCCTGAACCCAGCGGGTGACAAAAGGAAACATTAACGCAATAAACACAAAAAAAACAATGAGGTAGCTAATGAGTATTTTCTGCCTAAAACTAAACATAATCCCTTTAAAAATAATCTTGAAGGTTCCTAAATCACAATCTGAGGTTGAAATCCTGCCAAAGTCAAATTTTCATACCCATTATCGGTAATCAGAATTGTATCTTCTAAACGAACCCCTCCAATCTGCGGCAAATAAATTCCTGGTTCAATCGTGATGACCATCCCGGGAGCCAAAGGGATATTGCGATAGGCGCCTGTATCCCTTACTAGGGGAGCTTCATGAATATCAAGCCCAATTCCATGCCCTAAGCTATGAAGAAACAACTCCCCATAGCCATTAGAAGCAATCCATTCACGCGCGATTCGATCAACGTCTCCTATCAGAGTACCCGGGCGGCACAAAGCAAGGGCGCGCTCTTTAGCCTCCTCAACAATTGAATAAATTGTCTTGATGATCGGGAGCGGCTCTCCAAAAAAGATGACGCGGGTCATATCGGAATGGTAATGATCCAAAACAACCCCAATGTCAATTAAAACAGAGGTGTTAAGCATGAGTTTAGAAGACCCCGCCCGATGGTGAGGCATAGCGCCGTTGGCTCCAAATGCAATAATGGAATCAAAAGCCAGTCGGCTTCCCCCTCTTTTTTTCCAAAAAAATTCAAGCTCAAATGCCAATTCAGATTCTTCAATTCCCTCTTTGAGTAAAGATAAAACAAACGCATATCCTTGACAACCTAAGTGCGCAGCTCGTCGTAATGCAGTGATTTCATCAGAATCTTTAATCAAACGAAGAGTTTGAATAGGTGATTGGATCGGAATAACTTCAATTGTCCGTAATGGAAAGTTATCGCTTTTGAATAACTGCACAAGATTTAAAAATCTCTGATACGTTGTCTGAGATTGATCAAATCCAAGGCGATCAATCTGAGAATCGATCATCCAATTTTTTAAGCTATTTTCCTCTAATGGTTCTACAGGATAAAGAGTTTGAGTACAACATCGGGTATAGTAGCGGCCATCAACAATTAAGGTTGCATTTTCTTCAGACACAATTAATTGTCCCGCAGATAGCTCAATTCCGGTCAAATAAAGCAAGTCTATCGGGTGTTCAATTAAAAGGGCATCGCAAGGGAGGGTTTTGAGTAAAATTCGCAATCGTTCAAGCCTTGCGCAATCGTTCATGATCACCTTATTTCGTTGGAGGATGTTATAATGTGGGACGTTAAAGATCAAAACCTCAGAATTTGACCCGCTCAAAATGTAAACTGTCAACACCTGATGCGACATCTCAACATCCTAGCAAGATGGACGTGTAATTTCAACCGATTATGAGAAAAATTCTCCTTATCCCCACCACTCTTTTTTAAAGGGATCGTTTGGATTGCCAACATGAATAAAGGATTGAAGTTCAATCCTTTTTTCTTTGATGATCAAATAAACCAACCCGTTTGGATCTTTCTTCGCAATTCCTTTATCTACAAGAGAGTCAATCAAATCTTCTTTATTTTTCTCACTTTCAACAACAATTCCTGCGATATGGCTTGGGTCAAGCGTGTTTTTGACCATCACTTCATTTGCCGCACAATCAACGGATCTGGCAAAAGAAATAAGCGAGGAGCGGTTTTTATAGAGCCCATAATCTGGGTGAAATCGATTTTTTATCCCATATTGGTCTTCCTTAAAGGCATAAGGGACCCGTTGTACAACAGAGTCTAAATCCCATAGAATTTGTGCTTGACCAAATAAAGGAAAATTTGAAATAGAGGTCGCTTCGAGTCTATCATTGATTAAGCGAGTAAAGACCTCATCTCCTCCTCCAGTTATCATATCTTCAGATAACGATGCCCCTATCTTAAACTCTCCTTTATCGAACCGAGACGTCGAAGATAGCGCCCCTTCAGTCAATAATCGCTCGATTGAGCCTTTTATTTTTTCCCAATCCCGGGAAGCTCCAATTCCAGTCATCAGCCCCCACGCTCCTTGCTCTTTCATTTTTTCTCCAAGATCTGTCATTCCCCATACCTCTTTTCCAGGGGCAATTTCAATTTTTTTCATCAGCTCTGGCGACTCATCCAGATACTTTTTGAATGTTTTTTTTAATTGACTCTGGATAAAAGGGGAGGCATGACGAATCATTTTCTTTTTTAACTCCTCGATGGGAAGGTCGTAAAATTCTTTTGTCACATCAAATTGAACCCCAAGAGCGGGATAAAAAGCTCGAAGGAGCTGAGCGAGTTTCATTTTTTCAGCTATTTCTGGAGGTTGGTAGGTTAAAATAGGGCCAATACCGGCTACGGTTAAAAGCCGATGGAGCAGCAGAAGACTTTGACCTTCAGGCAAATCAGCAGCCATTTCAACAACAATTTTGTTGTACAGACAGCCCGATTGCTTCTCATTTCCAATGATGATTTTTCCAATCGATCCAAAAGAAAGAATAGTGGGTTGAGCCCCGGTTAGATGATAACTCCCAGCCCTTGTAAACTGACCCGATTCTTTATCAAATCGATTAAATTTTTGATCGCCCTCCCTTATTTCAAAATCGTCTCTTAAATCATGTGGCAGTGAAGCTTTAAAAATCTCAGGATTTTTAATAATCGCTTGTAAGTAATCGGTTAATTCATCTCTTGCATAATGACTGATTTTAAAATCAAAGATATTGATTTTCTCACCATCTATCATCCGTTGGCAAGCGTGCAAATGCCCACCTTTTAAAGCAGAAGTTCCAAGTGAGCTGAAATAGGCTCCAGATCTTGGATCAAACTGTTTGGCTGTCCCTTTTTCAATAGCATCTTGCATGTGATGGAGGGGGTGATCAGAAGGAAGAGGAATTGCTTCTGCTGCATGTCTTTCAATTTCAAAAGCTGTTTGGCTATTTCCAGCTGCGATCTCTTCTTGAGCCATATCATGAAGGATATGATGAACTCTTGCTGCGACGATTGGATCGCGATCCATTTGGGCGGGCTCTGTTTGCACGGTTTGTAAAAATTTAATCTTATCCATCATTCTTTGATAGGTGAACGTCAGTGTTTCGCATTCTGTTCTTAAGGCTTTTATTTTGTCTAATTCTCTGTCAGCGAGTGTGCCTGGCGAGGATAATTCTGTTTCTAAGTTTCGATGAGGATTGTTTTTTTTCCATTTTCTTTCTATTTCCACGTTTTGACTTGCCTTTTCAGATAGCTGACGGACAACTCTCAAAAGAGCTTCAGTTGGTATCATAAGGGGGGGATAAGGTCCCGTTTGCTCTGCAATAGAATGATCGATATCCCGAAGAAGAATCGCCATTTCATACGATGGATAATTTCCCTCTTTTTTGATCTTGTCGATGACGTCAAAATCTCCAACTTCCGATGCTTCTAATTTCAATCCCTCAAGTGCACGCTCAAACTGAAATAAATCGAGCTCTTTAAATAAAGTTCCGTTATTCAAAATCGCTGCAATCTTGTTTTCACCAATTCCTAAGAGAGATAACTGCTTCGTAGCACTTTTGATGTGAACTAGAATTGTTTCTTGGCATCCTTCTGTATTCAAAAATGAGATTGGTCTCCAAAAGAATGTTTTTAAAAATCCAATCGTTCCTGTTTGATTGTATTTTTCTTGATCAGAAGCACTTAATTTTTCAATCAGAATCCCCGTCATGAATTGTTGATGTGAAACTAAAGGGTGAGGGGAGAAAGGAACCTCTTTCAATCTTGGTCGAATCACCCTTCCTTGATAGTGATTGAGTGGAATTTGACCTGGCTCTGAAGAAAAAGAGCGTGATTGCGCAATCTTTGGAGAAAGAGCGCTACAATCTAAAGGATGATTTAGGTTTTGAGGTTCCATTCAATACCCCATAAAAAAAATGAAATAAAAAATTAATAAGACACATCTAACAAAATTATAATATGCTTTTATTTGTTTTTTATTAAGAGATAACCTATAAATCTCATAATCAATGAATAAATCGAACAGAGTATTTAAAAGTTATTTATGTGATAATGAAATTTTAGCTTTATTTCTTGCGTAAGCAGCCTCTTTTTATTGCGTTTATGTCAACTCTATTTCAACAAAAGTTAGTCTGCTTTTTTCTTTATAAAAGAAAAATATTTACGATTTTATTCAGTTTGCCTCTTTAAAAATTTTACTCCTCATTCTTGTCACTATCTGAGATTTAGACTTCTCTACAAGAATTGATCGTTGAATTTTTGTCCTCGTTTGAACCAGAATCTGGTTGCTTTCCTTTGAGCTTGAATTGGGTGAGTTGGCATTTAAATCTTTTTAAAATTTTGGAAAAACAGCTATCTTTTTGATAGAATCAAATCAATCTGTTGATTCGTAAAAAGGTTTATTCAAACTGTAAGTGGAGTTGGTTTCTCTTTGAAGCTGAGTTCAAAAAAATGCAAACTTGAGATAACCTTGAATGAGAACAGATCAAAGAGATGAATGTTAAAGCCAATTAATGAAGCATTATTTTTCAGATACAGTTTTTAACTCACCTGAGAGGCACCCTGAGGTGAGTTAAACCAGCTCAATAAAACACATAAGAGATATTTATGACTCAACATGATGCGAATGCTCTAAAACAAAACATGATGGACACTTGCTATTCGATTTGGAAGCATGCAGATGAAGTCAAGAGGAGTTATATTAAGAGTATTTGGGCGACAATCATGGAACCTACTGAGCTTTTGAGTTGGAGACTTGTCAAGGATACTCATGAATATGAATTAGAGTTAAATCATGAAATGAGTGGGATTCATCCCGACATTTATTTGGGAGAGTTGATCATAGATAAAAAAATTCGGACCGTTTTTTCCGAAGAAAAAATCGCTGAATCTGGCAGATATCGTCAAATCATCTCCTTTCCTGATAAAGGAATCTCTATTCGCATTAGAATGGGATGGTTTTCCAAAGACCACCTTCTAAAACGAATTTTTATTGAGGACGATGATCAAGGTTTGATTTCTTGCTCTGTGGATCTTTTTGGACAAAGCGTTGCCCGATCGGCGGAGCAAACGCTTGCCTTTTGGCAACAAGTGAGTTGGCGTGTCATGTAAGGGTTTAACTTATTCTTAAGCACCAACAATCTTATTTAGCGTCTGTTTTCAAATTGGCAATCAGCTGTATTCGATTGCTTTTCGCCTATGAAGCGATAAAATAGGGACTCGAAGTTTTAACAAACCCCCTTAGAACCTATTCAAAGATTTTGAACAGGTTCTAAGGCAGAGGCAAAGACTTTTGGCTTTTAAAAGTAATAAGCAACAGCGAGCTTGGCTCCTTTTCCTCTTAAACCATGTTTTTCTTTTGATAGGGTAATATTGTAGCCTAGACCAAAGGTCGCCGACCAATTTTTATTTAAGCTATAGTCAAGGGATAGAGCATAGTTAGGTCCACACGTGTGACTTGTCTCTGAGACAATCGGTTTGATTTTAGTGTGGGTGCGGGACCAAGCGTATTGATAGATTCCCATTAGCGTGAGCTTGTCGGTGATCGAGTAACTGAATTCCATTCCTATGAAGGGGCTGCTTGAACGGAAACGCTCTTTGAGATTAAAAAATCCTAATTCCTCAAAATCGACCTTGGTATGAAGATAGCTCCAGGTAATTCCGACATTAGGAAGAATGTTCAATTTTTCTAAAATGGGGAGATAATAGCCGATAGCGATTGTTCCTGTTGTCAATTCGCCGTGGCCGCTGGACCAAATAAATCCCGGTTTCACACACAACCCTTGGTACACAAGGATTGTTGCATCACCTCTGACCCCTTTCATATGAAGAGTCTCAGTTGTTTTACCCGATTCAAGAATGTCCAGATCTATGAGGACAGCACCTACATCGACTCTTCCATTGATAGCAGCAGAAATCGGAGAAAAAGAAATGCCTAAAGACAGTATTAAAAAATGAAAAACATGTTTTAGCATATTGTACCTTATACTTTTAGTTTTTTATGGGTGCGTTATCACCATTTCGCAAGAGGCGGCATCGAGCATAGAATCGCTTCTGGATTGCCGCCTGAAGAGAACCCAAAACGGGTGCCTCGGTCATAAAGCAAATTAAATTCAACGTAGTGAGCCCTCATTTCAAGCTGTTTTTCCCGTTCCTCAGCAGTATAAGGGGAGATAATCCTTTTATCGTAGATGGGGAGGAGGGCTTCGAGGAACGAACTCCCGACTGCCTTCCAAATAGCGGTGTCTTTTTCAAAATCTCCTGTATTGAAATGATCGAAGAACAATCCTCCAATTCCCCTCTCTTTCTTTCTGTGAGGAATATAAAAGTATTCTCGTGCATGTTGGGAAAAGCATTCATAGAGACCGCCTTCAAAAGGAGATAAAGCCTTTCTAGCGCAAGCGTGGAAATGAAGTGTATCTTCTTCATACGGGAATCCCATTGGAGTGAGATCATATCCGCCTCCAAACCACCATTTATCCTGAGTTTCAATAAAGCGAATGTTGAAGTGGGCGGTAGGTGCATGCGGATTGGTCATATGAGTGATGAGACTGATGCCTGTAGCAAAAAAAGGACCTTTTGCCTCGAGCATTGGAAAAGAGGATCCTCCTACACCAGACCAGTTGACAGCTCCCTTTTCAAAAACCGAGCCCCTCAAAAGAGCAATTTCGCCTCCTCCTTCTCCATGATAATTCCATGGTGTCCGGTTAAAACGGGCTGCAGGCTCATATCTTTCAAATGCTGAAACGATTTCCTCGCGCAGTTCCTTTAAAAACTGAACGAGCTCTTCCCTTTTAGGATGAGGAAACATCATATTTCTCCTTTGTCCAAGCAACTAAGAGAATAGATTCTAAGGGGAGCACCCTTTTAAAGGCTAGGAAAAAATCCTCTTTTCCTATTGTAAATGACCTTAGAAGGTGTCTTTAAACTGCAAGTTTATGCTATTTTTGAGGTTCAATTTTATTAACTCACCTTACCACCAGGAGGGCGGCGAAAGCTCTCGCGATCCCTATTCAAAAAAAATCTAAGAGCGGCATCGCAACACCAAAGCAAGAGATCGATTTGGTTAAGCCTCGTTTAAAAGATGCAGAAGCTCTCTATAAAGAATTAAAAAGAGAAAAGGAGTGATGAAAAAAAAGATCGTATACGAAGAAAGCTCCGGAAACGTATTTACTGATTTAGGGATTGAAAATCCTGAAGAAGCTTTAGCAAAATCCGAGTTTGCTCGTCAAATTGCAAAGCTTATTAACCTGAGTTTGGAGTTTATCTAATTGAAAAGCAATTAGATAAATTAAAATTTGATGACAAAAGACCTCTTGATGATTTAAAACATTTGTTTTTCAGCACGAATGTTAATCATAAGAGGTCAAGATGGATTTAACAATAT
>JBIRBM010000051.1:0-6290 GCA_044326545.1 Parachlamydiaceae bacterium | reverse complement strand
TTGCGTGTGCGACACGAGGCTGTTTTAGGAAGATGTCTCTCTTAAATGATGAGACCATCGTTACCGTACGATGAATCTAGAGCTCTGAATAAAGAAGCGAGCTTGACAATGTAGCAAAGTGCAGAAATGCATGGGGACAAAACCGTGAGGTCGTTACCCTCCTGACAACTAAGTAAGCAGGTAAGCGCTAGATAACAAATATGGCGAACACATGTGAATCTACGATAAGGATCGTGAATTACAACAAGCGAAAATAGTTGATACGCTTGAGCCAAAAGGCAATGGGAAGGAGTGGACTGGCTACGCAATCCAGTCACACGGTTCTAAATTTCCCCGGTCTATAGTAGGCGCCTAACTTTGTATTCTTCTTGAAACGGAACGTGGAAACCTCATATGGCTCCTGAACATTTCAGGTAAGCACTCGTGAGAGCTGCCCATGGTCATGTGAGCTTGAGATGCTGAAAGAAGCGAATGCTGATCTGTAATGGGTCAGATAGGAGTTGCAATATCACTCCACACGAAAGTGGGCAGACGTTCAGCTGGTCTTTCATTGCGAGAGAATTTGTAGAACCCTCTAAATACAGGAATAGCAAATGACAACAATGGTGAAAGCCTTGCTTGGTGCACCTGTAGCGTGCAAGAGAAAGTGGACCTCTATTAATTGGAAGGCTGCTAAGAAACATGTAGGAAGGCTTCAAACGCGTATCGCAAAGGCTATCAAATCAAAACGTTATGGTAAGGTTAAATCCCTACAATGGCTTTTGATTCATTCATATTACGCCAAAATCTTGGCGATAAGACGAGTCACACAAAACAGCGGGAAGAATACCGCAGGTGTGGATCGTATTATCTGGAAAACCTCGCAACAGAAAACTCAAGCCATTAAACTCTTAAGAAGACGAGGGTATTCACCCTCCCCTCTGAGACGCATTTATATACCCAAGAAGAATGGAAAACTAAGGCCGTTAGGCATTCCCACGATGGTGGATAGAAGTCAGCAGGCTCTGCATCTGATGGCACTAGAACCCGTTGCGGATATTCTAGCGGATAAGAACTCATATGGGTTCAGACCTAAAAGATCCATTCACGATGCCATACAGAAATGTTTTATGGTATTAGCAAGAAGAGGGTCCTCTCAATGGATCCTTGAAGGTGATATAAAAGCATGTTTTGATAAAATTTCCCACTCATGGCTGATCGAAAATAGCATGATGGATAAATCTATCTTACAGAAATGGCTAAAGTCTGGCTACATAGAAAAGAATGTTTTTCATCATACAGAAGCGGGAACGCCACAAGGAGGTATTATTTCACCCACGTTAGCGAACATCGCTTTGGATGGACTAGAAAATGCCATAAAGGCAATCTCACGCAAAAGTGATAAAATTCACTTTGTAAGATATGCTGATGATTTCATTGTGACGGGCAATTCGAAAGAAATTCTGGAGAATAAAATAAAACCAGCAATCATCGAATTTCTGAAACAGCGGGGTCTTGAACTTTCTCCTGAGAAAACCAAGATCACGCACATTGATGAAGGATTTGACTTTCTCGGATTCAATATTCGCAAGTACAAAGGAAAACTCCTAATTAAACCTGCGAGAAAAGGAATCACAACATTCCTGGAAAACGTCAGAGAAAAGATCAAACTAATGGCTGCAGTTAAAAACGGAAGACTTGATTTGCACACTGAATCCCAAAATTCAAGGATGGGCAAATCATTACCGTCGCGTTGTAGCAAAGAAAACATTTGCTCTAATAGACAGAGAGGTCTTTGTAGCGATATGGAAATGGGCTAAAAGGCGACATGGAAACAAAAGTGCTAAATGGATCCAAAAGAGATATTTTGCTCGAATGGGATCCAGGCAATCTTGCTTCTTTGCCAAAACTAAGGCAGGAAACTGCTTGAAACTCGCCTTGGCGTCTGATGTACCTATTAAACGGCATGTGAAGATCCAAGCAGAGGCATCACCGTTTGACCCAGCATTCAGAAAATATTTTTCCCAGAGATCGCATAAGATGTACAGATAGCCGGGTGAATTTAATTAGCTTTTTGAGAGGCTCGAGCCGGATGAAGCGAAAGTGTCATGTCCGGTTCCTAGGAGAATAAGCTATGGCAACATAGCTTATTTATCCGATAATAGCAGAAAAGCTGTTGTGGAGGTATTGTGGAAAAAGTGGGGCAACTTGGACTTGAACCAAGGACCAGCGGGTTATGAGTCCGCAGCACCGCCCCTGCTATTTAGCAGCTAACTGCCCTAAATCATAGCGGAAAGTCTGCTTTTCCATCTACTGCGAAGTGTTGTGATTTATCGCTCTTTTTTGTAGGTCAGTGGTCCACAAATGGTCCACAAAAAAACGATGAAGATCTCTATTTTTGTTTTAGTTTTAATGGGAAATTAATTTTTATACGTTAGTAGTCGTGATCCCAGGTGGGTATGGTATTCCTGCAGATAGGGAACAAAACTGGAACTCCATGGCAACGGGTCAAGTTTTTTAGTGGAGTATATATAATCGGCGTCAGAATTAGTGGTAACCCAGTTGATCGCTTGTGCTGTGTAGTAATCAATTTTTCCGTAAGCAGGTAAGGGAGACCAAGACCCGATTAAAGCAAGACAGGGTGTAAGAGGGAACACGACAATGCTGTTAAGACTCCCAAAACCTGGCAAGAATGAAGGAAACATGTCAGTTACTTCATTGTAAGGCGTGTAGCATGCTGAAATTGTGGGATGAGCCGAAAAAGATTTTGGGTCAATGAAAGGAACCTTTCCGCGAAGTTGAAAAGGAAGGCTCATTGCCCAAAATGGGTTGACGGGTTTGCTGGAAGTTACTAAGAGGGGACCAGGAGCTTCGACTACCATCCAATTTCTGAAAGAAAGGTAATCTGTGATTAGAGCTGCTTTTTTAAAAAGTTCTTCTAATATCCACATTGGATCGTGTTTCAGAACATACTTTTTTTCTTGGTGAAAAGAGAGCATGTTCTCATATGAAACTGTGTCTTTTTCAAGATATCCATCTTTATGTGCTTTTGCAATTTGGTTTTCGAAGGTAACTTTATCCTTCAGCAGTAGGCCCATAGTTTTTTCCATTGACTCGGATGCAAATTGCTTAAATCTCTCACGAACTCTTGGGATTCGTATTGCAAAAAGTCCCATTACAGATAATAGTGTTCCAAGTTCTTCTTGACTTCGCGGAACGCAGCGCGTTTTTTCAATTTGGCGGATTAAAGTCTTGAAATCACTCTCTATAGGCGCGAGTGCTATCTCCAAAGCATCGGATTTATTGCCTTCTTCATCGATAAGAGATTGGAAATCCCGTTCAAAAGCCTCGTTCTCTGGTCGAGATTCTCTCCAATGTTTTGTTACATCACGCACCCATAAAAGATCTTTTTTCTTCGTTGGAGTGCTGAAGCTTTCCAAATAGTTTCTGCTGAGATAATGCTGTTTTTTTACTCTGTTGCTCATCTTGGTCTTGCTATTGTTTGTAAAAAGTTTCCCTTGGAGCCAACTATTCGGAATTTCCGAAAGTTCCTAAATGAGGCCAGAATACCAAGAAATGATCAGTTTACAATATATCGTTTTTTTGTTACAATGTAAACTATACAGGAAATCTATAAACATAGGTATCTATATATGAGCAATCTAGGAGTTCGGCTCCAACAAGCGAGAAAAGCTGCTGGTTTGAGCTTACGCGCACTAGCTGATCTCGTGCACTTGAGCCATGCAGCTATCAAAAAATATGAAGATGGGGACGTCTATCCCTCTTCAGACATGCTCATAAAATTAGCAAGAGCTCTGAAAGTTCGTGTCGATTTCTTTTTTCGTCCAATTAAAGTCTCTCTTGAAAATGTAAAGTTTCGAAAACGAAAAAAATTGAATGCAAAAGTTGAAGAAGCAATTAAATTTGAAGTAATCAGTCAAATCGAGCGTCGTTTAGAATTAGAGAATCTTTATCCAACTTCTCCTGTACCGATATTTGAACTTCCATCTGATTTTCCTCAGAAAATTAATAGTCTTGAAGAGATAGAGTCAATTGCTGAAATACTCCGCAATCATTGGAAACTTGGTTTGGCTCCTATTCACGATCTTATCGATGCTTTAGAAAGTCATGGAATAAGAGTGTTTATTACTAACACCGATGAAGAGCATTTTGATGGTCTTTCTACTGTCATCAATGATCAGCCAATTATAGTGATTAGCTCCAGATGGCCTGGTGATCGACAACGTTTCAATCTAGCTCATGAACTCGCTCACTATATTTTTATTAATCGTCTTTCCCCCAAACTAGATGAAGAGCAAGCTTGCAATCGATTTGCAGGTGCTTTTCTATTTCCGCGTGAAGCTGTGTTTCAAGCAGTGGGAAAAGAGCGTCGAGCCATTGAATGGCAAGAACTTCTTCTTCTTAAAGAACAGTTTCAACTAAGCATGGGAGCGATTTGCTATCGTCTTAAAGATTTGGTAATCATTCAAGAATCCTACTACAAAAGCCTCATCATTCGTTTCCGACAGAAAGGATGGCATCGCAAAGAGCCAGGAATAGAAATTCCTTCAGAAAAAGATCATGCTTTTAACCAAATGCTGTTTCATGCTCTCGGTGAAGAATATATTGGGGAACCAAAAGCCGCAGAACTGTTATCCTGTTCTCTCACTCAATTAAAAGCTCTTCGTCAGGTGCAAAATTCACATGCTTTTACTCATTAGCGATGCTAACATTCTTATCGACATCGAAGATGGCAACTTGACCTCAGTTATTTTTCGGCTCCCTTATGAGATCGCAGTTCCTGATATCCTCTTTGAATTGGAGCTCAGAGAACGACACAGCTATCTTTTGGAGGCTGGTTTAAAAGTGAGAAGTCTTACCGCAGAATCTGTCAAGAGAACAGAATCTTTGAGCTTTAAATACTCACGGCCTAGCCTGATGGATCATTCGGCGTTAGCTCTTGCCATGCAAGAAAAATGTCCTCTTCTGAGCGGTGATAAAGACCTTCGAGTCGCTGCAAAGAACGAAGGCGTTGAAATACATGGAACGGTATGGATTATTGAAGAATTGTTGAACCATAAACTCTTAAAGCAAGTACAAGCTAGGGCTAGCTTTGATTCAATGAAAGCTAAGGGCAGTCGACTTCCTTGGGGAGATGTGGAAAAGCTCCTTAACAAATGGGAGTTAATCGAGGATTAAAAATGAATAAATGGTTTATATCCGATACTCACTTTTCTCATAATAACATCATTCGTTACACCGGACGTCCTTTCCAATCTGTCGATGAGATGAACGCGAAGCTTATTGAGAATTGGAATGCTCTCATTGGGACTCAAGACACAGTCTTCTTCTTAGGCGATTTCGGGCTAGGCACGACTGATTTTCTTACACATCTTTGTTCACAGCTTCAGGGTAATAAGATTTGCATCAGAGGCAATCACGATGGTTCTCCCTCAAAGATGCATACGATCGGATTCTCACTTGTTCTAGAATCTGCCTTCATCAAGGTTGGCCGTCACCAAGTCGAACTTGTTCATATTCCAAGCCAGCCGGCGCCTCCTCACTTTCAGCTCCATGGCCATGTCCATGAAAAACGGCCTAACAAGCTTGTGGATCGCCAACTCAATCTTTCCGTTGAAGTTTGGGATTACAAGCCTGTTCCTGAAAAAGTGATTGTTGCTCTGCTTGATCGCTCTAGTCCTATTGACACTTAATTTGAGATGGGCCTCTTCCCTAAAGGACTAATCCTTGGCAAAACCACTCTATCGTTTCTTTACTTTTTATCCCCGCACCATCAAGAGGATTACCATAGCCTCTGTATGTGGCTAGAAAATAAAAGTTGCATATAAGGTTTTCAAGATAGTCAATGTAGTGTTTAACTTCTTCCCAATGAGGTTGATAAGCTGGGTTTTTGTGGTCTACATGAGCGGCAATAGTGTCCCTATAGTCGTTTATTTTTTTCCTTTTATCAAATAATTCATTTTTAATATTTTCGAAGTTTTCTGGGCGAGGTTGACCTTGATCATTTAAACCAAGTTTAAAAAATTCTTGCGAAAGTTGTTTGTGCCGATCAAAGAGATTTGAATATTGAGTTTTTTTTGTCGAATCAACATTCCCTAATGCGTCGACCAATTTTTTTAATGACGTTTTTTTAAATAAGCATGTGTATTTAGAGCTTGTCTTAAAACCTAAAATAAAGTCGTCATGCGCTTTAACATTAAACGAATCATAGAAAGGTAAATCCAGCTTTCACTTGTAGTTGGTAAATATTCATATTCTTTTGAAAGTCTTCTACAACGATTAATCCAAGC
>JBIRBM010000090.1:0-1437 GCA_044326545.1 Parachlamydiaceae bacterium | reverse complement strand
GCTAAGATCTAAAGTAGCGGTAGACAAGCAAGAATTGGGTAGCACGCGGAGAAGCCAAAGATGAAGGCATTCACGCAAGGTTGGAGGTGCCTCGGAGCGAAGCGACGAGGCGCCGAGAACCTGGAGTGAATGCCTTCATCTTTGGGGCGCGCACGATGTTTGAATGAAAAACAAGTTCCCCTCGAACCGCCGGGTTTGGGGGCGCGAAGCCACCAACTATCTCCTAAGAAGATAGATAGAATAAATGAGAGCGATTGAGCTTGGTCCAGATTTTCCAACGATGCCGTAGCACCTCAGTTATCCTCGAAAATCCAGGGCTTTGAAGCTCTCTTTCAATAAGCCCTTAAACCAGTGAAGCAACCGGATCTAGCTTGGCATAGAAGACTTCCCATGGTGTCCTATAGCCGAGAACCTTCCTTGGTCTATTATTCAGCTTCTCTTCAATTATTGCTAACTCTTTATCGCTAACCTTACTAAGATTACTTGATTTTGGAAGGTATTGACGTACTAGCCCATTGCTGTGCTCATTAAGCCCTCGTTCCCAAGAATGATATGGTTTTGCAAAATAACATGCTGCATTCGTTATAACCGCTATTTCTTCGTGCCGAGCAAACTCTTTGCCATTGTCAAAAGTAACTGTATGCACTGCATGAGGAAGGGTTACCATCCTCTCCTTAATAGCTTCTACTATTCCTTTTGAATTTTTTCTCTTTACGTTCTTCAGTATTAAATATTTAGAAAGCCGATCTACAATTGAAAAAATCACCCCTTGATTCTTTGCTCCAATAATTGTGTCTGCTTCCCAATCCCCAATCCTCGATTTTTCATCAACAATTTTAGGTCGCTCTGAAATATCAATTCGATTTGGAATACACCCTCTACCTGCCTTCTTTCCATTGAGTCTTTTCTTGTAGCGTTTCCCTCTGTGCCTTAAGTGATCATAAAGCTTACCTCCTGTTTTCTTATCTTTACGTATCAATTTGTAAATACTCTCATGGCTAATAGAAATCCCTTCTTTTTTGAAACGTCCTGATATCTGCTCTGGAGACCATTTTTCCTTTATCTTTTCTATTATCTTCTCCTTTAGATCAGGTATCATTTTTTTTATTCTTCTACTTGCTCTTGATCTCCTCTCTTTAGCTTTTTCATCAGCTTGCTTTACACAATAAAATTTTCTCTTCCCGCTGTTACGCAAAATTTCTCGGCTTATTGTTGATCGATCTCTATTCAATTGCTTTGCAATAGCAGATATCGAATATCTCATTGCCTTGAGTAATCTTATTTGCGATCTTTCGTCTCTGGTTACATGATGATAGCCTATGGCCATGATAATCTCCTCGGTTTTGACACCTCAAAGATTACCACATCATGTAGCCTTTTTATTTTTTTATTACCTGTTGCACTTCACTCTTGAATGGGCCGGCCGGATAAAATGCG
>JBIRBM010000014.1:0-55371 GCA_044326545.1 Parachlamydiaceae bacterium | reverse complement strand
GCTTGGATTAATCGTTGTAGAAGACTTTCAAAAGAATATGAATATTTACCAACTACAAGTGAAAGCTGGATTTACCTTTCTATGATTCGTTTAATGTTAAAGCGCATGACGACTTTATTTTAGGTTTTAAGACAAGCTCTAGATGTAATTGATTTGATCAAAGATATCATTTTGTCTGTAATATCTGAAATTGAAATGGATATAAATTTGCATAAATCTTCAAATAAAAGGATGAGAGAGATGTTTTGTACAGAAATATCAGGAAGTCGTTCCGCTATGCTCCACAGCATCTGGAATTTATGCTTCAACACGTCAAAAGGATCCAAAATTTCAGTTTTAATTTTGTGAGAGAATTCATCTCGTAATAATAAATACGGATCAAGGTTGTCCACAACAAATTTGATATCTTCTTCTGTTAAGGGTCGTAGTTCAGCTCCATTGTATAACCATTGAATGTTTCCATTAAGAGATGGGGGCAAAGTCTTCATAGTATTTCCTTAGTGTAGATTTGGCTTATTCTTCAAGCTAGAGAGAAAATGAGGAAAAAGCATTTTCGTCCACCGACGCCATTTTTCCTTCCAACAGTTTGCGATAAAATTCAAACATTTACAACTAATCTCGTGCTATAACAATAGGAGCAAAGCATGGAAAAAGTAGAAATGTCGGCAAGCCTTAGCAGCAAAGCTGAGGATGGTTTGAGAGGTATCACGATGCGCACGCATAAGCATTCGCAGTCTTACCGTGTTCGTATCAGAATGAAGGGAGGGCAGCAATTCGATAGATCCTTCAAGTCGAAGACGCTGGCTAAAAAGTGGAAGAGGGATATGGAGTCTGCAATTGAACATGACAGGTATGAATTTACAAACCCTGCAACAAAACACACCCTTTCTGAATTGATTGATTTGTACATAGAAAGGGTTCTTCCTTCTAAGCCTAAAAATGCGAAGAATACTCGTAGGCATCTCCTTTGGTGGAAACAGGAACTTGGGCATCTTTTATTAGCGCAGATAAGGCCAAGTCAAATTGCTGAAAAGCGAGATGAATTGCTCGCAGGTATTACAAGCAGTGGTAGGTTGCGTTCGCCCTCTACTGTCGTCCGCTATTTGAGCAGCCTTTCTCATGTCTTTTCAAAAGCTGTCAAAGAGTGGGAATGGGTCAGAGAGAATCCGGTCCTCAAGATTGAAAAGCCAAGGCAGTCTCAGGGACGTAAACGGGTTTTAGATGAAATAGAGCAAAAGAGTCTTCTTAAGGCATGTGAAGAGAGTGGTTCCAAAGACTTGTTCCTTATCGTTGCAATCGCTCTTGGAACTGGAATGAGAAAAGGAGAAATTATGAGTCTTTGCTGGAAGGACATCAATTTAAACCACAGCGAAGGGAAAGGAATTATTTTCCTTGAGAATACAAAAAATGGAAGACCAAGACCGATTCTATTAACAGGATTTTTACTGGAGCTCTTACAAAACAAGCGCACAAACCAGCGCGGGGATAGTTTAGTGTTTCCATCGCCAAATTGCTCTAACCGACCTATCGACATTAGATCTGCGTGGGAATGTGCCCTAAAGAAAGCTGGCATTGAAGGCTTTGTTTTCCATGGCTTGCGTCATCAGACAGCTTCATATGCAGCCACAATTGAGGACAATCCGCTTGTGATCGGAGAGCTTCTTGGCCATGAAACCCTTCAGATGACAAAACACTATGTTCATCTTCCAAGCGTTCATATGCATGCGATGGTGGAAGCACTTCAAACAAAAATGTTTCAGGGATATCAGGAGGATAAAAATGAACAACTCAGATAACAAATATGTTCCTCAAAGGTTTCAGAGCACTGAATTTCTGACCGATCAAGAAATTCATGCAAGTTTAAAGGAAGACTTTTGGACTGCTCGAACCGCTGCATACACTGTTTTAGGATTGAAAATTCCCAATTTAAAAAGTCTTGAGGAAGAGAAAAGATTTTTTCCTGATTTCGAACAATATTACGACCTCTTTGAAAAATGCTTTCGAAACAGCAAAATTGCAGTGCGATGTTTATGCTCAGAAAAAGGGAAAACAGTTTCTGCAGCTATGCCTGTGGATTGGCTAAAGCTAGTTCATGAAGGGCGGTTAACAGATGACGGTATCAAAGATAAAAATGTTAAAAAGGCGGGGCTATATGTTGCGCCAGAACTCACAGTTGCATGGCTTTTAATCAAAGGAAAAGCTGTTTTATCAAAAAGAAGGCCTGCTCAAGAACGTGAAGACATGGTTTATATATGGAGGGCTACAAGGAAGGTACGAAAGGATTTTCCGCATCTACCTCCTCGCATGATTGCACAAATCGTTCACAGCCATTGCTTGAAACAAAGAAATTACCCATTCAAGACTATTTATGGGTGGGTCATCTCTTCTGCCATCCCTATGAATGAAGCTTCAGAACAAAAAAGGCGCGACAAAAACGGGCGTCCAAAAAAAGATAGCTATCCCAAGATCACGTTCGATTTTTCCTTCTATTTTTCAGATCTCTAATCTTCTCTTATTCATCGTTTTTTAAAAATTTTTGACCGAAGACATTTTTAATGGCGATGCTTTGCCGTAAAATGCGGTTATTTAATTCAAACTGCAATAGCAGAAGGAGAGTGAAATGAGAAATAGTAAGCAAAATTCTAAAAAGGGTATTGAGGCAACGGTCGATGAACCAAGGCAGACTCGGTTCATTCCTGTTTCTAAATGGAATGAGTTCCATGAGTGGCCGCCAGTAGGTGGGATGCGCCATTTAATTTTCTTTCGAAATGAAAATGGTTTTGCCAAGGTTTTAAAGCGGCCAAACCGGACATGGCTCATCGATGAGAAGGCTTTCTTTAAGTGGGTATCAGAGAAAAAGTACAAGCCTCGTAAAAAAGAACCAGAGATTCAAGAAAACACTAAAACCTCGGTAGAATAGCCATGAAGATAGTGGAGGGATTTATAAAACTTCATCGAGAGGGACTTGATCTACTTAAAGACAGTCCTCCAGCTTTTTTGCTGCTTGTTTTAATCGCTCTTCGTGCAAAGCGAGCGGATCCAGCCTATTCAATCTATAAGCTCAAAGCTAACGAAGCCTTCATTGGAGATTATGGGACGATTGGCTTGACTAGATCTCAGTATAGGACTGCTATAGAAAAGCTCGAAAAACAGGGGCTTGTAAAATTCCAGACAAACACGAAAGGAACAATTGCAACGCTTATCAGCACAACTCTCTTGGATATCAATGCGGAGCCAGGAGAAACAGATAACAAAGAGCCATCAAGTAGCCGTCTAGCCGCCATCGAACAGCCAACGGTTGACCAAGTAATCGCCATCTTGTCGCCATCAGAAAAACCATCAAAATTGTCTATGAAAAATCAAGGCGAACAACCATCAGAAAAACCAACGAATCGCCATCAAATAGCCTTCAGTTCGCCAAGAGATAGCCAACCCGTCGCCAGCAAGTCACCACTAACAAAGAAGGAAGAAAAAGAAGAAGAAAAAAGAGCTGCAGCAGCTTTTTCGCAAACTTTCTACAAATGCTTGGAAGGATTGGATCTGAGTGATCAGGAGAAATGCTCTCTGATGCGTTTTGGCGAGAGTCGAGTAGTTCATGCTGTTGAATTTGTGAAGAGGAAGCAAGATGTTGATAGTGTCATTGGGATGTTGACATGGGTATGCCAACAACCGGTACTCCCAGAGCTCCCACGAGAGAAGCGGAAAAATTTGACTCCGCAGCAAAAGCTTGCTTGGGAGTACAACGAGTTTCTCAGCAGTAATGGCTATGTTAGTCAAGCAAAGCAGAATGAGGAAAAGATCCCCAATGACAGAATGGTGATTTTAGAACAGGGACAACCAATGCCCATTACGCTAAACCATCCTCTTCAGATCCTACAGGAAGATTTTCGCAAGTCCAAAGAAGAGATTTTGAAAAGCCAGAGGATAGTTCGGGGGCTGCAAGATGATAAATTGTCAGCGATCCGATAGGGCGCACTAGGGTGGCTTTAGGGAGGGTTTTGCGGAGCTAATAAAAAGGAGGATTTTATCCGGCAAACCCATACCGAACATTAGTGAAAATCAAACAGAATATGAGAGAGGAGAATCCTTGAGATTCGTCTCATTTATCAGTTGTCGATGTTGATTCACCTTACGTGGGCGGTTTTAACAAGAACGGTCCAAAGCAGAAAAACTTAATAGCTAAGTACCAGAGGTAAAGTGAACGATATTGATAGAAGTCCACATACGTCATTTTTCCATGCAGACCATTGTTTCGAAGGTTAAGCCCATCCTCGGTTAAAAGCCGAGAAACTTCGAAACAAAAATCTTCGGATATAAACTTAGTCATATCCGTAATCGCTAGGAGTTCTTTAATAGACTGATCTTTTTGCTTTAAACTGTTTGTGATTACCTGGCAGTTTATATTGTTTGCATCTAGGATATGCCTACAAGATGCCTCAAATTGCGGTGGCAAGAGATGGGTTGAATCTAAGAGATCAGCATTTAATCCCCGATGAAGTGCCCTTGCGATAATTTCGTGATGACCTACCGGGATATAAGGATTATGAGATATCACGTTCAGCCAGTCTGATTCAATCACTGAAAAACATCTAAGAATCCATTGCCTGGCATGATTAATCAAATGCGCTTTCATATCCCAATGAATTGATAGCTCTCGAGTCACATGATGAGAAACTTTTTCCTCGAATGAAGAAGGATGGTTTAAGGTTCTTCCTCTTTCATCAATATATTCTGTCATTGCAAACAAACTGTGAGGAAGTTGTTGAAGGTGATCTGCTATTCTAGACTCAAGAGAAGTTTTATTTTGAAGAGGACTGAGCGTTGCCAAAATCAAAAGAGCTTCTTCAAATGAATGAGCTTTGTCCAAGGCTTTTTCCAAGCTTAGGATAAATGGTGTCAGGTCTAAGGGTCCAGCAGAAACGGACTTTAATTCTTTTAGTCTTTCGGTTTGAGCATCTTGTAGAGCCAATTGGAACTGTTTGATTAAAGCATCCCTTTCTGCACACAGAGATGGTACGTTAATTAGTTGAAGAGATCTGATTGCTTTTTGATAGGCTAGGGAAGATATCATTCCGTTGGAATTTGCAATAGCCTGTTGTTCATAAGAATGAGCAAGCTCGATTAAAGCTTTTTGGGCTAAATCTTCCGATTTAAGAACTCTTAACGTATCTACTATTGCTTGTCTAAGACGTTGGGCCAGTTCCCAATCTTTGGAACTTTCTGCTTGGATAGCAGCATTCAAGATTAATTCAGATTTAATGAGCTCCGATAATATTGAATGAGCATTTATCTCTATCAAGAGGTTGATTAACCAAACGCTTAAGAAACTTTTCGGGTCTTTTAGACATTTTTCTGTGACCAGCCCGATTTCATTCTTTATTTTTTCTCTCGCCTCATTATTTTGAGACTGATTAGAAAGGATTACTGCCCGTTTGATCCTCTTGAAGATTTCAAGACTTGATTTGTTTGGATCGAGAGAATTTGCGCTTTTACAGGCATATTCAG
Source organism: Parachlamydiaceae bacterium (assembly GCA_044326545.1). Classification (GTDB taxonomy): domain Bacteria; phylum Chlamydiota; class Chlamydiia; order Chlamydiales; family Parachlamydiaceae; genus JANWJE01. The sequence continues at coordinate 49,866 of JBIRBM010000014.1, read as the reverse complement.
ATGCCAGCCTAGCATTCTCTGGTTTCCGTTGCTGAGTCCAAAAGAGATCGTGTAGAAGCCAAGAAACATCTGGATGATCAACATGAGAGCGCATTTGGTCGATTAGCTCTATGTGCGCATTTTCTTTTAATTTTACTGAAAATGGATAGGATTGGTTATCGGGGTCAAAGTGTAAAGCGGTAATATCTAGAAAAAGATTAAGGGGACTTTCATCTGCTGAATGGATAGCCGTACGATTAAGCTTTAACTGATGATAAACCTCCTCATAGGTTAGGTCTTGTGGTTGTTTGTTGATAAGGTCAGCTATAGGATGCAGTTCTTTCATGAGTTTTTTCTCTCTGATTCTTTATATGTATGCCAAGACAGAAGGATTTAGCGCTTAGCTCTGCCCAAGAGACATTGATACTTTTTTAAAATTGCCGAGAGCTGCCTCTAGATTTTCGATTATCTCGGATGCCAGTATTTCAGGATCTGGAAGATTATCAAGATCGGTTAGGCTTTTATCTTTGAGCCAAAAAATATCAAGACTGGTTTTATCGCGGGCTATCAACTCTTCATAGCTAAACTTGCGCCAACGACCTTCAGGGTTAATCTCAGGGCTCCATGATTCTTTGCGAACATGACGATTTTGTGGGTTGTAGCATTGAATGAAGTCTTGTAGATCGCTAAAACGCATTGGCTGCTTCTTCAGTGTGTGGTGGATGTTCGTTCGATAATCATAGTACCAGACCTCTTTTGACCAATGAGATGGACTGGCTTCGCGGTTATCAAAGAACATCACATTAGCTTTGACTCCATTTGCATAAAAAATACCAGTCGGTAACCGCAAAATTGTATGCAAGTCAGTGTTCTCTAGAAGCTTTCTCCGAATGATTTCGCCTGCGCCACCTTCAAAAAGGACGTTATCGGGCACCACAACGGCAGCTCGTCCGGTAGTTTTTAGCATCGTTCGAATGTGCTGCACAAAATTGAGCTGTTTATTAGAGGTCGTCGCCCAAAAATCCTGGCGATTGTATGTTAAATCGTCCCTCTCTTGCTCTCCTTCATCATTGGTAAAGCTCATGCTGCTTTTTTTGCCAAAGGGGGGATTAGCGAGGACATAATCAAATCGCTGCCCGCTATCCGCAATGAGCGCATCATTTGGAGAGACTGGGGTATCGCCGTCAATCTCGCCAATGTTATGGAGGAACATGTTCATGAGGCAAAGGCGGCGTGTGTTTGCGACGATTTCATTACCGTAAAAGGTTTCACGCTTTAAAAAGGCTTTTTGACTCTTGTCTATTTGAGCCTTATTCGAATTGATGATGAAATCATAGGCAGCAAGAAAAAATCCACCCGTTCCGCAAGCGGGATCTGCAATTGTTTTGCCAGGCTCAGGGCGGATACACTCCACCATGGCCTTGATAAGCGCGCGAGGAGTGAAGTACTGCCCTGCTCCTGATTTCGTATCTTCAGCATTCTTTTCTAAAAGGCTTTCGTAGATATCCCCTTTGATATCAGCTTCCATGACCACCCACTCCGTCTCATCGACCATGCTGATGAGGCGATAAAGTTTGGCGGGATCTTGGATTTTGTTCAGCGCCTTAGTGAAGATCTGGCCAAGCATGCCTTTTTTAGATCCAAGCTCTCGTAATACAGTAAGGTAATGTATTTCTAGCTCTGCCCCTTTTTTTGATTTAAGGGTTGGCCAGCCATAGGCTTCTGGAATTCCCACATTCCTATTGTAGGGCGGTTTAGAGTATTCGTCGGCCATTTTAAGAAAGATAAGATACGTTAGCTGCTCAAGATAATCGCCATAGCTTACACCGTCATCGCGTAAAGTAGTACAGAAGCTCCAAACCTTGGATACTATTGATGCAGTGTTCATACGGTGACCTTTTGGAGTTGTTGGGATTTCTTTTTTTGGGGCCTTGGGATCTCTTTTTCAGCTTTAATGCGCTCTAAGAGGACGGTGGCAGGTTCATCATTTGCATCTTGAGAAACTAGCTTTCCTGAGAAAGCTTTTTTTAGGATGCTTTGGCGAATGTTTTTAAGTTTTTCCAAAGCCACATTTATCTGCTGGCTTAAATAATTCGCAGTGGATATCGCATCTTGAAGTTTTTGGAGAGTTAACTGCTGAAGGACTAATGAGGGAATTTTTAGCTCTAGAGCTAAAAAGCGTTCTTGGGTCAAATTCACACCACTATCATTAATCCCTGTTTTTAATCTTTCCACCTCATCAATTATGTGAGGTGAATTAAGTAGCATTTCTAAATATGCAGGTAGTATTACGCTTTGGTTGACTCTTATTCTGTAAACTTTATCGCACAGTATTAATCGTTTGCGACATTTCCTTACCAAACAGGTAACTCCTACACGATTTCTAGGGCCAGCACGCGTTACTAAAATATCGTCGGGTGCAATTTCAAGATGAAGTCTCGGTTTTAAATTTTTTGGCAAAAGCTTATTTTCGTGTTCAATGAATTCAGTGTTTTGGATAGCTGTAGTTTTAATAACAGCCCAGTCATTTTCATTAGTGGATGGCTCATTCAAACATTTAGGGCTCCAACCTTGTCCGTGCTCTGAAACAGCTTTTGATAGATTCATTTTATGAGAATCGTCAAATGCAGTCTTTAAGAGGCCGAGAGAGACAAGAAAGTCACCTGTTGCGGCATTTTTTAGAAGTGATTGGCGATATGCTTTCAAGAGTTCCTGCGCTTTCAGCAAATTATCTATGCCCTTATCGATTTCAGAGAAAAGCTCCTCAATTTTGGCGACTATGCGTTTTTGTTCGTTTTTTGGAGCTAAAGGAAAAGAAATACTAGCTATATCGCCTTTTCTTATTGAAGGTACTGCAGTTGCCACTGCAAATTTGTAAAAGTCTTGCGTTGTTAGGAAATAGAATAAATAGTCTTCTAAAACAAGTTTGTTTGGAATTATTCCCATGACGTTATTGTCAAAAAGCATTTCTCTCGAGGTAATAAGACGGTAATTTCCCCTAAGAGCTTCGCCAATCTTTGGAAAAACAATAGAACCAATTGGAAATATCTTAGCGTTTATTTTTTTGAATACATCTTCCGAAATATAATGATCAGCATGTTTAATGAACTTTTGTTTCGCTTTGAAGGTTCTGGAAATGTCTCCAACTTTTGCAAATGGATAGTTTCCTTCTGATTTACCTTGATACTGAGTTGGAAAGCCGGATCCGGAAATGATATCTGCTGCAACCGTTTCAATATCAACTAGCATCCAACCTTCCGGAAGTTGTTTATTGTTTTCCACTTATATCGCCAATGCCTCGTTCAATTCTTGAATTAAATTATCCATATGATCACCAAAAAGCTGATACATTTTTCCTAAGCCCCCTTTAGAATCAAAAGGCGCCATTTCAAGATCTGTTTTATCTATATGGAAAGAATTGATAATATGCTCGCGAATCATTCTTAGCCATGCCATTTGTTCTTCATTGAATTTTTCACCGTCCCCACTATGTCGCTTCATAATCCAATTTTGAAAGTTACGCCGTACTGTTTCAGAATATTCAGATACTTTTTTGTCGATTCCACAAGCACGACGTACAAGAGCAACCAAAGCGGTGAGCTCGTTAATCGGTTGACTTCCTTTATATTCTTCAAGTTGGGTATAAGCCATCCACACGCGTAATGGGGCAAGTTTAGGTTTGTCTTGCCGCAGTTTATCCAGAACTCGATGAATCATATCATATGTAATTTCACGCCGCCTTTGAGGCTGACTATAAAATATGGTAAGAGCTTCGATCTCATCTCGATGGATTTCAAGATATTCTTGGAATTCGTTTATTAAGTTTTGAGCATTTTCTTTGGCATCTCCATCCCATTCTGCGCGTAAAACAGCATCCAAATTATCATGATCTATTGTCTGTTCCTTATCACGGCGAATATTCTCTAACAGCTCAATCATTTCTCCATTGAGCACATTTGCGGCTTCGCCTACAAGAAACTCTTGAGCCCGCAAGCAATCTGCATCACTTAGTTCAGAAGACTCACTGCCCTTTTTCATTTCTCGAGCTTTAATTTCAATCTTATCAAGATCTATGGCGGCTAGAAGGTTGCCTATGATAGTGCTTAATTCAATACCGCCTGTTTGTTCTTTGATTCGCTGGAGATCTTTTTCTTCGAGTTGTTTGTTGAGACGAGCCAATCGTCCAGCAAGCGAACTAACTGTATCCTCATCTCTTGCACCCATGACGATGCTCATTGCTAAATCTTTCAAAGGCACTGATGGTTTAGTGATTAAAGGTTGGCTTGCAGTTTTCAGGGAGTTTGTAACTCCGATGGCATCGACAATGACATAGTGTGTTTTAGCACTGGCTGCAGACGGGGTAACCTTCTTTAACTCGTCATGGCCAAACGTGCGTGTACCACGACCTTTCATCTGCTCGAAGTAGTTGTGACTCTTTACGTCTCTCATGAACAATAAGCATTCAAGAGGCTTCACATCTGTACCGGTAGCAATCATATCCACTGTTACTGCAATCCGAGGATTGTAGTCGTTTCTAAATTGAGCGAGGACTGATTTAGGGTCTTCTTCATTTTTATAGGTGACTTTTTTGCAAAATTCATTTCCCATACCAAACTCTTCTCGGGCCGTTTGAATGATGTCATCCGCATGGCTGTCTGTTTTTGCAAAGATGAGCGTTTTTGGCACTTCTTTGCGTCCAGGAAAGATGCTGGGTAAATTATCTCTAAAAGCGCGTATTACAGTCCTAATTTGGTCTGGGTTTACGACATCGCGATCCAGCTGCTTAGCTGTATACGCCTCATCTTCATCTTGTTGTTCCCATCTTCTCTTGCGAGTTAACCGCTCTCGCTTTTGAACTTGTTGACTGGCTTTAATTGTGCCACCCAACTTAGTTCTTTCAGTTTCTATGACATAGATCTCATTGCCGACATTAACTCCATCAGCAACTGCCCTTTCGTGACTGTATTCACTAACGACGTTTTTCTTGAAAAAGCCGTAAGTACGGTTATCTGGAGTCGCTGTTAGGCCTATTAAGTAGCCGTCAAAATAATCAAGAACTTGTTGCCATAGGTTATAAATTGAGCGATGGCATTCATCGATGAAAATGAAATCGAAAAATTCAATAGGAACTTTGCCGTTGTAGACGATAGGAATTGGTTTTTTAGCCTGAGCCATTTCAGCTGGATTGATTTCTTCAGCAGCTTCATCAAGAGGCTGCTCTTTTAACAGGGAGTACATGCGTTGGATGGTGCTAATGCAGACTTGACTGTCTCTAGCAATGAAGGATGACTTTAGTCTCTGTACATTATAAAGTTCTGTAAATTTACGATTGTCATCATTAGGGACATAGGACATGAATTCTTGTTCAGCCTGTTCTCCTAGGTTTTTGGTATCTACCAAAAATAGGATTCGCTTTGCATTTGCATGTTTTAAAAGGCGGTAAATGGTAGTAATGGCTGTAAATGTTTTGCCTGCTCCCGTAGCCATCTGGATAAGAGCGCGCGGTCGATCATCTTTGAATGACTGTTCAAGGTTATTAATGGCAGAGATTTGACATTCTCTTAAACCCTCTTCGCTGAGGAGAGGAATTTGTTGTAGCCGACTGCGAATGGAAGTTTTTTGAATAAGCCATTCATATAGAGTTTCAGGACGGTGGAAGTTGAATACTTCCCTTGATCTTGGTTTTGGATCTCTTCCATCCGTAAAGCGTGTAATGACTCCTGTACTCTCGTAAATAAAGGGCAGGGATTCTTTGTTATTCACCCATTTCAGCTTAGCCGTGGCATATTCGTTGGATTGTTCTTCGACAGTTGTGATTCGGTGGCCACAGTCTTCTGGTTTTGCTTCGATCACTCCTACAGCTTTCTTATCAATAAATAGAACATAATCGGCAGGACCGACATCTGTTTGATATTCGCGTACAGCAACACCTAGACCAGCATTGAGATCGATTTTTTTACTTAATTGAATCACCCATCCTGCTTGATCGAGTAGAGCGTCTATTTTGTCACGGGCGATTTGTTCTGGATTTTGATTTCTATAATTCATGCAAAGGCCGCCTTTATTTCTGCTTGGGCAGCAATTCGATAGCCGCAAAGTTTGCATGTGCCTTGAGGGGCTGGAGGCTGAGAAGCTGTCAATACAGCATGAATCTCGCTTAATTTTGGCTCTATCCAGCTATCATCGCCGAGATAAGGGATGACAGTTATTTCGAATTTCAGACATTCGCCAAATTCAGGAACATCTTTCTTTCCATTGCAGTAAACAAAGTAGCCTGTTGAGGAAACTTGAAAGTCATTTTTTCTGAAAAGCCATTGGTAAACTTCCATTTGCCTTTTGTAACTAAGCTGCCAGTCTGCATCCAAATTGATTTCACCCGCTTTGCTTGTTGCCTTATAATCCACAATAATCAGTTCTCCGGAAGGATTAATCCAAACGTCATCAATAGCTCCTGTCACTAAAAATCGAGTCGGTTCGTGTAAGTAGGAAATGCCCTTCAGATTTTTTCGCCATTCATCAAGTTTTTCATGTTGAAAAGGGATTGCATCAATTTTATGTTTGATCATCAGCGGATGGGCTTCGCCTTTTGCTCGGTAGAAATCGAATTCTTTTTTCAAGAGATGGTCAACAGCAGAGTTGAGATTGAACGGAAATCCTCCAGGTTGCGCAACTCCAAGTTTGCGATCGAGGTAGAAGCAAAAGGGACATTCACAAAAAAGCTCGATCTTTGAACGGCTTAATTTGAACGGTTTTGTGTCTTGAGGATCAAACCCTTTTCTTTTCATTCTTCTACCAATCTTAACCTGTTGATTTATATGGCGATAAGAATAGCAGATATACTAATAAAAAGACATCTAGATTTACTGTTTGTTAAACTAATTTATTTAAATTTAATTAAATAAATTAGTAGATAAATATTATAGTAAAAACTATCTTTATATTTTTATAAATTGGGATATTATGTATAAACCCTTCTATCGAGACATCTGATTGGTGGCTCGAACCTCCTCTTCTTAAACTTAAAAAAGGTTTATATGAGAACAGCTTTTAAAAAAGCAGCTAAAGACAATACAGACATTCTTCATAAGTACCTCGGCGAGTTTTTAGAAGGCACTTGGTCTCTTGCTCGCAAAAGCACGGATGTAATCGACAGCTATCGTGTACGGATTAAAACAGAAGGCAAAGAATTAGACTCTACCCTTGTATTACGCAATATCATTTCTGATCTTTGCTGCTGTCTTGACTCTTTGGAACGAGGCGGCTGTCGTACAATCGACAATAATCTTAGAATGTCTTTTGAGGACTATTGCTGCGCTTTACAACTACATGCGGATCCAAAGGCTTATGCTCTCTTCTTAAAAGAAGATCTGGATGTTCCTAAAGCAGTAACTTTTGCAAAAAAACAGCGTCAAGGATATGAAGATTTTGGGCAACTATACGGTCATTTTTCAAGTATTTCACATCATTCTCGATTGATCCTTCTTGCTCGTCAAGTAGTGTCCATCGAAAATGATATGGTATGCTACGCTCACCTAAAACCGATCAATCCTACTAAACTAACAGCCCAAATCTCCAGACTAATCTTCATTGCTTTCCTGTTAATAGAAATTGGGGTGCTTGCTGAAGAAATTTGCCTCGACCTTGTTGATACGCCTTATTTCGGCATAAAAACTCCGGAAGGGTATCAAAAACGTTTCGACACACCAGAAGCCCTTTTTATCCTAAAATTAGCTGCAAGAGCTGACAGTATTTTTAATCCACCAACTTGTTTGTAGGCCTAAAATTCGATTCCTGCCTTTTTTGATCGCTGAAAAGCTTTGCATTAAGAACTGCAGCCGTGGAATAGATATGCTCATTGGAAAGATGGGCATAGCGTTTTGTCATTTGGACGGTTTTGTGGCCAAGTAGAGTCCCGATCTCTAACAAGCTCGCCTGATTCATGGCCAAATAAGAAGCGGCCGTATGACGAAGGTCGTGGAAGCGGAAGCTGGAGATTTCGGCTTTTCTCAGAGCTGTTTCCCATGCTGAGCGAATGTCGATGGGTTTGGATGAGGAATGGGGCGCAGGAAATACAAGAGAGTCAACAGTTTGATTTGTGTATTTTGAACGCAGAAGATCTAGCGCTGTTCCAATGAGAGGAATAAAGCGTCGCTCTCCATTCTTTGTTACTTGTAAAAGGATAGAACCTCGGTCCAGATCGACATCACCCCATTTGAGATTCATGATTTCGCCTTTTCGCATCCCTGTCGAAAGAGCCAGTATAACAATTGGGTAGAGTCCTTTTGATTCGCTTTCTTGGCAGGCTTGGAGAAGCCTTTCTTTTTCATCGTCATTGAGAAATCGTGTTCTTCCATTTGAGATTTTCGGTTTTGAGATTTTCATGACAGGGTTTTCTTGTATCCATTCCCAATCCTTAACCGCGATAGCAAAGGCATGAGACAAGCTGGCAAGATAGCGGACCACGGTTGTAGCAGAGCGGAGTTTGCCTTTGCAAGTCAGTCCTGATAGCAGCTCATCCCGCTTTTGTGCAATGAGGTTGGGTTTGATGTCGGAAAGAAAGTAATCTCCAAGCTCTTCTTTCCACCAGAGAAGATGTTGGCGAACGTTTCTTGCGTTTTTTGGTTTTGAAGGAAGAACTCTTTCGATATAGCGGTCGATCAGTTCGGCTAAAGTATTTTTGCTACCGAGTTTGGTATACTCATACTTGCCTTGTTCTACCGCCGATTCGGTGTCGCGCTTCCATTTCATCGCAAGGATTTTGGAAGCGAAGGATTGGGAGAGAACTGGATGTCCTTTGATACGAACTCGGGCACGGTAGGAAACCGTTCCGTTTTTGTGGATACGTTTGTCGATGCCTTTCATGAGCTTACCTTTGTTTTAAGTTTTCAAAGGTTAGCTGCTGTTTAAAGGCAGGGAAGGGTGCTTCTGTCGCCAATTGTTGTAGGCGAGTGGTCCATAAATGGTCCACGGATATGGACCGTGCTTTTAACTGATTTGCTTGCATCTACGCAAGTGGTTCAGTTTTAGGCTTATGAATCACAAAGAAAAAGTGGGGCAACTTGGACTTGAACCAAGGACCAGCGGGTTATGAGTCCGCTGCTCTAACCACTGAGCTATTGCCCCAAAGAATAGAAAAAGAATTGTAACAGGAGGAGTATCGAGAATCAAGTCATTTTTAACACTTATTTTGTTTTTCAAGAAAGCTTTCTTGTTCTTTTTTGGAAAATAGGAAAATTCTGCTAGGGCGTGTCATCAATTGCTAATCGCCTCTATTCAAGATGATTTCTCAAGCGGGTGGTCAGGCTATATTTTCGAATATTGCCTATGAAGCGATGTGACCGCCCGCTTGGAAAGAACTTGAATAAAGGTGGATTATCAATTGATGAGACGCCCTACTTAAAATAGACTTCTTCGGAAACTTGCTTTGCTTGAAAAAATTGCCCTTTTTGAGCAGCTTGTTTTGAAAATTTTGAGAGCGTATGCGTGCATATGGTCGAAAAATTTTACAAAAAAGATGCCAAAAATGGCAGTTTTTTCAAGCAAAGCAAGTTTCCCAAGAAGTCTAATATCCCAAAATCAACATGCAAAAAGCTTGGGTTCTCACACGAATATTATCACGCAACAGGTCTAAAAATCTGTTCAGAACCTTTGATCAAGATGGTTTGCTGCTATAAATCATCGGCTCAAAAATTTCGAACAGATTCTAAAAGGGTCTCTAAAAAAGAGTGCTCCTTAAAGCTATGTCAAAACCAAAGAGTTGAGAAATGGAAAGCTGAATTGTATTCTACAAGAACGACCTCGCTTTCGATTTCTCAACCCCGGAAGGTTTCACTCAAGCCCAAAGACAAAAAAAACACCCAGACAGGTTCTACATTCTTTAATGAAACATCACCAAGCAAGAGATCACATGTTTAACGACGAATTGATTCCCCAAGCTCCTGCTCCGCCCGTTGATTTTTCAATGTTTCATCATAAAAATTCGCTAAATCATCCTTTAATTGAATCAAAGAAGGTCTATGAATATACATCATATGCCCCCCCTCATAATGCTTCATCGTCACGTGATCCATCAATGAATCATCTAATCCTAAATGATTAAACGTATACTCCGTCGCAAAAAAAGGTGTCGCTAAATCATAGTATCCATTCCCCACAAAAACCCTTAAATAAGGATTTTTTGTCATGACTCCACGCAATGTCTCTGCAACATTTAAATATTTATTTTTAATTCCATAATCCCAAGGCTGCACATTTGTCAAAATCTTGTAATCGTCATCTTTGGGCCACTTAAGCTCGGCTTGAATGTACTGATTCATTGTTGCAGTAAATGCCCCAAAAATAGCATCAGCACTGGGATCATACTCGAAATTTTCACCGGCAGCATCTGCATCAATCCCCTTAAATCGACTGTCAAATCGCCCAATCGTTCGCCTTTCATCACGCAAAAGCTCTTTCACAAATCGAAAGATATCAACCCGTAAATTAGCCTTTTCAATGTATTCAGGCGAAAGTCCTGTGAATCGAGAGAGTTGATGAACCACTCGTCCCCTCTCAGACTTTGTTAAAAGATCTCCTTTAAATAGGGCAAGAGAATAATCGTTGATCACAAACTCTCTTGCCGCCTTCATCGTATCGAAAAAATTTGCCTGCAAATCAGGACTTAATTTTTTATGGTACCAAGCAGCCGCTGTATAACTTGGTAAAAACAATGAAAACGAGAGGTCATTGCCTACCGTAAAATCAAGGGATTGAAAATTCAATACACTTGAAATCAACACAACGCCGTTCATATAAATGTAATGTTCATCATGAAGATAACCCGCAAGGGCAGCCGCACGGGTTGTTCCATAACTTTCCCCGATCACAAATTTTGGACACTCCCAGCGCTGATTGCGGGTCAAATAGAGACGGATAAATTCAGCAACCGATTTAATATCCTCTTCCACTCCATGAAATTGCTTGGCCTCATCGGGGGGAATCGCCCGGCTATATCCTGTTGAAACAGGATCGATAAACACAAGGTCCGTCTTATCTAAAAGAGAAAATTCATTATCAACCAAATGAAACGGAGGGATCGCATCCCCATTGTCAGATAAAAAAACTCGCTTAGGTCCTAACACCCCCAAATGAAGCCAAACAGAAGAAGAACCCGGCCCCCCATTAAAACAAAACGTGATCGGCCGCTCTCGAGAAGCTTCTCCCCCCTCTTTCACATAACTGATATAAAATAAACTCGCTTTTCCCTTGCAGTTTTCATCTTTCAAAATCATCGTTCCTGCAACGGCTCGGTAAGCCATAGGCTGGCCATTGATCAAAATCTCATGCCGAGTCTCCGACATCACCTCTTTTTCGTCGCATTGACTCTTCTCTTTTTTCTTCTCTTTTTTTGATTCTTCAGACCAGCCCGAAGAAAAAAATAACGATAGCGAAATTCCCAAACAGATCACATACTTTAACACGCACTTCCCCCTTTCGTTTTTGCACATCATCCAAATATTCTATTTTCTTTTTGAAAGACATCGTTGAACTTTGCTTTGAATGTCTTCTAAAGAGATCCCCATGATACAGACTTGCTTATGCCGACTTGTCAAACCGCGCAATAACTGAATATTAGATTTTCCAACACCAAAAAATGCCGCTAAATAACAACACAACTCCCCATTCGCTCTCCCTTTTTCGGGCACAGCTGCTAAACGAATCTTTAATTCATCATTGCTCCATTCAACCATTTCACTTTGTGAAGCTTTCACAATCACGTTCACTCTGAAGCAGACTCCTTGCTTTGTTTGCTCAAACATTCTCATCCATCCTTCAAACCGTTTGCTTCCCCTTTGCATCATGCTCTAATAATTCTTTTAAATCACGAAAGGAGAGTAAAACAGCCCCTCCTTTTCTCATGTCTTGAAGAGCTTTTTCACTGTCTTGAGGATCAAGATTAACCCCTCGGCATGCATCGACAATCACGTAGGTTCTAAACCCTAATTTCAATGCATCCAAAACAGAATATTTGACACAATAATCTGTTGCTAAGCCTGCAATAAATAATTGTTGAACCCCTTTTTCCCTTAAATAATTTTCCAAACCGGTTTGCTTGCGATGACCATTATCGTAAAAACTACTGTAGCTATCAATAAAAGGGTCTGTTCCCTTATAGATGACCTTATCAATTTTTGTCGTATCCCAGCCGGGAGCAAACTCTGATCCTTCAGCGCCCTGTAAACAATGGTCAGGCCATAAAATTTGCTCTATTCCCCCTAAATGAATGATATCTCCCGGTTTTTTCCCCTGATGATGACTCGCAAAGCTGCGGTGATCGGCCGGGTGCCAATCTTTTGTTGCCACGATCAAATCAAAAGGATAATGAATCATTTCATTAATCAGTGGAATGATCGCCCCCCCATTGTTTACCCCAAGAGCCCCTCCTGGTAAAAAATCGTGTTGTAGATCAACAAGAAGCAATGCTTTCATGATTTAAGATTCCTTGTCTTTTAAGGTGTTAAGTTGATTTACTACATTGTCTGCCCCTATACAGGCACATTGCCGAATTTGCTTAATTAACTGAATTTTTAAATCATACAATCTTTTTTCCATTCCGACCGCGTAAAGGTGAGGATTGAGAAAACGCTTCATCCCAATAGGAAAGGCGCCTAACTCTTTTTGGGTATATCGACGAATCTCGTCTAGAGATGGCCGCCGGTAGAGACAATGCCCCTTGCGAAAAATTGGCTGCAAGAGATCTTTGCTTTTCACTCCTTTCTTAATCAACCGAATATGGGTGGAATCTAATGGATCAATGCTTGCACAATCCCCCTTCCAAGGCCTATTGATATCATAAATGACATCGGCTAGATTTTGAGAATCCGAGCAGAATCGCTTGACCTGCAATATCCCCGGATTGGACACTTTAACCATTTGTTCTGACAACTTTAATTTATACTTCCACTCTTTTCCCTTGTCGCGAATGGCAGAGAGTTTATAGACCCCATCAAGCGCCGGCTGATCCCTTGCGGTGACTAAGCTGGTTCCAACCCCCCACACATTGATCTGTGCTCCTTGACGTTTTAATTCACTAATGATTGTTTCATCTAAATCGTTACTTGCCACAATCAAAGCCTCTTTAAAACCTGCCTCATCCAATAAAAGGCGGCTTTTAATGCTCAAATCGGCAAGATCGCCCGAATCCAATCGAATCCCTAAGAGCTTTTTTCCCTGTTTTTTGAGCCAATCTCCCACTTTAATCGCTTTTTTAACTCCCTCTAAGGTATTGTAAGTATCGACTAAGAAGACGCAATGATTGGGCAAATATTGAGCATATGTTTTAAAGGCGTCTATCTCATCATCAAACACCATCACCCAGCTGTGGGCATGCGTCCCCTTAACGGGAATTCCATATAATTTACCCGCTAATAAATTAGAGGTTGAATCGCATCCTCCAATATACGCTGCACGGCTTGCGGTCAACGCACCATCAATGCCTTGCGCTCGCCGCAAGCCAAACTCAAGGACAGGATCCCCTTTTGCTGCAAGACAGATCCGAGCGGCTTTCGTCGCAATCAGCGTTGGAAAATTAATCAAATTAAGCAGAGGGCTTTCCAGGAATTGACATTCAATCAAAGAGCCTTGTACGCGCAAGAGAGGCTCGTAAGGAAACACAACAGTCCCTTCGGGAACTGCATCAATATCTCCGGTAAATCTCAACGTTGCCAAATCATTGAGAAAAGATTCTTCAAAATAAGGCGCCCCATCGCCTCCTTGGAGGCCAGATAAATAATCAAGGTCGGATGAGTCAAACTTAAATCTCTCTAAAAATGAAATGACATTTTCAAGACCCGCTGCAATCGTAAATCCCCCTTTAAAAGGACTTTTACGAAAAAACAAGTGAAAAACAGATTCTTTTTGGCCAAATCCCGCCTTCCAATATCCATACATCATGGTGATCTGATAAAAATCAGTGAGAAGGGCCAGTGATTGGTCGTAAATCGAAGGAATTGCGGGTTGCTGCATGGAAAAATATTAGGTTTGAGTTGTGGATTCAATTTGGTGTTTCATCAGAACAGCTCGCCGCTCTTCTAATTGTTGGATTTCGTGCCGAATCTCTAGCTCCCTCTGCTCTAGCTGCCGGACATGTTGCAAATCTCGTCCGTAAGCCTCCCAATCGGCAATCATCAATCCTTCTCCGCGCATTTCCTCTTTTATCTGTTCTCTTTGATTGACATTTAAACGCTCTTTAAGGATTTGAATGTGCGCTTCAATTCCTTTCATCTCTTTTTCAAAAGAAGCGGATTGCGCGATCAAAGAGATCGGCAACCATCCTAAGAGGCAAAATATCCACTTATTCATTTGAGACTCCCCTGTATTTCACTGACAAAAAACAATAGGCCACCATTTGAAAATCGAGCATACTCAATTCAGAATTCGAAGTGAAGCATTCTTCAGCATGTTTGGATGCAGAGACTCCTTTGTGTTGATTGTGTCAATTCCCTCTTATCTATAGCTTAAAAACAAAAAAAAAATTATAGTTTCTGATGAGTCACTCACCTTAAGGGCTTGCCTTACGTACTCTTGGTGCGTAAGGTGGGTTAAGCTGGAAGAGTGCGTGTAAGGTCAGTGATTTATCCTTAGGTTAAGGAGTGAGCATGAAATGGATTCTATTTTTTTTGATTGGAGCATTGAACATCGCAGCCATTTTTAGCCCACTCGAGGCAAATGAGCTGATATTACGCCATAATTTGCAACATGCTCAACCGGGCGACTATATCGTGATTTCGGCTGGAAAAACCCAAACCCTTCTTTTGATTTATGCCAAACAGCCCCCCCTTCTCACTATCGAAGAAGTGGCGGTTCCTGAAAGTAAAACCCCCTCAAACGGAAATTGGAAAGAATGGATTGCTCAAGGAGCTCAGGGAAACACTTCGTGGGTGAGATATGACGTTGACCTTCAAACAGGAAAAATGATCCGCTATTATTCATTTACCAAGCGCAATTGGTTTGAAATCCCCGATGCCGATAATTTCTTATCGAAACTCCTCAATCTTAAATTTACTCAAATTCCAGACAATCTCCGTAAACGGATTGGACCTAAATCAAAATCCGGGCCCGAATTACGCCCTCTTTGGCAACCCCGGATGGTTGTGAATGGACAAACGATCAATGGCGTGATCTTTGATGCCTGGCGAACCAGGTGGCCCTCTGACGGAAGCGAACTATCAGGAAAAATGATTGAAGTCTATCTCCCCAGGGATAGCCAACATTATCCGGCCTATTTTCCTTATTGGCTCCAAATCAATGGCGCTGTTGGGAAAGCAAAAATTCGCATCATTAATTCAGGTAGTCTTCTGCAATCACCCAAACCCCCTCTTTCTTTATAAGAAACGTGATCAAAGATTCTCATCAGGTTCTCACTCACCTTACGCAGCATGCCTTACGCACCCTGCATGCGATTGTTCCACAAGGTGAGTGAGTTATTAACATTTTTTTCTCTACAATTTTGTCGACTTTTTTTTCAATCCCAATAAATTTCTCTTAAAGGAAAAACCATAACAATCTAAATAGTAATTAGTTGCGAAAACACCCTCTCTTTTATTTCTCTTTTCTTTTGAAAATCCTCTATTTTTCTCTCGATCCCCCATTTTTTTATGAACATTTTTGAACATTTTTTCCACAAAAAAGGCCCTTATTTCAAGCTTTTTATCAAGTAAAGCGTACAAAAGGGGGCAACTCAAGGAACACCTAAAACAAAATTATTTTATCTCATTGAGATTTAATTTGTTAAAATACGAAGTAAGCAGCATTTTAACAAGAGTGCAAAAATTTCGATCGAGAGAAGAAAAAGAGAACTGGGTAAAAAGTTGCCATTTGAATGAGGATGAGGTATGCTGATTTCATCTTTTTTAATTTAAAGTTGACGATTGATCATGAAAAAACCACGTTCCTACTCTCTTAGAAAATCTCGCCACGTTTTACAGGCAGGATACAAAGCGTTTAAAAAAAAAGGGACTCAATTGACTCCCGATCAACTTCGTCAATTCGAGTTGCAATTAAGGCAATTGGATCAGGCTGTTTTACAGCAGAATAAAGAGGAGGCAAGCAACCTGGCCCGCGAAATTGAAGCGTTTTGCGACACCCATTTTAAAAAAAGTGTTCTCTCCTACTTTTTTGAGATGGCAATTGCCATTGTCATCGCTTTAGCTTTTGCGACCCTCATCCGACAAACTTGGTTTGAATTATATGAAATTCCGACGGGATCGATGCGCCCCACATTTAAAGAACAAGATCATTTGAGTGTGACAAAAACCGCCTTTAGCTTAAATGTCCCTTTAGCGACCAAACATTTCTTTTTTGATCCACAACTTGTTCAAAGAACAAGCGTTGTCATTTGGTCAGGCGATGGAGTGCCCCACTTAGATTCCGATTCGACTTTTATGGGCGTTTTCCCCTACACCAAGCGATACATTAAACGATGCATGGGAAAGCCGGGCGACACCCTTTATTTTTATGGAGGGAAAATCTACGGATTTGACAAAGAAGGAAATGATTTAATCGAATTAAGGGACAACCCTTGGATGACCCGTCTTGAAAACATCCCCTTCATTAATTTTGAAGGGAGAAAAACGTATAGTGAAGAGCGTCGCTCAATCCACGGACCCGAAATCGTCCTTCATCACTTTAATCAGAGCATAGGAAGGCTTCGCCTGAAATACCATGAAATAAAAGGGGACATTTTTAATGGAAAAGGCTGGGTGAATGATAATCCAGAAGCGCAACAAAAGCCGCACACCACAATCGAAACGTATAGTGATTTTTGGGGAATGCGCAATTTTGCGATGGCACGCCTTCTTAACAAAGATCAACTCGAATCACTCACCGCTTATCGGGCCAAAGACTTAGAAGAGGCCGCTCTTTACTTGGAGCTTCGACACACCCCAAGTTTAAATTTTCCCCCCGCGATGGAATCTCAGCAAGGGGGCTTGACCATTAGAGGATATTCAACAGTCATTCCGCTTCAAGAAAAGCATCTCAAAGCATTAATGGATCATATGTACACATGCCGATTCGTCGTAAAAGAGGGGCGGGCAACCTCTTATCGATTGGACGGAGAAAAGGTCTACCCAAGCAGTCCGTCATTTCCAGGAGTGGCAAATGGCACGTATGAATTTTATTATGGCAAGGCAGTCAAAGTCAATTGGGGTGGAGTGACCTCATCCCTTCCTTCAGATCATCCTTTATATAGCATGAGCCAAGAAAATATTCAGAAGCTCTTTAATGTTGGCATCGACATGACAACGTTGGTAGAGCCGATCCATCGCAATCAACCGTTCTTCCCTAACCGCTACATCTATTTTCGCAATGGAGACCTTTTTGCAATGGGTGGCCTATTAATGGAGAAAGAAGACCCTCTTTTAAAGAGTTTTCATGAGCGCGAAAAGAAGAAAGAGGGACTTTCAACCAAAAAATCCCCTTATGTCGCTTTCAAAGATTATGGTCCCCCTCTTGACTCGGAAGGAAAGTTGGATAAAACGTTTCTCTCAACATTTGGCTACAAAGTTCCTGAAGGGCACTATTTGATGCTTGGTGATAATCATGCGATGAGCCAAGATAGCCGCTATTTTGGACCTGTCCCTGAGGCAAATTTACAAGGAGCTCCCTCCCTCATCTTGTGGCCGCCGGGAGAGCGCTGGGGTATTCCAAACCAAAGGCCTTACCCCCTCTTCACATTGCCTCGCTTGATCGTCTGGACAATTGCCGGAATTGTTGTGTTGATCTGGTTCTTGATTCATCGCCGTAATCTGAAAAGATCCATTTTTAGACATGATTAAAGGAAGATCTCCTTACCTGTTCTGTAACACTCACCTTAGGCACCAAAAGTGCGATTTCGGCTCAGCCGAAATTGCACTTTTGGTGCGCGATCTTTACATCTCCTCACCTGTCAGCTCTTCGATGAGTTTTGCATTTGAAAAAGCCAAATTTCTTTCAATGACCTGACGGACATTATCGGGCAAATCCTTCTTCTTCAAGAGCTCTTCCGAGATTTTCTTCGCCTCATCAATTTTACCCACCCAATAGGCAGCAACTGAATATTGAAGGAGCATATCGAAATCGTAAGCTGTTTTCTCAACAAAAAGAATATCAGGCGGCTGCTTGATCTCTTTGCCAATCGTTGCAATACGATAAGCTTTCTCATACTCTTGATTTTTCAAGTAATACTTTGTCAAATCATTGAGGGGCTCAACCCTGGTTGGGCGATAAACAAACGCTGCCGTATACCCTTTCACAATTTCTTCATGGCTCTTGTTTAACATCTCTTGCAACCTTGCGATCTGCCAGAGGCTGAAAAAAACCTCTTGATCCCACCCTTTCATCGCGACCCGTTTTTTGTATGCCTCAAGCGATTTTTCTCTTTGCCCGCAATCTCTGTAAGATTGAGCCAGATAAAACATATACCGCTCATTATGCGGCTCCTCAACAAGGGCTTTTTCAAGAATTTCGGCATCTTTTTGATATTTTTGAGGATCACGGCTTCGCGCTCCATCACTCTTGGTTGTTCTGACAATTCCTTGAATATGCCCGACATCTTTCGCTTCAGGAGAAGATAAATATTCATGCAACACACCACGCCACTGATATTTTTTGTCCGTTCGACAAAGAGTGGGAAGGCTATACTCGTTATTGCCTCTTAGGAGAGTGAATAAATAAGCGTCAGCTGTCAAAGGAGGAAGCTTAAAATCAGGGGGATACTCCAACATTTCGTCTGCATCAATAATCAGGACATAATCCCCTTTTGCATAATTGAGCGCCTGATTTCGATTATGGGCAAAATTGACCCAAGGATGCTCGTGAAGCTCTCCCGGAATCCCTTTCATATATTCTTTGATGATGTCTTGGGTTCCATCCGTTGACCCTGTGTCAACAATGACCCAATAATCAATCAACGGTTTCACCGTTGCAAGACATCTTGTAATCACATGATGTTCATTCTTGACAATCATGCTGAGGCAGACGGTTTTATGCTCTTTTTTCTGTAAAGAAGAGGCTGTCCCTTCAATTTCAGATGTTTTTGCACTGATGCCCTCTTCTTGAGCGGTAAAAGCGGTCAAACCCGAAAATGGCTCAATCTCTTGTTGACCTTCCATCTGAGCTGTAAGACACAAAATAGGCAGAAGCATAGAGCATAGAGAGGCGATCCCCTTTATTCGATTGATTTTTGACATTATCGTTGTCTCCATTCTAGAATTTAATCAAAATGACAATTTGTTTGACCTGAAATAGAACTGTAATTACACCTCTGATAGCCAAACTTTGTTTTAAATAGGAAAAACTTATGATTTTTCTGCAGTTTAGTCCAGCAAAGATCACACGCATAGCAAGCGTTACGAGATTCGATCATTTTTTCATATCCCTCTTGAAAACAAACGAGCACTTTTTCTGCCCCTTTTCGATTTAAAAGATACGCAGAGCATGTCGTACATTCTTGATAAGATAACAACAGAAGGTCATCGTACTCTTTCATTTCATGATTTTTACTGGAATTTAATAAACAAACCTCATAGTCATAGGCCCTATCAAAAAACGTTTTGAGACGCTTTAAATTTCCTTCAACATCAGCCGTAAAGGTGACATCATCTTCTAAAACCAAACAAGTTTGATAAGACCCATTCAGAAAATCGGCCACGATATTGCGGTGATTTTTTGTGCAACTGAGAAGACCATCAAAAAATTGAACTCCCGAGACCACCTCTTTTTTAACCTTATAATGGTGAATGCGATGCAGGGGCGCTTTCATTCGGCATAACTCAGATAAGATCTCTTGATAACGATCCTTTCGCTCTTCTAAATTTAAAATATAAATCACCCCAATAGATTCCCAAGCAGGATCATATTCGATTTGTGAATGGATCAACTCTTTAAAATAGAGAGGATGGCGCCAAATCTTATCGCAATAGGGCAAATTATTATGTGCATGATGATAATTGCCATAGACGATGATCAACTCATTATGTTTAGCCTCTCTTGCCGGATCAGTTGTCGCAATGATCTGCTTTCCGTTGCGCCTTAATTTTTCTATCAGCTCATTGCTATGTTGAATCACTGATTCATCCACAAGGAGGCAATCAAAGTAGCGATAGAGTTGGCGCGCCTCTTCCAATTGATCTTGCGCAATCAGGTGATTAATCTGATGGAGAAGCTCATCTCGACTTAACGCTCTATGATTGATTTGAGCCTCTATGCTTAAAGAAGAGGGAGGCTCTTGATTTAAACAAAACGCCGAATCTGAGATGCTCAACAGACAAAAAAAAGAAAAAAATGAGAATAGATAAATCGTGTTATTCATGGATAGGCTCCAACATTGACTGAATTGTCTTGACATCTATCGACAAGAAAAACGCTTTTTGATCTTCAAAACTAATGGTGAGGATGCATTTCTCTCCTGCATGGTCGGCGGCCATCCCGCAGCAATATTCAATCCCTTGATGAAGAAAAGTAAACGGCTTTGAAACCTTTTTGACCACTAGATCTTTGTCTAGGTAGACAAAGCGATGAAGATAGGTGCGCCCATTGCCAAACACAACCTCATGAATCACCATTAAATATCCCTCGCCAAATGGAATGGGTGCTGCCGATCCCCTAAACCGGGAGAGATCAGAGCCTGGACGATATTGCGAAAAGACCGTCCAAGAGCCATCTTCCTCATTCATTTTGTAAACGGTGAAAGGGTCATAATTGTAGAGGACATAGAGCTGGTCATCTTTCACAAGGGGAAGCCAATTTTTTTCACACCGTTTTTTTTCGGGACCCATCAGCCTGATGCTCTTTTCCACTCGAATTGTTGAGGCACTCTCAGAGACATCCTCCAATTTGCAAAGGAAAGGGCCGACATGCCCCGGATGCATCCCATAAGTTGTACACAGAAACCAATTCGAGCCTTTTAATTTAAATAACCGGCAATCTTCAAGCCCTTGGACAGCTTCATCTTTCTTTGAAAAATCTTCGACAATTTCTTTTTGGGATAATAATCTTAAATCTTTGTCATATTCGAGAAGAAAATTGCGCGTCCGGATCGTGGGATCAAGCGGATCGCGAGATGCATAGTGAGCTCCACGCGTTTGACTGAAGTTAACGGTTCGGCAAATCACGGTGTACCCCTCTTGAGTTTTTTGAATCGATGGGTTTAACGGATTGTAGCGCTCCTCCATCCCCTCTCGGATGGGAGGAAGATCAAATTGAATCGATTGCAAGAAAATGGGAGAAGGGGCCCCTTTTGGAAAAGGGGGAAGTTCTGTTTTACCGGGCTCTATATAGTAAGGAGCGAGATTTTGCACATAAAATAAAAAATTTTGATAGGTTTGGGCTTTCACCGGATAAGGGGTTTTTCTATTCAATACAAGGCGGTTAGCGGAGTTAAACCCATCTGCCTTAAATGCCGTGTAGTATCCAGAAATGGAGATTTCTTCATCGAATTGGTAATCATAGACAGGATCTGAAATGAACAGAATCTGATCTTTAGGGTAGGGAATGGCGAGCCCCTGCTTGGCAAATAAATAAGCCAGCTCATGTTGTCCGCCGTACCGATAGTGAGAGGCGATTTTTTGTAGAGGCTCAGCTCTTTGGGGGTTATATTGATAAGCATCCAGATAACAGATCAATGCTTGATCCCACCGTCCAAGCTGTTCATAGCACTCCCCCATCATCGATTTGGCATGCCATACCTCTTCTTTCCATCCTCCCATTTCAATTCGTTTTTTATATAATTCAATCGCTTTTTCACAATTTCCTAAACATTTATATGACTGCGCAAGATAAAAATAATAGCGAGGATTATTGGGCTCCTCCACTAACCCTTGGGTTAGGAGGCGAATGTCACGCTCGATCTTATCCCCTTTTGATCCTCCATCTCCACGGTCGTTAATCCATAATGTTGAAAGCTTTGAAATTTGATGAAGATCCAGACAGGTCCAGTACTCATGGGTCGGCCCTACGCAAATCCAATTTTTGTTTGCCCGAATCAAGCGGACATTATAATAAGACATGCAAGGGGTCTTTTGAATGAGGTTATAAGCGTCCTCTTTTAAGGCGCTCTTATCAAAAGAGGGGTCGACCTTGAGGATCATGTCAGCATCGAGAAGAAGAAGATAACTCTCTGATAAAGAGAAGCCGAGCTCTTTGAGCGTATTGCGAGCAGCTTCAGCCGAAAGGGTCCGATTATACCCAAAATTTTTCCAAGGATGATGATACACTTTACCCGGAATATGATGGGTTTTCATGAAATTTTCAATGATTTCAACGGTATTATCAGTCGATCCCGTGTCGCAAATCGAGATGCAGTCGACAATGTCTTTGACCTTGGAGAGACAGCGCTCAATGATCTTCGATTCATTTTTCACAATCATTGTGAGGCAAAGGGTGTTTTTTTTTGTGGCAAAAAGAGGGAAGCAAAGGAGGGTCAACAAGAGAAATAATTTGAGTGAGACATTATGTTTGATTGACATGATGCGAATTCCGTAGAGTGTTTAAATGTTTGTGATCTTTTATGTGTGATTTTTATCCAAGAGGATTTTGCTTGCAAGAAGCAAAACGCTATTTTTAAGAGCTGATTGAGAAAAGAGGGTGATTGAAATAAGAGAACCTGTCAAGGGTGAATCGATTCATCACGATTTTTTCACCAAAATTAGAGGCGCTCTAGCCCGAATTGAACCAATTGAACGAAGAAAAATGCATAAAATTTTATGAAAACAACAAGATCGATCCGATGACTGACCTTGTTGTTTCACGATTCATGATGTTTTCATTCGAGAATCTCCGATCAAGATTGATTCTCTTTTTGAAAAGAGAATCAATCGCTAGTCATCTTTATTTTATGATGATGGGCCTAAATACTGGATGACAATTGAGGCCGAAACGCTGTTGCTTGTATCAGTCGTTGGTGTAACATCTGATTGTATAACCAATACGGTAGTGTTAAGACTAACAACAGACAACGTATCAGTGGCTGCTAAACTAACAATTGTATCATTAAATGCTGTAAAACTCGCCCCTTTTGCCACACCTGAATCTAAAATAGTAGCTCCGGTAATAGTTCCATTACTGGTTCCGACAGTTCCATTACTGACAGTTCCGTTCTTTACTAAGGCAATGTATCCACCAACACTTCCAGGATTGACATAAACAGTCACCTTGTAATAACCAGTCAAAGGAACCGCAATCGAGGTGATGCACACGTTCGCTGTATCTCCAATAGTACCGGTAAATCCGCCAACGTTTACATTATCAGCTCCCGTCTGAAACTCAACCAGCCCATAAGCTCCATCTGCTTCACCCGCAGCGGTCTGATCATTTGCTGCATAAAACATCGCATATGCAAGTGCAACTGATCCTGTTGGACCTGTGTAACCAGTATATCCAGTGTAACCGGTATATCCTGTGTAACCTGTTGGCCCGGTGTTACCTGTTGGCCCGGTGTTACCTGTGTAACCAGTATAACCCGTGTAACCAGTATAACCGGTGTAACCCGTATAACCTGTCGGTCCTGTATCCCCAGTATAACCGGTGTAACCGGTATATCCTGTGTAACCTGTTGGCCCTGTACTACCTGTGTAACCAGTATAACCCGTGTAACCGGTATAACCTGTCGGACCCGTATCCCCTATCGCTCCGGTATCACCGGTATATCCTGTGTAACCCGTATAACCCGTGTAACCTGTTGGACCTGTAGCTCCCTGCGGACCGGTTGATCCGGTATTCCCGGTATATCCTGTGTAACCGGTCGCTCCTGTTGCCCCCGTATTTGTTGCTAGACCGGGAGCTCCTGTTGGACCCGTTGCACCTGTTGGACCTGCATCACCCGTAGGACCGGTCGCACCGGTATTATCGGCTAAACCAGGACTCCCTGTAGGACCCATAACTCCTTGATCGCCCTGAATCCCTTGAACGCCCTGGACACCTTGTATTCCCCTTGGACCTGCTGCACCAGTAGGTCCGGTAGGCCCTTCTTTTCCTCTGCGACCCCTGTGACCTCTTGAGTTGAGTAACTCAGCTTTGGCTAATTTTTTTTTCTGTTTTTTTGTCAAAAGATCGTCTTTTGCCCTCATATTCGCTTCAAAATAAGGAAAAATTCCTTGGTCATCATCAAAAGCGAAATCATTCTTTGGATTCAGCGGATCTCGATAATTTTCCGAATAGTTTATTTTCGATCTTCCTGATGACCATGCATCAAAATTTTTATCAGAAGAATAAGAACTCGCTCCACTTGCTGAAGTGAGTTGTAATGCAATCAAAAATTGGATTGCAGTCAACTGTAAGGCAGAAAATTTTTTAGACATAAACCTCGGCAGAATAAAATAGGATTAAAAAATGCAATCTAATAAAAACCTTTAATTAAAGTAAATCTTTTTTTTAACACTTTTTGTGCCTAACCTATCTCTAATAAAATCAAAGAATTGGGTTTATCAGATACTAAAACTAACGGGTCATCCGGCACGCTTATAGCGCTTTAAATTGATTCAAAAGGCTCAAGGTTGAAGCAGTGGCAGAGAGGCTACATTCATCAATATCGCGTCTTTGCCACTGAGTTCAAACGGAGGCAATCAGTTTAAATCCCAATAAGCGGTCGAGGATCTCCCCGATTAGACTTCGATTTACGTCCTAAAATATAGATTCAAGCCAGTTGAATGCTGGAATTTGGCCAGGGGGAAAGCTCCGGCGGTTAAGAGATCGTAAGTAGATTAATATTGAGAATAATATTGATCCACTAACCATCTGTTAAGCGCAAGGGTTTGGCGCAGGCAAAATTTGCAGGATTCAACCGGAATCAGTATAGACTCTTTTTGCTTCCATATGCGAACTGCCAGAACTTTTGCTTCAGCCCAAATAGTATTTTTTTAAAGTGAATGAAAAAATACTCACCTTTTTTACAGTCTAGTTCAGATCGTGAATTATTAAGCTTTTGAAATTTTATAACGAGCTAACATGTGCGATTTTTTTTGCAAAAATTCGCACACTGGGTCATTTATTGTCACTTAAGGCTTTTTGGCTGAAACAAAACAGAGGCAAAAGGATTTTGCTTGATAAATTCACAAACATCGGGAATTGGACAGCTTGTTTCAAAGAAATTAAATAAATCATTAAAATCTTTGATATCTCTGGATTGCCACCACGAGACGTGAAAAGACATGTAAACAGAACAGTGATTATCGTAGGCAAATTGAAGGATATCTTCTAAAATTTTTTCCTCTCCACCTTCAATATCGCATTTGATGAAAGATATTTTGCGGTCTTTTAATTTATCGTTAGAATAAAAATATTGATCGATTAGATCTTTAAAAATAATTGAATTTGTTGCGTAATCCTTTTGATTGGTTTTATCGTTTTTAATAGAAGAAATCGATTCATTAAGTAAATTTCCTCTCGGTCCAAAAATAACAACTTGATTTTTATCACTAACAGGCTGATCGCATAAGCTAACATTTGAACATTCTGAGGCAGCTAAATTTGCTCGTAGACATTTTAAAGAGATGATATCGGGCTCTACTGCAATCACGTGATAAAAATTTTTAGAAAGCCAGATAGATGTCGTCCCAATCCACGCCCCAAGATCAACAGCAACCGTTTGGCTATCTTTTACTTTATCAAATGTCTCAAATGTCTCATTTTCCCAATTCAAAAAAATATTTTGAGTAAAATGATCGGTCGGTCCATCGAATGGAACAAATTTATGAATAACATTTTTTTTATTCACAATAATGTAGTTATCTGCCAACCCTCGATTGCATATAAGCAACATAAACAAGGTAAATATTACATTGTACAAACAGAAAATTCTCATGTTGTTTTCCTCTTCTCGTTAATTGTCGTTCGTTTTTAATTTAAACCAACTGGTCGATACATTATTTTGTAAATAGCTATCATACTCGCCATCCCCTAGTAAATGTTGAAAGCCTTTAAGCCAAGGGATATGAACACAAGTATACCTGCCTGCAATGCGTATAGGAAAATTTTGAAATTTTTTATTGATCAGACAAAATGTTGTGTCAATATCTGCAGAGAATAATTTTAATTCAGGTTTAAGTGAATAATTTAATTGATTGACCCAAAATTGAGACTCCCATTGTTTAATCGTAAATTGTCTAAAACAGACATCTTCTCTTATCTCATCCGAATCAATTAAAAGAGCAAATCCAACTTTTTTTGATTGAAAATAATCACTAATCTCAATCAATTCTTGAATAAAATTATCCGGCAAATCAGGATTAAATAACAAATCGGGATCGGTTAAGATGTAAACATCTCCTGCTAATTTTTGAATTGAGTCACGTTCGTAAACCTTGTGACCAAAATTTTGAGGCTGCCTCAGTAGCGTGTACTTATACTCTTTTTCATACCATTCTAATAGAGGAAGATAACTACTATTATTATCAATAATGATAATATCAGAAGTGTATTTCTCTATTTGTTTGACCATATTTTTAATAAACGTCAATTGATTGTAGCCAATAATAATAGCTGGAATATTTTTCTTAATTAAAATACCAGCATCTTTTTTTGGTTTAAATAAAAAGAAATGATCGGGATTGTCAGCAATATATTTGCAAATATCGTTTGAAACATTATCTAAATCGAAATATTCAAATAAATACTGAAAATCTTTAATTTTTTTTGATTTCCAGTTTGATAAATGGAAAGAGATGTAAATAGGGCATTTATTATTGTAAGCAAAATGAAAAAGATCCTCTATAACATTTTCTTCTTCTTCAATATCACATTTAATTAGAGTTGGGATGTGATCATTTAGATTTTCATGACAATAAACATAATCAAAAATCAATTGTTTGAACGTGATCTGTTGAACAAAGTGATGTGACTCGTTACTTCTATTATTTGAAAGTTTTTCCAATTCATTGATACCACTTAACTTTCTATTGCAGATGCTCACATTTTGACGTTTTAGCTCAGTTAATTTTCTTTCTAGATCATCTAGCAGCTTTTTATTCGGGTCTAATGCGATCACGTGGTAAAAATAGGCGGAAAAAGGAACGGTCGTCAGCCCATTTTTTGATCCTAAATCAATCACAATTCCATTAGGATCTTTGAATTCCTGCACTATTGCATAAAAGGCTTCGCTCTTATTCTTTTGATCAATCGATTCATCTCCAAAAACAAATACTGACCCATTCAAACGCTTATTTTTCAAGTTGAAGGTTCTACAGACTTTATTCACTTTTTCAATCATGATGGGAGGACTTTTATCTACAAAAATAGAATCTGACCCCAAAATATTTTTTTCTGATGAAGTCAATAGAGTCAATCCCAAATCGTGATTGGAGATCTGAGAAGAGCTTTTGTGAGGATCTGCTATTGCTAAGGCAGCAGATATCCCAAAAAAGATAAAAAAATACAGCACTTTAAACTCATGAAGAATTGTCATTTTTTGCTTCTTTGAAAATGATTACTTAATTCAGCTTAAAAACCAAAACTGGATTTGGGGTGAAGCAAAAGTTCCTAAAAACCTGTTCAACATCTATGATCAGGACGCTTTGCCGGTATAAGTGGACAATAAAAGTAGAAAAATTTGCCCAATATTGTGTAAAAATCGCTCTTGATAGTTTTTTAGCTTTCGGTTTTTTCAAGCCTAGGGAATCTAAAATCACAAGTGCAAAGAGGAAACAAATCTGAAGAGAGTTCTTAAGACCCAAAGTAGACATCTATTTCAGAAAGAACCTCTCCTCTTTAAACGATCTATTTCTTCCACACTTGATAAAAACATCCATAACATGGCCCCCACCCGCCAGCTTCATTATAAACACATTGTAAACCATGTTTTTTGAAATGTTCATGAACAAATTTCATGCTTTCAATATTGTCGAAATCATTTTCAATGATAATCAGTTTGATATTGTCTAACATCTTAGGATCGTCTAACAACATTTGATACAATGCTCCCTCGCAATCCACAACTAATGTATCAAACTGGATCCCATATTTTTGTTCTAATTCGCTAAATGAAATAATATTGACTTGAGAAAATCCGGGCAGAAGTTCTGAGCTAGGAATTGTTTTCCAACCGGATTGAATGAGTTTTACTTTTGAGACAGCTGCGGGTTCAATGCCGAATTCGAGCTTATTTAAATCCCGATTTTCCTGCAAACGCCCAGCATCTTGCAAGCAAGGCTCTGACACAACCAACGTTTTTGAATCTTTGAGCAAAGAACCAATCACACAGCTATTTCTTCCAATATTTCCACCGATTTCAAGAACTTTTGCCTCATTTGAAATATAACGTACGGACATCAGTTGTTCGGGATACTCTTCGGCGAAACTTCCATATTTTATTTGCAATTTAGAATGGAGCTCGGTTAGACGTTGTTTTCCCTCCTCAATGGATTCAGCCTCTAAATAAAAATGGCTAAAAAACGGCGTGAGTGCAATAAAGACAATAAGAGATGGGCAAAAAGAGCGAAGAGGAAAAAAAAATCTCCAGAAAATGGAGGTTCTCTTTTCATTTTTTTGATCTGTCGATTTCTGAATCATGCTATTTTTCTCATTGTTTAGTTTGCTTGGTCAATTTATCTATCTCAATTTTACTCGTTGCTTTTTTTAACTCAAATTAGGGCGTGTCATCAATTGATAATCAACCTTTATTCAAGTTCTTTTCAAACGGGTGGTCACATCGCTTCATACGCAATATTCAAAAATATAGCCTATGAAGCGATGTGACTACCCGGTTGAGAAATCATAGTGAGTTTTTTAAAAAAATGTCTCCTGCTCATGGTATCTAATCAAATAAGGTATCATAATTTTTTAAATCCCATATTGGCGCTTCCCAATCAGGATGAATCTCATTGCCACCAGTAAAAATATGATAAAACCCCAGCTCTGTAAATCCCCCATTAGAATGAAGATAAGGAATACTGTAGATGTTCCTGATTCGATTTGCAATATCGACCGCAAAAAGCCTTTCACAAAAAGGGGCATCAGGCCTAAAAGAGGTCACTAAAGGGAAGTCTTTTATCAGCTCTTTGATCGCTGAGACTTTTACAAAAAAGACATCAGTCCCTTTAGGGTGACCTACATGGTACACCATCGTCCTACTGACCATATCATACCCTTCAATGAATTTACCGATTGCCTTTCTTAAAAGGTGCATATCGTTGATGTAAACAATTTCATGTTTAAATAGAATGATATCATCATCTAACACTTCAGGATCATTCACCGCCATTTTAATCGACTGAATCAAACTGTTCAAGCAATCAAGTTGTTTTTCTTTTGCCTCAAAATTCATCATCACAGGGATTTTATCAGCAAACTTGACGTTGACATTTTGCTGATCATTTGTCGCAACAAAAATCTTTTTAAAAGGAATCAATTGTAGGTCTCGTTCCGTCGACTGAATTAATAACTTTCGAGAGCGCAGAGCAGGCCCTGTGCATAAGACAATATGACGCTGCAAAATTTCTTCGATTTTCGGATTTCTTTCGAGAGAGATTGTCAAAGGTTCTTTTCTTTTCAGAATGGTCAGACCATAATTATTCGTCAGCCGTTTTTCAACACTCCATTCAGGATGGCTCCGAAGAAAATCTTCTATCGCTGGCCAAAGCCCTTGCTTTCGTCTATCATAGGAAACCGGATATTCACGAGAATCGATCGGAATGCTTTCATCATTTTTTTCACCCCAAGGAGGGCTTGTATCATGCATCACGATGTATTTTCTTACATTTTTTGAGAATTTTTCTAGCTGATAGCGCAAATGACAATAGGTATGGATCGAATCAATCATCAACAGATCAGTCGGCTCAATCATAATCCTAAGATCATTGACAGGCCAAAAAACAAAATCAATTCCATTTTCTTTGGACATTTTTTCCGCTAATTCTACCTTGCCTCCATAAAACATCTCCCTTTCAATCCCGAGGTATCGTTTGATTGATTGCCCATTTTCTGATAACCCTTTTAGAATCGCCCAAGTCGAGATAAGTGGTTTCATCCCAATTTCTGTGACAGAGGCACATTCTTTAGCTAGCTGCCGCAGAACAGGAAGATGCTCATGAATATCTGAAGGAGCCTGGACATGAGATTCATAAATCAGAGTCAAAGAATCTTTTGTCTCACTTTTCACTTCAGTTTGGTTCACTTCATTCCCTGAAAGAAAAGAGATCGATGACATTAAAATCAGAAGAGTCAATCTAATCAAGAGTGTGTTGATAGCATTCATTTATTTTTCCATTTTTTGGTGATTAAATTGATTTTTTCCACTCAATACAAAGCAAACATTTATCGGTTGAAGGTGGATTGACCACCCCAGAATAGACGAAACAAGGCATCTGCCTTTTGTTCTCCAAATTGACAAAATTCGCTAGAAAAGCATGGAAAACAATCTTGATTCCTACCTAATTTTAGAAAAATGGCAATCCCTTAAAAAGACTTCGACTGTTTTGGGCAAGGCTCCACTTTTTGCAAAAAAGGAAAAAACATGAAGACAGTTTCTTATTTTAGAAAGAACTATAAACAACTAAAAGAGTTTCATCAAAGAAAAATTTTATCATTTTTCAAATCGCAGAGTGTCTACCTCCTCTTCCCCACCACGAGTCGATAAGGTGAGTTTTTGATTTCTTTTTTTGTCTTAAATACCTAGAATCGCGATTCAAGAACCAAATGGAGGCTTTATGAACAAGTTTAAATCTTTACTTCTCTCATTCCTTCTCACCACTTGCGCGCCATTATTAGCAGATATCCCTTTTCTTTATAAAGACCATATGATTTTTAAAAACGGCTCCTCTTCGTTAAACTCACCCATTCAGCCCCCTTCGATGAATGAGCAGGAGATCATTCAAAATGTTCAACTTGCGGTTTCTAATGCTTCTCGGGACCAATCTAAACTAACACCTCACGTTTTAACCATCGATGGAATGAGCAGTCCCAAAAATCGCCACCTCTTAAACAATCTCTGCTCTATAAAAAATACCCATTATTTAGAAATTGGGTGCTGGAAAGGCTCTACTTTTATTTCAGCTCTTTTCAATAATCAATCCACCCTGTTATCAACCTCTGGAATTGATAGTTGGATTGAATCTGAAGGAGCCTATTTAGAGTTTCAGCAAAATTGCCTGACGCACATCCCTGATCAGCCATATGATGTTTATTCTGAAGATTGCTTCTCAAGACATCCAAATGAATATATCAAAGACAAAATCACGCTTTATTTCTATGACGGAGGCTTTACTAAAGAAGATCTAGCTAAAGCCTTTTTATTTTTTAATGACGTCTTTGATGATCTTTTCGTGGCAATTGTGGATGACTGGAACTGGGCTCAAGTGAGAGAAGGAACTTTTGAAGGATTCGAAACACTCAACTACACGATCCTTTATGAAATCAATTTACCGGCCCGTTTCAACGGCGATACCGAACAGTGGTGGAATGGATTGTACGTGGCCGTTATCCGCAAATAAGCAATCAACCTCAAGGCGATCCTTGGTTTAAACAAGTCCTTAACATCTATCATCCGTCTATTCTATGATCGGCTGTTTTTCATCTCTTTCACTCAAGATTTGAACACACCCCTCAGATCCTCTTTGGCCCATAGACGATGATTCACTCACCTGACACACTCCTGGTGCGTAAGGTGAGTGATGAATACTATGCTAAAATCAACATGTTAATGCTTAACAAAACATCCTTCTTCTGCCGTCTTTTATCTCATCTGTTCCTTTTTTTCACATTATTCGGATTTTTCCTCATCTGGGACCGAATGACGACAGGATCATGGACAATCAAGCACTCTCTATGGCTTTTTTCCCTTATGATGAATGCATTGCTGATGGGCGATCTGTTGTTAAAATGGATCTTCTGCGATGAGGAGAGATTCAATAACTTACCTACGAAATGTCTATTAGGATTCCTCTCATGCAATATGTTTTTATTTATAGCCGTCTTGATCCTTCCATTCACCCTAAAGATCAACTGGATCTTAGTCTCTCTTTTCCTTCCATGCTTGTGGTGTTACATAAGAAAAGGGGATGTCTCGACACTATCATCAAACGTCCATCATTCTGAAATCTTCTTTTTTTTCGTGATCCCTCTTGCCATCACAGCTTGGTGCCAGGATTTATTACAACCACTCATTTTTGAGGACGGGGCAGCCACTGTAAAAGTATGGCCCGACTATTATTTTCACTTATGTGAAATCAACTCTTTTAGCTTGTCACATGGTTTAAACACAATGTGTGATCCTCAAATGTCGGGAGCTGCAATACACCCCTATCATTTGGCCAGTTACGTGATCCCTGCCGCAATGGTCAGTGCAACAGGAACCTCGTCATTAGTGGCATATGCAAGTTTATTCGTCCCTCTTGGAATGTTGCTTGCCTCTTTTGGAGCCTATGCTTTGGGCAACACCATGTTTGGCCCATGGGGTGCTTTAGCCGGCTGCATCGCACTGACAATGCTCCCTGATGCTTATCAACAAGGGTTTGGAAATCATTTTTTATCCTTTCACTGGCTGGAACAAATTTCACCGGCTATGGGTTATGCACTCGGGTCTGCTTCACTGGTGTTTGTCTTACTATTAAACGGCTGCGAAAACAATCAATGGCGTTTTATTCTATGGGGATATGCCTTCACCTTCATCACTTTATTGTTTAAGGCTCATATTTTCGTTGCTCTCTCGTTGATTGCCCTGATTTATCCCTTTATCTTCATGACCGGTTCCGTCATGAAATATCGGATTCCATTATTGATCCTTCTTATATGCGGTTATGTCGGCGTTGTGATCTTATTCCAGGAGCATCCGGGTGTACCGAAAATGAGGTTAGATGGCTCCGGTTTCACCTACTATTCGCAGCTAATTCTCAATTTTCAGCAAGATGGCTTGATAAGAAAAGGAGTCATTGAAAGTTTACATTTATTTGAATCGAGCTGGTTTTTACAGGCGTTGATCTTTTCATTCATGCTCTTAATGGGAACATGTGGATTAGCCATTATCATCTACCCCACTCTATTGAACTGCCGTCAACCTTCCATGTGGTTATTTCCACTCCTGGTCATCGTGATCTATCTCATCATGAGCTGTGGATTATCACCCGATGATAGACGGATAGGACAGCCAGAGGAACTTCTTCATCGCCCTTTTGTGTGGGCCTATTTTGTTCTCATGATTTGGTGTGGAGGTGCCGTTTACTACAATCTGTTCGGTTATCAATTGCCTCAAAGCAAACAAATCAAACGACTTTTTTGTCTTATCATCATGTTATTGCAAATGATCCCTCTGCATTACGGAAAAAATATTGAGGCATTCCCTGAATGGGGGATGAATGGAGAAAAGATCCCTTTTGGATTATTTCAAACAGCTCATTTTATACAAGAACATAGCCATCCCGATGACATCGTGCAAGATTCAGAAAATGATCCTCGTTTTATCCTGTCAGCATTATGCATGCGAAAACCCTTTATCATCAATGGAGGAGGGTTTCGCGCACCAAAAGGAAGTTTAGGACGTCTTAATGCAATGAAAATCCTGCATGAATTGCAATCTGAAGATCAGATCGAGGCATTTATGCAAAGATATGCAATTAAATGGTATGTGGTCGGCCCTTCCCAAGACGCCACTCATATCCTCTCTAAAGCTCCTATCTTTGAATGCGAAGATTATAAAGTTTATCATTACCAGTAATTTTGTTAAAAAGATTGAGTAGATTCAGCAAATCATAGATGCTGATTTTTTTTATCTATACGGATTCAAACTCAAAGTGAGAATGTGGGCTTTCGCGTTGGCAAACTTTGCACTTTGAGTTGGAAGAGTTGGAGATCATGAATAGGCAATTTTGGACAAATAAAAAGGTGTTTATCACAGGCCATACCGGGTTCAAAGGGAGCTGGTTATCGCTATGGCTCCAGCAGTTGGGAGCTCAATTATGCGGCTACGGCCTAATCCCCACCCATCCTCAAAATTTATATACTCTTGCCAATGTCGGATCAGGAATGGAGAGCGTGATGGGGGATATTCGCGATCTTGAATCCTTGTCTGCCTCTATGCGGCGGTTTCAACCCGATCTTTTATTTCATATGGCCGCACAGCCGCTTGTCCGTTATTCTTACGATAACCCCATCGAAACCTATTCAACAAATGTCATCGGAACAGTCCATGTGTTAGAGGCTGCACGATATTGCAATTCAATAAAGGCCGTGATTAATGTGACGAGTGACAAATGTTATGAAAATAAAGAGTGGGTATGGCATTACCGTGAAAATGATCCCTTAGGGGGTTACGATCCTTATAGTAGCAGCAAGGCATGTGCCGAATTAGTTGCAACTGCATATCGTCGGTCTTTTTCTCAAACAATTGCCTCTGTCCGCGCAGGAAATGTGATTGGAGGGGGAGATTGGGCCCAAGATCGATTGGTCCCCGATATTATCCGGGCCCTTATGCAAAAAAAAAAGGTCTTCATCCGAAATCCTGGAGCGGTAAGGGCGTGGCAACATGTATTAGAACCGCTGCGCGGCTACTTGTTATTAGCCGAAAAACTATGGCAGAATCATCAATTTGCCGATGCATGGAATTTTGGTCCCAATGAACAAGATGCTCAACCTGTGAGTGCCATCGCACAGAGCATTTGCCGGCTATGGGGAAATGAGGCAGCGTGGGTCACGCAAAACCAACAGTCAGTCCATGAAGCACAATGTTTAAAATTAGACATTTCTAAAGCAAGAAGTCAACTTGGATGGTCTCCATGTTTAACTCTTGAAAAAGGATTGGAATCTCTTGTGAATTGGTACAAAGCTTGTGCAGAACATCAGAATATGCGCCATATCACATTACAACAAATTCAACATTATCAGGCACAATGCTCATTTGAGCCATAAAAAAGAAGAAACGATGAATAAAAAAAACGATTTGCGGGTTCCTTATGGCTCGACTGTCCACGGTGAAGATGAAATTGCGGCCGTTGTCAACGTTTTGCGCACTAACACCCAAATGGGACAGCATGTTGCCGAAATGGAGAGGCGAGTCGCCGCATTGTACGCAAAACAGCATGGAATCATGGTCAATTCGGGCTCCTCTGCAAATTATCTGGCCATTGAAATCGCTGATTTGCCTAAAGGATCCGAAGTGATCACTCCGGCTTTAACTTTTTCAACCACTGTCGCCCCTCTTGTGAAACATCATCTCGTTCCGGCCTTTATAGATGTGTCTGAGGGAACCTATAATATCGATGTCGATCAAATTGAGCCTTTGATCACAAAGCATACAAAGGCGATGATGATCCCTAATTTATTAGGCAATCTCCCGGATTGGCAACATTTGCGCACATTAGCTGATCAATATCAGCTATTATTAATTGAAGATTCTGCCGATACATTAGGGGCAACGATGAATGGAGCGTCGACAGGTCATTTTAGCGATATCACCACCACGAGCTTTTATGGCTCTCATGTCATTAATTGCGCGGGAAACGGCGGGATGCTATGCGTCAATGATCCATTGCAAATGGAAAGAGCGAAATTACTCAGGAGCTGGGGAAGGAGCTCTTCCCTTTTTGTCGAATCAGAAGCGATTGAAAATCGATTTAATGTCGATCTCGAAGGGATCCGATATGATGCAAAATTTGTTTTTGAAACGATCGGCTATAATCTTGAACCCTCTGAAATGGGGGCTGCATTTGGAGCCGTTCAATTAAATCAATTAGATCAAAATATCAGCTTGAGACAAAAATGGTTTTCTCGCCATTATGATTTTTTCTCTCAATATGAAGATTGGTTCATTTTACCCAAACAATTCCCCAACTCCCAAACCGCCTGGCTTGCGTTTCCATTAACGGTGAAATCTTCTGCCCCGTTTACACGGACTGATATGCAGATTTTTATGGAAAAACGCAACATTCAAACCCGCACCATCTTTACGGGAAATGTATTGCGCCAACCCGCTTTTAAAAACATCGCACATCGCGGTTCAGTCAATGATTTTAAAGAGGCTGATCGGGTCATGAGAGGGGGGATTTTATTGGGTTGTCACCATGGTTTAACCGATGAAATGGTGGAGCATGTCCATGATTCATTCAAAACATTTGCTTTATGATAAAACGAGCCTTTATCACTGGAGGAAGCGGTTTTATTGGGTCTAGATTGGCTCATCGCTTAGTCGAAATGGGAATCGAAACCCATCTCAGTATCCGTGAACACTCTAATCTATGGCGCCTTCAACCCTTTCAATCCAAGCTCTACCTTCATGTGGTCGATTTGTGTGATCAAGAGCGCGTGGATGATGTGGTAAGGGATATCCAACCCGATTGCGTCGTCCATTCGGCTTGCTATGGAGGATTTAGTGAAGAGAATCATCCTCTTAACATATTCAATACAAATCTATTGGCCACTCAGTTTCTATTGGAGAGCTGTACGAAATCCTCCATTGAAAAATTCATTTACCTTGGAAGCTCATCCGAATATGGTCTTCAATCAGAGCCAATCACTGAAGAGACAGCCGCCCATCCTGTTAGTCTCTATGGAATTGCAAAATTAGCCGCTACACAGTTGACCCAATTTTATGCTCGCCAAAGAGCTCTTCCTGCCACAGTGCTTCGGATATTTTCCCCATACGGCCCATTTGATAGCTCCAAAAGGCTCATTCCTCAAGTGATAAAATCCTCCCTCTTGCATCAACCTTTAATCTTGGGAAGTGGAAAACAGGTGCGCGATTTTATTTATATTGAAGATCTGATTGATGCTGTTTTATTATCCTTACACCACTCTTCCTCCAACGGAGAAATCATGAATGTAGGCTCGGGGATCCAACGTTGTGTCTATGAGACGGTGCAATCGCTGGGGACACTTTTAGAACATCCCATTCAAGCGATCTGGAACGGCCATCAAGATCGAGACAATGAGCCGGTCAGTTGGGTGGCAGATATCGCAAAAGCAAAAAGAATCCTTGGTTGGAGCCCCCAAACACCGTTTAACACTGGATTAAATGCTACAATCGAGTGGATAAAAAGCAGAGAAAAAATCAATGAAAGCCTCTGATTATATCATCCAATTTTTAGCAAAAAACGGGGTTCACCACCTCTTTCAAGTGATTGGTGGAGCCATTACCCATTTAGTTGATTCGACAATTGATTGTGAAAATGTCTGCTGCGTCACAATGCATCACGAACAGGCTGCAGCTTTTGCCGCAGAAGGGTATGCTCGCTGTAATGGGAAATTAGGGGTTGCGATGGCGACAAGCGGGCCTGGTGCAACGAATTTAATCACAGGGATTGGAAGCTGTTTTTTTGATTCTGTCCCCTCTCTTTTTATTACAGGACAGGTTAATACATATGAGTACAAATTTGATCGACCTATTCGCCAAGTTGGCTTCCAAGAAACCGATATTGTCAGTATCATAAAACCGATCACCAAGGGAGCAAAATTAGTGACACGTGCAGCGGATCTACCCAACGCATTAAAATGGGCCGTTGAACTAGCAAAAAGTGGCCGGCCAGGTCCAGTCCTGTTAGACATCCCGATGGATATTCAGCGCGCAGAGATCGCGGATTCCCCTCTTTTATTTCCAATTCCTCAAATCAGCGCCCCCCCTGAAATTGCGCAGCATCTCATAGAAGAGATTGCCCTAAGACTTTGTATGGCAAAACGTCCCGTTATTTTGGCAGGGGGAGGGATTCGTCAAGCTGATGCAGTCAATGAATTATCTCAATTGATTGAGGCGACACAGATCCCTATTACAGCCTCTTTATTAGGGCTTGATGCATGTCCTCATACACACCCGGCATATGCGGGTATGATCGGCTCCTATGGCAATCGGTATGGGAATTTGACCATTGCCAATGCCGATTTTTTGATTGTCATCGGTAGCCGATTAGATACTCGTCAAACCGGAACGCGCCCTGATACTTTTGCTAGGGGGGCTGTGATTGTTCATGTCGATATTGATGAACATGAATTAAACCGGGCGGTCAAAACCGATTATCCCATTCATGGTTGTGCAAAAGATTTTTTAACAAGACTTCTAGTCGCACTCAATGGTCAGCCGCCTCTGCAAATCGATAGCTGGCTCTGTCATATTGCTCAACTAAAAAAAGAGTTCCCCTCATTCCCTCTTGATGATAGCGATCAAATTGATGCAAATGAATTCATGTTTCAATTATCGCAGCATGCAGCAGATGATGCGTTGATTGTGCTAGATGTGGGTCAACATCAAATGTGGGCTGCCCAATCCTTTATGATTAAACCCAAACAGCGGATGTTAATTTCCGGAGGAATGGGGGCGATGGGATTTGCACTTCCGGCTGCAATTGGGGCTGCATTCGCTGAACCTCATCGTGAAATCATTGTGATTACGGGTGATGGTGGTTTACAAATGAATATTCAAGAATTTCAAACCATCGTGCGCAATCATTTACCCATTAAAATCATTCTCATGAATAATCAAAGTTTAGGAATGGTCAGACAATTTCAACACATTTACTTCAATGGACGCTTGGAGGCAACGGTGAATGGCTATGACTGCCCCGATTTTATTAAGGTTTCACACGCCTATGGAATTTCTGCGGCAACGATTTCGAGACGACACGAATCTGAAGAGGCACTGCGTCATTGTCTCAGTCAAAAGGGGACTCCTTTTTTGTTGGAAGTGTTATTGCAACAGTGTAGCCGCGTTGAACCCAAATTAAGGGTTAACCATCCTATAGAAGATCAAGACCCTAAAATATCAAGAGAGCGATTAGAGACATTCATGTTGATTCCGTTATGCGATTTGCAAGAAATAAAGTCGTCCTTGAGCGCATCAAAGCCTCAAGATTAAAAATCATAAAGGGTATTGCCTTGACCGGACCAGCAGCGCGATTTGGAATGAAGTGAAATGTCGGTGCGTAAGAACCTGTATTCATCTATTGTGGAGAATCTTTCATGAAATGCATTAGCATCATCACCCCTTGTTATAATGAAGAAGAGAATGTAGAACCTTTATCTTTAAAAGTGAAAGAGATATTCGCATTGCTGCCAAATTATGACTACGAGCATATTTTTATTGATAATAGCTCCGAAGATCAAACGGTTGAGATTTTAAAACATCTTGCTCAAAGAGATCAACGGATCAAAATGATTGTGAATCATCGCAATTTTGGCCAGGTCCGCTCCCCTTTTTATGGAATGCTACAATCATCTGGCGATGCAACAATCTTACTCGTTGCAGATTTTCAAGATCCGCCCGAGATGATCATCGATTTTCTTAAAGAGTGGGAAAAAGGGTGGAAAGTGGTCGCCGGTGTAAAGGCCAAGACCAATGAACCGTTTCTGATTCGGCATGTCCGACGCCTTTACTATGCGTTAGTCACAACAATTTCTGAAGTTAAATTGATCAAACATTTCACCGGTTTTGCTTTATATGACCGCACCGTTGTTGATGCATTCCGTGAAATGAATCCCCCTTTTCCTTATTTACGCGGTTTAATTTCGGAAATTGGATGTCCAATCAAACTGATCCCTTATGAACAACCGGCAAGAAGAGAAGGGGTGACTAAAAATCATTTTTTCAGTTTATATGATGTTGCCATGCTTGGAATGACGACTCATTCAAAAATTCCCATCCGTCTTGCAACAATTTTTGGGTTTTTGCTTTCCACTATCAGCCTCTTCGTCGCTTTTCTATTTGTGCTCTGCAAGCTCATCTTTTCAGAGGAGGTGATCAATGGTCTCAATCCGATGTTGATCGCTCTCTTCTTTTTTTCTTCCGTCCAATTATTTTTTATC
Source organism: Parachlamydiaceae bacterium (assembly GCA_044326545.1). Classification (GTDB taxonomy): domain Bacteria; phylum Chlamydiota; class Chlamydiia; order Chlamydiales; family Parachlamydiaceae; genus JANWJE01. The sequence continues at coordinate 10,164 of JBIRBM010000014.1, read as the reverse complement.
GGAGTTCTTGGAGAATACATTTGCGCGATTCAAACGCAAGTCACGAAACGACCGCTCGTTTATGAAAAAGAGAGAATCAATTTTTAGAGCTTCTCTTAGGGCGTGTCTGCAAAGCCTGACAAACTTATATTTGAGATGATTAGACTTTTCAGAGACGCTCTTCATCTCTTCATTCAAAGTCAGTCTCTAAATAGAATTTTTGCACAGCTTCATCTGAATGAAAATTAGGAGGCAGCATCACTCGCTCTTTCACATATTGATTATAGAGGTCTAGCGTCAGTTTTCTCAAACGGTAGTGCTCTCCGCTCTCACTTGTGATTTCGATCAAAATAGGCGCTTCATCGCTTTTGCCCTTCTCAGAGGAAATGTTTCCCAATTGAACCACCTGCCCCCTCGAGGTATCCATCCACTCAATCCTTGATGTGAAAACAGCCGGCTTTATCGCAACAGGGTTGACGATCATTCTTTCATCTGTTTCAACATAATACACTTGATTGTATCGACATACAAAATTATCGGGTTCCATAACGCACCTTCTTCGATTAGACGATTGACGTTAACACTGATTTTTTTCTTTCATTCACTCCCTTTGCGACCAGTCGCCCTATTTAGGCTTTGAGGCAAGCCCACATCGCGCAACTGGTACGGAGGTTGAGTCATTCACGGTTCAAGTCAAGCTCTCGTTTTCCACCACAATTTTTGAAAGGGTTGATTTCGATCCCCGACATAAATAAAGTCATCGATTGCCATTTTTTTTTCTTTGACTGTAATATAAATGGCGCCATTTTGATCCTGTGAGGCGAGCCCTTTTTGTAAAAGATGTGCAGCCAAATCTTCCTTCTGCTCTTTTTTCCCAACAACAATCCCTATCATATGGCTTGGATCAATCGCATTTTTTATCATGACTTCATTAGACACGCCCTGATTTGCATGACTTGAAAAAATTAAATCGACACGATTTTGATACTGCCAATATCTCGAATCGGTTGGATTTTTCACTCCATAGTTATCTGATCCAAACCCATAAGGAACGCGTGCTGCAACAGAGTCCAAGTCCCACAGAATTTGTGCTTGATCAATGAGGGGGAAAGATTGAATGGGCTCATTTTGAAGGTTCTGATTGACCAATCGAGTAAAAACTTGATCTCCCCCCCCTGACACTAAATCAGCATTTGAAGAAGCTCCTTTCTTAAATACCCCTTTGTGAAATCGTTGCTCGGAAGACAACGCTCCCTCCGTTAACATCCGTTCAATCGAAACTTTGGTATTTTCCCATACACCACTGGCTCCAATCCCTGTCATCAATCCCCAAGCTCCTTGTGCTCTCATTTGTTCTCCTAAATCTGTCACTCCCCACATTTCTTTTCCGGGCGCAATCTCAATTTTTTGCATCAATTCAGGAGAAATGTCCAGATATTTACGAAAAACCCCTTCCATTCCGGGCTCCTTCGCCACAATATTCCCCTTTATCAGATCAAGTGGATCTGTATAAAATTGTTCTTGTTTCTCTAATTTTGTCGCAAGACGTGGATAAAAAGCTCGAAGAAGTTGTTTAATTTTCATTCTTTCATCTGCATCCGCTGACTGCTTTGCAAGGATTGGCCCAATTCCTGATACTGCCAAAATCTGATGAAGGTGATGGAGCCCTTCTCCCGTAGGACAATGAGCGGGGATTTGAACCATGATTTTATTATACATGCAGCCAACTTCTGGACTATTCCCAATGATTACTTTTCCGTTGGCTCCAAATGAAAGCTCTGTCCCTCTAGAAAAAGCAGGACAATAGCTTTCAGTGAGGGTAAATTGTTGAGTCTTTTCGTCAAACCGATGAAATTTCTGTTCACAATTGTTCGTCATTTTAAAATCTTTCCGTAAATCTTCGGGTAATGATGCCTTAAACATCTCTTCGTTAGCCTTGATTGATTTCAGATAACCGGTTAAGTCGTCCCTCGCATAATGGGTGATTTTAAAATCAAAACAATTGTATTTTTTTCCATCGATTACCCTATGGGACGCGTGAAGATGCCCATTTTTAAGGATCGCAATGTCAAATCCACTAAAATAGGCTCCCGATTTGGAATCAAATTGTTTGGAAGAGCCTGTGAGGATGGCCTCATCCATTTCGTAGAGAGGGTGATTTGATGAAAAAGGGAGAGTCTGTGCAATATTTGCGTTAATTTCAAACGCCTCTTCGATACGTCCGTCCAATATCGCATCTCGAGCAAACTTGTGAAGAATGTGATGAACTCGCATGGCGATGAATGGATCATTTTCCATTTGCTCAGGATGGGCACGCACTTCTTGCAAAAATTGTATCTCTTTGTTTTTTTCGCGATGAATTGAGTGTAGCTTCGCCAATTCGAATCGCGGTTCCTTTATTGTTGTAAACCGCGTTATACTCTGATTGACAGGCTTCTTTAGCTCTTCTTCTAAATTTCTTCCTGGGTGACAACGACTCCATGCCGACTCAATTTCTTCGAGATCGTCTGCTTGTTCGCAAATCTGATTGGAAAGCTTTATCAAACCAGTCGTCGGAACGATCAGCGAGTGGGCAGTTCCTGCCTCTCTACCATCAAAATCGCGAAGATCTCGCATGAGAAGAGCCATTTCAAAAGAGGGATAGCCTTTGTCTTTTTTTATTTTTTGAATCTCCTTAAATTGAGCGACTTGAACATAAGATGTGAGCCTTAATTTTTTTAATGCTTGATGAAATAACGCTCTATCTTTAGCTTCGCTCGTTAATAATTCATCATCTATAGGCTTCGCGGATTCGACGGGCTCTCCCACTTTAATTTTGTTGTTGACTCCATGTTGGACTAACGAAGAGCTTAATGCTGGCTCTTGTTCGGGCAACTTTTGCATGATTTTATCCAACAGGGTTCCATCATCTAAAGAAGCAATCACCTCTTTAGAGCTTAAACCTATCGATGTTAAACGCCTTACCGCACTATTGATATTCACTAAAATTGTCGTTTGAGTTCCGTCTTGATTGATTAATGTTAAAGGCTTCCAAAAATATTTTTTAAAAAATCCTACATTTCCTGTTTTGTTTAATCTTGCTTGCTCTTTTTCACTTAGCGTTTGAATTGCAATATGATAACGACTTGAAGTGAGTAATGTTAAAATCAATCGTTCTTTAGCTTTTCCCCAGCTAATCACTTTTTTATGATCATAAATGGGCAGAGCTCGAGAATTCTTAACACACTTAAAATCAAGAGTTATTTTCGGCTCTTTGGGCTGAAAATTTGAAATATTGGTACACATGATGCGGTCTCCTCTTATTGTTTTCATCAATGATCTATTCATCAATTTTCAACTTCACCCACCGCCCCTTGATCGCTTCCCTATCCATTCAAGAGGTCATACCTTCCTTCTGCCACCATGAGCGCTGAAATGGCTGATCCGGATTGCCAACGTGAATGAATTCATCCAATAAAATCTCCTTACCCTTAACTTTAATATAAACGGCACCGCTTTCATCCTGTAAAGCAAGCCCTTTTTTTAATAAATCTATCGCAAGATCTTCCTTGTACTCTTGCTTTTCGACAACAATTCCTACGATATGGCTTGGATCAATCGCATTTTTCACCATCACTTCATTCTCTACACTTTGATTTAACTCACTTAAAGAAATTAAATTGGAGCGATTTTTATACACCGGATAATCGGAATCACTCGGATTTTTCACTCCGTATTCATCTGATGAAAACCCATAAGGAACTCTTGCGACAACAGAATCCAAATCCCACAGAATTTGTGCTTGACCAATCACCGGAAAATCAATCATCGGAGCCTCTTTAAGGGCTTCGCTAAGCAATCGAGTAAAGACCTGATCCCCGCCGCCTGATGACAAATCAGAATCTGAAGATCCTCCTTCCTTAAATACCCCTTTTTGAAATCGTTGCTCGGAAGACAACGCTCCCTCCGTTAACATCCGTTCAATCGAAACTTTGGTATTTTCCCATACACCACTCGCTCCAATCCCTGTCATCAATCCCCAAGCGCCTTTTGCTCTCATTTGCTCTCCTAAATCTGTCACTCCCCACACTTCTTTTCCAGGAGCAATCTCAATTTTTTGCATCAATTCAGGAGAGGTCTCCAAATATTTACGGAATATCTCAGTCATTTCCGGCTGTTTTTCCACAATTTTCTTCTTCAATACATCAATCGAATCACTATAAAACGTTTCGGTTTTCTCTAATTCGGTCCCAAGAGGAGGATAAAAAGCTCGAAGAAGTTGTTTGGTTTTCATCCTTTCATCATTGTCCAACGGCTGCTTCGCAAGGACTAGCCCAAGTCCTGAAACTGCCAAAATCTGATGAAGGCGATGAAGCCCTTCTCCCGGAGGACAATCAGCGGGAATTTGAACCATGATTTTATTATACATGCAGCCAACCTCTGGAGTATTCCCAATCACCACTTTTCCATTGGCTCCAAATGAAAGCTCTGTGCCTCTAGAAAGAGCAGGGCAATAGCTTTGATTGAGGGTAAATTGTTGAGTCTCTTCGTCAAACCGATGAAATTTCTGTTGACAATTCTTGGTCATTTTAAAATCTTTTCGTAAATCTTCGGGTAATGAAGCTTGAAATATGTCTTGGTTTCCCTTGATTGATTCCACATAACGGGTTAAGTCATCCCTTGCATAGTGATTGATTTTAAAGTCAAAGGAATTGTATTTTTCGCCATCGATTACCCTATGCGAAGCGTGCAGATGCCCACTTTTTAGGATTGAACTGCCAAATCCACTAAAATAAGCTCCCGATCTAGCATCAAATTGTTTGGCAGATCCTATGAGGATAGCCTCATCCATTTCGTAGAGAGGGTGATCTGATGAAAAGGCCATCACCTCTGCAATATTTGCTTCAATTTCAAACGCCTCTTCTATGCGGCCGGCCAATATGGCATGTCGAGCAAGATTGTGAAGAATTTGATGAACTCGCATGGCGATGAATGGATCATGATTCATTTGCTGAGGATGCGCGCGGATTTCTTCTAAAAATTCTCTCTCTTTCTCTTTTTCTCGATGAATTGATTTCAAATTTTCTAATTCACATCGCCCTTGCTCTATTTTTGTTAATTCGGTTATCCCCTGGTTTGGCACGATCTTAAGCTGTTCTTCTAAATCTTCTCCTGGATAAGCCTTCTTCCATTTCGACTCCAATTTTTCGAGATCGTCTGCTTTTTGAGAGATCTCATGGGCAATCTCGATACAATGCGCGGTCGGAACGATGAGCGGCCGGGAAGTGACGACTTGCTTGCGATTAAGTTCTTCTTCCTGAGAGAATCTTAATTTTTCATCTTCTTGGAGCAACTTTTCCCTCATTTTATTTAATAACGTCGCATCATCTAAAGAATCAATGACCTCTTTAGGTGTTAAATCACCCCCTTTTAAACGCTTCACCGCACTATTGAGATTCACTAAAGTTGTCGTCTTAGTTTCCTTTTGATGTGTTAATTTTAGAGGTCTATCAAGATGTTTGTTACCTCTTTCATTTAATCTTGATTGTTCTTTTGGAGTTAGAATTTGAATTGGAATATCATCCTGACTTGAAGTGCCTGATGTTAACATCAATCCTTCTTTAGCCACTCGGCGACTTGTCACTGTTTTATTATCATGGATAGGATCGCCAGAAGAATTCTTAAGAATGGAAAATGGATCGGTAGTTTCCAGCTCACGCGGGGGAAAAGATGAAAAAAAATGTTGAATATTAGATTCCATAGTATCCCCCTTTCTTAATAATAGCGATTCTCTATCACATTATACCGAGGTATTATTGATTTTTTGCGTCATCGCCCCCCATTCGGCAGCAAGAGCGTCATGTGGGTTGAGTCATCTCCTTTTCTTCAAAAAATCGATGATTGTTAGGCTGGTGAAAGATTTTCCGCTCTTGCATGTCTTGCAAGCGCCTCTTTAACTGTCAGCCCCTCCCATTGTTGCATCATCCCTATCTTTGATTCGCAAATATGGTCACGTTCGATTGCTGCTTTGATATAGTTTTTATCAATCACTTGATTGATCAATGCATCAACTTCATCCTCAGTTGGTTTTTTTGTTGCAACATCCAGAGCATGTTCCATGCCAGAGACGACTTGAAAAGTGCCATTTTCTTTTTTTGCTGCTAACCTCTGCTTCCCGCTCTCATCTGTAATGTAAAATTTATAAAGTGCAATCGTCTCATTTTCTTGAACTTCCTTAAGGACGCGAGATCTCTCTGAACGAAGATCTTCATACCCTTGCTTGATCACCTCAAGGGGAACTATCGGATCTTCTCCCTCCAAAGTTCTGACCAACACACGATTCATTGATGTAACAAGAGGCGTGTCAATATCCATTAACATTGCATGGCCATGCTTAAACTCAGCCTGCTTGATCACCTCATTCCTGACATGCTCATACTTGACTAACCGCATATCGATAATCATTGTTGCCCGAAGAGCTTCTTGCATAATCGCTTGGCCATATTGATAACTTAAGGCCGATCCCTCTTTATGAATTTGGACGTGCGAAATAGTTGGAGTTTCGTTTTTTAAAAATCCTTTGAAGATATCGGGATTGATCGCTCCAGATACTTCCCCTTTTTCATCCAGAGCTGCTGAAAAATCATCATCATGCGTTAACGTATATGTTTTACCGGCTCCGGTATTGCCCCTAATTGCGCAAACTGAAGGTGTCTCTGTGTTCAACCTTCTAGAAAGGTCTAATGCCTTAATGAAGTTCACCTCTACAATTTTTGCGTGAAGTCTTGCCCTTTCAGGTATCCAGTTGCTCTGTTTTTCTAAAAATTCCCAGTTTTCAAACTCTGCCGGATCGAGTGTTTTTGTATACACTTGATGAGTAGGCAAGCCTCCTTTCTCACAGATGCGGGTTCTTAAAGAATAGCTCGACACTTCAAAAGAATCGTCCCCATGTTTTTTTAAATTGACTAAAGCCATCGCATGCTCCCATAATTTCACTGCAGTCAAATAATCAAGAGAGTTTTGTTCACTAATCGGAAGTGCATCTAACTCTTTTTTTCCCTGAAGAAAATGGAGTGTATTGGCTTCAATGCCTGTCATCTCAATGTCTATCCCAAATTTAAGGAATGACACCATCTTATCTAAAACTGGGCTGAGGAGCTCTTTTTTATCGGCTGGGATGATGGAAATCGAAGGATCATGAATTGCCCTATTCGAGGCGATCAAGCTACGAGGCAATGGATTTTGGACCCCAAAGATTTCTGAGGGGGTAAGAATGCCCTGATGACGAATCAATCGCTCAATTTTAGAAAAGTCAATCTTGCTTGCCTCTCCTTTGATTTCTTTGATCTTAGTGAGAAGTTCGATTGAGAAAACGGAGCTAAATTGGGCTGATTTTAAACATGTATCGGCAATCTGTTCTATGCTGTCAGTGTCTGATATTTCTGCGCTCACCCATGCCGCTAAATGATCAACAAAACTGTCTTCTAATTTTAATTGATTGAATTCCTTTAAATTTCTGACTGCCCAATCAGGAATTGAAAACAAAGAATTACCAAAATTGTTGTTTATCATAAAACAACTCCATGCTAATAAAAAAATACACAATTTTATTATAGCACAAAGTATTTTATTTAATTACATTTTAAAATAATTTAAATAACAGAAAAGTAATTAATTGAATAATTAGAATAAATAAAAAAAGAACAAAAAAAATGATTAGATTTTTAAATTCATTATTTTTTCGGAAGAAAATATTTTCTGATGATCGATATCGGAGAGCGGATTGCCTTATTTGCTTTTGATAACAATAGCCGTCCGCAATGTTTGAGCATTTTTCGCAAATCGTGGTATTCGCTCAGCAATGCTTGGACTCTCTCGTGCTGAGCCTGACTCAGAATCAAGGTGTATCGAAGAGACAAAGGAACGGCATCTAAATAGGGGCGTATGCCTCGCAAAGCATTATCATATCGATGGGTTGTTTTAGTGACGCTGATAGGAGTATCCCTATACCAGAATAAAGCTAAAGGAATCACCTCTAGGTGATACCCTTGTAAAACTGCACGACTAAAGAATTCCCAATCCTCCGCTCCCACTCCCCGCTCCTCTGTTAATCCATGAAGAGAGTGGTAGACCGTTTTTTTGATCAAGGCATTCATATCTCCAAACATATTCAGGTAAAGACCAAGGGTTGGAGCCCCTCCGATGGGAAGAAAGCGGCGAATAGCGCAATCTTGAAGAAAAGGGGCATCAGTTCCGATAAAGATATCCATCGCACATGTCAAAATATCAGCATTCACCCTCTGCGAGACCTTGACAAAGGTGCTGATTTGATCTGGGTTGGCATAATTATCATCATCCATGAATAAGATATAACTCCCTCGACTCTGACTAACCGCTAGATTCCGTGCAGCACCTGGGAAAAGATTCTCTTTGTTACGGATGATTTTCCATCCTTTAGATTGAAATTCTTGTTCTAAATGGTCTAAATAGGCGATGGCATCTGATTGAGTACTCCCATCATCGACTAAAATCACTTCAAAAGGGGAATAATCTTGCTGTCGAAGAGAGTCCAAAGCCTGAGCTAAATAATCCGGGCGGTTAAAATGTGTTAAACAGACACTGATAAGAGGGCTCTCTTGCCTTTCATTCATTAAAATAAGATCAGATTGTGCCTCGTTTTTTAGTTTTTTGAAAAAGGATGGCGGATCGAATCGATCTCCTTGATAAGAAAAACAACACCCTTTCTCCGCGATCGGCCACCCCTCGCTTTTCATCCAATCAAGTAATGTGTCATCATGCTGAATCATCCAATCAGCTAAACGGACACTCTGCTTCTCAAGAAAATCAATCGCTAAATCGTTGATATGATCAATCGATTGTTTATTCTGATGCTTATCCCATAAAAAAGACGCGTGGCAATCCACACAAAAAATAGAGTGTTGAAAAGCCCATCCCTGATGCTTTGCAAGGAATGAATAATACCCTATGCCCCCAGTTAAGGGAAAATAAACGACATCAAAATCTAATGGATTCTCAAGGAGCCATTGCATGACGTAGTAGGATTGTAAAGCGGGCTCAAGAGAGCTGACAGGAGGTCCACAGTAACTGAAAGAGGCTAAACGGAGATTTTTTGTATAGGTTTGCGCCACTCTTTTTAAATCGCCATGAATTTCACCATAAAGGGAAAAAATTGTCACCTCATAGCCTTCTCGGACAACTTTCTGAATAAAATCCAAGAAAATTTCTTCCTCTTTTTTAGAGGTGGAGTGAGGATTCAAGACAAAGCAGAATGTGGAATGCCTCGCACAATCGACAGATGTTGCCACAACGTATTCTCCCTAAAGATCAAAAAATTTATCAATAGAATGATAAAGGTTTCGTTGATTTTCAATCAATGATTGATCAACCAATTTCAATTGATCCAAATCATGATCAAGAGTAGAATTCCTCTGCCCTAATCATTTGTCAAGGAGACGTGATGAAAAATATTCTCTTTATTTTATTTGTCATATTCGGACTATTTTTAGAAAGCCGCGCTGATGCTAATGTCAAAAAAGCAAAGCGCTGTTTAACAACCAAAGTCGTTCTAAAAGAGAGTCTTTCCTTTTATGAGCGCGATTGCTACGAACAGATCAATAAAGTCCGTCTTGAGCATCGCCTTAAACCACTGAAATGGTGGAACGAATTGTCTGATTGCGCAAGAGGTCATAGTGAAAATATCAATGATGGCAGTTGTCCATTTGGACATCATGGTTTCGATCAGAGAATGGATCATATGAATCAGCTCTGTGAAATCCGTCACTTTGGAGAAAACGTGGCCTACTGCTACAACTACGAAGATCCTATCAATGTTTGTGTTAAAGGATGGATGGAAAGCGAAGGACACAGAAGAAATATTTTAACAGATTTTGAAGAAACAGGAATTGGCATAGCGATTAGCTCGGATGGGAAGTTTTACATCACTCAACTTTTTGCATCTCGCCAAAAATCGAACTGATCGCCTCTATTCGAAGAGGTGCAAAAGGTTCTTAGAGGGTGTGTTCATTTTTTCTGTCTTTTTTCTTCACTCACCTTACGCAAAATCTGGTTAGGAATTTTTGATATAGCCTATGCAGATTTTAGAAAGGGTGTCGAAATCAATAGCCTAAGCTATTGATGAGGCAGTCTTTCTAAAAGATGCTTAGAATAGGTCAAAATAGCCCTCAT
>JBIRBM010000005.1:0-118788 GCA_044326545.1 Parachlamydiaceae bacterium | reverse complement strand
GAAAAAATTGCCCTTTTTGAGCAGATTGTTTTGAAAATGTTGAGAGCGTATGCGTGCATACGGTCGAAAAATTTTACAAAAAAGATGCCAAAAATGGTGGTTTTAGCAAGTAAATGAAATTTTTGAAGAAGTCTAATGATCGAAGAAGCGGTCTCATGAATCTCTAAAAAATTCTTGCAAAATTCCCTTGAAAATCTCATGCTGAATTTCTCGAAAAAGAGTTTGCTTGGTTTTTTAGACACCCTCTTAGAGCTTCATATGGAAAATTTCTTAATCCCATCCGAATATGATTTAGCCTCTCCGGATGGCTCGATTAAAACTCTAAACCGGATCAGCGAGAAACAAGCAAAAGCTGTTGTTTTCATTCAAAATATTTCCCCGAAATTTGTGGGATTCGAAATTGACACACACTCTATTTTTTTTAATATTAAAAGTACTCTTGCCCAATTAGGCTTAAACGGAATTGCAGAGGCCTATTCACTAGATTTAAAGAATCAATGTGCTGAGGTGATGGTTGATTTACAAGCGCTAGGCCCAATTGCAACTGAAATGCTTAAGCTTCTTCAGGTTGGTTCTTATATTGGAAGGTTATTTGCAGCCGATGATCGAAGGCGAGTCCGCAATCCAGACTACATAGCCCGCATGTTTGGTCGTTCAGATAGATGGGGAAAACCTCTTCTCTCTTTAGGGGGGCTCCAAGGAAGCAATGATTTAATTTTAGATGAAGTGGAAGGCAGGACGATCGCCTTCTTGACTTTACAAAATGGCAAAGTGGAGTATGCACCCTCCATTTATGGATTCCTTCCAACTCTTGCTAAAGCACTTGTAACACAGATTAGTATGCGGGATATTTTACGTCTTCATCAAGAATGGAGGCCCCTTGCTTCAAGGAACATAACGGAAGGAGAAATCCTCCTTGTCCGGACGCTTCCCCTTCACATCCGAACAGTTTTTGCAAAAGTAGCCAATGACCTTCTTTCTCCCGGTTATTACCACACAACTGCCTCAATCTTACAACCCGATACATATGCTTCGGGCGATATTTATGAAATATACGGAAAAAGCAAACGAGAAATCACAGACATACCGCTAGAATTTTACACATTAGAACCCTATCGAGAGTACGTTTTTTTTTCAGATCGTGATCAATTACAAACATGCCTTGAAGAGAGCCAACCCCTATTTCAAGCTTTTGAAACTGCTCCTACACCATTGGAAAACCACACAGCGATATATATCGTGAAAGAGAAGCAATTAAGGGATCTCAAACCTGATGATTGGATTGTGCGAGAGCCTCGTTTACATGAATTTCCAGGACTTTTCCATAGCACCCGGCAAGCTTTAATGGTAGAGCGCTACATCGAACAACAACCTTCTTACCCATTCTTAAGTAGCATCGAAAATGGTTTGATCACCAGCCAAGGCATTCTTTTAAGCCGCTACTTCCCCTCTCCTCTCATGAAGCGGATGCTGCTAAGCGATCAAGTCCAACGATGCTTGAAAGGCATTTACTTTCTTTATCCTTCCCACTCAAACCTCAACTTCTTCTCAGCTGAAGATCGCGCCCTTTTGCACGACCTAGATAAATTCGGGATTCCCACTTATTGGGTTGATAAAGGGAGCGGACACATTCTGCAATACGCCCAAAAACCAGAAAGAGACTCTGGACTTTTTGTCCCTTTAAATCATGTTGAAACATTTCTTAAATCAACAGTATTCGGGATTTATGGCTCCAATTTGATGGCCGGTCAATTTGAACATCAACTTCGTGCGCTATTTCAAGGAATCTTACAGATGCGCTCCGAGGTCAATCATCCTCTACTAAACAAAAACACCCCCCTCTCCCTCGTGACCGGAGGAGGACCTGGAGCCATGGAAATCGGCAATCAAGTTGCCAAAGAACTTCACATTCTTTCTTGTGCAAATATCGTAGATTTTCGAGCGAAAGAGGGCGATCCAATCATTAATGAGCAGTTGCAAAATCCTTATATCGAAGCAAAAATGACCTATCGCCTCGATAAATTAGTGGAGCGTCAAGCAGAGTTCAATCTAGATTTCCCTATTTTCCTAACAGGTGGAATCGGAACCGATTTTGAGTATTCTCTTGAAGAAGTGCGCCGTAAAGTCGGTTCAGTCGCAGCAACACCCGTTTTACTCTTTGGCGATGTTGGACATTGGAAAGAAAAAATCACCGGCCGATTTCAATGCAATTTAAAAGCCGGGACCATTAAAGGATCTGAATGGGTCAGCAATTGTTTTTTTTGCATCCAAAATGCAGAGCAGGGACTGAACGTCTATCGACAATATTTTCAAGGAAGACTAAAAATAGGAAAAAATGGCCCTTTCTATGAAGATGGCTTTGCACTATCACCCTGACCGATTTTTTTCGACTCTCTATTGCTTTTTCGCCGCCTGTTCGGCGTTATAAAAAGCGACTTTCAAAAATGGAGCCAATTGATTTTTTGGGACAATGGCATCAGGAATGAATGTTCCATGAACAAAACCGGCAAGATAATCCAAGCCGGCAATTTTTTGCTCATGAATCTCAGCAATATTGCGCCAATCATTGCGGGCATAATGAGGATGTTTTTCGAGAAATTCTTTCAGCTGACCAAATGTCGGCTCAAGCGCATTAATTTGTATTCCTTCCATGTAATAGTTTTTCCAACCTAAAAAAGCTTGTCTAACAGCGATTGGCAAGGTAGATTGAGGCAAACTTTGCAAATCATTCAATTGAAAGAATTCTTTAGAATCAATTAATTGAATATATGCTTTGGGAGCTCCTTTCCAATTTTCTGGATTCCACTCGGGTAGCTGCGCTAAAAATTGAGTAAACTCCTGAGGAGAGATTGGGCGCTGAATCAAATCAGAAGCTAACAGTCTATGCCAAGTGTGGTAGAGAAAAATAAGGTCAGGAGGTGCCACCACAAATTCTTCAGATGCTGAAAAGAAAACATTTTGACTGGTTGTTTCAAAGCCGGGCAAATAGCCCGATTTTTTTGCTGCATGAGGACGTGAAAAGGAAGAAAACTGCCACAGAAAAAGGGAAAACTCACGATTGGTTACCTCTAAAAAAGGATCGTTCTTTTTCTCGTTTTGTATAAAGGCCTGAAACCAGTTGTTGGATCCTAAAATCAAGGAAAATACGATCGCCGTCAGTCCAATCCATAACCAAAAGGGTAAAGAGGCAAGCGACCAACGATCGCTAATAAAATCTTTCTCAGATAAAGGGGGAAGCCCAGAAGGATTTGTCTGACGATCTTTATCGATAGCTGATGGATGATCAATACTCATGTTGATTAAAACCCGTATGTTCCTCTTATACTTAAATAACGCGTCGGATGCTTTGAAAACTGACCTTCAATCGAATATCCATCATGGTACTCAAGAAAGAGGCGGAACTTCCGTCGAATGCCCGATACTTTTCCCCATTCATATCCAAGTGCAAAATTCGAATTGATGTGATTCTTAAAATGAGACTGGTAATAAAAATCCATTGCAAGGAACGGCACGCCATAGAAACGATTGCAATAATCTCGATACCCCCACTCATAAACCCGAACCTCTGCTCCAAGCTGAGCATAGAAAGGGCCCACTCTATAAGAATCATCTTGGCAAGCAACCCAACCTAGACCTCCATATAGACGGATATCCTTTGTGAATTGATAAGAAGTATATAAATCGAACGCCTCAATGCTAGGATTGCGTCTATTAAAATGAGGATGATCTAAAAGAAATTCATCTCCAATGTGTGTTGAAATATGGTAACCTCTTAAGCGGAACGCCCAGTCTCCAAATAGATAAGTCAAGGGAAATCCAACGTAATAGTCAGCATCAATCAAGGGAGAAGATTCATGTAAAGGATCAAATATTGCCCAGACAGCCCCTTCAATTTCTAACTGCAAGTCTCCTCGAAAACACCAGATATCAATCCAGCGGAAAATGGGAAATGTATCACCGAATGAGACGGGTATCAAATTTTTACCAAGCGTACAATCATTGAAACGCCACCCCACCCCAAACGTCACTTGTCTTGGGTCTGCAATAAATGGACGAAATGCTGGAGGGCCTTCAGGAAACCAAATTCCCCATAAATGATGCTCTCTAGCAAATTCATAATCGGTATCAGGAGCGGTCAAATACCAGGCATAATCGTCGTAAAGCTCTGACTCACATTCATCAGAACAGCACATTTCTTTTTCACATGCAAAGGGCTCTGGACATTTAGGACTTGGATTAACACACCCTTTTTCTTGGTCGTTTCCGTAAAGTAAAGTTGCCGTTAAGCTCAGGAAGAAGATAGACAGATGTTTCAAATAGCGCATAATCCCCTTTCTCAAAATTAAAAACTTTTAGAGACGCTTTTTCAAAATGAATTAAGGGATATCAAATTGCTGTGATTCGTGCAAGAAAGATTTGCTTTTCAAATTTTTGGATCAGTTTTTTGATCTTAGAGGGTGTCCAAAATGTGAATGTCGGTTCCTGCAACTTTTCACTCACGTTACCCACCGGGATTGCGTAACGTGAGTGAAACATAAACTCTAAACAATACCTGGAGGTAGATTATTTCCTTGATTTCCCCCTTTTTTTCCACAACCGCACCCGCCGCCGAAAGAAAGAGGCAAACTAGATTGATTTTCAAGATTCAATTCGATTTTCTTCATTGCCTCGCTTCGACCATCATGTGCTGACAAAGAATTCATTTGCAACATCACAATATTCAATAAACAAGTAAAAAAAATAAAAGAATGCTTCATGGTTTGCTCCCTAATAAATTTAAGAGATCCTAATTGTGAAAAATTTTCACGCAATTTTAGCACACAAATCAGCCGATCGGATTTTATAGACACTCTCTAAGAGACTGTTCAAAATTTTTGATCCGATGAGTTGATAGCCGATTGATAGCAGCAAAGCATCGTGATCAAAGATTCTGAACAGGTTCTTAGACGGCATCTAAAAATATCGCTGCTGACAGCCTACATCAAAGCCTTAGGGTTAAGAACCACAGCAGCTTTCGGCTAGCCTGTAAGGAGCTATACTTTTTACACACGCTCTAAACAGAACACTATCTAAAATTTTATTTGTTTGCTAGAACAATGGATAAGAAATGATCGCCAACTAAAAGGAGAAGGATTTATGAGTGGATTTGATAGAGAAGGCCAAGAAAGAGGATCTCCCGTCCTGATCGCCCTGATCATGGCTGCCGTCGGCTTTTTTATGTACATGACCCAGACAGAGACCAATCCAGTAACGGGGATTAAACAACACATTACTCTATCTCCGGCACAAGAAATTAGACTTGGACTAGAGGCCACTCATCAAATGGTTTCTCAAATGGGGGGAGAAATACCACGATCAGATCCTCGATCGCAAGAAGTAATAAAAATTGGTCAAGAACTCGTCTCTAGGACAATAGCCCAAAAAGGGCCTTGGCATTATCAATATCATCTTTTAGCTGACCCCAAAACAGTCAACGCTTTTGCTTTGCCTGGCGGGCAAATTTTTATCACGCTAGGACTTCTCAATCAATTAGAAACAGAAGCTCAACTTGCAGGTGTTTTGGCTCATGAAACAGGTCACGTCATTGAACGTCATTCTGCTGAACAAATGGCCAAAAATCAGTTGGGGAAAATTTTGATCGTTGCAACAGGAATAGGAGCCGCAGACCCCAACCACCCTAGTAGAGCAAAGCAAGCTGCCGCTGTTGCAAGCTTGGTCAATCAAGTCACTCAGCTGCGCTATAGTCGCAAAGATGAATTAGAAGCAGATGAATGGGGACTGCGTCTTATGACGGAAGCTGGCTATGACCCAAGAGCTATGCTACAAGTCATGGACATTCTCCAACAAGCAACACCGGGTGGACACACTCCAGAAATGTTGCTCACCCATCCCTATCCTGCTCATAGAATTCAAGAAATTAACGCCTATCTAGAAAAACATCCTCCACAGCGCAATTTAAGCCAAGGGCGTAACCTCAAACAGATATTTAGTGAATCAAGCCATAAGATTCAGTAGAGAAAGCTTGCTCGTAGGCTGGAAAAGAAGAGACTTTGAATCTATTCACAAACAAATACGAAAACGACATTTGTTTGTGAATAGATAGTGAAGAGGTTCTAAGACAATCTAGACTCATTCGTACTTTGAGCTTGAATGAGTCTATTTGACTTGATGACTCAGCTTACGCACCGGAAGTGCGATTTGGGCTCAAGCTAAAGCTCTCGCGGTACGTAAGGTGAATGAATTAGTCATGAAGTCTTTTGCATTGACAGTGGGCGATTTGAGGAATTAAATCTGCACCAATCGACTTCGCTTCTTGTAAGATTTCAAGTGCAAGAGCGACTTCAGCCGCACCTTCGGAACTTGGATCACTTGGATTAATTGAGCCATAAACAAGAACTCCAAGCGCAGTTTGAGCTAATTGTCCTTGAAGATATGCAAGCGTTTCAATACGATTGACAAAACTTAAATCGCAGCTGATTATTGCAAGCGCTTCCCCTAAATTAGTCGCCGCTTGTTCGAATGCTGCATAAGTTGACGCTTCTGAACATGCAATTGCACTCACTAATGGCGCATTGTCGTAGTTTAAACAATAAACATAGGCTAATGCAGTTGTATTGTAAGCGGCAAATAAAGCTTCAATTGCCTCAATATCAGCTTGAGGAACATCTAGGCGGTGGAGTATCACACTTATAGCATCAACAATAGCACTTGCTGTCTCTTCATTTGCGGCAATAAAGGCTGCAAGAGCTTCGTTAGTGTCAGGATTTTTGTCAGGTGTAGCACCCCACTCTTCAATGATTTGATTTAAAGCATAAAAATATCCGCCGAAAAGATCTGATGTTTCTTCCTGTAGTTTGTTCAATAAAATGAGAGAAAAACAATCTCTGTGGGAACTGCTTATAGAAATGCTGTCGCTTGATGATCGTCGCTGATGTTTGCGATCATGTCTGCGCTCTTGTCTACGATCATGTCTGCGATCATGTCTATGATCATGGTCTGCAAACGCTGCTGCGGAGCAAGCCATCACTGTCATTGTAAGACCAAGTGTCAATTGTCTAAGTGAAAATATGGTCATGTGTTCTCTCCCTTTGTAGTAGAGGTTTTAATCGTGTTAATTGACTGCCTCAATTATCGAAAACAGCCTTCTCTCTCTTGCGTTCATTAGGGAGAAGACGACTATTTTAACTTAAAGGTAGCCTCTTACAAAGGGTGATTTAAAAATAATTATTTAAATTAGTCAAGCAATATGTTTTTTGGTAGGAGAAAAGGAGGAAAGGGTGTGTAAAACCTGCTGTTTCACACCCCCCACAGGCAACTTGAATTTAAAAACAGTCTCTAAAAGATTTTATCTAGCGAATTCACATCAGCTTTACCCCACCAACTCTCGTTCAGATTCGGATTGCCAATGGTTTTAATGATTTCTTTTTGCATATAGTCAACTTGATCGGTCGACATGACGGTAGGGGTGGCATTAACCAGCTTTAATTTATTTAAAATCAATTGCTTGTCTGTTTTTAACTTTAATTTAGGAATTCCGATTAAAGTGACATATGAGGATGTATAATCAACCAAAGGAATCGGACATTGGAGTCCTCTCCAACGCACCCCGTTTGAAACCGTCCCCCCCCCTGCCTCATAACCAATAAAGACTTTGCCATCATCAAGTCTTGAAATTCGATGGTTGAATACTAAAACCGAGTCTCCATAGCCTCCACGCTCTATCTGAGTTGAAACCCAAGCTCCTTTATAAGCTTTTTCATGAGCCACTTTAATCTGAGCAGATTCAATAATTTTTAACAGACGGGGCGTGGTATGATACCAACGGGGCACTTGGATGAAGTTTTCAGGCAGCACCCGTTGTTTGAAAAAAAACTGTTTTGCCTTTGATGCTCGGTACAACTTGTCAATAGCCGGAGAGACAACGAATCCCGATCCTTGATGAAAGTGTGGATAACCATTGGAATAACCGGTGGAATAACCGGTGGAATAACCGAGAAATTTCTGTTGATTTATTTTATCATCCAAAAGCGTGTAAATACTCTTAGAGCTTCCTTGAATCTGTCTTCCCAAAATTTTAACGATTTCGTTCTTTATTTTTATTTTATTTTGATCGCTCAAATAGCTCCGATCATCGGAAACCATTTTAGCTATTTTATTTAAATCTTGAGTCTGCAATTTTTTAGAGGAAATCACAGAGATTGCTTCAGACACTAATTGATCCTCCTCTTGCTGGAAATGAACGGATAAAATCGCTGCTTGATCTGCCTCTGACACATAGATGTTAGGAAAACGATCTTGGCGTGAAACCGCAGACCCTGCTTGATCTCTTAAAGGGAGGTTAGCAAGCTTTAATTTAAGCTTAAGGCATAATGCCGGATCTTTTTGATCAATAAGCCCCAAATGTTTATCGGCTATTGACAAAAATTCGTGAAAAACAATGAAATCGGTTTTTTTGGTTTCTTGCAGACATAATTCTGTCTGAGAAGTAAACACCGATGTTGCTAAAAAAGACTCCATTGCACAAAAACAATCATGGACGAATGTGACACGGTGTTGATTTTTATCGATTAAGCCAGAAAGTTTAACTAAATGATCATATGTTGCATGATGATCTTTTTTATGTAACCCGGAAAACTGCTGAATGAGGTATTCTTTAACTTTTTGAGGATATGTAATCAAAATGGCATCAATTTTATTCTCTAAAGCCTTAATATTATCTATAATTTCGTTTTTCCTCTCAAACTTGCCGTCATATGCAATATTTTGTAAATCAAACCCTTCTTGATCATCAATTGATGCCAAGCATGATTCTTCTAACTTAACAGTCTCAAATAAAGCATCAATCTCGTCTTCCAATTGATCTAAAGAGATGGTTTGAAAATGAGAAGAATGAGACCCTGGAACTTGCGGATGAGAAATATGAGATGATGGCAAAGGGGCATTATAGCGTTGAAAAGAAGGGTGAATCGAAGGAATTGAGGATTGAGCAGCATTCACCTGTGATGATTGATTTTGAGGCAAAGAAGCCGCTGAAGCGGAGTGAGAAATCGTTGTATGAGAGGGAGACGGTGCTAGATTGCTATCAATTGGTGGCTTATGATTCACTATGGGAATCGAAGAGGCAATCGGATTAGGTTTTCGAGGAAATTGAGCTGAAAAAGATTGAGGCCTACGCTTAAAATGAGAGATCATCACAATAAAAAATCCAATTGCAGATAATGCAATCAAATAAATGACTGCAATCTGTTGCTGCTTAGATTTGAGTGCCGGAAATAATGATTGACTGCCGACAGCAGAAAAATATTGAGACAAGGAAGTGACAGAGTTTAGGATTTGATTCATGAAAACCTTCAAAAGGATATTTTTGGATATAAAATATATATAATTCGGAAATTATATCAAATTTAATTAAAGATTAGATAAAGAAAAAATAGACAAACAAAAAAATAAAGAGTTGAATGATCAAAGAGTTGCCGTGGCTTTTAATGATTAATTGTGTTAGCATCAACAATCGTCTACAAACGATAAAAATTTTTCGTCAATCCTCTTAAAGACTCGGGTTAAGGGCTAGGAGCCCGATGTGGGCTTGAGCCAAAGCCCACATCGGGCTCCTAGCCCTTAACCTGATTGAGAGAGTGTTTAAAAGAGAGGTTCTAACAATGAATTCCTCCATGAGGGGACTATCTAAATGGTGTATGCTCCTTGGCAACGTTTTTGAACATTATGATGCCGCATTATTCACCCTCTTATCTCCGCTGTTAGCTCCTCTCTTTTTTCCAAATCACGACCCATTAAGCGCAATCATCTTAACTTACTGCATTATCCCGTTAGGAATGATTGCACGCCCTTTGGGCTCCCTCGTCTTTGGTTATATAGGCGATCGTAAAGGGGTTCAAGAGGCTTTAGTATTATCTTTATCAGGAATGGGAATCATCACGGGTGGGATGGCATTTCTTCCCACCTACCAGCAAGCCGGAATTTTTGCCCCTATCCTCCTGTCTTTGAGTCGGATTCTGCAAAATTTTTTTGCTGCGGGAGAAACAATGGGCGGGGCGATTTACCTGATCGAAAACTCCTGTGAATCAAAAAAAAATATCATGAGCGGTCTTTATGGCTCCTCAACAATTGCCGGTATTTTACTCGCCTCTATGGCAATCTCTTTGCTTTATGCCTTTGATATTGCCGAAAAGGGATGGAGATACCTCTACTTCTTCGGTTCGTTTACAGCAGCGTGTGTTTCATTTCTTCGGACAAAGATTGCGTTCAAAAAAATCCTTGTCGATCTTTCTGCGAAAAAATCGTTTTCATCTGTTTTTTCCACTTGTTTAAATCATTACCGGGCACTCATCTCCATCGCCATTGCTTCAGGGTTCTCTTATGCATCCTACACAATTTCCTTAGTCATGATGAACAGTTTTGCTCCATTAGTGGCCCCGGTTTCTCCACAACACATGATGCACGTCAACACTTTCTTGCTCGGGATAGACTTTCTCCTCCTTCCCCTTTTTGGATTTGTGGCTAATCACTTGTCCAGAGAGCGGATGATGAGCGCCTCAGGAATCTTTGCATTGTTGACGGGATTACCTCTTTTATGGTTATTAGAAGGAGCTTCCCTCTTGACCATAATCTTCATTCGGCTCATTTTTGTGATCATCGGGATTTGGTTTTCAGCCCCCTTCTATGCCTGGTCACAAACGTTAGTCCCCGCCTCAGATCGCTATACTGTCATTTCTTTTGGTTACGCAATTGGCTCACAAATATTGGGAGGGCCTGCAGCAGCGATTTCACTTTGGCTTTTTCAAAAAACGGGCTGGGTTGGCAGTGTTGGCTTATACTGGATGTTTCTTGGGTTAATCGCCAGTTATTGCATTTCAAGGCAAACCCACTTATGCAAACAATACGCTTCGTGCCTCAGGTGAGGCTATCAAATAAAATGTTTTGCCAGAACATAAAAACCTAAAAGAAAAACAGTAACACCAAAACTCTTTCTTACATAGATTTGAGGAATATAATGACTGAAATAGCCTGCAGAAAAGCTTCCTAAAACACCGATCAACGAGAGTACGCCAATGATTTGCCAATCGACGGATAATTCAAGGACGCTTAAAAAATAAATCTGTTGAAAAAAACCTGTAAACGAATTCATCGCAATGATCACAAGACTGGTTCCGACCGCTAAAGACATGGATAACGAATAAAAAATCACCAAAGAAGGAACAATAAAAAAACCTCCCCCCACCCCAAGAAAACCTGTCAAGCATCCAACAAGAAAACCGACAAGAACGATTTGCCAAACAGGTTGATCGGCAGCATTTATCTGGCTAAAAAAAGGAGGTTGAAAAAACATCACAAGTCCCACAACAACGATTAAAAAAGCAAATAAAGTTAACTGGATCCCTTCAGTGATAAAGTAGGGCCCACATCCACCTAGGCACGCCCCTAACATCCCGGGAAAACCAAAAAAAATAATACTCGCCCCTTTCACTTGCCGGCGCATGATATAAGGAATAGCCCCTGCCAAGGCGACAGTCCCGACAATAGCCAAAGATTCAGCAATTGCTAATTTTTCGGGCCTTTTCAAGATATAGAGAAGAACGGGCACGGTAATTAATGAGCCGCCAGAGCCAAGCAACCCAAGCGTTATCCCTATCACTAAAGCTCCTAATATCGCAAGTAGCATGAAGCCTCATGTTTTAAAGCAGTGATATCAACACCTCTGTTCAAATTTTTTGCCGCTTTAGGCTTCTTCAATTTGCAAACAGGCTCTTATCGTTTTTTTCCTGATGATAGCGCTCAAGCATTCTTTCTACAAGCTCTCTTGTTTGAGCCGGTGCTTCACCGGTTCTTAAACGCTCCAATTCTTTGGCCATCAAAGCTTGTTGGTTTGGCGGCAAATATTCAAAATCCAAAAAGGCTGGAACAGCAATGTAATTATGGGCTAGCTGTGGATTGAATTTTCCAATCTCTAAAATGTTATTTGTGATGTGCGAGTATCCCATTCCCGTTGAATCATGATAGCATTTCAAATTTGCTATGAATGTACGAAAAATAGAACGAATATGATTGGGATTCTTGGCATCATAGCCTTCTGCTTCCTGTAGTCGTTTTAAATCTTCAATTGTGCAATTTGGCAAAGAGGCTTGACTTGAAAGCCAAAAATTAAAAATTGCTTTATCATGCTTCCACTTCTTATGAAAATCTGCAATCACGAAGTCGCTCCAAGGCCCCTTCATTTTAAGAGATAAGCAAAAGGCTGTGACGTAGTCATCAAAGTTTTGAGCCGTTTGATATTGATGAATAATCTGTTGATGAATATCCTCATCAATGTCTGATAAAAGAGTTAAAACAGCTTGACGCAGCTCTCTGATCTGCATTTGATCTGGATGAGGGGCATACATTCCTTCAACAGGATAAGTTTGCAATAAATTCTTCAGAACATCTTTACAAAATAACGCCATTTGATTGCTAAACAATTGCCTTAATTGGCTTAAACCTTCAAAATCAAAATCGTGTATTGCTTGAGAAAATGCCCGAAGTGAAGGAATCTCTAGAAGCTGCCCTTTAGCCAAAGGGCAAAGAGCATCGGAGCTTAATGCTTCAAGATAGGGGTGGAATAAATCAGAAAAAACAGATTCACCACTTTGCCCCCTCTCTTTTAAAAAGGGATCTTTGTCTATTCTTCTTTTCATCTCTTTAAATGCTTCAATCGAATAATTCTGACCCGCTTCCCAACGGCAAAAAGGATCTTCGACATATTTCATGATGCAAGCCAACTCTTCCCGTGCATAGTCATATTTCAAAATAACAGGAGCACTATATCCATGCATGAAAACAGGGATCGGCTCTTGATCAACTTTCACCTTAAATTGCGTCTTTTTTTCCTCTAAAATCATCGAATGCTTGGGATGGAGGCTTTTTCCATCTCGCCCTACCAGCTCAAAACTAAAAGGGATTTGTAAAGGGAGCTGTTCCTCTCCCGTCCTTGGATGAGGAGACGATTGTTCAACACTGAATGCAGCCTCTCCTTTAACGGGATCGTAATCCATCAACACTTTCACAATCGGAGTACCGGGTTGGTGGAACCATCTTTCAAACAAAGACAACTCTTTTCCGCATTTCTTTAAAACAGCATCACCGGCTGCGAGAAGCTCTTTAAAAGTGACCGCCTGTCCATCATAGTGATGAAAGTAGAGATTCTGGACCTCCCGAAATCCATCGGCAATTGACACATCAATGTAGTTTTTTAATGCGCGGAACACCTCCCTCCCTTTTGTGTAAGTGGTGTTGTCATAAATCGAATGAGCATCCACATACGATTCGACAATAATTGGATGCCCTTTCTCTGAAGTTTCTTCAGGAAATTGATGCTCCCTAAGAGTAAGGACTGCTTTTGGACGGATAAATTCCGATCCAAATAACCACTCACTAAAAAGCATTGCCCTTAAATCAGTGAAAGCCTCTTTCAAGGCAATTTCAAACCAATTACGGATCGTCACTCGATTTCCAGACCAATTATGAAAATATTCGTGGCCCACCACATGAGCGACCTCCCGAAAAGACTTATCTGTGCCTGATTGAGAATCGACAAGGAGCCGGATATCGTTAAAAATCATTAATCCTTTATTTTCCATCGCCCCAGAATTAAAATCAGGAATTCCCACCATCTTTAAAGACGACAAGTCATATTCTCGATCAAATAATTCTTCGTCAAATTCCATCGCTTTCTGCAAAGCAAAAAGAGCATATTCCGCCCTGGATTCTTTACCTGGCTCAACATAAATCTCCAGTTCGACTTTGTTTTTGCTTTTTGTGATAAAATCACTTGACAATCGAGAAAAATCCCCTAACACACACGCAAATAGATAACTCGGTTTGGCAAACGGATCATCCCAAATAATCGATGCACGGCCATCACCCAACATTGTTTCTTCTACAAGATTGCCATTTGATAATCGATAAGGATAGCGATCAGGATCTGCAATAATTGTTGTCGTCATACGGCTCAAGACATCGGGTCGATCTAATGTAAAAAATATGCGACGAGCCCCTTCAGACTCACACTGTGTCGTGAGCCATTGTCCGCAACGATACATGCCCTCCAATGTATCATTGATAAAAGGATGGATTGTGTGGTGAATGGTCACCGTAAAAGAGTCGTCCTGAGGAAGATTGAGTAAAATCAATTCATGAGGGGTGATGCGATAATCCTCTTTTAACACTTTTTGACCATTGAGAAAAACAGAGTGAACGTCGTGATCTCTTCCATCTAAAATTAAAGAGTGATCGTCACTATTACGCTCTAATTTTAAATGTGTCGTCACTAAAACAGCCGACTCTTGGACATCAAGTATTAAATCAATAAACGGGACATAAAACGGCGGGGGTTGGTAGTGTTTGTAATAAGAGGGAACAGGTTCTGCTTTTTCTAAGGATAAGCTATCATGGTTTCTGATCGCTCGATTAAACAGCTTAATGAGAGCCAGATCTTGACTTTCCAGTATTTGCAGCTTTAAACGATTAAGTGTATGGCAAACTGAGCCATCGGGCATCAGAAGAGGAAAATGAACAACCAAATCGTCGACAACCTTATTCCATTCTTGCGCTTCGGCTATCGCGACTTGGTTCAGATACTGCTCAATCTCCTGGTGACCAATGACGTCAAAACCAAACAATTGCCCCAAGACGCTTGCCTGTAAAAGACATCCAAAGAGTATGGATTGAGTTATTTTACTTGGTTTTATTTTTTGCAACTTCACCGCTCCAATATTTTTTATTTTTTTTACAAACGTTACCATGGATTCTCCAACCTATACAGTGACGGTTTTTATATTGCAGGACATTGAAATGTTGCGTTTTTGATCGTGTCAAAAAGAGCCCAACGTCTTCATCGCCTCTGCTAAAAGAGAGACAATAGAGACAATGCGAATTTTAGGATGAGCAGCAATTTTAGGTGACATCGCAACAGTATTGGTGACAACCACCAAATCAATCGGGCTTTTCTCTATTTTTTCCAATGCATCTTCGATGAACAATCCGTGGGCAACCAAAGCGATAATTTTTTCAGCTCCATGTTTAGCACAGATTTCAGCTGCTCCCACGAGAGTGCCGGCGGTTGAGCAGACATCGTCTGGCAATAAAACCGTTTTTCCCTCTACGTTTCCGGCAACTAAACGCATCTGAACTCGAAAGGAATCTTTCCTCTCTTTATCAATAAGAGCAAGAGGCATCTGTAAATGTTTGGTATAGGCACTTGCGATCTTAATCCCTCCTTGATCAGGGGCAACAACCACTCCATTCATTAAATGAAGAGATTGACAATAAGGAATCAGGACTTTACTGCTGATTAAATGATAAACAGGAATATCAAAAAAGCCCTCAATTTGCTCTGAGTGCAAATCCATTGTGATGAGCTGATCTGCCCCGGCATTTTTCAACATATCGGCGAGCAACCTTGCCGTAATTGGAGCGCCGGGCGTGTCGATGCGGTCCTGGCGACCATAA
The DNA here is from genome assembly GCA_044326545.1 of Parachlamydiaceae bacterium. GTDB lineage: Bacteria > Chlamydiota > Chlamydiia > Chlamydiales > Parachlamydiaceae > JANWJE01. Next base: position 103,287 of record JBIRBM010000005.1, on the reverse strand, counting down.
GCAAAATAGGGAAGAATTAAAGTGATAGAACGTGCTGAAGCTCTTTTAAAGGCATCCAACATGATTAACGTTTCCATGATATGAAAATTAGGATGATGCCCCAACGATTGTAACAGAAAAACATCTCGACCTTGAACGGGTTCTAGCAATTTAACACATATTTCCCCATCAGGAAAACGATTCAAATCCCGCTTTCCAACCATTGCACCCAAATACTGTCCAATCTCAGCTGTTAATACAGGATGAGAAGATCCACCAAAAATCATAGAAGCTTCTTCAAACAAGTGGGTGTTCATCTTCATTCTGATTGCTCTTTAGTGTTAAAAAGAGTCAGCATTCTGACAACGTCTTCATCATCGATTTGATTAAAATACCGGTAATAGGCTCCCACTGCGGAAAAATGTTCTTTGACGTAAAGACAGATCACTTCATTGGCTTCCTCGAGCAATCGTTCATAAGCTTCAGAAGAACAGACCGGCGCTAGGGCAATCACCCGTTTTGCTCCAGCCTGTTTCATTGCTTTTATAGCACTCAACATCGTCGCTCCAGTCGCGATCCCATCATCGACAAGAAGAATGGTGCGATTTTTAATGAGGGGCAAAGGGACGCACTGACGGTAGAGTGCAAGACGATGTTGAGCTAAAGCTTTCTCTTTTTTAATTTCTTCTGCAATATAGGTCTGCGAAACGGCAAGCGCATGGATCATCTCGCTGTCAAAAAATCCTTCCCCACTCTCCATGATAGCCCCTAAAGCTAATTCAGGGTTCGTGGGAGCCCCAATTTTCCGAGGGACGATGACGTTAAAGGGAAGAGAGAGGTCTTTTGCCATCTCATATCCCACAGCGACTCCCCCTCGGGCCAAAGCTAAGACAATCGGATCTTCGAGGCACTTCAAGCGCTTGTCGTCAAATTTAGCCGCTAGACATCGTCCCGCTTCTCTTCTATCATAAAAAAGTGGATTCACTCCCTCCTCCTATTACACAGCCGCACTTCAATCGATCTATTGACTCTCCTTACGCACAAAATCGCACTTTTGCTGCGTAACGCGAATTGAAAAAACAGTAGAAAAATAATCTTTTATTAACATATAATTTTACAAAAATCACAATTCTTCATGATTGATTTTTTTAATCATTTATAAAATTCTTTTAAGAATAAAGAGGATAATATGTTCTTAGAAACTACAATTGCCGCAACAGCTGATTATATTCTATTCGCTGTGTGCCTCTTTATTTTAGCCGGCAGTATTTTTATCTCAATTAGAACTCGCTTCGTTCAAATTCGCTTTATTCCCTCATTATTTAAAATGTTAGGAGAGTCTCTCTTTAATCGCAACCATAAGGAGTGCCATCACACGATAGCTCCTCATAAAGCCCTATTTACTGCCATGTCGACAACAGTTGGAATTTCAACGATTGTTGCCCCCGTGATTGCGATCTCGCTAGGGGGCCCGGGAGCTTTAGTCGGATTTCTTTTGACTGCGTTTTTTGGAAGCGCTGCCACTTATACAGAAGTGAATTTATGTATCCAGTACCGAAAAAAAATGGAAAATGGGGTGATCATGGGGGGGCCGATGCAATATCTCAAGTCAATTCTTTCTCCCTCTTTTGCCAAATGGTATGCAGTTGGTTGTTTTATTTTAATGGCTGCCTGGTCAAGCGCTCAAGCGAATCAATTAGCCGCAATTCTCAATTCCCCTCTTTTGGAAGGATATCGCATTTCTCCCGTGATATCAGGAGTTGTGATTGCAATCCTGGTTGTGTTAGCTCTTCTGGGAGGAATCAAACGGATTAGTTCATTATCGTCTAAACTAGTCCCTATGATGTTTATTCTTTATCTAGGATCTTGTTTATGGATTATTTTATATAATATCGATCGATTGGGAGACATTTTATCGACCATCTTCCATTCAGCTTTATCCCCATACGCTCTTGCTAGCGGCACAGTTGTCGGAGGGGTTATTTCAAGTTTACGCTGGGGGGTATTCAAAGGGATTCAAACATGCGAGGCAGGAGTCGGAACCCAAACAATTCCCCACTCGATGGCAAAAACAGATGATCCGATTGCTCAAGGGACGCTAGCAATGCTTTCCACATATACAGCAGGATGTATTGCTTTTTTATCTGGGATCGTGGCACTCATGACGGAGACATGGCTGGATCCTAATCAACCACTAGGGATCAGTATGGTCGCAGCTTCTTTCCATATCTATTTTTCTTCGATTGGCATTGCCATTGTCGTGACTAGTACTTTCTTGTTTGCCTTTGGAACAATTCTTGGCAATAGTTTTAATGGAAGCCAATGTTTTAATTATTTAACAGAGAATAAAAATAAGTATTATTTCTTAGGATTGACAGCATGCATGGTTTTTCTAGGGGCAATTTCTGAAGTTAAAACAGTGTGGTCACTTGTTGATATTATCCTTGCAGCGATTGCCATTCCTCACATGACAGCCTTGATTCTTCATGCTTATCGCAATCCTCATTCGATTCCCTTGGACGTTGATTCATTGATCCAGGAAGAAGAAAAAGGAGAAATTTTCACATAAATGTTCCCCGAAAAATAGGGCACTCGTGAAAATCGCACACCCTAGATAGATGGGAAAAAATGGCAAATGACTCTTAAAGAGAATGCAAACCGAAATGCGAAGAGATGTTCTGATTTAGCGCTCCTCATGAACACTTGGCATATCGCTTAAGTGGGCAGGCTTCCAAATGGTACGTAACGCGTTGATAATGACAATCACATCAATAATTTCCTGGCTAATTGCTCCTGCCACAGGGGGGAGGTAACCACATGCGGCGATGATCATTCCTATGGCAGATAACGCCATTCCACCGATTGCACTTTGTAGAGCAATTCTTCGCATCCTCTTGCTGATGTGAAGGAATTCATCAACCTTTTCTAGTGAGCTTTCCATGATCACTGCGCCGGCAGCCTCAGCTGTGATATCACTATTGCGCCCGAATGCAATGCCAACCGTGGCAGCAACAAGTGCCGGTGCATCGTTAATCCCATCGCCTAAATAGGCTGTTTTTCCTTTTTTTGTCTCCTCTACAACGATATCAACTTTTTGTTGCGGGCTTTGATTGGCAAAGACGTCAGAGATTCCAACATAATTTGCTAAATACCTAACCTCTTCTTCCCTATCACCCGAGATAATCATGATCTTATTAACTCCGTGGTTCGGCTGCAAATGACGAATAAACGATTGACTGTCTAATCTTGGAGCATCGCGGAAGCGGTAATGAGCCGCAAGTTCACCATCAACAAGAACGACACACTCAAGCCCATCCCCTTGAGGTAAACGATCAGATGGTGAAGCGGCATCCATTTGATTGAGCTTTTTGCGGCTGGTAATCACCACCTCATGCCCCTCTACAACCCCTTGCATTCCCTCCCCTTTGGGTTCGCTGACATGCTCGACATTCACTAATTCAATTGTGTCGTTTTTGGCTTTTAAAAGAATTGCATGTGCTAAAGGGTGTTTAGAGTATCGCTCCATACTTGCAACAAGCTTTAAAATCTCTTTGCCATCCATTCGATTGAAAATTGTTTGTTCCGTTAAAGTAGGCAAACCGTAAGTCAACGTACCGGTCTTATCAAAAATCATGGTTTGACAAAGGCTGATTTGCTCTAACACTGCCGGATTTTTAATCAAAATGCCTTGACGTGCACTTAAAGAAATCGACCCGATAATCGCAACGGGGATTGCGATCAAAAGAGGACAGGGAGTGGCAATCACTAAAACAGCTAAAAAACGAACGGGATCTGCACTCAATCCCCATGCTATGCCGGCAATCAAGACTGCTAAAGGGGTATACCAAGCGCCAAGTTGATCTGCAAGACGTCGGATACGGGGGCGCTTTTGCTCCGACTCGCGCATCACCTCCATAATTTTGGCGTACTGAGAATCAACAGCCAATTTAGTTGCTCGTACCGTTAAGGAATCTTCCTGATTAATCGCACCCGATATGACAGTTGAGCCGGGAGCTTTCGAGATCAAAAAAGGCTCTCCGGTCAGATAAGATTCATCCATGACGCTATGACCTGCGATCACCTCACCATCAACGGGACAAATTTCATGAGGAAAAATGTGGATGATATCGCCCACTGCAATTTGAGTCACAGCAATATCCTCGATAGGTCCTTGAGTTGCTCGATGAGCAATTGTGGGGGCTCGTTTTGCCAACACTTCTAAGACTTTTGAAGCAGTTCGAATGGCAAAACGCTCCAATGTTTGGCCCCCAGACAACATGAATACCACAAGTGAGCCGGCCAAATACTCTCCAAGAAAGAGGGAGGTCACAATTGAAATTCCTGCGAGTAAATCAGAGCCAAAATCAAGAGCGATCACTTTTTTTAATAATTGGACAACCAATATCCCTCCGCCAACTCCTAATACAAGATAGAGGGGATAAAGATAATAAGAATAAAAGAGAGGAAAAACATATTGAAATAGAAGAGAAAGAAGAATTCCCGCTAAGCTTAAAACTGCAATATATCCCTGTTGAGGTCCCTCAGCTAATTCACCCTCTTTATTCTGAGTCTTATCCATTTTCCCTCTTAATAAGCTGTCTTGATATTTATCGAGTTGTAATTAACACATTTCCTTTTTCATCCACAAGGACTGAATTTTCAGCCTGTGCAACCATTCCTCCCCTTTCTTCAATCAAAGGAGGATAACCCACAATGACTTTAGCTTTGATTAATTCATCCAACCCTTTTTTCACTTGATTTAGAGGCCATTCAGAATCGATCAAATGATGAATGGAAAAGGGAAGAGAATGAAATTTCCGAATTTTTTCCATCAAAAGGCGGGATAACTCCGTCCGAAGAGGATGAGGTGAACCCAGTCCAAAAATTGTTGCCTCTCCTCCCTCGTAAATCACCCCTCGTCCATCTGTCGCAAAAGGTTCAATCGCAAATGTCATCCCCGGCTTAATGATTGCGCGGGAGTTATCTTTGTAATTTGGAATATGAGGAGAGGTGTGAACTTTATACTCTCCAAGGCCATGTCCTGATAAATTGACAATCGGTTTAAACCCATAAGAAGAAATCGTCTCCTCTATAATCTCCCCAATTTCACTCACACGCTGCCCTATTTTAATGCTTTTCTCCGCATTCATGAGAGCAGCTTCGGCAGCTTCAATCAAACGTTGAGATTTGCCGGATAAATCAACCGTCACAGCACAATCTCCTATCGCGCCATGATAGCAAACCCCAATATCTAATTTGATGATTTGATCAGAAAAAATGATCTCTTCGCCCGGGTGTGGAAGAAAGTGGGCAGCGACCTGGTTAAGAGCCATTTGAGGGGGAAACGCGGGGATTGCTCCAAGCTCGACAATCTTGTGATTAATTTTCCAGAAGACATCAAAGTAAGAAGCCCCTGTTTGAATCAGAGATTTTCCATAAGCGCGCACCTGTTTTGCCAAAACACCTGCTTGAATAAAATTCTGTTTATATTTACTGTTCATTTTTTACCTTTAGAGTGATCATGTTTAATAACTCACCTGACGCACCGTGAGTACGATTTGGATTGAGCCAAAGCCTTCGGCTTGAAAGCTTGCAAAGGGGGCAATATCGAAAGAGAGATATTGTCCCCTTTGTAAGCTTTCAACCCCGAGAGCTCTAAATATCAAGATAAGTTTTCATCAGCAATAAAGTGGAGCGAAATATGTTCAAAAAAAACATCAACACAGCCGAGCGACTCCTACGCCTCATCCTAGCTGTGATTCTTTTTCTGTATGCAATTTGGCAGCAAAGCTGGATGATTTTAATTGTCTCTTTGTTTGTTTTTTTTGAAGTGATGATGAGTTGGTGCGTTCTTTACCAACTGCTTGGAAAAAATCATTGTCCCTTGCCTAAAAGAGATGAAACCAATCATGATTCTGAAGATAAAACATAGAGTCAAATGAGACGTGTTGTTGGGATATTGTCGTCGACAACAGCCCTGCCTGCTCGATGTGAAGCTAAAAACGCCCTAGCGTCTTCAATCGAGAGCTCCATTGAGATTAATCCATCTTCTGATGGTTTCCAGGTTGTTTCTTTGAACCCTAGCTTCTTATAGAAATCTTGAGCCGCCGGCACCGATTCCAAAGCCACAGCTCCTTTTGTCCCTTTCTTGATGCTTTCATAAATCGCTGCTTCAATTAAAGCAGTCGCTGCTCCCTCAACGCTTCTTGGATCCTTATTCTCATCCGTTTGAATCCGAAGATTCCAAGGAGCCGTGCTGATATAAGAAATATACAAAGGCAGCGACTTCCATTGAAGATTTCCATTCTTATCAAGATTCTCTCTGCTCTCATCTATTTTAAATAATGCAGATGCCTGAATATTTTTCTTCTCATCGTAGACCACTTTTAACGTGGTTTTTTTCATCGCGTCCGGCGTTTTATCAAATTTGATTAAAGAACGTTTCAAGAGATTGTTTATGGCTGCATTTTGCTTAATAAGGTGTTTAGCATCCTCGTCGCTAGTTTTTGTCATTCTGCTAGTTCCAATAGAGATCCATGTATCAAATTGAGACTTGACATAATGCAATTGGTTCGCAGATCTTGGTGTTCCTATCAATAAGGGAGTCTCTACCAATTGCTTTTCAAGCCTCTGCCGAGGAGTTCCCACGCTATTCATTTCAACAATCATTTTTTTTCTTGAAGAAAAAACTTGAAAACATCGCTTGATCAGTTTGACTTTTTTTGTCTGAGCAGACTCAAGGATTTTATTCTTTTTATCTAAGAATTTTCTGAGCTCTTGCTTATCATCTTCGACTAATTGACTAAATTGAGCGTGATAATCTGCACGATTCGATACAATCAGAGCTTCGTTCCGATCCATTTTGATTTGAAGTTCTTTTATTTGATCCTTTATCTCCTCGATCAATTTTTCGATTTCTACCGCCTGTTTTTGACTCTCTTCTTCTAATGGAGATGTCATCCCCACTTGGCTATCGATTAATTGTTCTAATTCTTTCTTTTTATTTATCATTTCAAAAGAGGTGTTTCGATATATTGCCTGAGCTATTTCTCCATCATTGATGATCTCTTTTAAACGAAAAAAAGTTTCTCTAGAGACAATCTTTTCAAACTCTCTTTCTGCAATTTCCATCTCTTGTTTTACAATACGATAATTTGTTTTGAGTGCCTCAGATTTTTCCGGGAGCATGCATTCAACTTCGTCTAGTAAACCTTGAATATCGTGAAGAACATGCTGATTAATCCCCCTATTTCTCGCGACAAAGGAGGGGTTGTTAATCTCGTGCATTCCTAGGTGAATGTCCTCCATCAGATAAGATAAAAGGGTCTTGATTTCTTTGATGTGTTTGTCTACAGATTGTTCGACCGTCTCTTCTAGCTGAGTATCAGCAATAGTGACAGCGTTTTGCTTGTTTTTTAATTGATCTTGATAGTTGGCTTTTTTTTTCGGATGAGCAAAAAAGTAGAGTTTAGTTAAAACAGTTGAGTGTTTACCAATAAATTCATTCACAATACTTTTTTCGTTTTTGAGATCCATCTCCTTTTCGGCAATCTGAGTTTTAGCGTCAATTGCATTTTTCCTAATCGCCTCAATAGAAGAGGATATTTGAGATTCATTTTGAAAAACAACTCTCTTGCCTTGCCAGTCAGCTTTCTTTCTTCCAGAACTCTGAGAGGACATCATGAGATTCAACTCGTTTTGCATGTTAACAGACTCTCTAGCATCTTGAATAGGCTGAATACTCATCTTCTCTCTCCTTGATCAGGTTCAAGCATAATGATCAGACAGGGACTCTCCTAGTTCTTAATATTAGAAAAAAAATATTAATGAATAATTAAGTTTTCATTTAATTAGAAATACAAAAGCAGATTGTAAAAAAAAGAAAGATCCACTTGTATAGGGAGCTTCTAAATCGATGATCCGATTGCTCAAGTGGCAGGTTTTAATTCTTCCTCAGGATTGAGGGGAGAGAGCATGGAGCTAGGATCACCGGATTGAAGATTGGAAAAAGAGGGATTTGCTGGAGCTTGCACATCAGACGCTTTAGCAGATTCAGCATTCAAAAGATCATTTCCCCTTAAAAAAGCTTTTTGAACAGACAAATAAGGGTGCCGTTCATCAAAAATAAACAGATTGTTTTTCCCAACAATCTCTATCATGCCAGAATCACTTAAAACATCCCAAACCTGATGCGTAATCCCACAAGCAATCAAATGACGCCCCGAACTTTTTAAATAATCATGCAAATGCTGTAAAGCCAAACAAGCTGTCGCATCAATGTCTCGCGCATTCTTTAACTGTAAAATAATCACACGGGTGGTGGTATCATCCTCTGTAATCGATTTAAGAGTGCTTTGAAAAATATCGGCTGCCCCAAAAAACAATTCTCCCTCAACTTTAATAAAACGAATTTTACGAGGCTCGTTTTGATGATGATCTTCAAGGGCATGCAAAACACCGAATTCATCGACTTTAAATTCAATAAGCTGAGGAATTGCTGCTTTTTTCAAATAAAGGGAGATAGACATTGCAACACCGATATAAAAAGCAATATCTAAACTTAAAAATAGACAGGAGAGCAACGTTAATACCAGCACAAAAGCGTCAGAGCGCGTTGCCTTTAAACATAAAAAAAGCTGCTTAATATTGACGATATTTCCCGATGAAACAATAAGGAGTGCTGCAAAAGCTGTAATTGGGATGTGTCGAATTAAGAATCCAAATGCCACAATTAACAAATAAACATATAACGAGTTGAATAGAGCCGCTAAACGAGATTTTGCTCCATTTTCATAATTAATTGAACTACGTGAAGTACTTCCAGAAAGAGGCATCGCTCCAATAAATGCCGAAAAAAAATTGCCCAAGCCTAATCCAAAAATTTCTTGATTGGTTGACAGATGCTGACCGGAGCTTGCCGCAATCGTTTTAGTGGTTGCCGTCGCCTCCATGACGCTCAAAAGGGCAATAGCAAAGGCAACGGGAAGCAAGTTGTTTAAAATACCGGGATCGAAATAAGGTAACTCGACTTTTGGAATAAATCCATTTCCTTGCGTATCACCTACAACTGCAATTCCTTGCACCCACAATTCAACCCGCTTCCAATCTAGGAATTGATAGTCATTAAATTGAAAATAATGATAAAAATAATCCAAAAAATAGGCTAGAAGGGCTACAGTTGCCAACATAATGGCGCCTGCTGGAATCTTGCGATCAATCCGCCTAAGGACAATCAAAAATAAAAAGCAGGTTCCTCCAATCAGAGCCGTCGGTAAATGAGCCGCATATAAATGAGTTAAAATATACACACTTCGCTCGTAGAGAGAAGAAACATTTGCAGGCACATCCATTCCCAATAAAGGAAAGAGCTGATTAATCACAAGAGCTAAGGCAACACCTGACACATAGGCAATCGTCACAGTATGACTAACAAAATGGGTAAGTCTTCCCAACTTTAAAAATGCAGCTAGAATTTGAATCAATCCAACCAGCAGCATAAGCTGCGTTAAGATCTGTAGGACTAACTCCTCCCTTTCAGGCCCCGTCACATCTCGATAATAGGTAAATAAAACAGTGGAGATACCTCCTTGAATTAAAATCGCAATCGCATTGCTTGGCCCGACAATCAGATGCCTCGAAGAGCCGAAAAGGGCGACAATAATTGAAGAAAAAATGGCGGCATAGAGGCCGGTTGAAACAGGCAATCCCGCAACTAAGGCAAAAGCCAATGATTGAGGAAGAGTCAACATTGAAACGGCAAGCCCTGCCATCATGTCTGAGCGCAAAGAACTCCAAGAATAACGCTCAAAATCTTTCTTGAAGTAGGTTAAAGAAATATCATCTTGAGAAGTATAAATATATGCCATAATAAACTTAAATATTAGTTAATTTCCCGCAAAGAATAAACAGATGAAAAGAAATTTTTAGAAGCTGTTTAGAGACTCTTCAACACCTTAGGTAACAAAAATGCTGTTTCAGGATGAGCCCGCTTTGACGCAATCAAAGCTCGAGGATTCAATTAGAAGAAGTGTAGACTTAAACGAGTCAGCAACTATTATAAAACTTTTGGAATTATTCTTACACAGTAATCTAAAAAAGTTTGTTTTTAATCGCGTTTAATTTAAAATCTAGGCTCTAAGAATCTGTCTGCATGAAGATGGGTTCTCAATTATAATCGTCAAGTAGGACATATGACCCATCTCCCTAAATTAGCCATCGTAGGCAGACCCAATGTGGGGAAATCTGCTTTATTTAATCGCATTTGCAAAGAGAAAATTGCCATCGTTGACGAAGCAGAAGGAATCACACGTGATCGACTTTATGCAGAAAGCGATCTTTTTGGTTTCCATTTTGAAGTCATTGACACCGGAGGGATTAATCCCCGCTCTAAAGTCGCTTTTAATGAAGAAATTAAGCGCCAGGCTGAAATTGCTATCGAGGAAGCAGATACAATCATTCAGGTCGTTGATGCCCATATTGGAGTGACTGATCTAGACAAAGAAGTGTCAACCATTCTGTTAAAGACCAAAAAACCGGTCTGTCTAGCAGTGAATAAAATTGATAACTTGAGTCAAACTCCTTTGATGCATCAATTTCACTGCCTTGGAATTTCTCGTATCATTGCCGTTTCCGCCGCACAAGGGTGGCAAATTGCAGAGTTATTGGAAGCTGCTTTGAATGATATTCCCCCAATACAAGAAGAAATGCAAGAGCATCCCGATGCGATCAAAGTTGCGATCGTCGGAAGGCCAAATGTTGGAAAATCATCTCTGGTTAATTATGTGTTGGATGAACAGCGCTGCATTGTCAGCCCAATCCCCGGCACAACACGAGACAGTGTCGATATCACATTGACCCATCAAGACAAACTCTACACCTTTATCGATACAGCAGGGATAAGACGCAAAGGATCCGAACACGAAGTTGTCGATAAGTTTGCAGCGATTCGAACAGAACGAGCCATTGAGCGAGCTGATTTATGCATCTTAATGCTCGATGTTCAAGAAGGAATGACAGCACAAGACAAAAAAATAGCCAACCGCATTGAAGAAGCCGGAAAAGGATGCATCATTTTATTTAATAAATGGGATTTGGTCAAAGGCTTTCGGATGGAGCATGTTCTGACAACTGTTGAAGAAGAGGTCCCTTTTCTTAAGCATTGCCCTAAAATCTTTACTTCTGCCATCACAGGACGCAATATCGAAAAAATATTTCCCCTAATTGACGAGGTTCACCAACATTCACTGGAGCGTATCACCACCCATCAACTCAATAAATTTATCGTATCGGCTTTACAAAGAAATCACCCTCCTATGATTATGGGAAAGAGGCTACGCATTTATTATATGGCCCAAGTTGATATTCAACCGCCCAAATTCGTTCTATTTGTGAATTATCCGAATCTGATGATTGAGAGCTATAAAAAATATCTGTACAATCAGTTTCGAGAGGTCTATCAATTTACCGGGGTACCGATCCGAATGTTCCTAAAAGGAAAAGAAAAAAAAGAGCGGCCTCTTTCTCAAGAAGTTCAAAAACTCCCACACAAACATGCCGACCACAAACATAAAGAATTAGAAAAGCAGGCAAGCGAACAGGGAAATAAATATGAAGACGATGATCATGACTACCAATTCGATAATGAAGATGAAATAGGGTAAAAAAAACCTTGTCAAACCCTCATCCAATGGTTCTGTTTGCCGTTATCAACGAAATGAGCAAACAGAAACTCATCGGATCAAAGATGGTGAACAGGTTCTAAAAGGCGATCTAAAAGACCCTCTGTTACTTTTCACCTAATTGCGGCCATTCAGAGACTTCAAATAGCCCAGTTAATAAATGGCACATCTCAATGTGGTCTTGACAAGCCATCAGTTCTCGGCATGAATGCATTGAAAGCTGGCCGCACCCAATATCTACTGTAGGCATCCCTGAAAGGGAGGCTTGTAAAGGTCCGATCGTTGATCCGCAAGGAATATCATTGCGCCCAACAAATTGCTGTAGAGGCAGTTGCTTAATTCCAGCCATCCATTTAACGGGCAATACAGAGCGAGCTGATGTTGCATAGCGTTGCTGGGCGTTGTTCTTGAGCACAACACCTTTACCCAAAATGGGTTGATGATAAGGATCGTGTCGATCAACATAATTAGGATGAAGAGCATGAGCTAAATCAATTGAGAGGCAAGTTGATCGATTGACTAAACAAAAATAATCTTCACGATTTCCTTGATATCCGTTAATAATACGCTCTGCAATCTGATTAAAAAAGGGAGAATCCGCCCCTTGAGCTGTATGAGAACCAACTTCTTCATTGTCCCAAAAAATTGTCATCTTAATATCATGATCTAATGGGTCCGGCGCATTCAAAAGGGCATGCAAAGCAGCATGAACACTAGATAAACTATCGATTCGATAACCGGCTACGAATGCGTCATCCAACCCAACAAGTCGCGTTTTTTCCAACGGATAAAGAAAGAGATCATGTGAAATGATCTCTTTTAAATCGATCATGTCACCCAAAAGATCTTCCAATAGAGAGGAGTTCTTTTTAAATGAACTTTCTAGACCAACTAATACATGCAAATGGTCTTGCTTATTGAGAATGCATCCTTTTTCGTTCACTTCTCGATCTAAGTGAATCGCCAGCTGTGGAATGACCAAAGGATATCGATCAAGCCGCACAAGGCTCTCTTTTATTTTTCCTTTGCCATCAAAATAGACGACCCGACCAGCAATCCCTAAATCACGATTCAACCAAGAATTCAACAAAGGAGATCCGTAGATTTCAACTCCAAGGATGATCATATGATGTTTACGAATTTCTGAATGAGGCTTCAATTTAAAACTTGGACTATCAGTATGGGAAGCGAAAAGCCTCACGCTTTTTGGCAAAGAGCGAGGGGTAATAAAAGCACAAAGAGATGAACCATTGCGCGTGACAAAATAGCGTTGTTCAGGGCGAATGTGCCAGGAATTCCCCTCTGACAATTCGACAAACCCAGCTTCACGCAAGGACTGAGAAACGTTTGCTACAACATGCCAAGCCGTTGGCGAAGCATCAAGAAAATCGATAAGATCCTTCATCATACACACACGTGCCATAATGCCTCGTTACAAAATTCCTAAAAATGATAACAGCTCTCTACTCGATATGTGCCATCAAAAACTTTCTGTTAACAGAAAATGGATGAACAAAGCGATTCAACATGTCAATACCGGAGAATAGACTCATTCAAGCTGAATCCTGGACATTTGGGTGCGCCAAAGCCTCGGCGTGAAGAGATGGTAAGTGGGTCAATAAATCATGATTAAACGACTTACGATCTCTTAAGCGCGGAAGCTTTCGCGTTGCCCAAATTCCAGGATTCACCTTGAATGACTATCTCACTAGAAAGGAAGGGATTTTCAATCGAGATAGAGAGAGAGTCAATGTTCTATTTTTTCTAGATTTAGGTGACGGGAAACAAGAAAAAAAAATCGCCTAGAGCAGACCCTTAAAGGGTGCCCTAGGCGACCATAGACTCAACTAAAGAACCTGATTAGAAATCACGTCCTAAAGTCAAGTTAACTGCGTAAGAGCGCCAGTCATTGTTTTCTTTGTACTTATGATCACAGAATTCACCGAAGTATTCAATCTCAGAACCACGGATGCAAGTCTTGTGCTTTCTGTCAGCAGACCAGTCTTGGAATTTCACAGAAACACCAACTGTCCAGCTGTTGCAAAGATCATAGTCAAAACCAGCAGTGAACACCCATGCAGACGCATTGTCTGAATGACGGTTGCGGCGATCAAAAGAGAAGATTGTGTAATCGCTCTCGAGACGGCTTGTTTTACCACGGAAATTACCCCAGTGGTACTCTAGCTCTGCCCATAAATTGAAGCAGGAGCTATATGGACGCCAATCGAAATCAACTCCTACAAATGGACCATACCAGCGAGAAATGAATGTGTTTTTGCAGCATCCACCAAAACCAGCACCAACATCACAATATTCGCCATCAAAACCAGCAAAATTTAGGCTTCTGTTGTCAACTTGAACGTTTTGTTCATCAACAGAGTAACCGATTACTGGAGCTAATACTAATGTGCAATCGCAAAAGAAGAATGGATATCCAATAGCAGCACCAACACCGAACACGTACTGTTCATCAAGTGTGCTACGGAATTCATCAGACACGCCAACACGAAAATCTGTTGGATCAAATCTTCCACCTCGATTTGGATCTAAGCTGAGTTCTCCGCTATGACGGAAATCACCATCTAAAATCCAACCCCAATAAGCATCTCCACGAACATAAAAATTGCAACCAAGTGTTGATCTTCCATGAACACCAATTTGGAAAATATCGAGGTCTTTAAATTTAGTTGTCGATTTTAAAATTGGGTCATCTTTAGGGAAGCGAGTTTTCCAGTCAATTGTATCACGACGGTAGCCGGCTTCAAAAGAAACTTGGCCTACGTTTGCATTGGCATAGGATCCGCATCCTACCAATAACGTCATTAGTAAGGTTATCCACTTTCGCATATTGTTTCCTTGTTAACGTTAAAGTTTACCTTAAATTCTTCCATTTTTGGCTTTGTTGCCAGAACGCTCTTTGTTCAAGCGACAGTTTTTGATGAACCTAAATAATCATATTTAGATTGATCACTTGTTGCTTCGCCATTTCTTTTGTTTTAAGCAGAACTGCCTAAGCAACCAACGCAAAAGCTCGCAACAATACTGTCACTGCAATACCTGTAAACAAAACTCTGCGTAATTCGTTGTCACTATCATTCATTTTTTAATTATCTGTCAAAGGTTTTTTTCCTAGAAATTTTTATTGCTTTAGCCACCTCAATCACAATTGGTTAAAGAACGCGTCTCAATAGGCTTGAAATAAGGAAAAAAGGAGAAGTTTTCAGCAAACTAAAAAAGAAAAGTGACTTGATAGAAATGGCACATCAATGTGATGTAGATGATTGCTGTCGAAAAGCCGATTTAAGAGAGTCCTTAAAACTCCACTTATACCATTTGCAACCTTTCAAGCGCGAAGAGCTTTCGCTTTAATCCAAATCGCTTCATTGTCCCCAATTAAAATCTTTGATCGAATCATGTGTCTTTTAAGATATGCTATGAACAGGTATTTTCTTGGGATTTACGCTGCTTTCCCTATGCAAAGTGACGTTATAACAAAAACAGATTCTACTTCTTTTGATGACGATCTATGGATAATTTCCACCTGACATCGCAACCAAGATCATAACATTTGAATTTTTCATCCACACATATTTTATACAACGGAAGCGCTTCGATGGAATGGAAGAAAAATTTACCGCAAAGAAAACAAACGAAAGAGAAGAGAAGCTAAATACGCTGACAGGCATCATGATTGGTGCCGTGATTGAGGTCCATTCCTTGGGTTTTCGGAACTGGTTTGTTAGAATCTGCCTATGAAGGATGTTTGGCGTTTGAGTTAAAGATGGATGGAATTAGACTTCTTTCGAAACTCAAAACAGCTCATAGTTATGAATAGCTGCAATAAGGTTAAAGCGTAATCCGAATCGTTTTCTGCGATTCCTGTATCTATCACTAATAATTTTAAATCTTTTTAGACTGCCTATCACATTTTCGTTCACAACTCTCTCAGAGGAAATTTGTCGATTTTGTTCTTTTTCTTCCGCTGTTAAGGGCTTCTTCTTACTCGATTTCTTAGGCAGCTTTGTATTGCTCTGTAATTTTTTTATGCCAGTATATCCGCTATCCGTTATTCCACTCCGCTCTTTTGTCCAACGAACCTTGCTCTCTTTGAAAAGACGAAAATCATGCTTCTTACCATTGCTAAATGATGTGCAGATTACTTTTTTCGATTTCTTATCTACAACCACTTGACTCTTAATTGTGTGTCTTTTCTTTTTCCCAGAATAAAACCGTTTCTGTTTATTGTTTCTATTCCTTATCTGTTTTTTATTTCGTACCCTTTTTTTTTGGTCTTTCTATTGGACTCTCAGAAGCATCTACAAGCACAACTTCATATTCCATGTCGCTCTTTAAAAGAGCTTTACGTCCTGGAAGTGCAAAATCTGGATGCTTAATTAAAGTGTCTTCAACCCAACGTACAGTCTTGTATGCGGTACTTTCGCTAACACCATAGCTTTTAGAGATATGAAAATAAGTTCGGTACTCTCTAATATACTCAAGAGCCATCAAAAGCTGATTTTCTAAAGATAACTTATTCTTACGCCCTCCCTTGATCTTTTTGCTCTCATCATCTTTCTTTAGTATTTCAAGCATTTTTTCGAACGTTTTTCGTTTAATTCCCGTCAATCGTCGAAACTGCTCATCTGGTAAATCTTCTATTTGATTGTATTTCATGATGCCTCCATGGAAGCATCTTTTTTAACTCAAATCTCATCAAAATGCCAGTTTCGAAAGAAGTCTATTGCCTTTTTACGATAAAGAAAATCCTCTTGATTGTGGATATCGCCTGGAGCTAATAGTTAATAGACTTCTTCGGAAACTTCATTGACTTGCTAAAACCGCCATTTTTGGCATCTTTTTTGTAAAATTTTTCGACCGTATGTAGGCATACGCTCTCAAAATTTTCAAAACAATCTGCTCAAAAAGGGCAATTTTTTCAAGCAAACCAAATTTCCGAAAAAGTCTAATGATCATCTGATTGTGGAGATAAAAGCGATGAAGAACATCGCTGCGATTCATGATGCACAGCTTCCATCTTAGCTTAAAATCTCAGCTTTTAAACTGGGGCTGTTGATCCACTTTAACGTGATGTTACTCAAAGATGGTATCAAGAGGATCGTCAATCAATTTTAAAGGCTGCGTTTTCGGCCGATCCCTCTACGGTCAAGATTTTATCCATAGATGCTGGAAAACGCCTGTGAGGGTATTGATGCAACAGCGCTAAGGCAATTCTAAATGACTCGACTTAAGTACCAAGAGGACTATTTGGGCTGAGCAAAATCTTGGGGTCAAATCTTGCAAAAAGGTCAATATCTCTGTTGAGATTTCTTTTTTTGCAAGCTTTCAATCCTTCAGGCCTTGCTCAGCCTAAATAGCCCTCTTGGTGCTTAAGATCAATTTTTAACAAAAAAAAGCTTAGGATTAATTCCCAATTTGTACAACAGTTGCGTTTGCAGAGGCCACTTCAATATAATCAGGAGTTCCGCCCCCATCAGCACCGATCACAAATTGAACATTGCTGCCGGCTGATAATGTATAAATACCGCTAAGAGACGCAGAATAAAGAAGTCCTGGATTTTCGTGACCGCCTTGTTGGCTAATACGAAGCGATCCTATGCTGTCATTTTGGAGTACGTCGTCAATCATCACTCCAATGCAATAATTTGTGAAGTCATCAGGACCATCTGCACTTGGATCAGGGTATTTTAATGTTAACAAAGCATTCACAAGATAAGTCCCACCACTTAAAACAGTAATCGTTGCATTGGTTGGATCTGCTGCAGTTGTTTTAAGAGATGTAGAAAATGAATCAACAGGAAAGGACTGCCATCCTGTTGTGGCAGGCACAGAGCCTTGCACAGAAGTAATGGTCAGTTGCCCTATCTCAGCAGAGGCAAAAAGTTTTCCATAGGCTTGCCCCATGACGGTGAGAGGACCGGCCGGCGTAACAAATGCTGGAGCGCTCACAATCCCATCTACGTCTAATCTTCCCTCTATCGAGGCATTGCCTCTAACACTCAATATTCCGGCTCTTAGCAAATGGCGAACCACCAAATTTTTTTCCACTCCAGATCTCGAAAAATGATCTCTTCCAACGCACCTTTCGTGGGCAACAATTGGATCATTTACTTCAGACATCAATAAGCTGCCTTGCAGCGTAAATCCAGTCATCAATAGCAAGGCAAAAAACTTTCTCATCATAGGACTCTCCTCATTAAAAAGATTGAACACACAACTTCAACATCAAGATCCACACCGAGATTCGACTCGAAGAAATTGGTGTATAGCCAATCTATAAACCTTGGAAAGTAAATTGCACAAGTTTTTTTTTAATATTTAAAAATCTAGAGGGTATCACTCATCTGGCTCAACAAAAAATGAGTGTACTTCCCTTCCTATTTTTCAGCCTTGAAACTCATGCGGAATAAGATGAGTGACTCCTCCTAAATATTTCTGTAAAACAGCTGGTAAGACAACTGAGCCATCTGATTGTTGATAATTTTCAAGCAACGCAACCATAAGACGCGATGTGGCAAGGCCCGAACCATTCAATGTATGGACAAAGTCCATTTTACCATCCTGTTTTCTAAACCGGATATTTGATCGACGGGCTTGATAATCTGTACAATTTGAAACTGAAGAGACCTCATAATAACGATCTTGACCCGGAAGCCATACTTCGATATCGACTGTTTTAGCTGCTGCAAACGACATATCTCCTGTCACCAAGAGCATATTTCGGTAATGGAGCCCTAAGCCTTGAAGAATTTCCTCGGCACTGGCCATCATTTCATCAAAAACACTAGCGCTATCCTCTGGTTTCGCAAAACAAAACATCTCGACTTTATTGAATTGATGCATCCGAATTAACCCCCTTTCCTGAGAACCCGCAGCGCCTGCTTCTCTGCGAAAACAGGGAGTATAAGAGACGTATTTCAACGTCAAATCTTCATTCGGGATCATTTCATCTAAATGAAGGCCATTAATGGAGACTTCTGCCGTTGGAATCAAATACAAGTGATAGTCGGGATCATGAATTTTAAATAATTGACTATCGAATTTAGGAAGCTGGCCTGAACCAAACATTGTTTCAGGACGAACAAGAAGAGGAGGAATGATTTGAGTAAATCCATTTTTCACATGAATATCAATCATGTATTGAAGCAAAGCCCATTCAAGGCGGGCTCCCATTGCGCGATAGACAGGCCAACCTGTTCCAGAAATTTTAGCCCCTCTCTTAAAATCAAAAAGATGGAGTCTTTCGTTTAATTCAACGTGATTTTTAAAAGCAAATGAGAAAGAAGGCTTATGCCCCACCTCTTTAATCATCACATTTTCTTTTGGATCTTGCGAGACTTTGATCTCATCCATGGGAAAATTAGGAAGTCTTGCCATTTCTTGGTTAAATTCTTCTTCTAATGTCTTAAGACCATCGTCAAGATCATGAATCTCTTCACTAAATTGTGCAACTTGAGCGAGAAGATCGCCCGTTTCTTGACCAGACCTTTTTAACTCTCCAATTTTCTGGGAATACTCATTGCGTCTAGCCTTGAGATTCTCAACACGTGTTTTATCTTCACGGATTTTATGATCAAGATGACAGATCTGTGATAAATCGATGTGGGGATCTTTTGTCTTCAATTTTGCTTCAATCGCAGCGCGATCCTTACGAATAAGACGGATATCTAACATAGAATTTCCTTTAATTACATTTTTCACAAGACAAGAACATGTCGCCTATGTTTTTCACAGAGACTCTGAAATTAACGAGATCGCAATTATAAAAAAAGAATGTCTTAAAATAAAGACATTTATAGGTGTCTCATTTTTCTCCACATCACATTTTAATGCTATTGTGTTGTCGACTGATCCCGTTTATTGTATGCTACTTTCGATTGTTTGAGTTTAAGGGAGGTAGAGTTGTGCGTTTAAAAAAAATTTCACTTTTAGGTTTTAAATCGTTCGCTGAAAAAACCGTTTTACATTTTGATGCAGGAATTACCTGTATTGTGGGTCCTAATGGTTGTGGAAAGTCTAATATTTCAGATGCCTTCCGCTGGGTCTTAGGAGAGCAATCAGCAAAATCGATGCGGGGAAACAAAATGCCCGATGTCATATTTGCAGGAACAACAAGCCGAAAGCCGCTCAACTTTGCAGAAGTCTCCCTCACCCTGACCGATATCCAAGATGCCCTTTCGATTGATTATGAAGAAATCACCATCACGCGCAGATTGCACCGTTCGGGCGATTCGGACTATCTTTTAAATGGAAATGCCGTTCGTTTAAAAGATCTTCAAACCCTGTTTTTAGGCTCCGGAATTGGCAAAAACGCTTTTTCTATTTTTGAGCAAGGAAAATTAGATCAAATCATTAGTGAGACCCCCCAAGAGCGCCGTCATATTTTTGAAGAAGCTGCAGGAATTTTGCGATTTCTTCAAAGAAAAAAAGAGGCGTTAAAAAAATTAGAGCAAGCCGATCTGAATCTTTGCCGTGTGCGTGATATCCATTTAGAAGTTCAAAAACAGATTCAGACTTTAGACAATCAAGCAAAAAAGGCACGCCTATACAAAGAGCAAAAAGGGATGCTTGACTCACTGGAAAAAGCAAGTTATGTCATGCGCTGGCAAGGAATTGAAAAAAAACAAACCGATCTCAAATCGACATTTTTTGAGCAAAAAAAAAGGGAAAATAAATGCTTAGAATCCCTCACTGAAAGCCGAGTCGATGTGCAAAAAACACAAGAGCGATCTCAACTGTACGAAAAATGTTTGCGTACACAAAGTGAAAAACTTTTCACCCTGCGCGCCCAGCAAGACATCTTACAACACGAGAATCAATCTCTTGAGCAACGACAAAAAGAGACTCAATTGCGCGAAAAAAAACTCAAGCAAACGTTAGAAGATCTCTCTTTAGCACGTCAAATCAGACAGAAGACTCTCAAAGAGATCAACCGAAAACGAGAAGCCCTTGAAACCGACTGGAGCGAAGCTCAATCAGAATGGATTGAGCAGCAAGACCGTGTCAAATTGCAAGAAAAAGAGGTCAGGCGCCTTCGTCAAGACGTCTTTGCAAAACAACAAGATCATCTCAACCATTTACACCAAAATCACTCGCTGCAAAGCGAGCTTAAACAAACAGAAGTGAGATTAGACAATTTAAACCGTCATCAGCAACTTTTAGAGGCGCAGATAGAAAAATTGGGAAGCGATTTCCTTCATTTAGATCAAACGGCAAAAGAAAAAACAGACCAATTGCATCAACTATCAGGCCTTGTCGACAGCCATAGAGACCGCTTAGAACAATTCGAAGAAGATTTGAAAATCGCCGCGTTTGAATTAGAAAAAAAACAACAAGACATGCAGATGATAGGGCGAACAGTCATTGAAATGAAAGCACGTCGCAAAGTGCTGTTAAAAATGCGCGAAGAATTAGAAGGTTTTTCTTCGGGCAGCAAAACATTACTTCTAGAATCTCAAAACCCCGCACGTTCATTTTACCAAAAATTACGTCCTTTTTATGAGTTTTTCGATCCTAAAGGAGAAGAAGCCGCCCCCTTGGCTGTTGTCTTAAGAACCTATTCACACACACTGGTCGTCGAAACAGATAAAGATGCCAAAAATGTTTTAGCTTTTGCTGAACAAGAAAATTTACAAGACTACTCACTCCTTTGTATGGAATGGATAGGCAAAATCAGACGCGAGCGATTGACAACTCAACATGCTTTAATTAAAAGTGTAACCTCCAATCCTGTTTCAAAGCATTTTTTGGAGGTCATCGCTGTTTCCTCTTTACATGAAAACATGTTAGATTCTTGGATTAGAGGTGGGTGTGAAGAGGAATGGAATGTGCAAGGAATATTCTTTGATCACCGCGCAGTGTTATTCAAAATTAAGCCAAGCGAAAATCAAGTGTTTATCCGGGAATCTGAATTAACCTCCTTAGAAACACAAATTTCCATCAAAGAAAATCTTTTAGAAACATTAGAACAGGCTTTTCATCATTTGCAGCATCGTCGCTCCCACCTGCAGCTAGAACGAAGCGAACGGGATAAAATTTTAAGAAGAGACGAAATGAAGCTTGTTGAAGTGAATTTTAATCTTCAAAAGGCATTGCATGATCAAGAAAAAAATCGATCGGATCAAACGCGCTGCCAACAAGATCTCATCACCCTCAAACAGAGGGTAGCAGATCACACGCAAGCTTTTGATCGATTAGATCAACAATGTGAAAAGGTTAACCATCAGGTCATCGAATTGGAGCAAGAACACGAGATGCTCAGGCAAGAATTGATCACACAAGAACAGGCCTTAAACATTCAAGAGAGCGACCAAAAAGAAAAAGGGGCTATGTATCAGCAATTAGCTGAAAGCAGACAGCAGATGGTCCACCAGCAGAATCTATTAGAAGCTAAGGAGCTCGACCACGATAAAACAGTGGTCCGGATCGAAGATGAATTAGACGAGCTAAGCGATTTGCAGGCTCAATTTTTACAAGACAAAAAAAGAGTGGAGCAAAAGATAGAGATCATTGAAAATGAGGTGAAAGAAGCCTCGGGTCAATACGCTGATTTAGAGAAACAGGGGGCGAATGTTCTAAAAGAAAGTGAAGAAGCCAAGATTCGCCTGACTTTGCTCCAAGAAGAATTAAAAAAAATTGAATACGAATTAGCTCAGCTTAATGTCCAGCTCGCTCATCAGCAAGCCATTTCTGAAGCTGTCACCCAGGAACTGAGGGAGCGTTATCATCTCACAATAGAAGATGCCCTTCAATGTCCCCTTCCATTCAATGGCTCATTGGACCAGACCGAAAGGCAAATCAAAAGCTTGCGTCAAGCCATTCAAGAGAGTGGCGATGTAAATTTAAGCGCTATTGAGGATTTAGAAAAACATCAACTGCGTTATCATTTCCTCAAAGAGCAAATAGATGATATGGAGCTTTCAAAAAAAGAACTCCTGACAATGATTGAGCAATTGGATGGACAAAGCCATCAACTCTTTAAAGACACTTTTGAGGCAATCCGGACGAATTTTCAGAAAAACTTCCAGATCTTGTTTGAGGGAGGAGAAGCAGATCTTCAATTCACAGATTCTGAAGACATCTTAGAAGCGGGAATCGAAATCACAGCTAAACCTCCCGGCAAACAGATGCGCTCGATCACCCTTTTATCTGGTGGAGAAAAATGCTTAACGGCCGTCGCCTTGCTTTTTGCAATTTTTGAAGTGAAACCGGCGCCTTTTTGTATTCTAGATGAAATTGACGCACCACTAGACGACACAAATGTGGAACGATTTGTCAATGTCGTCAAACACTTTGTTGATCGCTGCCAATTCCTTATCATTACCCACAATAAGCGAACAATGGCCATCGGAGATACCATTTTTGGGGTTTCAATGGAAGAAAAAGGGATTTCCAAGCTTTTATCTTTAGCATTTGCTCATAAAGAGGTTCCTGAAGCTTCAATCATCTCCTAAAAACGTGATCAAAGAGTCTGAACAGGTTCTAACGCGCCAGATGCAACAACATACCGGCCCAAGGAATGCTTCTATTTGCTTGAAGGAATTGTCATTTTTCCTTAAACTTTTTGTCATAAATGCGTTCCTTTAATCAAATCCGCAGGGATCTATTTTTTTATGCTAAAAGGCATTTTACTCGTCCTTAGCGCTTGTTTTTTCTGGGGCTTTATCTTCGTGATCCCCGGTTTAATGACCGGTTATAACTCATTAGAAATCGCTTTAGGCCGTTATTTTTTCTTTGGAATCGCCTCTTGCTTTTTCATCTTATTCAAAGGATTGCATAAGTGGGGGACATTTCCTTTAAGTATCTGGAAAAAAGCGTTTTTGTATGCTCTTGTTGTCAACGTCATTTATTACTTTTCATTAGTCACAGGCCTATTTTATTCAGGCGCTTCGGTCATCGTTTTGCTTGTTGGAATCAGTCCGATTACCTTGACATTCTATGGTAACTGGCATCACAAAGTGTGCTCTAATAGAGTATTAATTCTCCCAAGTGTTTTAATTGCCTGTGGCTTAATTTGCGTCAATTTTTCTGCCTTCAGTTCACCCGAAACAGAGACTTCTTGGAAATATGGATTTGGTTTACTGTGTGGCCTTTTCTCTTTGATTATTTGGAACTGGTATGTCATCGCTAACGCGGAATTTCTTAAAAAAAATCCTCACGTCTCTCCAAGCGATTGGTCAACGATGATAGGAGTGGGAACATTTGCTTGGGTCATCTTAATCTGTGCAACCCTGATGTTGATTATTCCGATGCATGATCGGTTCAAATACCCTGAATGGGATTCTAATATTTCCTCCTTCATTCTAGGTGGACTTATTCTTGGCCTTGTTTGCTCGTGGTTAGGCTCCTATCTATGGAATTGTGGAAGTCAGGCGCTGCCGATTTCTTTAGCAGGTCAATTAACGATTTTTGAAACAATTTTTGGTTTAATCTTTGTTTATCTTGTCGAGCAACGCTTCCCCTCATGGATTGAACTGACCGGTATTTTGACAATATTAGGCGGGGTGAAATTAAGCATGACCCGATTCAACAGATCCATCTCAACAACTCCAGAGCCTGTGGGAGAGCAGATATAATGTTTGGTTTGAAAGGCTGAATCGACTATCTTAACCTTTCCTTTAATCCAGGAACAAATCGTAAAATTGCGTCATCTTTTTCTTGATTCACCTTTAAAAGGATGTGCTGTGGATTTGGTTTTTCTCCCCACCTCTTCTGCCTAGGAATCTTAATGCGATAGAAAAAATCTTCATCCCTTGTCCAGTAGTGATTAATGCGCAATCGATTTGATTGGATGAATGAACTTTGAAACGGTCCATCAAAAGGGATATTATCGGTATTGACTTGAAAATATCCGGTTCGATAGACCGGGTGATGCGGATTTGGAAAATGCAGAGCATATTCGGGCCTGACAATGCTTTTGATGTAGTGGTTAGCCGAAAACGTATGAGGAGTACACGATGTCAATGCCTCAATCAACACCTGATGTTTGGGAATTTTTTTGAGACACGACGTTCCAAATATTCTCCAATTTGCGTAGACCC
Source organism: Parachlamydiaceae bacterium (assembly GCA_044326545.1). Classification (GTDB taxonomy): domain Bacteria; phylum Chlamydiota; class Chlamydiia; order Chlamydiales; family Parachlamydiaceae; genus JANWJE01. Next base: position 78,572 of record JBIRBM010000005.1, on the reverse strand, counting down.
CCCCATATTTTTCATAATCCTTTAGCACATTTTGCAACGATTGCTCTTTGACCGGAAAGAGATATTCATCAATGTCTATAAAAGCAACCCATTTACTGATAGACCGGGAGCGCGCTAAGCACTCATTGTAGCACTTACACTGTAAACGATTAAAGAGTTTGATTCGATTCGCGACTTTGGGTTTGTCAATCAACTCCACAATTCCAGAGGCGATATAGGGCTTTAAGATTTCTCGATAATGATCGCGGCTGCGATGATTATAAAGATAAAAATGCTCAACTCCTAGAGCTTGGTGGAATTCAAGCCATTCTTTGAGGTAGGGGGCTTCATTTTGAAAAATAGCGCAAATAGAAAGAGTATATGGATAGTCTGCACCGTAGCCGGTATTCACTAAGAAAAAAAAATAAAGGACAATCCATTTCAAGCGATTCATTTGACTTTTTTCAAACATTCAATGTCTTGTTTTAGAACCTTTTTAAGAACCTGTATGATGCAACTCCATCCAAAACTCTTTTAAAAAGTCTCGAATAGCGAGTCCAATATTCATCACCCTTTGCAATTCATTTAAAATCGCTTTTGACTGATTCACAACGATCAAAACTGCCGTTATTTTCCCAGCATGAACTATAACGGATTCCGAGGCGGCTAAGAAGCATGTGGAAGATACGATACCTGACAAAAACCCAATGACAAAGAAGGTGATTCTCTCTACAAGGGTTATGCGATCTCTTGTTGAGGAGGGCTCCTTGTCCCCTTCTTTTACGTTTCTCTCTTCTACTTCCTTAGTTTTAGAGCTTTTATCTGCAAAAAGAAAAGAGGAAACAGCATGAACCACAAGACGAATCACCCGCACAATATTTTTTGCTAAAGAGTTTCCTTCAGACCGCCCTTTTTTGGATTTATCATGAGCATCACAATGGTGATCATAGTGGTGAATATGCCCCGAACGATCAACACTCTCTTGACTTAAGCCCCCCTGTTCATGTTTGTTGGCCCTTTGGGCTGCTTCAAAGTCTCGAGGATCGACCATTGCAAACAAGTCCATATTGTCTAATATAAACCTGTTTGCAATGGTCGATCCTCGAGCACTTTCACGCACGCTCAAAGGAGAAACAAACATGAAGAGAGGTCCTAAGTCATTTAATTGAATCACAGAGGAACAACGATCAACCTTAACGCATTTATCGGATTGAACATCATCCACTAACTCAGCAATAGGAACAGGAGAGGATGGGGATGGAAGATCACGAAAAATGAAACGATTGGGTTGAATAAATTGTCTATCTGAACACTCCATCTGATCTCCAAAACTTCAAACAAAAAAATGAATAAAGAAATTGATTTTTTAAATCATAAAAAGCAATTTTAAATAAAAATTAATTATTAATAAACAAATTTTATTCTAAAGTTTTGCAGAAAGTAATCCCTTTTTGTGACAAAATTTCTATAATTTGAGGAATCGCCTCCTTAGCAGCTTTACTTCCAGCTTCATATACATTTTGCGGATTGCGATCATCAAAAAGACCCATATCCCCTAATTCCGGCTTAATGATCACATCGGCTCCATGAAGGCAGCTTTCGCTTTGCAGAAGAAATTTAATTTCTGCTGATCGTGTGGCAACTCCAAATAAATTTGTTGGGCATGTCTTAGGTAATAATCCACTCAGGTCTACGGCAACGATCACCGCAGCACCAGCCTTTTTTGCACACCTGACAGGAACGGGATCAGAAACCCCTCCATCTACCAACCAACGTTGATGAAGATAAACGGGTGAAAAAACAAAGGGAACTGCTGAAGAGGCGTGGACAGCAGGAATAATGGGCCCCGAATTAAGGCAGACCATTTCGCCGGCAATCACATCTGTTGCCACAACACAACAAGGGATTTGAAGCTCTTCGAAGGAGCGAGACCATAGATGGGATTTTAAAAAACGCCTAAGAGCCCCCCCTCTCACTAATCCATAGCGGCCATACCAAATATTAATATCTAAAATGTCCCATGTTCTAAGAGGTCTTAAAAGTTGTTTAATATATTGAGCATTAGGGCAATCTGCATATAAAACGCCAACAATGCTCCCTGCACTGCACCCTACAATATAATCAATTGGAATCCCAGCATTTTCAAATTCAGCCAAAACACCAACATGAGACATTCCTTTAGCTCCCCCTCCCCCAAGAACCAAAGCCAGACGTATTTGATGAGGAGGCAAGCATTCAGGAATGGGAGGTGGATTGTCCGGTAAATCAAATTTTGTCTCACAGCCAGATAGAAAGACCAACAGCGCACAAAATAATAGACATCTTAGATGATTGGTTTTGCTTGGGAAAATGGGTGGGTTCATTTTGCAAATCAGCATTTTTTCGTAGAAGCAAAACAATAAACAATCGATTTGAAAAGCGCAATAGAACTTGTTTAAATCAGTGAATTTTTAGAAATTCTTCGCCTATAAAGGGGGAATTGTTGGCCATACGATGGCTCTTTTACAACTCTCTTTATCCTCACTTTACCCACCAAGAGAGCGATTTGGGCTGAAGCCAAATCTCTGACGGTTAAAACATTCGTTTTCCAATTCGAATAATTAAAATTAAAAAAATAGTTTAACAAATAAAAAAATGATTTTAGTTTACTTTCAAAATCATTCAAATTAAACTCGTTTGTAAAGAGTTTGTTAAGGAACTCACCTTACAAACAGACCTTAAGCACCGGCAGTGCGATTTGGGCTCAGCCCAAATCGCACTCAAAAATTCGAGTGATCTTTTAATCAAATAGAGGGTAGGATGAAAACGTATTCAGGAATTCTTATATTAGGGCTATCATTTTTTTTCAATAAAGGTCTTATGGCCAATCATTCACACTCCCCTCTTTCATTTGAGTGGGTCAGCTTCGTAGATCGGGAAAGCGGCCTGCGAGCGAAGCTTCCGCACCACCCTATTGAGATGAATATCGACACCCCATTTCAAAACACTCCTCCCAAAGGGCAGTTACGTCTTTATTCTACCCCAACATCAAATGGACTTTTCGCTTTGAGCTGTTTTACCTCTGCGACCTTTCACCAATCGGGATTACAAAAAGAGTCTCTCAGAGTCTTTTTTGAAACCATTTTAGCTCCTTATTTCTTTTTTAATCCCTCGATATTCAAAAATCATCAAACCTATGATTTTCAATTCACTCAATCCCAAGAAGAAAAAGATACCGGTTCCTTTCAATTTACCTTCTTCGATCAGCACACCTTGAAAAGATTGGAGGGCATCGCTCAAATGACTGATAAAACCCTATATACAGCTTTTTACATAGCGTCGGACACCGAATTTGATCACGATGTTTATGCCCGTTTTTTAGACTCCATTGAGTTTTCAGAAAGATTTTGAACAGGTTCTTACGCACCAAGAGAGCTTTGGCTTCAACCCAAATCGCAATCTTGGTGCGTAAGGTGAGTCTTTTAATACACGTTTCATTTCACCACAACAATTGCTACTTACTGCGGTTTTTACATCGCTTGCGAAGTTTATAAGGCTGCGGACAATATCCACAAGATTGATAGGTGTAGACGACCGACGAGGCCGATACGCCAAATCCTGAATGAACCTTAACTTTTACCTTACCTTTTCCTTTAGGGACAGACGCAATGATCATGGAATCGGAAACGACTTCAAAAGACGTTGAAAGATGCCGACCAAAATAGACGGCTGTTGCCCCGATAAAATTTGAACCTATAATTGAAACTTTTTTCCCCCCTTTTTCACACCCTGTATGAGGGTCAACAGCTTCTACAATAGGTAAAGCAACAACAATATTTTTTTGCAACAGAGCTGTCGGGCCTCCGTTATTGAGTAATCCGGGATTATATAAGTTGTAATTATTTTTAAATGAAGCATTGTTATACTTCTTTTGAGTAGAGGTTCCGGCACCATTTGTCACCCTAAGGCTGACTGAATAGCGGCCTGGCTGAGTAAATTGGTGGACAATCTGCGGCGAAGTTGTCGTTTGAGGAGCAGTACCATCTCCAAAATTCCATTCATAATTCACAATTTCACCGATTGGAGACAAAGATTGCGATCCATCGAATAAGTAGATCCCCGCCTCGCTGTTTTGGACCCTCTTTACGGTATACTTCGCAAGAGGAGCTTGATCTGGCGCGATGTTATTCAGATCCATGGCTTTCGTGGGAACTGTTGGAAGGATAGAATAGACACTTGCCGGATCAGAATTATAAAGTTCAATAATTCCTGTTCCGGTCCCGCCGGAGCCGGAACCTAAATAGAGTGTGAGGCCATCTGGTGCCGTACAAATAGAGTTCAAGTCTGCTAAATTCCTAATTGTGACAACACTTGTTTCTTGTGACTCAGAGAGATCGACATACGAAATAACTCCATTTCCACCATTGGCATGAGAATGCGGCACATAAAGCCCTAAATTATCGGGTGCTACAATTAAGGCAGAAGGACTGGAGGGAGTCGGGGTCAAGGCAATATTACGATAAAAAGCGGGTGTTGGAGAGGTTGTAAAAGCTGTTACTTCAGATGTGTCTAAATTTGAGATAAACACATATTCTCCATTCGAAGAAAGAGCTAAAGAGCCAGAGGTATAATCGCCATTTTGAGGGAGTTGTTGGATTAAAGTTGCCGCGAACGTTGAGACATCTATTTGATAAAGGTATGCTGAGCTGGGATTGGAATCAACCCCTACGGCATAAACAGAAGATCCGTCCGGACTCACTGCAAGAGAATGAACTCCTTGAATTGATCCTGGAGGCAAAGTTATTGTCGTAACACTCAAAGTCGCTGTGTCAATAACTGAAACACTAGGATCGCCATTATTCGAGACAAAAACCTTATCACCACTTGGGGTGATGGCTAATTGAAAAGGATGAGTTCCAACAGGGACAATTTGGGAAGAAAAATCAGAGGTGTTAACGACATGTATCTGGTTATTGTTCTCATTCGAAATATAGGCAGTTGAACCATTTGGCTGAAAAACAACTCCGGCTGAAGTATCTTGCCCACCTAAAGAGATCCGTGTCAAGATCGAAGACGACGCAACGTCGACAACAACAACTTCATGATCATTGCCTCCAGGTAAGCAATAGAGTTGAGATCCATCCGGTGTAAATGAAAGACCAATCAAACCGAGGCTAACATTCAATGTCGATTGAATTGAAGGAACAGAAGAGAGATCAAACAAATATAAATAATCAGAGTCATGCGCCCCTGCAAGCTTTAAATTCCCCTGATATACAAAATATGAATCAGGTGAGCTGTCGGAGCTAGATTCCGGTGTATTTACAATCACGGAGACTGACTGAGGGACGTGGGGTGGGGTGTAGACTTGAATCTCACTATTAGAGACAGACAAGGGAGTCACTATGCTATTTCCAAATCCAATTGTTGTGGTGCCGATGAATCCATTTCCCGTGATGGTCACAAGGGTTGCCCCACTTTCTGGTCCAAAATAGGGACTCACACTCTTTATCACCGGCACAGCGTAGAGATAAATGGGTAAAATCATCGAAGAGATAAAGAGGCATATATAACATAAAATATTGATAAACATCGACTTAATTCTTTTTCGCTTCGCATTTAGGAAAGATGCACCAAAACAACTAAAAAATCAAAAATCTCTTTTCATCAAGAGAGGTTCTAAGGAGTCAAATTTTCCAAACTTTTCACCCATTTTTGAAACGGATCTGAAGCACGGATGGCATCAAATTCACGCTTTAAAATAACTTTTTGAATATCGGGCACCCCTTGCTGAGAAGCAGAACGGAGCCAACCTACCGCAGGAACAGCTTTGCCCATAATGGCATAAGAAATGGCGATCATTAACGCTGTTTCAGGGGTTGGCTGCTGCTGAAAAGATTGTTCACCAATCGCCACTGTCTCTTCCCACTCTTGAAGGCGGTAAGCAATTTGCTGAAGAAGATTGAGATAATCAAGCGAGAGGCGATTTTTTAAGGGATAAAGCCATTGATAAGCCTCCTTAAATTTCCCTTGCTCAGCTAATATGCGCGCTCCGTATTGCGAAGCGGAGACATACAACACCCCTTTTGATATTTTATCCCGGATGATGGAAAACTTAACTAAAGCCTCCTTTCTCTCTCCTCGTTTTAATTCCTCTATCCCCTGATTTAATACATCTTGCAAATATTGATCTGAGTCCTCTGGAACGATGGTTTTAACATCTGACCATGCCCTATAACTTTCAAAACCAAGCATCAAAAATAAAGCCCCCATAAACATTTGTTGGATGACAAAGAAATAGAACCCAATCACTGCGGCTAATACGATGCTGATCACAAATGCCACCTTCAGCCCTTGCACACCAAACATCCCTTCCAATAAAATGCGCAGCAAATTCCCTCCGTCAAGAGGCAATACAGGAAGAAGATTCAAAAGAGTCCAAAAAAAATTAACCTCAATCATCACCTCTAAAGCGTAAACCAAGATTTTGTTCCTCTCCGGAACATGATCAATCAGAAAATAAGCAATCGCAAATAGCAAAAAACCGGCTAAAGGGCCATTCAAGACAATCAAAAATTCTTTCCATTGCGAGAGTTTCGGTCCGTCTCGTTTTGTGACTCCTCCCAACCCCACCAGATTGATTTCAGCTTCCTGGCCAAAGAACAACGCGGTAAGGGCATGGCCATATTCATGAATCAAGACAGAAACCAGAATGACAATCGACCAAATCAGTGTTCCGGTGACAGTCAAACTATTGATCCATCCTATCAGCAAAATAAGAATCCAGAAAAAAGGATAAATTTGAACAGGAATGCGTCCAGAAATCGAAATCATGATACCTTAGAATAATAGAGAAATTTAAAAATGATGATCTCTTCAAAAACTGTGATAAAACTGAAAGTCATTTGATTGAAGTGAATTTTTGACTCCATTTGCACGCTGTTTCTTCAGCCATCGCCTCTTGCACCGCCATCCCCATTTCAGCGGCATTCTTTGCAATATTCACACCGGCTCCTTTTAACGCCGCAATTTTCGTTTCTGCCGTCCCTTGACCGCCGCTGATAATGGCTCCTGCATGACCCATACGCTTTCCGCGAGGGGCCGTTTGACCCGCAATAAAAGCAGCGACAGGTTTCGTACAATGATGGAAAATCCAATCAGCAGCCTCTTCTTCCGCCTCTCCTCCTATTTCACCTATCATTAAAATGGCTTTTGTTTCAGGGTCGGCTTGAAATAACTTTAATACATCAATAAACGACGTTCCATTCAAAGGATCTCCTCCAATTCCAACACATGTTGATTGACCAAGTCCAAGCCGTGTCGTTTGCCAAACGGCTTCATATGTTAAGGTGCCCGATCGGGAAACAATCCCCACTCCCCCTTTAAGATGAATATAAGCCGGCATAATCCCCATTTTGCATGCACCGGGAGCGATGATGCCGGGGCAATTAGGGCCAATCAGGCGGCTTTTTTTGCTCGACCGCATGACTCGGCTAACTTTGAGCATATCCTGAACAGGAATCCCTTCGGTGATGCATACAATCAGTTCTATCCCGGCTTCTTCCGCCTCTAAAATGGCTTCTGCTGCAAAAGGAGCTGGAACAAAAATTAAAGAGGCATCACACCCTGTTGACTCTTTAGCTTCATGGACTGTATCGAATACAGGAAGGCCTAAAATGCAACTTCCCCCTTTTCCCGGAGTCACACCCCCAACATAGTTTGGTGTGTAAACCATTCCTTGCTCAGTGTGAAAACGGCCGGCTTTGCCTGTGATTCCTTGCGTAATAATTTTCGTTTTGTGATTGACTAGAACAGACATACTCCTACCCATTTTTTTGAGCCATATGGACGACTTGTTTGGCAGCTTCAGTTAAATTATTCGCACCAATGATATTTAATCCCGATGTTTTGAGGAGTTTTCGACCTTCTTCGACATGAGTTCCCTCTAGACGAACGACAAGGGGGACACGAATTTGGAGCTCTCTTGCCGCTTCAATAACTCCCGAAGCTAACGTCTCGCAATTCATGATTCCTCCAAAAATATTCACTAAGATTGCTCTCACCTTAGGATCGGATAAAATGATTTTAAATCCCTCAGCCACCTTTTCTTTTGATGCGCCGCCCCCCACATCCAAAAAATTAGCCGGATGGCCGCCAAAATGTTTGATAAGATCCATCGTTGACATTGCCAATCCCGCTCCATTAACCATGCAACCAATATCGCCATCTAACGCAACATAGGCCAGATCGATTTGGTGGGCTTTTGCTTCACTTGCATTCACCTGAGTTGGATCAAATAAGGCTTTAATGATAGGCTGTCGATAAAGAGCATTATCATCAATAGATAACTTGACATCAAGAGCCAAGAGTTGATGATCGGATGTTTTCACAAGGGGATTGATTTCCAAAAGGGTGGCGTCTGTTTCGTTAAACGCCTTCACAAGAGCATTCACAATATTGACCCCCTGTTCAGCAATCGATCCTTCCCATTGCATAAATTTGGCGATCCGAATCAAATGATAAGAACGAAAGAATCCCTCTGGAGGCAAAGGAAGAATGAGGACTTTATCAGGCTCTTCCCGCGAAATTTTTTCTATCTCGACTCCTCCTAAACGAGAAGCAATGAAAATAATTTCTGCTTTTGCTCGGTCAATTGTCACAGCCAAATAAAACTCATGATCGATGGTAATAGGGGGCGAGACCATCAGCTGGTGAGCCACTAACCCTTCGACCCCGGTTTGTTCAGTCACAAATCTTTTACCCAACAATTCGTTGGCCGCTTTTAAAATCTCGTCACGCCCCTCGGCAAATTTCACCCCTCCGGCTTTTCCTCGACCTCCGGAATGGATTTGCACTTTAAGAACAGCTGATTGCCACCCTTTTACATCTAGAACTTCCTTTAATTGATCTAAAGAAGAGATGACAGCAAACTCCGGAATCGGAATACCATATCCTTCTAGAATCTGCTTGGCTTGATATTCATGAATATTCATTCGTCAACCCTATGAATTAAGAACCTGTATGCGTATGTTTTGATTTGATCTTCCCCTTTTTCTATTTTCTATGCTAAGCTTTTTTTTCTAAAATTCTTAATGGGCCTCACTCATGGTTTTGCAATTTTTTAAATCAAGTTACTCGAAAGTTAAATCAGCCCTTTCTCGGGCACGATCACTCTTTAGCGATAAGCTTCACTCTCTTTTCCAAGGAAAAATTGATGAGAGTATGTTGGAACAATTCGAACAGCTTTTGTATGAAGCTGATTTTGGAGTCCAAACATCGATTGAACTGACACATAAAATCCGCGAACTTCATAAAGAAAACCCCTCTTTTAAAACAGCACAATACCTTGATGCTTTGCGTTCGCATATTACCACAGAGCTTAACCGCAATCCTTCGGGTTTAGCCTCACAACCTGAGGGTCAAACCCCTTTGATTATCCTGATTGTTGGAGTCAACGGCAATGGCAAAACAACGTCTGTTGCAAAACTTTCGAACCTCTTTAAGCAAAACGGAAAAAAAGTGCTTGTTGGTGCAGCTGACACCTTCCGCGCAGCTGCAATTGAACAACTTGAAACGTGGGCACAACGTCTGGATATAGACATTGTCAAAGGAACCTCTAAAAGCGATCCCGCAGCAGTGGCATTCGATGCAGTGCAAGCAGCTAAAGCTCGCCAATGCGATGTCGTCCTTATCGATACCGCCGGACGCCTTCACACAAAAATCCCTCTTATGCAAGAACTTGAAAAAATCAAGCGATCTTGCCGAAAAGCGGCTTTAAGCGGTCCGCATGAGACGCTCCTAGTGCTTGATGCAACAACTGGTCAAAATGCAATTGAACAAGCAAAGAATTTCCATCAATTCACTCCCCTGACCGGAATTATTCTCACTAAGCTCGATGGTACAGCCAAAGGGGGAATTGTCGTGGCCATTCAACGTGAATTAGGCCTCCCGATTAAATTTATTGGAACAGGCGAACAAATCGATGACCTGCAGCCTTTTGACGCTCAAAGTTTTGTTGATAATTTTTTTCTTTAAACCACTCACGTTAAGTCGATATCAATCACAAAATCTACTCATTCAAGGTCAAAGTGGGAATAGACTTCTTGAGAAACTTGCTTTGCTTGAAAAAATTGCCCTTTTTGAGCAGATTGTTTTGAAAATGTTGAGAGCGTATGCGTACATACGGTCGAAAAATTTTACAAAAAAGATGCCAAAAATGGCGGTTTTAGCAAGTCAATGAAGTTTCCGAAGAAGTCTAATGAGTAGATCTACAAACAGAAGAGCTTTTACAAAACAGCTCATGTCGATAAAAGAATAACAAATGAAAACAACCTCCCCCTTTTCAATTAAACCATTGCCTTTTTATTCAGCATGTTTAGCCCTTCATTTCCTCTTCTGTTTTGAAAACCTTGAAGCTGCTCGCTGTTATGGGGCACTGCAGGTTGACAAAGTGTGCCGCGTTCATGATGGAGACACATTCATCGTCGATATTTTTGATGTTCATCCCTTGATAGGGGAGAAAATTTCCATTCGGATTGCTAAAATCGACACACCGGAGATAACAGATAAAAGAGAAAAGATAAAAAAAATGGCGATTGAAGCTCGAGATTATGTTGCTGATCGACTCAATCATGCCAACATCATCGAATTGACGAATATGCAACGAGATAAATATTTCCGCATTCTTGCAGATGTCTATATAGATGGAATAGATTTAGCTGAAGAACTGATTTCAAAGGGATTAGCTAAACCTTATGACGGGGCCAAGAAACCCGTGTGGGAATAAAAGGAGATGTTTTTCTACATGTCGAGCGGATTTATAGCAGCAAAGGATGGGGATCAAAGATTCTGAACAAGTTTCTTAGCCGCCAAGAGAGCTATTTCCGCTGAAGCCAAACCGCTCGCGGCTTTCAAAGCTTGCAAAATAGGCCAGATCGAGAGATGTCGACCTTTTTGGAACCAAATAAAGTCTCGTCCCCCCCCCTCTATTGACACGTTACGTCGACATCTTCCATTCATAACTCTTCTTACCCGCCATTTCTGTTATCGATCGCTTGGATTCCATTTTGAGAGCGTATGCGTGCATACGGTCGAAAAATTTTACAAAAAAGATGCCAAAAATGGCGGTTTTAGCAAGTCAATGAAGTTTCCGAAGAAGTCTAATATCATTCAAACTTTGGATACAGGATCTTTTTTTAATTTAATTATGAAATAAACATTCAAATAACAATAAAAAAATTTACTCTATGAATTTTCTTATATTTAAAAACAACAATCAAAAATATTGAACATAAATTAAATAAAAAATATAATTAAATTGTGACTAGACAAAAAACAAAAAAAGTTTTTATTATGAATAATATTAGCACATTTAATCAAGAGCAAATGGCTGGTAACTATTCTCACTTGGACTCAACATCCGATTCTGGAAAAAACAATTCCGTAGACCCTTATAGCCATATTATAACTGAAGCGATTCTCCTTAATTCTCAATCTCCAAGCACAGTAAATTTGGAAATGAGAAAAACATCAACAGACAATGAAGCTTTAAAAATGAGTGAAAATTTAGATAAATTAAATGTTATCGCCACCACTATTTTATCTGTTGGTATCACCTCCTCACAATTGGAAGAAAAAGCCGATTCAACGAATGCTCAAGACTTTTCCTCTTTACTGGAATTATCGATTAGCTGTTTTGGAGAACAAATCGTTGAAGAAATTGCAAACAAACCGTTAGAATCGATAGCTAACATCATTTTTGATCGTCTCAATCTTCGCTTATCTTCGCCGATGGTCATCACCTCAAACGAAATTCAACATGTTTTTAAATTGTTATTTGAAACACCGTTGAAAAAATACGCCTCTAATCAACAGGATGATTACCATCCCGCCTTTATTTTCAAACAACTAGGAGAGGCTGTTAAAGGAGTCGAAGTATTGGGGCCAGACGCCGTCATTCCAACAGGAGGAGATAATTCCAGTGCAGGAATCAATGGCTCTTATTTTATTACCAATGAGAATCTTGAAAAAATATTGATTTTTAAACCCAAAGATGAAGAAAAAGAAGGAGTCGCAGCAGGCATTCGAGCCGGAGAAAGCGCCATAAGAGAAAAAGTTGCCTGTTTATTAAACAAGCAACGTCTTTATCCGATTCCTTATACGACTTATATCGAATTAAATGGGAAGGTGGGATCTGCACAAATTTTTCAAAAAAATTGCGTAGGATTATCTGTCTTGAGCTTAAATCCAGAAAAGGCTCATCGATTAAATGTCTTATCAAACGAAAGTGTCCAGGCAAGTTTAATCTTTGATATACGCTTTGGTAATATCGACCGTCATCTAGGAAATCTTTTAGTGCCAGAAAAAGAGGAAGGTCCTCTCAATCTTTTTATGATCGATCATGGATTATGCTTTTCATCATCAGCTGCAGATTTATTGAAATTAGAGCACTTATTTCTTCCTCAAATGACTGAAAAGTGGAGTGATAAAATTGCTGAACAATTATTAGAAATCGATCTTGAAAAAGAGGCTAAAATCATGGCAGACCACGGGATCCCTGATGCGGCTATTGATCGAATGAAGCGAGGAACGAAATTTTTGCAGCAAGTGATGCGTCTTTCATTAGCTCCTTCCAATGACCCATTGCAGATGATTACTCCTTATGATGCAGGATTGATTGCACTTAAAAACTCTGCTAAATTTTCCTTGGATGATGAGTTTGATCAAATATTAAGACTCCTTGAACTTGTGATCTCAGCTAAACAACTCGTCATACAGGATCCCTCAATATCAATAGGAAAGCTGCGGCAACAACGGATGAAACAGGCAAGAACATCTCCTTCATTGAATAGTCTACAGCTGTGTTGTATTTATGGTCCTCTAGGGAATGAAACCGGAGAATGGGTCGATTTTTCTGATTCAATATTAGGTAAGCTTAAAGGTAAGCTAAATCGATAGAAACACTTGCTTTTATTGTTTTTAAATAGAAAATGTTAGAAAAAAATGGAGATCGCACACATGATACCGAAGGCGATTTTCAGTTCTCTCGCACATTTAAATCACTCACCTTACGTACTCCTGGTGCCTAAGGTGAATGATTGAAGTGAGTCGGGGCTTTTTATCTGAAATTCAACTCAGATGTTTATAATATCATCATCAGTCACGCATTAAAGAGGCAAGAAAAACATGCATAATAACGTACAGCTACATCTTTGTCACCCAGCAACAAATGATATCGTAGCAGAAATTTCGGATGATAAAGTTCAATTTCACGAAGAGAATTTAAAGAAAGTGTTAAATCTCGTTGGAATTATCATTCCAGAGCCAATGAAAGAAGAATTTGAAAACAAAAGGACGATTTATCCAAAAGACAAATTATTTTATAAAGCGTTTGTTGATGTCTATTATCCCTGTTGCTTGAAAGAAAACGGTTTTATCCTCTCTAAAATGTTAACATCTCAAGAATAAACGGATAAAGGCGATTTAAAATCTATGATCAGCATGCTTTGCTGTTTTAAATTCGCTATAAAAAGAGGGGCTTCTTCATTTTTGCAGACACAATCAGGATGCAAAACCGGTGAATCGAAAATCGAAGCTTCTAGATCCCCTCTTTCTTTTTTTTATCAGCTTTGGATAAAATAAGCATCAATATCAATCATTCCACTTTGTTGGAGCATAATAAAGATAATTGCCAAGGGTGCAACCCAGCGAAGGAAAAACCTCCACGGCTTCCATAACCAACCAAGCGTTGTCCCTGCATTAAATTCTTCATAAATCATCTTTTTATCTATCACCCAACCGGTAAAAATCGCCGTCATTAATCCACTGATCGGGAGTAGCCATAAAGAGACAATATCATTGACGGTCTCAAAAAAATTTTTGCCGTAGATGGCAGACCAATTGGCAAACAACGTATTTGTGTTGGATAAAGCACTGGGAATTCCAAAAATAAAACACGAAACACAGGTGATGGCAACTGCCTTGTGTCTTGACCAACCGAATAAATCGGTAAAATTCGCTGCCACCACTTCAATCAAAGCAACAGCAGATGTTAAACCGGCAAACACAAATAAAATGAAAAAACTTGTCGAGATAAAAAGGGCACCGGGGAGCTGAGCAAATAAAACAGGCAATGTCTTCATCACTAATCCCGGCCCCGACTCCGGAGAAAAACCAAAGGTGAAAATAATAGGGAAAATCATTAAACCAGCAAAAACAGCAATAATAACCGTCATCACCCCAATAATAATGGAGGTTTTAGGAATATCATCGCTACGCTTCATATAGCTTCCATATGTCAACATAATGCCTTGCCCAAGACTTAAGGTAAAGAAGGACAATCCCAAAGCTTGCAGAGCGGCTGAGGCTTTAAATTTTGAAACATCAGGGTAGAGAATAAAATAAGCCCCTTGCCTAAACCCTTCTAGCGTAAAGGCATATAAGCACATGGCAACTAAAAGGAATAAAAGTCCGAACATCATGAATTTGCTCCAATACTCAATTCCTTGACGAATCCCCTGATAAACAACAGCTCCTGTTAAAATGGTAAAGATGAAATGCCAAAATAATGTAATATCAGCAGAAGAAGACAGAATATCGAAGACGTGGGAGATTTCTTCTGCGCTCAGATCAACATAAAATTGACTTAAAGACATAAAGACATAATTGAGTCCCCAACCTGCTAAAACACTGTAAAAAGACATGATTAAAAAAGAGGAGGCAACACCCATCCAGCCAATGGCTTTCCAAAGGGTGGAATTATCCGTTAAATTGATAAATATTCCAACAGCTCCCCTTTGAACCTTTCTCCCCAAAATAAGCTCAGCAATAAAAACAGGGATTCCAATTAAGAAAGTGCACAGCATGTACATAAGGACAAAAAGCCCTCCCCCATTTTCCCCTGTGACATAAGGAAACTTCCATAATGTTCCTAACCCGATTGCAGACCCAGCGGCCGCTAAGATAAATCCTAAACGGGAACTCCAATGCTCTCTTGCTTTTTGCATTCCATACTCTCTAAAATTGATTCGACCTTGTTTAGAGGGTGTCTATAAAATTCGATCGTCTGATGTATGTGCTAAAATGACTTAAAAACGCTCTAAAAAATGTCGGCAATATTGACTTAATATTCTGAACATTTTTTGCACTTTTATAGCTAATTCATAGCAGCAAAGCAGCCTGATCCTATCGTCTAGGCACCCCTTAATCGAATGGGTCTATGATAACAAGCAAAGAAATAAAATTGAATTTTTATTAATATCGACGCTTGTTGTTTAAAAAATAAGCCAACTTTAACACATAGGTTACGAATTTGACAACGATTTTATAGAGGCAATGCTGATTAACAGACCTGACACACGAAGAGTGTGATTTATCGTTTAAGCTGAGTTAAAAACTCAAAAAATAAAACATAAAAATTAAAAAAATGATTTGACAAACTAAATCAAAATAAATAAAATAAAAATAGAGGAGGTTTTAATGTATGAGTGATTTGATTTATACTGGATGTTTGGTGCACATAAGAACCTTCTTAACATCTGTCATGAGGTTCTAAGAGACTGTCTTAAAACCTCACCTTAAGCACAGCGCGAGTTTTCGCTTCAGTCCAAATCGCGCTCTCGTTGCGTAAAGTGAGGCTTTAAGACAGTCTCTGGGGGTGCTGTTGTTTTTTACATCCCCTTTTCGTTGAAAAACATCAAAGAAAAAAGCCATAAATCCAGATAAGCCGGCACGTATTTTGCATGAAGCATCTGTGTCGCGGGTTTGAAAGATCTCGCAAATAGAAAAGCACAAAGGCCTTCATATTTTTTAATATGAGCCCTATTGTGATTTTCCATCTCCACTCCTTCTCCCCCACCCCCTGGGAGGTCACTTGAATGTGAAAAAAAGCTCTTAAGCTTAATCATGAAACCAAGTGATAGAAAAGGGAGGCGAGGGAAAGGAGTGGAGTGTTCTTGGTTCTATTCACTATGACCTTTTCGTAAGGAGGGTTTATGACGCTTTCTTTAAAATATCTCATTTCAAGTGCTTTTTTGTTAGCACTGTTTTTGTTACCGCTCAATTTTAATACCCTGTCAGCTCGTGGCGGTGGTGGTGGACATGGCGGTGGTGGCGGACATGGCGGTGGTGGCGGACATGGGAGCGAATGGAGCGGAGGAGGGCATCATGGTGATTGGGGTGGCGGACACGGCTGGAATGGAGGGCATCACGGCGATTGGGATCGCAATCATTGGGGAGGCAATTATTATCGAGGTTATGGTGCAGCTTATGGTTTAGGTTACGGCCTAGGAGTCTATGGAGCTCCTTCCTATTATCAAGGATCGGCTTCTCCCTACTATGATAATACATATCCGTATAGTAACTACTATTATGATGCTGATTCAGGTGTTTATTATAACGTGAGGTAATCATCCTCTTCATGAGGGCCAAGGCTTTTTAGCTTGGCCCCACCCTTCTGTTATTCACCCTCTTTTTCTCCTCTTATTTCGTGTTTTTCTCTAAATTGAATCATGATTTAACTCTCTGATTTTCTAGAAAGATCGATTGATTTCTTCTTTTTTTTCTCCTCACTTAAGAAACTTTTAAGGTTATTTTTTTTATGAAATATGCTAAGAAATTATTTGATTGCAAAATCAACAATGATTTCATTGAAAATTTTGCAAAAACATCTCATCAATATGAGCCTGTGTTTTGTTTTTTTCTTTTAAGCTCTGTTAAAGCCTCAAGGATTGAAGATTGCATCCTTCATCTCGGATGGAGAGATACCGATCTGAGATCACCCTATAAAAAATGTGGGTCCTCGGAATTTATCAATCTTCGGGAGCTTTCATGCTTCGGTAAGAAAGAGAAAGCGAAATTTAGGCAATAAGCCAATCCCAACCACTCAAGAGCGGGATTAGGCGCTAAATTAGATTCAATTATAAGGAGGATCTATGTCTCGTTCTTTTAAGTCTTTAATTTTAGGTTCTTGCCTCTTTGCAAGCTTATTTTCAGTCGGTTACAATCAGTTAGAAGCATCTTCGGGAAGATGGGGAGCTTATGATAACGGCCGAGCTGCTTGGGGCGGAAATGGCGGTTGGTGGGGCGGTGGAAGAACTGATTTCTACGGCGACAACAACTACTATAGCAATGGTTACTACGGCAACGGCTATGATGACAATGCCGGTTACATTTACGACAACAACCATCCTTATGGCCAACATTATTACGCTGAACCTAATGCACACGGCGCTAGTGCAGGAGTCGATGGATCAGGGTTCTATTTTAATGTCCGTTAAAATGACTCAAGAGCAATAGATGAGCTTAAGGCGTGTCATCAATTGATCATAAATTTATTCAAGTTCTTTCCAAGCGGGTGGTCGCATCGCTTCAGAAATCATCTTGAATAGAGGCGATGAGCAATTGATGACACGCCCTAATGCTCTGTCTCTGTCAAGTTTAAATTTTCCGATTGAATTTGCGATCTCTCAATCACGAGAGCTTTCAGGCAAGTCTAATTCGAAAATTTAAGCTTGACAGAGACAGAGCACTAGGAATTGAGCAACAATAACCCCTCTTTCAAAACTGACTTTCCTTGAAAAAATGCATGATTTTTATATGGTGATCAAAGATTCTGAACAGGTTATTACTCCACCGTCACTGATTTTGCTAAATTACGAGGGTGATCAATATCTGCCCCCCTTATTTGTGCGACGTAATAGGCAAACAACTGATTGGCGACAGTGACAGGAACCACTGCCAATTCATCACTGCAAGAAGGAACATAAATCAACTCATCCACAATTTCTTCTAAAGACTTATCTTCACGGTTAGCAATTGCAACGATTTTTCCGTTTCGTGCTTTAATTTCCATTAAATTACTGATCAATTTTTCATATGTGATCTGATTAGCGCACAAAGCAATTGTGGGACACTTCTGGCTAATTAACGCAATTGGCCCATGTTTCATCTCTCCTGCGGGATATCCGTTTGCGTTAATATAAGAAATCTCTTTTAACTTGAGAGCCCCCTCCAAACTCGTGGGATACATATAGGAGCGGCCAATATAAAAAAAATTATCATATTCGGCAAATTTTCGTGCAATCGAAGCAATTTGGGGCGCTTGATTTAAAACAGCTTGCACTTGATCTGGCAAACACATCAGATGTTCTAAAAATCGCTGCCCTTCCGCTTTCGTCATGTGCCTCATTCTTGCCATGAGAAGAGTAAACAAAGAGAGGACAACCACCTGGCTTGTAAACGCTTTAGTCGAGCATACACCAATTTCAGCGCCGGCTTTTAAGAAAATTGTATCATCTGCTTCACGCGTTAAGGTGGAGCCATTAACATTACATAAAGCTAATACTTTAGCTCCTTTGGCCTTCACCTCTCGCAATGCCGCAATTGTGTCTGCTGTTTCACCTGATTGACTGATTGCAATGACCAATGTTCCAGGCGGAACAATCGGATTTTTATAACGAAATTCAGATGATATTTCGACTTGAACCGGAATCCGCGCAAATTCTTCAAATAGATAAGAGGCGACGTAACCAGCATGCAAAGAAGTTCCACACCCCAAAATTAAGATCCTCTCAATGCTTAATAAATCGTGATCTGTGAAGGTTAATTCTTCAAAAATGGCTGTTCCATATTCGATGTGGATACGAGATAAAAGCGCGCTGCGAATCGTTTGAGGCTGCTCATAAATTTCTTTAAGGGTATAATGTTCAAAGTTTCCCTTTGAAGAGTCGCTCAGTTCGTAATCCAGCATGCATGTTTCTTTTTCAACAGGCTCCTCCGCCGAATAGACCTGCTGGCTATCCACTTTAATCACTGCAATTTCAGAATTTGCAAGATAAATAGCACGACGTGTATAAAAGGCAAAAGCACGAGGATCAGAAGAAATAAACGCCTCATGCGTGCCAATTCCAATCACAAGGGGGGTATCCCGAGCAATTGCAATGATTTGATCGGGATAATCACGATGCACAAGAGCGACAGCATAAGAGCCTGTGAGTTGAGCAACTGCTTCTTGCACAGCCGCAATAAGATCACCCGTATAATAGCTAGAGATTAATTGAGCTATCACTTCAGTGTCAGTGTCCGACTCAAAGACAACCCCTTTTTCTTTTAATTGCCTGCGAAGCACTTCATAATTCTCAATAATCCCATTGTGGACGATTGCAAGAGAATGGGCTGTGTCAAAATGAGGATGAGCGTTTGTTTGAGTCACTTTACCGTGTGTTGCCCATCGCGTTTGAGCGATTGCACCGGGAACTTCCCAATGCTGTTTTTTTGCCTCTGCCTCTAAAACAGCCACTTTGCCCACTTCTTTGCAAAACACAATATGATTCTGATCAACCGCTGCTAAACCGGCAGAATCATATCCACGATATTCCAACCGTTTAAGTCCTTCAATCACGACATGAATTGCATTCCTTGAGCCAATGTACCCAAAAATCCCGCACATACTGTTTACTCCTTCAATAGGGTATCTAAAAACGCGTTCATTTTTTAACCCCAATCTCTTCGTTAATGATCTGGGCAACTCCTTGAGCCAGTTGAATGACTTGCTTATATTTACTGCCTTCAACCATGACGCGGCAAATATTTTCCGTTCCCGAATAGCGCACAAGAATACGTCCTGAATCCCCTAAAACCTCTTCTACACTTTTTATTGCCCCTTGAACTTTTTCGAGAGAATCGAGGGAAGGCTTTGAATCAACCCTGACATTCAGACACGTTTGAGGATAGCGATGAACAAATGAAGCAAGATCTGATAATTTAGCATCTGTTTCAATCATGATGCGTAAAACCTGTAAAGCACAGACAAGTCCGTCTCCTGTTGTATTGTAATCGAGGAAAATCACATGACCGCTTTGCTCGCCCCCTAAATTTGATTCATTTGCCAGCATGTCTTGAATCACGTATCGATCACCTACTTGAGATTTGATGACACTAATCCCTAACGTTTCCATCGCTTTAATAAAACCTAAATTACTCATCACCGTCCCAACAACGCGATTGTTTTTGAGCAGATTTCGCTTTTGCATATCTCGCGCACAAATGGCCAGTATGGTATCGCCATCAACAATTTGAGCATTTTCATCGACCATCACCACCCGGTCGGCGTCACCGTCCAATGCAATCCCCACATCGGCTTGATGTTCGATAATCCCTTTTTGAACAGTTCCTGGATGCAAAGACCCGCTGTTAAGGTTGATATTAAGGCCATCGGGCTGTACTCCATAAGCAAAAACTTTTGCATCAAGTTCTTTAAAGACTAAAGGGGCGACTCTATAGGCTGCACCGTTTGCACAATCAAGGACGATGCTTAAATTCCTCAACGATTTACCCCTAGGAAATGTGGCTTTCACAAATTCAATATAGCGGCCATCAGCATCAATAATTTTTGCATTTCTCCCAAGTTGATCATCCAGAGGAAGAGAATCTTGAAAGTCATTCTTGAAAACCATGGCTTCCATTTCCCTTTCCCATGCATCGGGTAATTTAAAACCCTCGGAATCAAAAAATTTAATTCCATTATCGTGGTAAGGATTATGAGAGGCCGAAATAACAATCCCCGCATCAGCTCGATACGCACGTGTAATAAATGCAACTCCAGGAGTTGGTAAAGGACCCACCATCAATGTATCAACCCCCATGGAGCAGAATCCTGAAATCAGGGCATTTTCAAATACATAACATGAAAGACGGGTGTCTTTTCCAATCACGACTCGAGGCTTTCCCGAAGAGCGAGCACGCAGCATTTTTCCTGCTGCCCGCCCCAAGGCAAGAGCAATTTCAGGAAGCATCGGAAGTTTATTTGCTCTTCCTCTTACTCCATCTGTTCCAAAAATAGTTAATGCTGGTTTATTTGCCATGTGATTCACTCCGTGCCGACTAAAAGATTAAACGAACCCTTAAAAAATAACGATTTTTGCTCCCTAAATCAAGTAAATTATAAAACGGATGCTTTTAATGTTTAAGAACTCAGCTTACGCACGGGGTGTTTTTAATATTGCGAAAATTTTTTGTGAGTTTATCGCGGATTTATGGCAGCCAAGGATCGTCATCCAAGATTCTGAACGAGTTGTTAAACCAAAGCCGCCGATTGGAAAACTTGTAAAATGGCTGATCTCAATAGTGATGGAAAAGAAAAATAAAACATTGACTTTTTCATCAAAATCGACTATTTTTCTGATTAAAATATCATCCAACAAACTAATAAATAAAACCTTAAATCAGAGTACTTAAACTGATTCATACTAGACAAGTTCTCCCTATATCCTTCAACCCCTTCTATATCGTCAATTTCTAGGAGCTAACATTTCGTGCAACCAAAGATCTATTTTGCTAAAGAACACTGCCTTGACCCCTCAATGATTGATAGTGACGCTCTATATATCCTCGAAAGACTGCGACATGCAGGATTTACAGCCTATTTAGTGGGAGGGAGTGTCCGAGATCTGCTCATCAAAAAAAAACCTAAAGACTTCGATATTTCGACCTCTGCTCGTCCTGAACAAATTAAAGCCATTTTCCAACGTCAATGCATTCTGATCGGAAGACGATTTCGACTTGCCCACATTCGTTTTGGACATAAAATTATTGAAGTGTCGACTTTTCGCACAGGTGAAAATGACAGTGATTTGATTGTGCATGATAATGAATGGGGAACTCCTGAACAAGATGTCCTCCGCCGTGATTTTACAATTAACGGTCTTTTCTACGATCCCTCCAACCATTCAATCATTGACTTTGTCGGAGGGTGGGAAGATATTCAAAAACACACTTTACGCATTATTGGAGACCCGGAAATTCGATTCAAACAGGATCCAGTCCGTTTATTAAGACTTCTAAAATTTAGAGCGCGCTTTAACTTTCACGTAGATCCTGCGACAGAAGCGGCAATCCACACCTGCCGCAAAGAAATTATCAAAAGCTCTCCGGCTCGCGTCTTAGAAGAGATCTTCAGAATGCTAGAATCAGGAGCCTCTGCTCCTTTTTTCCGGCTGCTTGCAGAATACAATTTTTTATCCATCCTTTTTCCAAGTTTAATGCGAGCATTGCATACAACTCAAGGTAAAATGATTTTCCATTACTTGACTTGTGCGGATCAAGTTCATCAGCATAAATATAAAGAAAAAAATCTCTTAGATCGTGCCGTTCTCACCTGCTGCTTAATTTACCCTCTCCTGGAAGAGGAGCTCAAGCATCAATGCCTCAAGCGAAATCACCCGCCCCATATTGGGGACATTACACTCATCGCTTCAACCCTGATTAAGGATCACCTCATTGATGCTTTTTCCCACTTTCCCAGACGCATTAGCTCGACAGTCACGTCAATTTTAGTTGCACAATATCGCATTACCCCCCTTGCAGGCAAACGTCATTATCGAGAAAAGCTCATGCGCTATAAAGATTTTGATTTAGCTCTCAAATTTTTAAAATTAAGAGCACTCGTCGATGAAAAATACGTTGACATTTACACTTCGATCCGTAACCAATATCGTGAAATGACCCATCACACAGAGCGAAAACACCATCTTTCCCCAAGGCATCACAATCACAAACGAGAACATCGCCGTGCCTCAACCTCACCATAACCTGCTCGTCCCTACCAAAGGATCTCCTCTTTCACTCACCTTACAGACGAAGAACGCTATATGAGATTCAAGCAAAAGCTCTGCGTCTTGACAGCTTTCACTTGAAGTCCAACTAGCACTCCCGCTGCGTAAGGTGAGTATTTAATCAACAATATTTAATCCCCCTTATTCCTTTCATCATCCAGGGGAAACATTCAGGAGAAAATTGTGCATTGTCTATATTCAGTGGTTATCCCTTTAAAAAATGAGGAAAGCAACATTCTTGATCTTATCAACGAACTCGAACCTGTTATGGAAAATCTCGGGCGCCCTTGGGAGCTCATCTGTATAGACGACGGATCGACAGATGGAACGCATGACATGTTAAAAAAATTAAGCGGTCAAAAACCCTATCTTCATCCTATTTTTTTCACAAAAAATTTCGGACAATCAAGTGCCTTTGACGCTGGATTCAAAGCTGCGAAAGGAACATTTGTTATCACACTTGATGGAGATGGTCAAAATGACCCTCAAGACATCCCCAAGCTTCTTACTCTCATTAACGAATGCGATTTAGTCTGTGGAATTCGGACGAAACGTAAAGATTCTTTGATTAAACGCTTGACATCTCGATTGGCCAATGCTGTCCGCAGCCGTCTATGCGATGATGGCGTCGAAGACACTGGATGTTCTTTAAAAATTTATCGAAAAGAATGTCTTCAAAAGATTAAAATGTATCACGGTATGCACCGCTTTCTTCCGGCTCTTTTTAAAATTGAGGGATTCAGAATCAAACAACTGCCTGTCAATCATCGCGAAAGGTTGAGAGGAAAAAGCAATTATCATTTCTTTAACAGATCATTCAACACAGTGGCTGATTTATTCGCTGTCAGATGGATGAGAAAAAGACATTTAAATTATCAAATCGAATCCGAAACTCTTTTAAATAAATAAGACTCTTCCTTCCTTTTTTTAATGTTTGGGCTTTTTCAAAAGCGTCGGGATCGGAAATCGCAACCCCAAAGACCTAAAGAAAAGGAAAAAAGAGTCTAAAAAGTGCTAAGGCAGACTTCATCATGGACGAATGGCGCTCATTTCTTTACCCCCTTGGCTTTCTATCCTCTTTGGCCTTTGGAGCTCGGTTTATTATTCAATGGCTCCAAAGTGAAAAAGCACACAAAAGTGTGGTGCCAAAATCTTTTTGGCAAATTTCGTTGATTGGCAACATGTTATTGCTTATCCACAGCTTTATTCAAGTGCAGTTTCATGTCTGCATTGTTCAAGGATTCAACGCTGTGATTTCTTGGCGCAATTTAAATCTTATGCAAGAACAGAAGCCAACGCTCTCTCTTCAGTCTGTATGCCTTCTCTTAATGTGCTCAGCTTTTTTCATTACATTAGCATTTGCAGTTCAAGATGTTGTGTTAATGAGAGAATTCGATTGGTTTCGGATCCCGACAGCTCCTTGGCAATCAAGCTCCGCTCCTTTAGCCCCTCTCTTTTGGCATTTCTTGGGAGGCACAGCCTTTCTCCTCTTTTCCAGTCGTTTTTGGGTTCAATGGTGGTTTGCAGAAAAAGCCCACACAAGCTATTTCCCTCCCTGTTTTTGGTGGTTAAGCTTAATTGGAGCTATCCTATCGATTGCCTATTTTCTTCGCATTCATGATACAGTCAATCTCATAGGCCCTCTCTTTGGATTTATTCCTTATGTTCGCAATCTCATGCTCCAATCTAAAATAAAATCTGGACAAAGAGAAACATGACGCATTACTTTATTTTCGCCGGAGAGCCCAGTGGCGATTTACATGGAAGTCGCTTAATCCGCACCTTGAATGAGCAGTTGAATAATGCCTCAATTCATGGAGTCGGAGGACCTCGCATGCGCCAAGAAAAATTTCAATGCGTCCTGGACATGGAAGAATTTCAG
The DNA here is from genome assembly GCA_044326545.1 of Parachlamydiaceae bacterium. GTDB lineage: Bacteria > Chlamydiota > Chlamydiia > Chlamydiales > Parachlamydiaceae > JANWJE01. The sequence continues at coordinate 54,122 of JBIRBM010000005.1, read as the reverse complement.
GTGATGGGGTTTTCCGATGTTTGCCTAGCTTTACCCCGCCTCTATACCCTTTTTTATCACATTCGAAATGTTATCTTAAAAACCCAGCCCGATTGCATTATTTTGATTGACTATCCGGGTTTTAATTTACGCTTAGCTCAGTCTTTACGAAAAAAAAAGTACACTGGAAAAATTGTTCAATACATTTGCCCTACAGTATGGGCACACGGAAAAAAACGGATAGAGGTTTTAGCCGATAATTATGATCTCCTCCTCACAATTTTCCCTTTTGAAATCGATTATTTTAAAAATTCCCCCTTAAAGGTTGAATACATCGGCAATCCTTTAACAGAAACAATTCACACTCATGATTATCAACGAGATTGGATCTCTAAAATGGGTCTACCGCCTGATCGAGATCTCATCGCTCTTTTTCCAGGAAGCCGATTAGGAGAAATTGAAAGACATTTAGGCTTGCAGTTAAAGATTGCTTCCCAATTAAAACAACGCCACCCACATCTTCATTTCGTCCTTCCTTACGCACAGCAATCGTTGCATGAACCTATTTTGAACATGATCCGAAAAGGAGAATTGCAACTTAATCGAGATATTCACGTCATCTCTTCGCACGATCATTACGATTTAATGAATCATTGCAAAACGGCGTTAGCAAAATCAGGAACGGTGACTTTAGAGCTTGCTCTTCACAATATTCCAACAGTCGTCATCTACGAACTCTCTCATCTAAATTATGTCTTCGCTAAATACATCCTAAAATTGAATTTACCTCACTACTGCATTGTCAATATTTTGAGCAATCAGCGAATTTTTCCTGAATTTATCGGAAAAAAGTTATCAAAGGAAAAAATTAGGGAGGCAATCGAAGAGATTCTGATTGATCCCATTCATTATCAGAAGATTCAAAGAACCTGCGAGGGCTTGAAAGAAGAGCTAGGGTGTGATTCTCCTCACAAGAATGCCGCAAATGCAATCAAGGAATTAATGACATGTTAAAGGGGTTCGTAGGCGACTGGAAAAAAAAACTATTTAAAATTCGTTCATTTTTGATTGCAAAGGTCGTCCACTGCCTCTTGCATCTTTTGATGAAAACCTGTCGTATCAAAATTGAAGGATTGCATCGGTTTCTTGAACTTGCCGGAAAACAGAGATGTATTCTCATGCTCTGGCATAATCGCATGACTCCCATGCTCTTTATTCTCTCAACATTTGCCCCTAAAAATCGCTACACAGCCCTTGTCAGCGCCAGTCGCGATGGAGATATTTTAAGCAACATCATCGAATCGCATAAAAATGGGCATACAATCAGAGTGCCTCATGACGGACGCCATCAAGCTCTAAAAACAGTCATTCATCGGATTAAAAAACATAAACAAGTGGTTGTCATTACTCCCGACGGTCCGCGAGGCCCATGCTATAACATCAAACCGGGAATAGCTGTTGCAGCCTTAGAAACGCAAGCCTATATTATTCCTGTGAATTGGGAAGCCAATCATTTTTGGGAATTCAACACGTGGGACAAACTCCGTCTCCCCAAGCCTTTTTCGACCCTACATGTGACATTTGGCCCTCCCATCCATTTTGACCAGTCCCCTCCTCTTGAGATCGAAGAGGTAAAAAGAATCCTTAAAGAAAAATTATCTTAGAACCTGTTTTAAACAGGTTCTAAGAGCAAGTCTTATCTCCGTTCAATCCCATGGGGTTTTTTGTGTTTCTTACACCGCTTGGGAAGAGAGATCTACGAAGCATAAGGTGCCGGAAAACTGGGAACCCGCAACCGTCCAGTTTCCTTGATAAACACAATAGGAATCGGGCGAACTAGCCGACGTTTCAGTCGCGGGATTGACAGTCACAAAAACAGTTTGAGGAACATGAGCCGCTGCATTCACTTGAATCACCGTATCAGAGACCGATAGAGGGATAACTACCGTATTTCCAAATGCAACGCTTGTGGTCCCCGACAATCCCTTTCTATAATTGTCACAGGAGGTTCCGCCTTCACTTGGTGGTAATAAGGACTCACCCTGTTCACCACGGGGCATTCCCGATATGTGAAGCGGTAAAGCCATGGATGACATCAAGACTGCAAAATAAAACAATGTCCTGATAAACATTGGCCCTCTCCTCTTGGATGATTCGATTTGCTTGGAAAAATGCGAGATAGACTCGCAACATTCTCCGAAATATTAAAGACTATCGGAGAAAAATTGTGTGAGTGTATCGCGCATGTGTAGCAGGAAAGCATCCATATCGGAGATATGGAACAGGTGGATTAACTCACCTTACGCCCCAGGAGCGTTAGGTGAGTGATTAACGAAATGGGGGATAAAAAATCGATTTATCGGCAACTTGATGATTTTTCTTTTTTTGCTATCTCAACGCCTTTCGTGGTTTGACCACTGATAGCCCAAGGACCTTCTAAACCATGTTCATAAATCTTGTAAAGTTGAACTCCCAAAATTGGTTCATTATTAGCATCGACCCCCAGAAAATTGATCGCCAGATGATCATCTTTTTTAACACCAATTCCTGTACTTGAGCCATCGCTTAGTTGCCAAGTAGCATGGAAGATTTCATCGTCTTTTTCAATGACAAGGACTCCCGTATAAGACGTTCCCTCTGAAGGATTTCCTCCATGGACATGATACGTTCCGGATACACTTGCAAACAAGCTAGATAGAGGGATCAACAAACAAGATGTTAAAGCTGTCAATATTTTCATAAGCTATCTCCAAATTTAGGTTACTTTTTTTTGTATACCAATAAGAAAAAAAATGTTCAATATATTTAAGGAAAAGCGTCATATTTCTTACACACCTGCTTCCAAATATATTCAGCACGCTTATTTTGCTTTGATTTTTTATCTAACCCTTCGCTTCCCGCAAAGTTTTTCATCTGTACTTCATCGCAAAAAGCAAGATAGACAGGGGTGAAATTAATCAGCCGCCTCTCTCCTAAATCTTTTTCGACAAGCTTTGGAGGAGGCATTAAATCATAGGTTCGTAGAGCTAAAGGATAAAAATGAACCGGATGCTTTGCCTGCCTCCCCAAAAGCCAAAAAAGTTCAATGCTTTGAGGGTCAAAAGGTGCCACTTGAACATCTCCGGTTACAAGATCTCGGCGATCCCTTCCTCCGCTTGGAGCAACATAAATGCAATATCCTCCCTGATTCAATAGCTCTTGCATTTGCTTAAGAGTGCGCTGATTATGTAAAATTTTTTCTTCTTTTTTATCAGGAGAATAAGAGACATGCTTCTTCGAATAAATGCAAAGAAGATTTCGTCCTAAACTCATGGGAATAGCCAAAGGATCGGTTGTCACGCGATGCCCCGCAACAAAAATCATCTCTCTTGCTAATTCCGGATCGCTTTTTTCTAATAATAAACTGATGATTTGAGGATCGGGCTCTGTTTGATGGTTGGAAAGTAAAATCACATTATCGCCTCTTTTGAGCTGCCCCCGAATCAATTCAAGTTGATCCAATCCAAAAATTTGAGAGCGATTAAAATCAACAAAAGGACGAATGAAATCAAGGCCAAATTGATAATAATCAAAAGGGACTCTAAGACTTCGATGAAAAACAGAAAATTGATAGGGGTGGCGCACTTGCTCGACAACAAGCTCCATGAGAATCTTAAACATTTCTTGACACTTTTCACGAGAAGGCAAATGGGCCAAAGCAATCAAATAGCTTTCATAAAAGCTCTCCATGACATGAAAAAGCTTTGCATCGATTCTCCCATTTTCTAAATAGCGATTTAACTGCAAAAGCAAGTCACTCACATTAGACCTCAATGCGCTTATTCGTCACGGTGGAATAATAATACCATTCGTTAAGATGCAAGCAATCATCGGTCTGAAAACTTAAATGAGCATTATGTTCACTCACTAATTTAAGAAAATAAGGCTTATCGACCACGTTTAAGTATTGATCAACTTGAGGATGGGTCACCAATTTGATTGAAAATTGCTCCTGAGATGCAATAATTTTCTTTAACGCTCTCTCAATTTCAATTGAAACACTTTCATTTGATTTTACCATTCCGCTACCTGAACAATAAGGACAAAAAGTAAAAATCGTTTGCATTAAAGAGCCTCGATTACGCTGCCTGGTCATTTCAACAAGACCAAATTCGCTCATTCCCAGTATCGTACATTTAGCGGAATCTTCCTTCATACAGTCTTTTAAACGTTCAAGCAGGCGCCGTTGATTTTTGCGCAAACGCATATCAATAAAATCGCAAATAATTAATCCACCAATATTGCGTAAACGAAGCTGTCTGGCTATCTCCTCAGCAGCTTCTATATTGATCCGCAACAAAGATTCTTCTACATCCGTTTTATTTGTATTACTTCTTCCCGAGTTGACATCAATTGTATACATCGCTTCTGTTCGATCAAAGAAAAGATAACCTCCGCTTGGAAGCCAAATTTTTCGGCGTAGTGTTTTATCGATTTCCCTCTCAACATTGAAACGCTCGAACATCGGCGTTTTATCACGATAGTATTCAATTCGTAAAGGGTGCTCCCCTGCATAGCGACTATACAGACGCTTGCACGTTTGATAAGTTGCGTAGTCATCAACTAAAATCCGATCATAATGTTTATCGATGGCGGTCAAAACAGCGCGTTTGATCAAATCAGATTCTGCGTATAAAAGGGTTGGCTCTGATGCTTTCTGAAAATTTTCCATGATATTTTGCCAATTATTCAAAAGATCATGAGCTTCTCCAATCAACATTTCCGCTGTGGCAGTGGCACTGGCAGTTCGGCAAATCAATCCCATATCTTGCGGCATTTCAAACGCGCGAATCAGTCTTTTGAGACGCTCCCTTGCAGTGCGATCTTCAATTTTGCGCGACACACCCCTGTGGGATGAATTGGGAAGTAAAACCAGATAGCGCCCTGCAATGGAAACGTTAGAAGTGAGGCGAGCCCCTTTTGACCCAATTGGCTCTTTTACAACTTGAACGAGCACAGGCTGATCAGGTTTCATGATTTGCTCAATGGCCACATTTTGCTGTTCTTTACCATTGACAGCTTTGATTTCATAATTGAGATCAAAGTCCATTTCAAATAATTGTTCAAACTTTTTGGTGTTTTCAATAATGTCTGAAATATGGATAAATCCATTTTCTCCCTCACTGATATCAATAAAAGCCGACTGGATATTGTGGAGAATATTTTTGACTTTTCCTCGGTATATGTTACCTGTTAACTGCCTTTCTTTTTTGCGTTCAATAATGAGGTCGCACAGCTCGCCATTCTTTAAAAGAGCATAGCGCATTTCTTTAGATTCAATATTAAGTAAAATTTCGTGCATTTCGTCACCTTTTCAATCTCTGAACGAAAAACACACACTCGTCAAACAAGGATCTAACCCCAGATTGAGTCTATTGATCATTCCTCAATCGGAAGACACTAAAAAAGTGTTTACAAAACATCGACCGGATGATTGTTGACTAACATCAGCTATCAAGAGACAAAAATCTTTCCCAATATCTCCCCATATCGCAGAAAATTTTCGCTTCTTTGATAGGCTGTTATAGCAGCAAAGCAGCCTGATCACATATTTCAGATACTCTCTAAAGTTTACCAAACATGACCTAGATCATCTTATGTTCAACACTGCCTCCTCTTTTTTTGAGATGGAGGACTCCCTTAGAGCTTCTAATCAGACTCTAATCAGGATCATCGAGTTCAGACAAGACTCTTTCATTGTATAATTGACGAGTTGCGTCTTTGATTTATATCTTTTATTTTTTAGAACCTGTTTAGAATCATTGGATCAAAGATTCTGAACAGGTTCTTAGAGAGTCTCTTGATGTCAAAATCTCTCTAGCATGATGTAAGCATCCGTAGACTCCGGAACTATCTGAGATATCCGGAATCTACGGATGACAACATCTTCAAACAAGCCATTACCTACTCACCAGACGTACCTCGCTAAGCTAAAGGCACGTTTAAATTGGAGTGTAAGAAATTTAAGGGTTCTTTTCCAGTAAAAACCTGATTCTTGTTGTTTTTGCTCTTTAGGCGTTCCTAAAAGGTCCTGCAACGCAACCATCGTAAGCGACAAAAGCTCAACAATTTTACCCGATATCGCACTCTTGCTGTGAGTTGCAAGAGAAGTCGTGAAAAGACTTAAGAAAGTGTTGGTAAAAAAAGATGTGATCTCATAGAATGAGCATCTTTACGTGATTTTTATCCCCCTCATACGGACAAAGCATGGATGATTTTTTTAAAATCTATATTGAACAATTACGAGATGGCCGGGAAGAGCAAATCAATGAGAAATTAGACCCTAGCTTCCTTGATGTCCAAGAACCGGATCTAATTTTTGAAAAACCTGTTGAATTAGAAGGCGTTGCTTATTTAGCTGAACATGAATTGGTTTTAAAATGGAACACCCGTGCAGAAGCCATTATGCCCTGTTCAATCTGCAATGAACCGGTCAAAACCCTGATAGACATTTGTGATTTTTATTATAGCGAACCTGTTTCAGAAATCAAGACAGGCGTTTATAATTTCAAGAATCTTTTAAGAGAAACAATTCTCCTTGAGATTCCTCCTTTCATTGAATGTCATGAAGGACAATGCCCCAAACGCCAAGAATATCAAAAATATCTAAAAGAGCCTTCCAATCCCCCATCTGATGAAGAGGGATATCATCCCTTTGCCGATTTGGATTGGAAGTAATTATTAATGATGAGATGAGGAGAATGAATCATGGCAGTACCACGTAATCGCATGTCGAATGCACGTAAAAATTCAAAACGTGCCCACCATGCAAAAACACCAAAACATTTGTCCACCTGTACCAGCTGTGGAGCCCCACGCCGCCCCCACTTTAGCTGTCAAGCTTGTGGAGTTTACGGAGAAAAAGCCTCTACAGAACAAACTTCTGCATAACGCTTGTTTTTCTCAAATTCACGCATGCCATTTATGTTAGAGCCTGTTTAAAATCTATCATCAGAGTGCTTTATTGCTATAAACACACGATGAACCGGCAAAGTTTTTAAGATTGCAAAAAAATTTTACCGGTTTATCGCAAATTTTAGCACACAAATTATCAGATCGAATATTTTAAACAGGTTCTTAAGTGGGTTCATGACAATGTGAAGTGTTGAAATGTTGCGTTTTGAGCGACACAAAAGCTATCGCGATTTAATAATCGACTGACTGCTCAGCCATCAAACGCAACATTTCAACATCTCACAGCACATAAATCCATTGATCACAAGGAGTCCCCCGCTTGCGCATTGGCATCGATCTTATGGGGAGCGACGTCTCTCCAACCAGCCTATTTACAGCTGTAGAACAAGCTGCAAAGAAATTGACTCATATCACCTTTGTTGTATTTTTAACACAACAAGCTCTTGATGAAATTCTCTTGCAGCAGATCTTAAAGGCCTCTTTTGAGCATCTTCCAATTGAATTTCAAATTGCATCTAACGTCATTGACATGCAAGACGATCCCCTCATCGCGATTCGCGAAAAAAAAGATTCTTCGTTAATTTTAGGCTTGAAATTTTTAAAGAAACGCGATTTAGATGCCTTTGTTTCGGCAGGTAATACAGGAGCCTTAATCGTCGGAGCAACGATTCACCTTCCTCTTTTAGCCAATATCAAGCGCCCCGCCTTATTAGCTGTTTTACCAACAAAAACAGGAGAGGTTGCGATCATCGATGTAGGAGGAAATGTCTCGTGCAAAGCTCGCCATCTCGTCGAATTTGCACAATTGGGAGTTGCTTACCAAACGAGCTGGAACAAAATTGAAAAACCCTGTGTCGGCCTTCTAAATATTGGGGTTGAATCTAAAAAAGGGACGTCGGAGTTACGTGAAGCGTATCAAATCCTGAAAACGATAGAAAAAAAACAGCCGAGCATATTCACAGGAAATGTTGAGGCAAGAGACGTTTTCAATGGAAAGATTGACGTTCTTGTCACTGACGGATTTACAGGAAATGTTTTACTTAAAACATCTGAAGGAATTTCTTCTTTCTTTCTCAATCAACTGGATCATATCCTTCAACAAACAACACCCGATAAGCGCTTGTCTATTCTCAATCATCTTACCTCTCGTTTTGACTACGAAGAATACAGCGGAGCCATTCTTTGCGGGATTGATTGTATCGTCGTGAAATGTCACGGTCAATCCTCGCATCAAGGACTTTTGAAAGGAATAGAAGGAGCGATTCGTCTGGTAGAAAATCATTTTATTGATAAAATGAAGAGCCAATTAAAGACTCACCTGACGCACCGCGAGTGCGATTTAGACTGAAGGTGAGTTAAGAACCTGCCTTCAAAACAATTTTGAAGACAGGTCTCCTATTGGACATCATATGACGTCCAAAAGATAAACCGATGAATCTTATGTTAATAAAATTCCTCAGTCAACAACGAATTTTGTTTAGCTGGGGGAGGTAATGGCGGCTGTGTGGAACGGACAAAGATCTGACGAGCAGACAATGTTGATTCCTCTTCTTTCTCTTTCAGAACTGATTGATTCCATGATGAAATTGGCGGCGAACCCTTGACTTGACCGGCAACATGATCTAACACCCCCACAACTTCTTTGGGATCAGGTGTAGGAATCAATGTTAAACCAAAATAGAGTCCGGCCGTCGTCGGGAATAAAATAGGCGCATAGGTCACAGCAATGACAGCAGCCAGCATTTTCACACCACCCGGAAGATTAGAGGAAATGTCCCCCAGACTATCACTAATATTTTCCACCTGTTCAGGAGAAAATGTCTTAACAACAACTCCGGCTAATGTCGAGATCCCGACTACTAAGGGTGATGCAAAAGCCAAAATAGCAGCTGAAGCAAGCGTTGAAATGATCTGAACTTGAGCAATCAACTTTTTTCCCTCTTCTGACTTAGCATATTTGGAAAAATCGGTTGAGTAGCGTTCAAGCTTTGTCATCACATCATCAACATATCCTTCCCAGCGACTACCTGTTGTATTCAAATTTTTTAATGGACTCATACAATTCCTCTCTTTTTTATTGTGAATTAAATTAAAAAATCATTTTGATTCTGAGATATTCACATTTATTTAATTAACTAATGTGTAGGATTGTCACAAAAAATAAAATTTAAATCAATGTTTTTCTTGTTAATTCTTAGTGAAGAAATCTTTAAAATTTGATATCAATCTCATCGAATTGAAGATATTGAATCAATTGTTACGTAAAAGATGCAGGCGAAACAGCGAATCTTGCGAATTCGAATTAACTCAAAAATTCTCGCAGCACTCACCACTCACCTGACGCACCAGGAGTGCGATTTAAACAGACCAAACAGCGTTATTAAAACCTTTTTTCAAGAAGGTCTAAAGCTTATCGCGCCGCAAGCCCGATGACATTAACCTGGAGCCTCAACTAATATCTGTTCTTCTTTCAAGCGGTCAGCCCCTTGACTAGAAATATGATCCCCCAATTTTTTTGTCGCAATAATGGAAATTCCTATCACAAGAATGGCGGTAATCCCCACAATAGAGACATGACCAGCAGTTGAACCAAATGTAATTAACAACACTTGGTACAAGCAAGAAGAGCCTGACTTACCCAATCGCGATCCGATACTATCAATCACTGATTTTGCTCGCATCCGTTCATTCGGATGAATCGAGAGAAACGCCATTTCTTTACACATATCAAAAATGGTGTATTTAGCCGTTAAAGCCAAAACATAATAAATCGACCCCATTGTCATAACAAAATAGAGTGAATTCATTTTAAATAATGAAGCAAAAGGAGAAAGAGATTCCTCCGCTATTTGCATTGAAAAGAAAAAAGCAAAGCTTGTGATAAAAAGACTAACAGGGGTCACTAATGCAATCTTCACCCAACTCACTCTTTGAAAAATCCAACGAGACAGAAGAGATGTGCACACAGCAAAAGTGCCTATAATCGATGTTAACTGATTGACATAAGCATTATACGCTTGCGGTGAAGGATAAACCCCTTTAATCGTCTCTTTCCATACAACCTCAATTAAATTACTCGTTAATGCAAAACCAACCACCAGCGTTGCAATGCACATCAGGGGCTTAGATTGCACGATACATAAGACACTTTCTGTAAAACCCATCGAAGAAGCATTTTTTTTTGCTTCACGCAAAACAACAGGTGTGTTGAGATTTGATAACAAGCGATTGATCACCATAATCCCAATCCCGCACACAATAACAAGTGAAACCATAATCTGAAGAGTTTCTTGCCAAGAAAGAGTATCCATTAATGAATGACAAAGAAAACGCGAGGTTTGACCGGATAAAATGCCTGCACAATTTCCGACAAAAACACAAATGGGATAAAAAGATTTCGCTTGTTGAGACGTGTGAATCTCGTTGAGATACCCCCAAAACAAGACCGTCAAAATCATCATCGCCCAAAGCTCTGCGGTTAAGTAAAAAAGGGTATAGATCCAATAGCTAACCATTGAAATGAACCCTTTAAACCCGACGGGGAGAGCCAAAGTTAAAAAATCAGACAGTGCATAAAAGTGAAGTTTCTCTCGAAAAGGATAAAGACAAAAAGCAAATAGAGCATAGGAAACCAACAGTAACGAAACGAAAAAATAGAGTGTTTTTTCACGTCCAAAACGTTGATAAATTTTTGAAAAAAGATAACTCGTCAAGATAGCAAACGGAAGGATGACCCAAATCTTGAGAAACGGAATCACTTGAGCACCTGCGTCGCTCGAGGTAATGACCAACGTATCTTTTAAATCTTTTAAAATATGATAAACAAAGATGATTAAAAAAAATTGCCCTAAAATCAAGGCACGCTTCACCAAAGGTGTCGTGGAATTCGCAATAAAATTATTTTGATCTGAATTTTTCATGCACTTTTTTTTTTACAGAAATCTCTGCAAAAAGAAAAGGATGATGGATTGATATTTTATAGAGGGCTTTTTTGTTGCCAAAGAAAAAATGAGCAGCAAAAAGGCTTCATTTAACGCAACCTTGCATTAATTTCATCCATTATACTATCTTGTTTTTTTTAGATCAACCAAGAATTTTAACAGAAGTGTCATTAAAAATGTCAGCAACTCTCTCTCAATGGATTGGATTTAATGTCATGATTCTCTTGATATTATCAATAGATCTGTGGCGTTTTTTCCGTCATCCCCATCCTATAGGAATAAAAGAGGCGCTGCTGACCTCATTGGGATGGGTTGTCCTCGCAATCAGTTTCAACATCTGGATCTATTTTACATTTGGGAGTCAGCAAGGGCTCGATTTTTTCACTGGCTATCTTCTTGAAAAATCCCTTAGCATTGACAACCTATTTATCTTTTTACTTCTCTTTGCTCATTTTAAAGTTCCTGATACGGCAAAACATCAAGTGCTTTTTTATGGTATTTTAGGTGCCATCGTCATGCGAGCACTTCTTATTTGGGGAGGAATCGCCTTAATCCAGCACTTTGAATGGATTTTTATTGTATTTGGACTCTTTTTGATCATTTCAGGGATTCGATTAGCTTTTCATACAGAAAAAGAGGAGGAGGCAGAAGAAGGGATTGTTTATCGATGGTTAAAAGCAAGACTTCCTTTTACCGATTCTTATCATGGCACCTCCTTTATGATCAAAATCGCCAATCAATGGGTCGCAACGCCTTTACTCGCTGTCGTCATTTTGATCGAAACAACAGATCTTATTTTCGCTTTGGACTCTGTTCCGGCCATTTTGGGAATTACCACAGACCCATTCATCGTCTACACTTCAAATATTTTCGCCATCTTAGGGCTTCGTTCTCTTTTTTTTGCGTTGGAGGGGATTATGAAAACCTTTTACCTTCTTCATTATGGATTAGCATTTATTTTGGTTTTTATCGGGTCTAAGATGATATTGGCGCACTATCTCGATATTCCAACTTCGATCACATTATGCGTTATCATTTCTACGCTATCTTTATCTATCGGTGCATCATGCTTATTTCCTATGAAAGAGAAAAAAGAAAACTAAAAACCCTCTTGTTATTAAAATAAATCCCTTCTAAAATTCGTTGCAAACACTCTCCTTAGAGTCTGTTTAACATCATCGGATCAAAGATTTTGAATAGGTCTAAAATTATACAAAATCAAGGTGAAGCTCGAACAACAAAAATAGAAGCGTTATGATCATCATTAAAGAAAAAATTCAAGAAAAAATCAGTAGAACCGAGAAAAAACTCACTGAGTTATCTATTCAAACAGATCGTCTCCACCAAGACTATCTTAACCTGGTGAACGAATTAGGATTAACGTCAGCTGAATTAAGACATTTTATAGAAAATCGTGAGAATTTTGATTCATCAATGTGGGACCTTCTGGAAGCAGAAAAAAGAAAATTAGATGAAAAACTCAATCTAGAATTAAATAACGTCATCGATGTTAATAAAACAAAAAAGACGATGTCTGAAAAGGGAAAAGTGCAACAGCATTGGCTCTTTATCCGCTAAACTCAACTTTGCCATTTTTAGCACTCAGACTCCTCTCTTCACATTTTGAGCCTTTGGGACCCACCAAAACCGCCGTAGATCGAAAATCTTAAGACAAGGCTCTTAAAACCTACCGCTAAACAGTCTATTAGAGGGGTTCTTAACTCACCTTAGGCACGGGAGTGTGTAAGGTGAGTTTATAGCCGATTTATAGCAGCAAAGCATCGTGATCAAAGATTCTGAACCAGTTCTTAATACGACTTCGCAAAAATAGCATCTAATACTGCATCCCTTCCCGTTAAAATACATCGCCCTTTTGTTCCACTTTGCTTCAAGGGAAGGCATCTAATTGTGACCTTAAGCTCTTTGAGCATCTCCTCTGTTGCAGGATCACCGCACCACTTGCCCAGAACAAATCCCCCATGAATCTCCGGCTTCTCTTCATTTGTCGGCGTAAAAAATCTCTTGAGCTGATCAAATGTCTCGATATTTTCATAGATTTGGGCATCGCGATAGGCTGTCGCCTGCCGAAAATAATGCTGCTGAATGTCCTCTAAAAGATGAGAAGCTTGATCGACGAATGCTTGAATAGGAAGAGATTGCTTCTCTTTGATTGGACGATCACGCCTTGCAACCATCACGACTGCTGCCTGAACATCCCGCGGCCCGACCTCTACTCGTATAGGAACCCCTTTTTTGATCCACTCCCAATTTTTCTCCCCGCCTCTGCGATCTCGTTTATCAACATGAACCGCAATCGGTTTGCCGTAAAATGATTGTGCTCTAAGATCCTGTGCTAATTGCTCAGCATAAGCCAAGACATCAGATTCCATCTCCGGTTTTGGAATAACAGGAATAATCACAATTTGCTTAGGGGCGATCCGGGGAGGCAAACGCAAACCATCATCATCCCCATGGCACATGATCAAACTTCCAATTAACCGAGTCGTCATTCCCCAAGAGGTCGTATAGGCATACTGTAACACCCCTTCTTTATTGGTAAAACGGATATTCGACGCCTTCGCAAAATTCTGACCTAAATAATGAGACGTACACGATTGCAAAGCTTTTCGATCTTGCATCATCATTTCAAGAGTATAGGTATTTTCCGCTCCAGGAAACCGTTCTCCGGGTGATTTTTCGCCCATGATGACGGGGATTGCCAATAGATCTTCCACAACATGACGATAAACCTCCAGCATCTTTAATGTCTCTTCAATCGCCTCTCCTTCTGTAGCGTGCGCTGTGTGCCCTTCTTGCCAAAGAAATTCGGTCGTCCGCAAAAAAATACGGGGGCGCATTTCCCATCGGACAACATTAGCCCACTGGTTAATCAGAAGGGGCAAGTCTCGGTATGATTCAACCCAGCGAGAAAACGAATCCCCGATAATTGTCTCAGATGTGGGGCGGACAACTAAAGGTTCTTCCAACTCCCCAGCCGGAATCAACCGCCCATCCTTTTCTTCTAAGCGATGATGGGTGACGACGGCGCATTCTTTAGCAAATCCTTCAACATGCGCCGCTTCCTTTTCAAAAAAACTCAAGGGAATAAACAGTGGAAAATAGACGTTTTCATGGCCTGTCGCTTTGATTTCTTGATCAAGAGCCCGCTGAATATTTTCCCAAATTCCATATCCCCATCCTTTAATCACCATGCAGCCGCGAACCGGAGCATTTTCTGCCATATCAGCAGCTTTGATCACTTGTTGGTACCACTCTGGATAATCTTCTGCTCTTGTAGGACTAATGGCATGTTGTTCTTTTGTCATAACACTCTCTTGTGATTTGAAAAAACAGCAGCATACCTAACTTAATCATTTCCCTGCAATGATTGAACAATCGCTTTGCGAAGTTGATGCTCCGTTTCTTCGCACCGAAGAAAGCTCCTTTGATCGATGCAGACAACAGGCCTGATATGACTCAACGCATTGCAAATATAAAGATGTGCTGTTGGGGGAAGCTCATTGATTGAAACACGAAGGTGTTCAACGGGCCAACTAAAATAAGGAAGAAGAGATTCAAGGAACACTCCTTTTAGATAAGGGAGCGTCGGATCAGGAACTAGGCATTTGCCTTTATCTATCCAAAAAAGATTCGAGCATCCCGTTTCCATTAAGACACCCTCTCTTGTTTGCTTGATGGCATCGGTATATCCAAGCCTCTTGGCATAATTTCTCACATGGAGATGGTCTAGATAGGCAAGGCTTTTCATGTTGCCCAATGGCCGTTCAATTGGATGGGGAAAAAGAGTCAGGATGCAAGAATGAAAAGAAAAATCTTGGGCCGGCTCTAGTGTTGCCAATAAGATCCCAAGCTCTCTCTTCTCTTCATTTTCTACAACTGTCACAATGATTTTTAATCGCCAAATCCCCTCTTGGGCTTGATTGAGATTGATTAATTCTGTAATAAAATCGACTTGCAAACAATCGAGATTGAAATCCAAACTCTCTGCATGCCGTTGAAGACGCTTGAGGTGTCTTTCAACGAATTCCGGTTGTCCATGATTGACCCTAATGGTCGTAAATAAACCATCGCCAAATAAAAATCCTCGATCCCCTATCGGGATAAAAGCCTCTTTTTCTTTACGAAAAGAGTCATTCAGAAATACCCATTTTTCGCTCACTGATCATTGACTCCTAAAGCCATTTCATCAAAAGTGGATAAAAGATTGCGAGCGACGTGATCGTTTTCTTTCATATTTTCCTTTTCCTCGCCCGGAAAAATCGGCTTTTGCTCCATTGAAACAAAAGGTGAAACACCCGATGAGGTATCGCTATTGACTTGATCATAATTCTCAATAAAATCGTAACTCGCCTTAACAGGTGTTTTGGGGTTCTCTTTTTCAATCATTTGATTCCCTAACGGCGAAGCCATCTTATGCGGCGTTGATTTGATTAAACGAGTCAACAAAAAACCGACCAACACGAACGCGCAAGTTGTCTCCACGATCATTTTTATCCTCACAGTCCGACGAGAATAACAAAGATAAGCCAGACCTAAAATGCTTAAGATTTTCAGTCCAATAAAGACAATTTTTTCTTCTAATTGTCTTTTTGGCCAGCTGCATTTAAGAGGTGAATCAACACCTTTTTGTGGAGTATATAAATGTTCATTTAATCGCATATGATCTCTTCAGTTTCCAGGGAATAAAAAAGGGAATCGCCCTTGGACATCGTCTCTTCATATTCTTCGTTTGGATCTGAGTCAATCACAATTCCACTCCCCAACTGTAAAAAATAGGTCTCTTGATTCTTGACAAGAGTTCGAATGGCAATATTCAGATCAAAATCTCCCTGCCCTTTGATATATCCGATCGACCCAGTATAAATCCCTCTGGATCTCTTTTCCAACTCATCAATGATTTCCATTGCACGCAATTTCGGGCAGCCGGTAATCGAGCCTCCAGGAAAAGCTGAACGTATGATCTCAAGCGGGCTCATCTTCGGTTTGGCAATCGATTGAATCACTGAAATTAAGTGGAAAACATTCGTATACGCTTCACAACGCCATAAATCAAGCGTTTTAACGCTTCCTATTTCACTGATTCTACCTAAATCATTGCGCATAAGATCGGTAATCATTAATAATTCAGCTCGCTCCTTGGAGGAAGCTAATAATTTTTTTTTTAAAAAAAGATCCTCCTCATCGGTTTTTCCTCTTGCAATCGTGCCCTTAATTGGACGTGTCTCTAATCGATTTCCCCTTTTACACAAGAATCGCTCAGGCGATGTCGAGACAATTGTGGCATCCCGATGACGAAAATAGACAGAAAAAGGAGCTGGATTTAATTCACACATTTGTCGGAAAAATGAAAAAGGGGGGCGTTGACTATGCAACTGAAAAAGATGAGAAAGATTCACTTGATAAATTTCACCCTCTCTGATGAGTTCTTGCGCTTGCATGACTTTATCGATATACAAGGAGCGCCGCTCACGGCAGTGGGACAAATAACGCGAGTCAATCCTCGTCTCATAACGATAAATTGACGGAGGGAGTGCGTCCAAAAACATTTTCCAGCCTTGAAAAGTTAAAAAGGAGCACACCCAAGGCTTGGCCTTCATTTCAACGGCATCTAAAACAGATCCGTTGATTTGAGCAATCGTTTGACCTGATTGATGATCCCTTTCCAGGACAATAGCACAGCGCTGCCAGAACGCATCAGGCAATGAAGAGGGCCGGTAAGGAAGAGGATGATCTTCATCGGCAGAGGCACCCATTCCATAACCAAACCATCCAAATGCTGTCGCGTTGGGATCCTCCATAAGGCGGTTAAAAAACTGATCTTGAAGGGCATTCCAAGGATTTTCAATCCTTTTACGCTCAATCTTTAAACCCATTTGATAATCGAGTTGACGGCCATGAATCTCGATTGTCTCAAAGGGAAATAAACCCAATAGCGAGTGTCGAGCAGAGTCAAAATCCCCCCCCGAATAGAGGAGGGAGGTTCCTTGATAGTCCGCAAAAAAATCGGCAATAGAGAGAAAAACAGAAAGCGAATGAGGAGGAAGGGTCACATATTGATAATTCTGTGAATTTTGAAAGGAGAACGCAGAGCTCACCCTTCCTCCAATCCCTCTGGGATATTCATGTTATGATAAACAGCATCCACATCCTCAAGCTCTTCTAACCAATCAATTAATGCAAAATTTTCTTTTGCTTTTTCAATGTCGCAATCCAGAAGAGATTTAGGGATCATTTCCAATTCGGCGGATTGAACGGGAAACCCCAGATGACTGATTGCATCACGGACAGCATAAAGAAGGGTTGGATCGGTTGTAATGATAAACGCCTCATCGCCTACTTCAAAATCTTGCGCTCCAGCTTCAGTCGAAGCTAAAAACAATTCATCTTCTACAACACCCTTGTTAGGAACTTGAATGACACCTTTACGATCAAAATTGAATGCAACTGCTCCAGGACTTGCAATCGTGCCGCCTCGCTTATTTGTTGCAATCCGCATTTCGGATGCAATCCGATTTTTATTATCTGTCATCACATCAACAATCAATCCTATGCCTCCATGACCATAAAGTTCATACGTGATTTCATGATAATCTGCTTGATCCGCACTTGACGCTTTTTTAATATTGCGCTCAACAATATCATTTGGCATATTTTCTTCACGTGCTTTTTGAATCGCTACGCGAAGGCGAGGATTGGACTTCGGATCCGATCCTCCAAGCTTTGTTGCACTAATAATTTCTTTTGCAATTCGTGAGAAAATCTTCCCCTTTTTCGCATCCGCTTTTCCTTTACGATGCTTAATATTCGCCCATTTACTATGGCCTGCCATAATCTTGACCCGCTATTGAAGATTGAATAAATCGTGTTCATTTTCTCGAAGCCACCTCCTGGCTTCCTTAAAATATTCAAATTGAGCCTCTCGTTTTTTGAAAGCTTCACTATGAATTTGCTTAAAACCATTTTCATTCACTTGTGTCGGACACACATGATGAAGCATTTCATGATACACAACATAAGCAACAAAATAGGGAGGGAACTCTTCATCATCTAATAAACGATTGATTTTAATTAAACGTAGCGGATCGTGAAAAAGGCCGAAGGTCACACGCCGACTGTTCTTTCTCTTCCGCTCTCCAAACCATGTAATAAACAAATCAACTGCGCCTCCGAAATAGTCCTCATTCAACCCACGGTAAATCTCTTCTAAATCATAGACATCTCCCTTTGTCTGCAATTTAGAAAAATCGAGATGATGAGAATAATCCATTTTTTGAACATTAGATTCAATATACGCTTTAATGCTCGGAGACAACTTTCTATTCTCTCCCTTAAGATAGCAAGCTAATGCCTCCATAATATTTTTCGGGGCTTTTAAAAACATCCGATGCAAAGAAACTTTCGTATGATCGGGCTCCCACTTAACACTCAACATTGTTGATCGATTATTGTTAATTTTTAATTGGAGCTTTATCCCCGCACTTATCTCTAACTGTTCTTGAAATGTTAGAGCATTTTCATTTACTTGACATGACATATGATTTACAATAATTTTTAAAATAATAAATAAAAAAGTTTGATTTAGAACTCCCCTTACGCACCAGGAGCGTGCCCGGAAAGTCGAATCCAAGCTATTAAACTTTTCAGACACGCTCTAAAACTCAAAGTGTTTGCTTTAAGATGAAGTTTTAGGACAGCTTCTTAGAAAAAAACATCGACTTGTTGAAGCTCAAATTTACACTTAGAGCTTGAATGAGTAGATGTCCGAAGAAGTGTGATTTACCTCTTCTGAGAAAATTTTTGTGCGTTTATCGGGCATTTCACAGGACACACATCATCGGATCAAAGATGTTGAACTGGTTCTAGGGCGTGTCATCAATTGCTAATCGCCTCTATTCAAGATGATTTCTCAAGCGATGTGACCACCCGCTTGGAAAGAACTTGAATAAAGGGTTATGATCAATTGATGACATGCCCTAAAGAAATCGTTCCATGAAAACGCGTCCAACATAACGATCTTCTTCCTTAATCCACGCATCTTGTCTGCCAAATTCTTTGAATCCAAAACGCTTATATAAATTCATTGCAGGATTTTCTGCATAAACCTGCAAATGAATCAACTGAATTTTGAATTTCTCCTTAGCCAAATGCATAATATGACTCATCAAATAACTTCCAATTCCCATATTGCGGTAATGATGCCCAACAATAACCCCAAATTCACATTGATGAGCCAGCTTCCGATAAGGCTGCAAATACAATATCGCGATTCCACAAGGAACCCCATCTTTTATCACTGTCAAACTACACTTATATCGATAAAAAGCGATCCAGCGCATAACAGCGTCGTCAATTTCAACTTCATCAGCCATAGGAAACCAATACCTGACGCTCGAATCCATCAGCCAGTCTTTAAGGTATTTTGCATCTTCAGGCTCTGTATAACGAACTTCCACTCCTTGAGGAACAGGGGGTGTGTCATGTTGATTCATTAGCCAAACTCCTTTAAATATGCATTGACAAACTGATCAATTTCACCGTCCATTACGGCCTGAATATTTCCAGATTCTGCTTTAGTTCTCGTATCTTTAACTAAAGTATAAGGTTGAAAGACATAATTGCGAATTTGACTTCCCCACGCATTCTCTTTCTTTTCTCCCTTGAGTTCATTCAACGCTTTTTCTCTTTCCAATACTTCCAATTCATAGAGCTTTGAACGCAACATCTGGTAGCACGATTCTCTGTTTTGCACTTGGCTTCTCTGAGTTTGACATGACACGACAATTCCTGTCGGAATATGCGTCAAACGAACAGCAGAATCAGTCTTATTGACGTGCTGCCCCCCGGCCCCGGAAGATCGATACGTATCGACGCGCACATCGTCGGGCTTAATCTCAATTTTAATGTCATCCGTGATTTCAGGGGTTATGTCAACAGAGGCAAAGCTTGTATGCCGTTTGGCATTGCTATCAAATGGAGAGATGCGGACTAATCTGTGAACACCTTTTTCAGCTTTTGCATAACCATAAGCGAAACGCCCTTGAAGCTTGATTGTGATGCTTTTCAATCCAACAACATCTCCATCGACAAAATCAATAATGTCTACCTTCCACCCTCTCTTCGCAGCCCAGCGCTGATACATCCGAGATAGCATCTGAGCCCAATCGCACGCTTCAGTTCCTCCGGCACCCGAATTAATGGTCAAATAACAGTCTTTGTTATCTAATTCTCCCGATAGCATACGGCGGATTTCAAGGTCTTCTAGTGCAACATCGACACGATTTAAATCAGCTAAAAGGACGTCGATCAATTCGTTTTCTTCTGCTTCGTACGCTTCGGGTAAAAGAGCTTGAATATCTTCAAAGCGCTTTTTAAGATCTTGATAAGGGAGCGTCCACCCTTTTAACTCGTTACTTTCATTAATGACGTGTTGAGCGCGATCGGAATTGAGCCAAAAGTCATTGGCTTCCATAAGAACGTCTAATTCTTTCACTCGAGCTTCCTTTGAAGCTAAGTCAAAGATACCTCCACATATGAATGAATCGATCATCTATTTCTTTCAATCGCACATGTGTTTCGCTATTCATAGAACTCTCCAATTGTTAGAGGACAATAACTCTTAATTTAACAATTGAGGTGATAAAAGTCAAAAGATCCATTCAATCGTCCAATCAATTTCTTTGAGTTGATTTGAAGGCAATCATTAATAAAAATGGAGAGACCCCCTTTTGGAAAACAGAGGTCGCAACACGGATTGTGAACGCGGTCTCAGAAGTAGTGACTTCAAAAAATTTCTTCTTTTCAAACCTTGCCCAAACATGCTATCATCTCAACTTCCACCCCCAACATGGGTTGAAAAAACCATTTAGATGTCTTTTTTATGACAGATCACCTAGCTTTAAAAGAATCGTTAATATTTTTGCATGTAAGGGAATTAAAAGAGATTGCCATTCGGTTATCCTTGTCTGATAAAGGAAATAAAATGACCATTATTATCCGTATTTTGCATTTTTTGAAAACGGGTCAAAAATTAACTCTTCCAAAATTTCCGGAAAAATCATGCGCCAAACGTGCTGGCTTTTATTCATTAGGTGAAAATGAATGGATGTTAAAAGGATCTTATCGAAATGATCTCAAAACGAGAGAATTTTTCAAAGAGCTTATTGGCGATCACTTCCATTTTACTGCCTTCGGTATTGATTGGTTAAATGAACGGTGGATGGAGGGCAATCCCCCAACTTACCGTGCATTTGCCAGTATGTGGCAGGAAGAATATGAAAAACGTAAAAATTTGCCTGTCGCCCCCAAAGAAGAATGGGCATACATCAATTTTGTCCAGCAATATTCGGTAAACTTTCCTAATGCCGGTAAGAAGGTTATCAATCATGCATGGGAATGTGAACGTCAAAAGCATCAAGCTAATGTACACAAATGGATAGATCTGATCAAATGATTTTAACACTCACTTGATGCACCGATCTTTGATTTGCGGATCGATTGAGCTTTCACCTTGATGAAAAAGGATGATCATTTGCAAACAGCCTCTTAAATAATGGACACTATCGCTATGAAGACCTCCTCTTTGCCAAAAACACTTCTTCCATTTTTTTGGCATTTTTTAAGAAAACATTGGGCTCTGTTGCTCCTCGTTCAGTTTTTTAGCTTCGCTTGGGCATTTGACCACACCCTGTGGCCTTACGTGATGATGACCCTGATCGATACCATTACACATTTTACAGGTGATAAAGCAGACGCTTGGTATGCGCTCAAGATCCCGATGATCATGGGGATTAGCCTCTGGATTGTCATCGAACTTTTTTTTCGTTTATCAGGGATTCTTAGCACCTATTTGTTCCCTCGCATCGAAGCTGAAACAAGGATGAGCATGTTTGATTACGTTCTGCACCATTCTCATCGATACTTCAGTAATCATATGGCAGGATCTATTGCAAATAAAATTTCTGATATGCCGCAAGCCATGACACGTCTGTTTCAAAAAATTCTCTACCTTTTTGTCCCAGTTCTTCTAGCCTTAGTGATTTCAACCACTCTTTTTGCACAAATGAACCTTTTTTTCGCTTTGATTTTAATCGGATGGGTGGCAATCCACATGAGCATCTGCTTGATTTTTTCAAAAGAGTGCGCTCAAACCTCTAACGTACATGCAGAAGCTCGCAGCCAACTATCAGGTAAAATTGTTGATTGTTTAACCAACACAACCAATGTCCGTTTATTTGCACGGAGTCGATTTGAATATGAATACTTATCCATTTTTCAAAGAGATGAAATCACCACACACTGGAGATCTCTTTGGTCGATTGAAAAGATGAAAATAGCACTAGGAATCGCCTGTTTTTTAGGGATGGGGATTGCCCTCAACTGGTTTATGTTATACAGCTGGCAGCAAGGAGAGTTAAGCACAGGAGAAGTTGTCTTTATTTTTAATACAACGTGGAACATTACAATGATGGCGTGGCTAGCCGGTCTAGAACTTCCCTTATTATTCAAAGAGATTGGCATTTGCCGGCAAGCCCTCACAATTATTCAAAGCGCCCATGACATCAAAGATGCTCGCGACGCCCTCCCTCTGAAAATAACCAAAGGTGAGATTTCGTTTGACCACGTCACCTTCCATTACCTTAAGGATCACAATGTGTTCGAAGATAAAACAATTACAATCACAAGCGGCCAAAAGGTGGGACTTGTGGGGTTTTCGGGATCAGGCAAAAGCACCTTTGTCCACCTGATTTTGCGCTATTACGATATTCAAGAAGGGCATATTTTCATCGATGGACAAGATATTGCAAAAGTTTGCCAAGATTCGTTAAGAGAACAAATTTCAATGATCCCGCAAGATCCCATCTTGTTTCACCGCTCCTTAATGGAAAATATTCGGTATGGCCGGTTAGATGCCTCGGATGAAGAGGTTATCGAAGCTTCCAAGAAAGCACATTGCCACGAATTCATCATGAAAATGCCAGAAAAATATGATTCGCCAGTCGGAGAAAGGGGGGTTAAAATTTCAGGGGGGCAAAGGCAAAGAATAGCCATTGCCCGCGCCATCTTAAAAAACGCACCGATCATTATTTTAGATGAAGCGACCTCTGCCCTTGATTCTGTCACTGAAAAAGACATTCAAGAAGGGCTAAAACATGTGATTCAAGGGCACACAACACTTGTGATTGCCCACCGTCTTTCGACTCTGTCAAATATGGACCGGATTCTTGTGTTTAAAGAAGGAAAAATTATTGAGGATGGCTCCCATGAAGAGCTACTTAAAGAAAAAACTCATTACGCACATTTATGGCATATGCAAGCGGGAGGATTCCTCATCGATGATAAAAAAGAACAATAAGACAAGATGTTGAATAGGTTCTTAGAACATCAAAAACACGTTCTAATGATTGAGCAATTGAACGATTTCTAAATCCCGCCTCAACTCATCTGAGGCAAATTCAACCGCTGAGGGATTTTGTTGAATGGCTATTTTAACTATTTGACGGTCATTTCTCAAATCGTTTGAGGCATATTTAAGAGCCAGTCCATTTTGTTGAACGGCCAACGAGACAATCTCGCGATCATTTTGCAGTTCATCTAAGAGAAAACGAAGAGCTCGCCCGTCCTGCTGCACAGCAAACATCACAATCTCGCGATCATTTTGAAGCTCTGAATCATTCGTAAACTTTAAAGCTTGGCCATAAGTTTGCACGGCGATTCGAACAATTTCAGGATCTTTTAATAATTCTCTTCCAACATAACGCAAAGCTTTTCCATCTTGCTCAATCGCAACCATCACAATCTCTCGGGTTTGATCCTCATCCGGGACGACGACTAAAGCTTGTCCATTTTGTCTAAGCGCTAATTTCACAATTTCCGGATCTCTTTTAAGCTCTTTACTCGCATAGTCTAATGCGAGTCCATTTTGCTGAACGGCTAATGTAACAATTTCGCGATGATTTTTAAATTTATCCGAGGCAAATTCAAGCGCAAGACCATCTTGTTGAATCGCCAACTTCACAATGTCAGGGTCATCACGCCTTTCCGCGGAGGCGTATTCTAATGCCCAGCCATTTTTTTTAACAGCTAACTTGACAATGTCAGGATCATTACGCAAAGCAAGAGAAGCAAATTTCAAGGCATATCCATTTTTCTCAATTGCAAGACTGACAATCTCTGGATGATTTTGAAGATTTGCAGAGGCATACTGAAGCTCCCAACCATTTTGGGAAACAGCATGCTTGACAATTTCTGAGTCATTCTTAAGAACCGACGAAGCAAATTCTAATGCTGCCCCATTTTGCTTAATCGCAATCCCAACAATTTTTGGATCATTTCTAAGCTCATCTGCAGCAAACCGCAAATTTAGCCCATTCTTTTCAACAGCTTCTATGACATGTTCAATATCGTATACGCCCCATTTTATGAAATGATGATAAACAAATAATCCCATTCCGATTAAAATCAAGAAGGATAGTGTAATAAGCAACAAGATCTTTATTGAAAGGCGATTTAAAATGATCATTCTTTAACACTTGATTAATTTTTTTTAGATCGAATCGCATCATATCTTAATTAAAAACAGATTTTAATGAATGAATAAAATGAAAAAATTAAGCTTAAATTAAGGTTTTGTAATTGACTCACTTGACGCATCGCGACGCTTTGGTTTCAGGCCAAATCGCGCTCCCGGCGCGTAAGGTGAGTCATTTAGAGCCAGAAGTTTAATTTTTATGAAATGAGAGCTTAAGATGAAGTGCTTTCAAAACAATAGGATGTTTAATTCGGAGTTTGGGCGATCTGAGTCATTGAAAACATCGGGTTTTTAATTGTATATGTACCGGCTCCGGATAACGTAATCCTCAAAGAAATTCCCCGAGTTCAATTCAAAGGGGCTTTATTTCTTGAAAATGGTATATTGGGATAGTATAAAATCGTTGGAAAGAATGCAACAGTGAATGAATCCTCTGTTAATAAACACCCCATAAGTTTCAGGATTGATTCTGAACAGGTTATAAAAGAGTGTTTAAAATTCGAATGCCTTCCAAGCGTGCTCAATGATGTCTTCAAGAAAAAAACTCGGCTGCCAATTTAATTGAGAAGCGGCTTTGGAAGAGTCTGCCAATAAAACAGGAGGATCTCCCGGACGACGCTCTGCGTTAAAAACATTCACCTTTTTGCCTAAAATTTCTTCCACAGCTAAAATCACTTCCCTGACGCTATATCCTTTACCAATCCCCAAGTTATATTCATTGGAATGACCTCCCGCAAGAAGCTGCTCCATGGCAGTGATATGAGCTCTACCCAAATCTTCGATGTGAACATAATCCCGAATACATGTTCCATCTGGTGTTGGATAATCTGTTCCATAAATCGTCAAGATCTCCTTGTCATTTTTAAGAGCCATTAAAATGCGAGGAATCAAATTGGTTTTATTCTGTTGAACATTTTTGATTTTTCCTTCAGGATCGCCTCCTGCGGCATTGAAATAACGTAAACTACAAAATTTCAATCCATAAGCAGTCTCAAAATCACGCAACATTTTTTCTATCATCCACTTCGATTCACCATAAGGATTAATAGGATGACATGGATGACTCTCCCGAATCGGCAAATGGAGAGGATATCCGTAAACAGCTGCGCTTGAAGAAAAAATCAATGTCTTAATCTGATAACGCATCATGGCTAGCAGAAGATTTAACGTATAAGCAACATTATTCAAGTAATACTTTGCAGGATGTCGAACAGATTCTCCAACATCAATATACGCTGCAAAATGCATAACGGCGATAACAGAATAGGTTTCAAATAAATGATTTAAAAAATCGGGATTCGCTAAATCTCCCTTAACAAAATCCCCATAAAGGACAGTTTTCCGATTTCCTCGAGTTAAGTTGTCGAAAACAACAGTTTGATATCCACGATGGTTTAACATTTTGTTTACATGAGAACCAATAAATCCAGCCCCCCCTACAACAAGAATAACTTCTTTTTTCATTGATTAAATCTCTGATTTAACAAAATCATTCGTTTACATGAACTAGCGGGTCTGATGAGGCACTAGCGAGTCATTAAGGTCCGCTAGTCACCACTCAATCATCAGAATTGAAATCCCAACATTATAACACTCAATTTCAGATAAAATCCGCTGTTCTCGACGAATCTTAGAATCCGTTTTCATATTTTTGCTTGAAACTTTAAAAGTTTTTATTATAATAATATGATTTTCAGTTATTTGGAATAACAACAATGAATGAATTCATTTTTTTTTGTCAAATCCTCTTGATTCTAGGATTTGCCTTAGGTGCATTAAAATTGGGAAAAGAAGCCTTGATCGTGTGGGTCGCTATCCAAGCGTTAATCGCCAACCTGTTTGTTCTAAAGCAAATTACGTTATTTGGTCTTGAGGTGACTGCAAGTGATGCTTTTGCAATAGGAAGTTTATTAGGCCTTAATTTTTTACAAGAGTTTTATAGTCGGGAAGACGCAAATAAAGCGACCAAAATCTGCTTTTTCTTTATGTTTTTTTTCGCCCTTGTCTCCCAACTTCATTTACTCTATGAACCAAATGCTTATGATACAACACATTCAGCTTTTCTCACTCTCCTCATCCTATCTCCTCGATTACTGATTGCATCGATGAGCGTTTTCTTCATTGTTCAGCAAATAGACATTCGTTTTTTCGCTTTTCTCAAAAAAACTTTACCTCATCTTGATTTTGGCTGGAGAAGTTTAATCTCGCTTGTCTTATCTCAATTGTTAGATACCGTATTATTTAGCTTTGCCGGTTTATATGGCGTTGTCACTTCTGTGATCGATATTATTGCGGTAAGTTTTTTGATTAAAATGATTGTGATCTTTTCTTTTACTTCTTGCGCTAGGTGGGCAAAAACATGACAACTTTTCACTTTGAATTGATTCACCGCTCAAAAAAATCGAGGGCTCGTGTTGGTCGTATTCATACTCCTCACGGGATTATTGAAACTCCAAATTTTGTTGCAGTCGGAACAAACGGGACAGTCAAAGCCCTTGATAATGCCTTACTCCATGACATTGGGTTACAGCTCATGTTCTGCAATACTTACCATTTGCTTTTACAGCCAGGGACTGAAGTGGTTAAAGAAGCGGGAGGATTGCATCAATTTATTAATCGACAACTGCCAATTATCACCGATTCTGGCGGATTTCAAGTCTTTAGCCTAGCTTACGGATCTGTCGCCGATGAACTCAAAAGCCGCGGACTAAAAAAACAAGGGGGATCAGTCATTAAGATCACCGAAGAAGGGGTTTTATTTCGCTCTTACCGCGACGGATCTAAAGTGATGTTAACACCGGAAAGCTCCATTCAGGCTCAAAAAGATTTGGGTGCCGACATTATTATCCCTTTTGATGAATTGCCTCCTTATCACATTCAGAATGACGACCTGAAAAATTCGCTAGCCCGTACCCATCGTTGGGAGGAACGATCTTTAGAAGCCCATCTTAAAAATAGACAAAACCAGGCAATGTATAGTGTGATTCATGGCGGGGTCAATCTAGAGCTTAGGAAAGCTAGCTGCGATTTTCTCACAACGTTGCCGTTTGACGGATTTGCTATTGGAGGAAGTATGGGAAAAACAAAAGATGAAATGCATCATATGCTCTCCTACACCCTCCCTTTACTTCCCGAAGAAAAGCCTAATCATTTATTAGGAATTGGTGATCTCACCTCAATTGATCGATCCATCCCGCTGGGAATCGACACTTTTGATAGCTCTTATCCAACCCGATCAGCCCGCCATGGAGTTTTATTAACAGCAAAAGGAGGGATGAATGTGACGAAAACAGAAAATGCCAAAAACTTTCGTCCAATCGAAGAAAATTGCGGCTGTCCAACCTGCACCCGTTTTACAGTCGCTTACTTACACCACCTTTTTAAAGCCCACGAGCTGACAAGCATGAGCTTGGCTAGTGCGCATAACCTTTATTTTATGGTCAAGTGGATGGAGCGATACCGAAAGATGATTTTAGAAGACGAGATATGAACAAAGGCTCTCTTGAGCATGTTCACATTGTTTTGTTTTTAAGCGCATCTAAAAGGGATTGAGAAAGCAATGAATTGAGTGGGACAAGAGGAGGGCGAAGAACGTCCCACAGTTCTTTCTTTTTACCTTTTTGATGTGCAAGGATGCACTTCAATGCAGCAAAAATAGGATAATCTTTTAGTATCTCTAGAATCCGGCTCACTTCGCTATTATGATTAGGGTATTGTTGATTCATCCCATATTCATAAAGAGAGCCAAGAAGCTCAGGAAAGACATTGGCCATTCCGGAAATAACTCCAGTAGCCCCTAACTGAATTGATTCAGAGACAAGATGCTCTCTTGCAGCAAAAACTTTCATTCCCGGACAATGTTGTAAAATGTCTTGGACTAATGCGAGGTTTCCTTCGCTATCTTTAATCCCCATGATGATGTCATGGAATTCATTTCTTAACGTCTCAATCACCACCCGATTCAAAGGGACGCCGCTATATTGAGGCATGTGATAGAGAATCAGACGCAAAGCAGGATGATTAACACGTTGAATCATTTCACGATAAAAAGCAATGACTCCCACGTCTTGAACTTTTTTATAAAAAAAAGGGGGAAGAACCAAGGTAGCTAAGCAATTGGCTTGACAAGAAGCTTGAGCCAATTGAACTGCATCTTCAATTGCGCAAGCGCATATCCCTAAAATCAAACATTGAGGACTGATTCCAGAGGCGATGAGAGTATTCATCACTCGTATCTTCTCTTCAACCGGAAAAGAGGCGCCTTCTCCTGTTGTTCCAAAAAGAGCAATTCCTCGACATCCTCTAGCAAGTAACTCATGACAATGGGCTGCTAATTCTTTATCATCACAAGCTAAATCATCACGCATCGGAATAAGGGTCGCAGCAAAAACACCTTTAAAAAGAGATGCGTCGCAATTGATTTTATCCATATAACAGCCCTTTTAGTCATTGCGCTTAGAACCTATTGCATACAGATCGTGAGGATGTTTTGCTGCCATAGATGCCCCATAAACTCACAAAATTTTTTTCCAATCTTGTTTAATTATTGCGAAAATTTTTTGTGAGCTTATAGGGCATTTTAACAGACAAATTATCTGATAAAAGATTGTGAATAGGCTCTAAGGAAAGAAAATGTTACTCTTCTTCTGATTCATCATCCTCAAAATTATCCTCTATCATGTCCAAAAACTCAAGAACTCTGAAAAGATCAGGAAGCACTTGCTGATATTTGTTATCTTTTAGTTCCTTTGACAATCGTTTTAAAGAACCAATCACTTCATCTATCTCACCTTGATATTCTCCATCCTGCTCGATCCCTGCAGACAACTCTTTTTCTAATTGCTGAAGATGATTTCTAAATTCATCTAAATCAAACGCATTTTCTTTCATATACACCTGAGAATAAATATTGAATAATCTAACTTTTGATGTCTCAACACCTACACACCTTGATACCATATCCAGGAGTTTAAACCAATATAATTCCAATTCACATAAGATTGAGAGATTGAGACCCTCTCTTCTTATTTTCCCCGAGGCTTTGGCTTAAATCCACATCGCACTTCAGTTGCGTAAGGACCTGTTCAGAATCTTTGATCACAATCCTTTGCTCCTATAAATCCCTGATCGCGGCTTTTAGCAAACAAATCATCGGATCAAAGATTCTGAACAGATTCTAAGGAGAGTGAATCGTAAAGAACGAGACTCAAGATTAAATTGCTGTAAATTCGATCACTAAAAAAAATCAGTTTCTCAACTATTGTTTCTGTTGTATTCTAAGGAAAAACACGAAAATCAAGCTTCAGGAAGCAATATGCAAAACACCACTGCAAATCCTCACCTCATTTTATTTTTTGATGTCAACGGAACAATGATCCTTGAAGATTCCACAAAAAAAGAGAGCCCTGAATATATGCTAAACAATGCTTTAGCTAAAAATACATTTGCTAATTGGGATGGGCAAACTGAAGCGGAGGAAAAAATATGCAGGATCTCTTTTAAACAATATGTCGATCATGTGCTCGTACCTGGCGATAAAAGTGATGCGGCAATAAAAAGACAGAGGCAAGACCGTATCTCAGGTTTTGTGGATTGGCTTTCACAATCTTCTCATGATTGCAAAGATCAAGTGTTAGACGATTACTCCAAAATAAGAGAAAAATTTACCAATCCTTCGACAGGCGAAGTGAATTTTACTATTTTTAATTCTTTCTATCATATGTTGGACACTCTGAGGGAAAAAGAGATTCCATTCACCATCGTCCTTCGCTCTTTTGGCCATGATTTACGCAGTGTCGTCAGAGAAATTCAAGATCATCCGTCAGGAATTACCATCAATCGTTGGGCTAAATTCGAACAGACAACATTTACAATTGAGCAAATAGGGACAGTAGAAAAAGTGGAAGACATCTTTGATCTTTTTTTATCGTCTCCATCACATTTTGCCGTTCAAGATGACTGGAAAAGATGGAATTTAGATGGAGAGCTTGGCAGATCTGGAAAACCTTTCATCTACGACGCTTCAGGAAGCAGAGGGCGCGAGAATTTATCTCTTTTATTTGATGATAACGTGACAGGAGAAATGCACGATATCGTCTGTCCATGCGAAATTAGTGGTCAAAATGAACCGATCCACTCTCTTTACGGCAAACAGGTTTTCGCTGTGAACACACGGGATGCGGCTTTAGATGATCATTATTTCACTGACCGCGTGCTGCAAGCAATCAAAATTTGGGCTGACACCAAAAGCTCCCGCGGTTAAGAGATCGTAAGTGGGTTAAAGATGAATCATATCGCCCCACTTACGATCTTTTAAAATCTGTTCCAAGCTACTTATGCCACAAAATATGGTGTTCTTCTAAAGGAACATCAACTGAAGGAAAAAAGGGAACAATCCGCACTGTATAGTCACTTTCGGGTCGATTGAATGGAACCTGAGCATAATAAATGTAAAAATTGGGTTCTCCTGAAAATTGACGGATAAGGTTCATTTTTTGTATAAATGGCTTTTCTTGGTCAATCGGATTGGCAAAAATTTCAATTCTGACAAAATCAGGGTCCAATCCATCTAAGTAGACTTGTGCTTCAATGTCATACACGACCTCTTTTAATGTCATTTTCACTTCATTGAAACGAATTTTAGGCCACTTTTGAGAGACCGATTCCTTCCAATTGACGATGTTGCTGCCCGCCCCCCCTTTCTCTGAGGCCCGCTGCTCAAATCGTTTCGCCGCAGGAACATAATATTGCTCTGTATAGTCTCGAACAGCTCGATTCGCCGAAAAACGGGGAGTCAACAGGGTCATGCTCGCTCTCATTTTAGCTATCCAATCAAAAGGAATGCCTTCTCTATCCCGCCGATAAAAAGCGGGGATAATCTCTTGCTCAAGAAGGGTATAGAGCTGATCAGCTTCTTGAGTATCCCAAGAAGCCTCTTCACCATGCTCCTTTCCATCTCCAATTGCCCACCCCACTTCTGGTGTATAAGCTTCAACCCACCAGCCATCAAGCTCAGATAAATTTAATCCCCCATTGGGAAGAACTTTCATACCGCTTGTTCCACATGCTTCCCAAGGTCTTCTTGGTGTATTAATCCAAACATCAACCCCCTGCACCATTTTCTCTGTCAACATCATATCATAGTCAATAAGAAAGATAATGTGCGCTCTTGCCTCCGGCCGGCTTTGAATAAAATGAATCCAATCTTGAATCAATGCTTGACCCGGCTTATCTGCCGGATGAGCTTTTCCGGCTAAAACAAGTTGCACCGGATATTGAGGATTCGTCAAAATGCGAAGAAGCCTTTCAGGATCATGCAATAACATATTTGGCCTCTTATAAGTCGCAAACCGCCTCGCAAACCCCAAAGTGAGTGTATTCTCATCAAAAAGGTGGTTGGCTTGCTCAACCTCTTCGAAAGTAAATCCACGTGCAGCCAATTGCCTTGCCAACCTTTTTCTTGCATAGTGAATCAATGACTTTCGAGAATCGCCACGCATTTTCCAAATTTCCACATCCGATACACTGTTTAAATGGATCTCTTCACTCTTTATCACTCCATTCCAACGCTCTTTTCCACACATTTTTGTCCAAAGATCATCTGCAGAGATAGAATCCCAGCTTGGCATATGAACACCATTTGTCACATATCCCACCGGGATCTCTTGGATTGGCCAATGAGGGAATAAAGGTTCAAAAATCTGCCGGCTGATTTTTCCATGCAATGCACTTACCCCATTGATTGCTCCGCTCCCTCTAATCGCTAAATAAGCCATATTAAAAGGCTCTTGGCGGTCTTCAGGATTTTCTCTTCCAAGCGCCATAAAATCATCGAATGCAAGCCCCAATTCTTGAGCATAACGCCCCAAATACTTCTCCATAAGGGCTGAAGAGAAACGATCAAAACCGGCAGGGACGGCAGTATGTGTGGTAAACACATTCCCTCCTCGGGTGACGGCCAAAGCCGCTTGAAAAGAGACCCCTTTTTCTTTCATGAAATAGCGCGCCCTCTCCAATGTGGCAAACGCAGCATGCCCTTCATTCAAATGGCAAACATCGGGTTTTATTCCCAACTCTTCAAGGAGCCGCCACCCCCCAATTCCAAGGAGGAGCTCTTGCTGGAGGCGAAGCTCCGCGCCGCCCCCATAAAGCTCGCTTGTGATCGCTCGATAAGGAGGGAAATTCGCTGCATCATTACTATCTAACAACAAAAGGCGATTTCCTCCCACCTGGACTTGCCAAGTTCTAAGCCAAATAGACCAGCCGGGAAGGGCGATATTTAAACGGAGCCATTCCCCATTAGATTTACGCAAAGGGGTGATGGGCAATTGCCCCGGATCATTATAGGGATAAAGGGCTTGCTGGACCCCATTTTTATCAATCAATTGACGAAAATAGCCTTGCTGATAAAGCAATCCAATCGCCGTGATCGGAACCCCAAGAATACTTGCGGCTTTTAATTGATCGCCAGCAACATTGCCAAGCCCTCCAGAATAAATTGGCAGCGCTTCACTTAACATGTATTCCATGCTAAAATAGGCAATACGACAAAGAGGGGTTGTCCCATAATTTTTCTGAAACCAACTCTGGGAACTTTCTTTCTTTTGTTTGCTTTGAATCAATTCTTCGACAACTTGACGGAAATCGGGATCGGCAAGAGTTTCAATTAATTTTTCTTTGGAAACGGTTTGCAACACAACCCAAGGATTATGGGTGAGCTCCCACAACTCAGGATCAAGCTGATGCCACATTTTATCAGCGCTATGACTCCAAGACCAACGGATATCGAGGGCCAGTTCTTCTAAAGAGGCATAACCCGAAATGTTCGAGCGATTGTCCGGATCAATTGATTGTTGATTCATCTCCTTGGCCATTCAACCTCCCCTATTCATCCTTCTTTAATCCGGCTTTTTTTAAAGCCTGATTCACAACAGATTGAGCCTGTTCTAAAATACGCTGTTTTTCTTTTTCCCCTTTAAAACTTTCGACATAAATGCGATAAATATTTTCAGTCCCAGAAGGACGTGCCGCAAACCAGCCCGATTCTGCCACAACTTTTATTCCACCAATAGGCTGATGATTCCCGGGAGCTCGATTGAAAATAGCCTGAATTTTTTCTCCGGCAAGATCTTTTAGCTCAACTTGATCGGGACAAAGAGATTTAATCACGTTGCGCTCTTCTTGATTTGCGATTGCCTCAAAACGCTCAAAATAAGACTGTCCGAACTCTTGCGTGATCTCTTGATAAATTTCTCCAGGATCTTTGTTCATCTGAGCCGTCATTTCAGCAGAAAGTAAAGAGGCTATCATCCCATCTTTATCTGTTGACCAGACGCTGCCATCAAAACGAGCAAATGTGGCTCCTGCGCTCTCTTCTCCGACAAAAGCCAAAGACCCTTCCATTAATCCATCGACAAACCATTTAAATCCGACGGGAACTTCATACACTTTGCGCCCCAGTTTTGCGCTGACAAAATCAATCATCTGGCTACTGACAAGCGTTTTGCCTATTGATGCCTCTTTTTTCCATCGGGGTCGATGCTCAAAAAGGTAAAAAATCGCAACAGACAAAAAATGATTGGGAGAAAGGAGTCCAACACTTTGGGCCACAATTCCATGTCGATCATGATCGGTATCGCAAGCAAAAGCCACTCGATAGTGATCTTTTAATTTGATCAAATTGTGCATTGCATAAGGGGAAGAGGGGTCCATCCGAATCCTTCCATCCCAATCAACACTCATAAAAGAAAATGTGGGATCAACAGATTCATTCAAAATGGTTAAATTTAAAGAATAAAAATCGGCAATGCGCCTCCAATAATGAACTCCGGCACCGCCTAGGGGGTCAACAGCAATTTTGATTTTCGAATCGCGTATGATCTGCATATCGATCACATTGACCAAATCCTTAATATAATTATCGAGATAATCATGGCGGTGCGTTGTCGAAGCTCGAAGAGCCTTGGCATAAGAGGTTTGACGAATCTCTTTCAAGCCATTTCTAATGTATTGATTTGCTTTGGCTTCAATCCAGTCTGTTGCTGCAGGATCTGCAGGGCCGCCATTTGACGTATTATACTTAAAACCTCCTTCATCGGGAGGATTATGGGAAGGAGTGATGACAATCCCATCGGCAAATCGATTCTTCCGCCCTCGATTATAATTCAAAATGGCATGAGAAATCACCGGCGTCGGAGTGTACTCATCCCCTTGGGCAAGCATGACATTGACTTCATTGGCTGCTAGTACTTCTAAAGCAGTCGCATAAGCAGGAAACGAAAGTGCATGGGGATCTATCCCTAAAAATAAAGGTCCTTCAATGTTATGCTCCTTACGGTAGTCGCAAATGGCTTGAGTGATCGCTAGAATATGAGATTCATTAAAACTACAATCAAATGAAGAACCTCGGTGACCGGATGTTCCAAACTTTACTCTTTGGCTCAGAACCGATACATCAGGGGTTTGCGCATAATACGCAGTCACTAGCTTGGGAATGTTGACTAAGATCGATTGCGGTGCAGGTTTTCCCGCTAAAGGGCTCAATTTCTCCATGAGAATTCCTTTCGTTATAGGGGTGTCTTTCACCGTCTCTTTATAGTCTGCAAACTAAATGAATAAAAGAAAAAACTTCTACCTTGTGGCTTGAACGATGATAAATCAAAATATTGTTTGACATAAGAATTCAAAATCGATAATAAAGAGCAGAACCCGATTAAAACAAATGGAGGATCTACCGATGAACAAATTACTCAAAGTCGGAACGTTATTGAGCACTTATTTCATGCTACCCTTATCGTTTCTTGCTGCAGACATGACACATTTTAGCTTTGAAACATGCGCACCATGCGAAAGAATTAATGAAAGAAATCAGAAATTTGCTCGAAAAAAATTTCAAAAAAAAATCGTCGATCGCGGTGAGGTTCAAATGTTTCCAGCTGATGATCTAGAGCCTATTGCGGCCACTTCAGCTGTTTTCATCCCTGAATTAACAGACACTTTGAACGTTGCGGCCATCGAACTTCCTTATTCAGAAGTCTCAATCACCCTCAATCCGGGAGCCTCTTTAGGTTTCAGAATTCCTTATCATTACATCCCTTCAAAACACTCCTTTTTGAGCATTCCATTCTTTACGACAAGCTCTTTAAGTCCTGTAGTGGGAGAGGTTAGCTTCCATGTTCAAGCTGATTTCGTCAATGATAGACAGACAACGACAGGGACAGAATTAGTGTCTGTCGGAAAAGGAAGAGTGAAATTAGTTTCTACATCAGGACCTGCAACGTTAGGAGCTGAACAAGTCAATTATTATGTTGCAAATATTCCATTGCGTCATCGCCTTTTCAGACCCGGTGATTATGTGTATCTAAAAATTGAACGGACCCGATCACCTCTCAATGATTTTGCAGACAGTGTCTTTATCACGGGTGTTGATTTTGAATATAATATTGGATTAAAATAATCGATATTGACACTCTCGTAGTACGCCATGTCATTGAAATTGACATCGCGTACTCGTAAACCCTCAGCTTTAGAACGTCTCTGAAAAGTCTAAGAACCTGTTCAACATCTTGAATGCAAGCGGAATGAGACTTTCCACACATGCTCTTACACTCGAATTAATTTTTTAGACGCCCTTTTAAAATCGATTTAAAATTTTCGATTGAACAGATTTTAATCGCATATTCTTCCATCCTTCACATCGCGTTAATTAACAAAAAAAAACACACCTAGACATAATCTAATTTATTTTATATAATAATTGCCAATTACAAATTCATCTTGCGCAAAAGATTCATTCAAAAATGCTTTCAATATTAGACTTATCGCATCATTCGATTGGCTTGGAAAAATTGAACTTTTTGAATCAATTGCTTCGCCCTTTTTCGCGTTAAAGTGAATAGACGTCTTCGGAAACTTGCTTTGCTTGAAAAAGATGCCAAAAATGGCAATTTTTTCAAGCAAAGCAAGTTTCCGAAGACGTCTAATGATAAAAACAAAAATTCAAGGGATCTTTTTATTAAATCAAAAAGCGGATCAAATATGTCTTCTACACGAATGGTTGCTTGGATGGTATGGATTATCGCCTCTATCTTTTATGCCTACCAGTATATTTTAAGAGTCATGCCTAGCATTATGCTAGATGATATTATGCAGCAATTCCAAATTGATGCTGCGACCTTCGGTCAATTTTCAGGCATTTATTACATCGGCTATTCTCTTATGCATCTACCAATTGGCATCATGCTGGACCGATTTGGACCTCGAAAGGTGATGAGTGGCTGCATTCTTCTTTCAGTGGCAGGATTACTCCCTTTAATTTTTTCTCATTATTGGATTTATCCGATAGGGGGAAGATTACTACTCGGAATGGGATCTTCAGCCGCTATTTTAGGCGTTTTTAAGATTATTCGAATGACATTTAGTGAAGAACTCTTTCCTAGAATGTTAAGTTTCTCTGTCACGATTGGCTTAATTGGCGCCATTTATGGAGGGGGGCCTGTGAGTTATATGCGCGACATTTGGGGATATGATGCTGTTATTGAATTATTCGTTATCATCGGTCTCATACTCGCCATTGCCACCTACTGGATTGTGCCTGATATGAAAGCATCATCTCAGGTTCCGGTTTTTGCTGATATCAAAGAGGTCTTATGCAATCGTCGAGTAATAGGCACTTGCTTTTTTGCAGGCTTAATGGTTGGGCCATTAGAAGGTTTTGCAGATGTCTGGGGGAATCCATTTTTAAAACAAGTTTATGGCTACGAAGGAGCTCTTGCCTCAAGTCTTCCTTCAATGATTTTTATTGGAATGTGCTTTGGAGCCCCGGTTCTTAGTCTAATTGCTGAAAAGGTTGGCAGTTATTTAGCGACGATTATCGCTGCCGGAGCTGTAATGGCCATCAGTTTTTTTGCAATGTTACTCTGGCAGTTACCTCCAAGCATGCTAAGTCTGTGTTTTGTTTTAGTGGGAGTATGCTCAGCCTATCAAATCTTAGCTATTTTTCAAGCCTCTACGTATGTCTCAGAAAAAGTCGCAGGACTGACCACAGCTGTGGCTAACATGATTATCATGATTTTCGGTTATGCTTTCCATACGATCATTGGAGGAACAATTAGTGCGATGGGAGGAGCGAGTGAATCTAAAGCACTGATTTATGGAATTTATGTGATCCCTTTCGCCCTCTGTATAGGGACAGCTGGATTTCTCGTTCTATTGATTTCAAAAACATCGACTAAAGTAGAGAAGAAAGACTCAAAAATTGCTGTCGCTGAATAACTGCTTCGAACTCCCTATGTGGCAGAAATGATGGATTCCTCTGCACATCTTATCTCATTTTCAACACATCACATGCGATTTGAGCTTTCGCTTGAGCCCAAATCGCACTCCTAGTGGGCAAGGTGAGTGCGTAAGATGAGTGAATCATCAGAATTCCATTACTCGATCCCACTCTTGCTGCTGAATCAAACGGCTCATTAAAATAAATAGATTTTCCGTTGAGTTGCGATGTTTCAAACAATAAGCGGTCATTCCTGACTTTTTAATCTCCTCCTCACACTCATCTCGATTCTTTGTTGTCCATGCGATAATAGGAATCTTTGCACATCCCGATATTTTGCGAATGGATTCAGTCGCCAACGTGCCAGGCATCGGCATTTCCAAATCCATTAAAACACAGTCAAACAACTTTCCTTGCTTGAATAGTTCCACAGCAGCACGCCCATCATCTGCTAATGTACATGTTATTTGATCGTTTGTTTGCAGTTGAAGCATCTTTTGCGTTGATTTGCGCAGAGATACGCTATCATCAACAATCAAAACATGTTTCGATTTCATGTATTCTTTTGCCTCAATAAAGAGATGCGACTCTTTTATTTGCTCAATTTGAGTGAGTAAACAGATGACTTCTCCTCCCACCCCCAAAATTTTTGCTCTGTTTATTTTAAAATCGTATACGCTATCGTCACCTAAATCCACACCATTCCTAAATAGATGGGTAGGCGATTCTAACAAAAGCCCATTGTCTTCAAAACGTGAATTTGAGCGATCAAAGATTCCTCCAAATTTTCCCAGGAGATCGGTATACAGTTGATTAGATACCACCGCCCGATTTTGCCCTAAATTCAGGGATATCGCCAACCCGGCATCATTGAAATCATGGATATGACTAGTAAATATGTGACTAATCTGATCACATAAATCATCGGCAGAAGGTTTAAGATCAGATCCAGATAATATCCATCTAAAAAAAAACGGGTGCTGTTTTTGATGAGATGTTGATTGAGATTGAGTTTTAATAAGATCTTGAATGCGACAAGTAAGATGATCAAAATGATTCTCAGAAATTTTAAACGTCGGATTTATTGTAGCCTCTTCCAAAGATGGAATATCCGCAGGAAAGACAGAATGAGTCGAAAAATATCTACGCATACTATTAAAGCTTAGACAATTAAAACACATCATGAACCGCGCTTTTTTGGAATATTTGAAAATTTTTAGAAGAAATTCTATTATAGGCTGGAAATATGCTTCTCTTTTTTATTAGTCAACAAAATTAACTGAAAAACAGGTTATCCATTTAAAGGACAATCAGAAAACGTTTAAAAAAGAAAACAAAATCTTTATATCATCATCACAACAATAAAATCAACAAACTTCCTTTTTTCATTAAAAAATTCATCTCCGAATATTTTTTTAGATTAAAATCAAAATAATAAATTTAATATATCTTCATTCAAGCCCGAGGGCTTTGGTGTTGTCAACATTTGCACTTTGAGCTTGAATGAGGATATCATGATCGTTCACCAAAAAAAAATTGAATATCAATGGAAAGTAGAAGATCTCCCTCCATTTAATGAGCTCATCCTTTCATGGAATGGCAAACGACCTCTTAATGGGGATTACCTTTTTTACATCAGACTTAAGACTCATGGTTGGTCGGATTGGCTTTTATATGCTTCATGGGGACAAAATGGTCAGTCTACTTTTGCAGACATAACGTCGGACGGGACAATACAAACATTTCAAGACATACTAAACGTGATGGGGGATGAATGTGCCACTGCCTTTCACATCAATATCGTATCTAAAGAAGATGCGCCTCTATCTTACATTACAAGCCTCCATGTTTATATCAATCATGATGAGCACCCTGAAATCAATATGAGAGCCCGGCCTGGCTTTTCGGTTTATCTCGACGTTCCCGGCAGTTCGCAAATGCATTTGAATCATCCTCGCAATCAAGATCTTTGCTCGCCAACCTCTACGGCAGCTGTCATTAATTTTTTATTGGATCATCGAAGAGTAGACCCAATTCATTTTGCGCAAAATGTATGGGACAGGGGTTTCGATATCTTTGGAAACTGGGTGTTTA
Organism: Parachlamydiaceae bacterium; assembly: GCA_044326545.1. Classification (GTDB taxonomy): domain Bacteria; phylum Chlamydiota; class Chlamydiia; order Chlamydiales; family Parachlamydiaceae; genus JANWJE01. The sequence continues at coordinate 14,332 of JBIRBM010000005.1, read as the reverse complement.
ACATCGCACAAGCCTCTCATGAGGCGGGAGAAAAATGGAGCTGCTGGGTGGAGCGCCTTAAAAATTTTGATGAGATTTATCAAAAATTAGCCGATGGAATTCCCGTTATTGTAAGTGTAAAAGGCCCTTTAAAAAGGAGTGCCTCCCCTTATGCCATCGGGCATTTAATTGCTGTGATCGGTTATGATGCTATCAAGAATGAGGTCATCTGTATGGATCCGGCTTTTCCATCTGATGATCAAACTCACGTCCACTATCATTTTTCCGATTTTGTTCAAGCCTGGTCTAGAAAGGGCAAAATCGCTTATGTGTTTGAAAAGAAAGTCTCCTGATTACATCCTTATTTAAGTGGAAAGTGCGAATGCGGATAAATTGCAAGCAGGCTCTAAGACCCTCTCTTAATGATGGTCTCCTGCTAAAGCTTTAGCCATTCTATCAAATATCAAAAAATGGAACGGTAACAGGCTATACCAGTACAAGCGGCCAAAAATTCCTTTGGGGCGAAATGTTGCAGTCTGAACAAGGATCCACCGATTCTCTTGCTTTGCCACGCGAAATTCAAGCCACGCTTCCCCCGGCATTTTCATTCCGGCAAAAAGAATCAAGATCCCTTTTTGCTTATCAGCGCAAATGACCCTCCAAAAATCGATAGAATCCCCTGCTTGGATTTCAACAGGATCTCTCCTTCCCCTATTCAATCCAACTCCCCCTACCATTTTATCAATGAACCCTCGCAACTGCCAAGCCCAATTCATCGCATAATACCCGGTTTGACCGCCGATACGCCACATTCTGTTGATTGCCTCTTCCTTACCGTCCTGTATCATGACTTTTCTTTCATCTTTAAAACACCCCTCTGTAGGCACTTGAATATATTGACGGATATCTGGATTCTTTCCCTGAATTTCCCACGCATCCATCCAGGTGGAGATCACATCTTGCTCAGCTATTTTCTGAAAAGTCAATTGCAAAGCTTTAACATAGTTTAAGCACGTGTGGGGAATGATTGTTTGAATCTCACCTAATTCAACGGTTGTGCGATTTTTCATGCTTTCCACAAGATAAGAACAGACAGAGAAACGGACCGATGTTATAAAAACTAGCCAATAACTCGAAAGACGTGGAGTTAACACAGGAACATTAATGATCCATCTTGTCAAATGTCGGAATTTTGAGTATCCCAACATTAACTCCTTAAATGTTAAGATATCAGGTCCGCCAATATCAAAAATTTTATTCAGACATTTTGGGTGCAGAAGAACGCTAGATAAATAAAATAACACGTCGCTAATGGCAATTGGCTGGCAATAGGTGTCAACCCACTTAGGGGCTATCATCAATGGAAGTTTTTCACATAAATCACGAATGATTTCAAATGATGCACTCCCCGCACCAATGATAATGCTTGCGCGAAGAACTGTCGTGGGAATCCCGCTATTGCGTAATAGACTCTCAACTAATAGACGAGACTTGAGGTGGGCAGACAGCGTCTTTTCATCATGAATAATGCCTCCCAGATAGATGATCTGCTTAATCTGAGTCTTTTTTACTCCCTTTATAAATCCGTTCACAACTTCCGTTTCTGCATCAATTAAACTGGTTGTGATTTGCGACATAGAGTGGACTAGATAGTATGCCGCTTCAATATCTTGAGGAATAGCCTCTACTGTTTGCTGATTTCTCAAATCGCCCCAAATATAGTAAAGATTGGCTTTCTCATCAGGAAAGACCTTAACGCCTTTGATTCGGCATAATGCATAAATCTCATGACCTTGATTGAGAAGATAAAGGATAAGTCTTTTCCCAACAAATCCGTTAGCACCTGTCATTAAAATTTTTGCCATCTTTTATCGCTTGGTTAGAGTATATCCAATCAAAATTTTTCCAGAACTCCTTCATCCTACATAAAGGATCATTTATTGGTTATTTTTTTATGGATATTATTAATGGGATTGGCCTAATGTGAGGAATATCCTGATGGAAGCTCAGATACATCCATTTCATTTTGATAGTGTAAAAGGAGATAATCGATGTCTGATAAAAAAAATAAGAGGGATCCTCAAGATCCAAAACCCCTTAATTTTGATCGTGATCTTGAAAAAGGACCAAGCGATCATTTAAAACAACCATTCATGACCCCTTCAGACGAACGGGGAGATAGTGAAGATGACCAATACTATGAAGAAGAAGAAGGTCTAAGCCCGGAAGAGGTCCAAAAACGAAAAGAGGAAGGCGATTTTTAACACACCTTACCCCCCAGGAGCGCTCGTTAGGCTGAAAGCGAAAGTTGCGTTTGAGAGCTTTGGCTCAGCTCTCCCCTTCTTCCGGCGTAAAATGTGTTTTTAAGAGTCTGTTTTCAAACAAACATTAATGATATCATCCCTTAAGGATAACAATGAAAATAAAAGCACCGTTATTGACGTCTTTATTCAGCCTAGGCCTGATACTTAATTCTATTCCCCATTCAGAGGCTTGCACTCGTGCTCTTTACACGAGTGAGAGCGGCATCGTCATGACAGGCCGTTCGATGGATTGGATGGAAGATATGCACTCAAATATGTGGGTATTTCCAAGAGGAATCAAACGAGATGGAGCTGCAGGAGAGGGATCTATTACCTGGATTTCCAAATATGGAAGCCTCATCGTGTCAGGATATGATGTAGGAACTGCAGATGGATTAAATGAAAAAGGATTGGCGGCCAACGTGTTGTATCTTGCCGAATCGAGCTATGAAGAAAGTGGAAATCATAAACCTTTGCTATCAATTAGTCTTTGGGCTCAGTATGCACTGGATCTTTTTGCCTCAGTTTCTGAAGCTGTTGATGCTTTGCGCAAAGAACCGTTCCGATTAATCGCTCCTGTATTACCAAACGGATCTCCGGCACAGCTTCATCTTTCGCTCTCTGATTCGAGCGGCGATTCGGCGATATTCGAGTACCTTGACGGCAAGCTTGTGATCCATCACGGGAAAAAATACACCGTCATGACGAATTCCCCCTCCTACGATCAGCAGCTTGCGTTGAATACTTATTGGGAGGAAATTGGAGGCCTCAACTTTCTTCCGGGAACTTCTAGAGCAGCCGATCGATTTGCTCGCACCTATTTCTTTCTCAACGCCCTTCCCAAAACGGTTGACCCTCACTACATCACAGCAGTGCCCGGTAAACAATTTACCTACCAGGCTGTGGCAGGTGTCTTGGGTGTTATTCGTAACGTAAGCGTCCCTCTTGGGATTAGCACCCCCGATCAGCCCAATATTGCTTCGACTTTATGGAGAGTGATTGCTGATCAAACAAACAAGGTGTATTATTTCGACTCTGCGACAACCCCTGATACCTTCTGGATTCCATTGGCCGACCTCAATTTTTCTAATGGAGCTCCGGTGATGAAACTGTCGATTTCCGAAGGAAACATCTATTCAGGAAATGCAGCAAAATTTCTTGAAAAATCCAATCCTTTCGCTTTCTTAAAAGCGCATCCTTAATCAATCAAAAACCAAGATTGCTATGTGAGCTGAAGCGAAAGCTCTCGGAGTTGAAAAACTTGGAAAAGGGGTCAATATTTCTCTCGATACTGCCCCCTTTTCCAACTTTCAACCCGGATGCTTTGCCTCAAACCCACATACTCCTCCCCATGCGTAATACCATTTATCAATCAAGAGAGCTTTCGGGTTGAATCACTCTTATTAAGATTTCACAACACTTTTTAAGAGAGTTTCACAAAGTGCTAATTTTTGACTTTCGTCATCCGTTATCGCATAAGATTGACGAATGATTCCTGCTTCGATGATAAAAACAAAACCGTTTTGAATTTTTATCCCTTGATACAAATCTCCATCTTTAAAAAGAGACAAAGAAGACATTTTTTTTTCATTTAAATAAGGAACTATTTTCCCTCTTTCCATTTTACAAACAATAAACATCCCTTCTTCATATTTCTTTTCGCCTTTCTGATACTTAATCCCGTTTATCAGCTGCTTTCTCTCATTAAATGCCCCTTTTTCTAGAGATTGCTTACCGGGAGAAGTGATCACTCCCTCGCGTAAAATCGTATCTTCAAAATCACCGTCTTCACAGATTCCGTTTGGATAAGTGATTTTCCCTTGTCTAAGACTTAAAAAACCATCTTCTGGATCAACATCAAAGTTTCCTTCAATCGATGTTCCATCCACAGAAGTTTGTTTTCCTGCTTTGAGTATCCCATTGTCGAACACTCCCTCTTCCGTAGGATAGCGGATTTCTGTTTTTATTTGCGCTTGATAACCGATTTTTATCCGCTTGCCTGCACCATGAAGCTTCAGATTCTGAAAAGCCCCTTCCTCAATAATTTCGTCAACAGTCCCCATAAAGCGACGAATTGAACCCGAGCCATCCCCTGTTTCAGGATCAATATCTCCGTGGATCACAAAAGCTGATGAATCTTTCTCAACGAGCTCAAAAGGTGTATGATTTAAAAAAGGATCGCAGGGCCGAGTGATCGGTGTGAGATGTTTTGTAAAAGATTGAGAATTGCCTCTGCCAATCACGGGCTTTGTATCGTCTATCGGAACATGATTCTCCATTTTGGTTTCCAGACGCTCTTCAAAAGGCAATAAAGTTCTAGCTCTGATTTCGTTGACTCGAGGATCACAAGGAGAAATTTTTTGTTTATTCTTTGATGAATGAAAAACTGAAGAAAAAAAACGGGGAAAACAGGTAAAATAAGAGGAAAATGATTGCATAAAAAACACCATTTATAAAAAAAATAAGAATTAGAAACAAACTCCCAATAAAAATAAATCAAAAAATAATTTCTTAAAAAATTAGAGTGTAATAAAAAAATGCCGATTTTAGGCAACAACCTCTTTTTACTCAATCGTAGAATTGTTTGCAAAGAATTTAATCTCTGTTTTTATTGTTACATGTTTTATCTAGTCAACAGATTAAACACGCTCTAATAAGCGGTACTAACAGTAACAGTCATTTCATTTCAGTCAAATTTTATGACAAGTTATAAGAACCTGTTCACAATCTTTGATCCGATGAATCGATTGCAAAAATGCAAACTAAGGCTCTAATTTTAGAAGCTGACTATACAACACATAGTGAGGACTCAACCCAATACCGCCGCTATTTGATAAACTTGTGACAAATCTGTGTCGCAACTTATGACAAACTTGTGACACAGCTTATGACAACTCTTAAATCGTGTTAAGTTTGTTGATGAATACCGAAGGAAACAAAATGGCTTCATTTTTTCAAACCGTTCAATTCGAACCTATTCCACCCAATAAGTACTCCCTCTCACACCATTTCCTAAAATTAAAATCATAAATCAACAAAAAACAGAACTTGACATTAATTTTAAAAAACCCTCTAAGACGAATAAGGCGCGCAATATTTGTAAAACCATTGCTTCACTCTTTCTACAGCGAATAAATAGATCATGACCATCACAGTTAAAATAAAGAAAAAGAGTGGAGGAGGGGGAACAAACCCAAGAATTTTTCCCAACGGGGTAAAAGGGAGGATTAAAGCGATTGCAACGACAGCCAAAGAACAGCTTGTTAGCCAAAAATTAGGGCGGCTTTTTAAAGGATTTTTTCGAGTTCGGATGATGAAGATGACAAGAACTTGCGTCGCTAATGACTCAATAAACCAACCAGTGTGAAAAAGAGATTCATCGGCTTGAAAAATCTTCATCATCACAAAAAAAGTGAGAAAATCAAAGAGCGAACTAATCGGCCCTATCACAAGCATAAATTTTCGAACAAAACCGATATCCCAGTTTTTTGGATGCATCAAATATTCTTCATCCACATTATCTAAAGGAATAGGAATTTCGGAAATATCGTAAAGCATGTTATTCACTAAAATCTGAGTGGGCAGCATCGGAAGAAAGGGAAGAAATAAAGAAGCTCCTGCCATACTGAACATGTTCCCAAAATTCGAGCTCGTCCCCATCATGATGTACTTCATGATATTACTGAAGGTACGCCTCCCTTCAAGAACTCCGCCATGAAGAGCCTTCAAGTCATGCTCTAGCAAAATCATATCTGCTGCATCTTTGGCCACATCCACAGCGCTATCAACAGAAATTCCAATATCTGCCGAATGAAGAGATGGCGCATCATTGATTCCATCTCCTAAATATCCAACAGTGTGCCCACGCTTTTTTAATGCTAAAATAATCCGATTTTTTTGAGAAGGTGTCACGCGGCAAAACAGATTCACATTTTCTACCTGTCCCACTAATGCCTGATCATCCATCTTCATAAGATCAGCACCCGTCAACAAACCAGTCACCGCAAGCCCTAGCTGATTGCAAATATGTTTGGTGACCAGTTCATTATCCCCCGTCACAACCTTCACCGTTACCCCACTCTCTAAAAGATCTGCTAACGTTTTTTTAGCACTCTCTTTAGCCGGGTCTAAAAAAGCTGCAAATCCAGAAAAAACAAGGGCGGTTTCATCATTAACAACGGCATGCTCAATTTTTTTATCCACTTCATGCCAAGCAATTCCAAGAACTCGGAATCCTTCCATCCCAAGAGAATCGCAAAGTTTCTTCAAAGACATCATCACCGCATGATCTAAAGGATACGGTTTTCCCTCTGCTCCCTCATATGTTGTACAAAGAGTTAAAATATCTTCAGGAGCTCCCTTGACAACAAGCATTCTTTTTTCCCCATTATCGGCTAACACAGACACACGGCGTCTTTCGAAATCAAAGGGAACTTCATCAATCTTAGTCCAATGCGTCATGTCAATATTTTGATGCTCGAGAATTGCATCATCAAGAGGGCTTTTTAATCCTGTCTCGAAGTAACTATTCAGATAAGCCCACTCTAAGACTTTATCATTTTCATTTCCTTGAGCATCAACATGCCGCTCAAGATGAATGCGCGCTTCAGTTAGCGTCCCCGTTTTATCTGTACATAAGACATCCATACTGCCTAAGTTCTGTATAGAAGCTAGTTGTTTTACAATCACTTTTTTAGCAGCCATTCGCTGCGCCCCTTTGGCAAGAGTGATCGAAACAATCATTGGCAATAATTCAGGCGTTAATCCAACAGCCAATGCGATGGCAAACATAAAAGATTCAAGCCAAGGCTTTTGATAATAGGCATTGACAAGAAGGACAAATAAAACAAGAAAAATGGTTAAACGCATAATCAAAAGCCCAAACTTGCGGGTCCCTTTTTCAAATGACGTTTTAGGAGCCTTAGCCATTAGACTATCTGCAATATCACCCAATACTGTATTGCAAGCGGTTTCACAAATTAAAATTTTGGCCGATCCGCTGACAACCGATGTTCCTCTAAGAACTGTATGAGGGGCAGATAAAATGTCCACTGCACCTTGACATTCACCCGGTTTTTTCTCTATCGGGTAAGGCTCTCCGGTTAAAAGAGCTTCATTGACAAAAAAATCTTTTGCCTCTAAAACACGTCCATCAGCCGGAATAAGATCCCCTGCGGCAAGTAAGACCACATCCCCCGGAACTAATGAAGCAAGAGGAATCTCCTGAGAGCGTCCATCCCTGATCGCACGAACGTGAATCGTCACGAGTTGACGTAATGTTTCCGCTTCCTTTCCTGCCTTATACTCTTGCACGAAATCCAGAGTCACGCTGATCAACACAATCACTGAAATCATGGTGAAATTTGTAAAATCACCCGTAATAGCTGATATGGCGCTTGCAATCAGAAGAATGATGATCAGTGGATTGTTAAACTTAGACAGATAGTGGAGCAGTGCAGCATGTTTTTTTTGAGGATGAAAGACATTTGGCCCATACCGCTTTAAACGATGATCCGCTTCATTTGTTGTCAATCCTTCCCCTGTTGCCATAAGGGATGTTAAGAGAGAGGGCAATTCTTGCTGCCAGAATGCGGGCTCTTTGGAAATCGGTAACTCTTTCATGGTAAATTTCCCCTTATCGCACTCACATTATTTACGCCATCACTTCTGTTCAAAGATGTTGAATAGGTTCTCAATTCGATTTTTCGAAAAAAAAATTGTCTTTCTTTAGGATAGTTGATAATTTCGCCTCATCACTTATTAAAAAAGAATTGCAGTAAGAAGCAGTGAGAAGATGTTGAACAGATTCTGAGGTCGATTGAAAAGGTCTCAAAAAATTCACTAAAGAAATGACACGTCAAGGAAACCCCTTATGCAAGAGCCAAACAATAAATTTCAAGATTATATTCCTAAATTGTTTTTGTGCATGAGGGAAGGATACAGCAAGAAAGATTTTTTAAATGATCTTTTTGCCGGAATCAGTGTTGGAGTGATTGCCCTACCTTTGGCTTTGGCTTTTGCAATTGGTTCCGGTGTGAGTCCTGAACGGGGATTATTTACCGCAATCATCGGAGGTTTTCTCATTTCTTTTTTAGGAGGAAGCAGAGTTCAAATAGGGGGGCCCACAGGGGCTTTTGTCGTTGTTGTTTACGCAATCATTCAAAAACATGGATACGATGGTTTAGCAGTCGCAACGCTGATCGCGGGGATTTTAATGATTCTTATGGGTGTTACTCGCTTTGGAGTCTTACTCAAATTCATCCCTTTTCCTGTCACGACAGGTTTTACAACAGGGATCGCGCTCGTCATTTTTATCTCTCAGTTAAAAGACTTCTTTGGGCTAAAAATAGACGCGCCACCCTCTCAATTGATTGAGAAATGCACCGTTTTTTGCCTTGAGGCCGCCTCTTGGAATGAATGGGCTTTTCTTATGGGATCAACGACTTTAACGTTGATTGTTGTTTTACGGCACTATTTCCCCAAATTACCGGGGACCATTATCGCCATTATATTGACGACACTGTTTAGTGAAATTTTTCATCTTCCCCTTGAAACGATCCAAAGTAAATTTGGAGAGCTTCCTAGAACCCTTCCATCCCCCTCCCTTCCCGTCATTTCCTATGATTTGATCAAAAATGTTTTCCCTGATGCAATCACAATTGCACTTCTTGGAGCAATCGAATCTTTACTCTCGGCTCTTGTTGCGGATGGAATGACGGGACACCGTCATCGCTCTAATGGTGAACTTGTGGCGCAAGGAGTGGCTAACATAGGCTCCATTCTATTTGGAGGCATTCCGGCAACCGGTGCAATCGCTCGGACAACGGCAAATATCAAACTAGGAGCTAAAACCCCCGTAGCGGGAATGATCCACGCCTGCACTCTTCTTTTACTCATGTTGTTGGCAGCTCCTTTAGCTGTTAAAATCCCTTTATGCACGTTATCGGCTGTTTTGATTTACGTGGCTTGGAACATGAGTGAACTTGGTCATTTTTTTGAAATTTTAAAAAGTCAAAAAAGTGAAGCATTTATCCTGCTCACCACATTTCTCCTCACAGTTTTTATCGATCTTTCCGTTGCCGTTCAGGTGGGGGTTCTGTTAGCTGCCGTGGTTTTTGTAAAAAAAATGAGCGATAACACCTCTGTTGAAGTCTGTCGAATATTGCTAGACGAAACTGATCAAGAACGTGCTGAATCAAAAGATTCAGAGATTTTATTTCGAAAAGATATCCCTGAAGACATCACTATTTTTGAAATTAATGGCCCTTTTTTTTATAGCGTGGCCGATCTTTTGAACGAAATGCTCATTCAATTAGATAAAAGACCTAGAGTGTTTATTTTAAGAATGAGAAAAGTACCAATCGTAGATACCACAGGAATTCGAGCCTTAAAAGAATTTAAATATAAATGCGACCAACAAGGGATTCTCTTTCTTCTTTCAGGGTTAAAGGACAATATCCGAGAAAAATTTAGAAACACAAGCGTTGAAACGACAATCGGAAAACATCATATTTTTCCAACAATTGATGCAGCTCTTGCCTATGCAAAAACGGTAAACTCAAATTAAATAACTGATTTTTTTTGAAAACAAAAACAAAACAGCTTATAATAAAGGCTAATTAAATAACTTACTTGACGCACAAGAATTGAAATAAGGAGATTAAAATGAACGTAATCTTTCCAAAAAAACAATTCAACGTGTATGATCAATATTACATTCAAAACGGCAACTCCCCTCCTAAAATTAATCCAGAAAGTCTCTCTTATTCTTTTTTTAAAAGCAAAATCAAAGACAAAAAAGATGTCAATCATCCGATTGAAATTAAAAAACATTTATTCCGATTTATTCAAGAAAAAGAAAGAAAATACTATGGATTAAAAAATCGATTATTAAGAACCTGCGCTTTTGTGATCGCTTTTGTCTCGAGCTTTTTTTTTGGCTTTGGAATGACGTTATACAAAAAATTGAAAAAAGATCACTCTGCTTTTGAGAGCGAAATCGACAGATTAAGAAAGATGGCGGAAGGAGGAGAGGATGAACTTCTTGCTGCATTGAACAGAATCAAAATCGAAGAGCTGATTGGCCAACAAATTCGACATATTCCTACGATTCTCAAAGAGATTGAGGAACAACTCCCCATTGATGAGCAACAACAACATTTACAAGAGAGGCTCATCAAGGATTACCCGACAGACAAACATGTTTCTTATGTCCGCCAATTCGATGTAGACATGACCCGAGGAATCACATTTAGAAGACATGATGCTTACAAAAACATTGAAGACAATGAACCTCAACCCTCGACCGATATTGTATTAGAAGAGAAAACAAAAGTGGGCCTTTCTTTGCTTAATGAACTGATCACAACAGACGAGGAGAAGGCCTGGGTAATCGCATTACAACTGTTGGCAAATCAAACAACAATTAATCATCTTTTTGATGTTCCGATCCTTCTTTTTAATTTAAATGCAGCAAACCATCAGTGGGAAGATCCTATCTCGGGGAGTCGAATGGTTTTGAGAGCCGAATTTCCCCACAATCTCCCTACGATTGATTTAAAAATGATACGTGACCCCATCACTCACACTATTGAAGAAATCAACGTTGAAATGAAGGGATCTCTAGATATTATTGCCAATACAACGCAACACCCAAGCCAAGAAAAAAAATGGATTCAAAAAGAGGCGATACGAGGGCAATTAAGTTATTCAATCAAACTTAACGAACAAAAGCACCCCATTGTAAACAAATTTTCAGCTAAATTAGAGGCGAATCCAGGTTCCTAGACTTTATTCCATTATCCCATTTTTAAACTCAGCTTCTTTGTGAAGCTGAGAGAGTGTCGATGATGTCAATCGTCCAATAATTGATCAGCCAATTCTTTGGCCAGTTTTCCATCCACGGTATTGTTGATCTTCATGATGCTTTTCATTACAAGACCAAACCCTTTTTTTGTCTTCACACCCGATTCAAGAATCGCTTGTTCAACAATTTTTTTAGTTTCTTCTAAAGAAAGCGCTTTAGGTAAAAATTCTTGAACAACTTCAAGCTCTTTCCTTAATTTTTCTATCATCTCAGATCGATTGGCCATCTGGGCTTGATCTAAAGCCTCCTGAAGATTTCCTAGATAAGTTTTGAATAATTTTATAGCATCTGAATCCGAAAGATTTCCTCTGGCATCCACTGCTAAAATTTTTGATTTAAGCATGCGTAATGTGTCAAGCCTGACTTGATTGCGGCTACGCATCGCCTCTTTTATCTCTTCATTAATTCTGGCAAATAATTCCATTTATTTCTCCTTTCATTTGAATTGTATCGATCTGATGCATGTTATCTTTAGAGTTTAGATTGTTGAACAGATTCTAAGACTTTTTTCCATCCAAGAATGACACCACCAATACTTGTATGATCATTGGCGTTAAAATCTTCATCTATTATTGTGTAGCAGCCATCGATTAAGATGAGTTTGATACGGCGAGCATAGCAAAGAGGATCTACCCACACATCATTGGTATAGTTTTGTTCGGCAATATCCACATATCCTTCCAGAATATCGACACCAACAATCACTGCAACATGGCCAAATGGGAAATCGGGTAAACGATACGCATAAATCAGTAAATCTCCAACACCCGGAGCCTCTTGCCCCCCATTGATTGCTGATTGAAAAGGATAGGTGATCGTATCATCTATTAAGGCTATGACAATTGGCAGATCCCATATCTGAAAAGCTGCATGAATCGAGGGAAATGTCAATCCTTTAACACCTTCAAACCAACGCCGCGCGTACTCTACGCACTGTCCTTTTATTCCGCAATAGAACCCCTGAAAATAGCTGATTTCTTTACTGATATAAAAATCACGACAATTCGAATAAGCCACAATGTCGTGATTAACGCCCAGGGGTGCACCAAAAGGGGTTTTAAAAGAGATGTCTTTTAAACAATCATGATTTGATGCATTTTCCTCATCAGGACAAAACGAGTCAAGATAAGGGACGCGGTCATGACTATAACCATTAAGTCTTAGTCCTGCCAAAAAAAACAAAACAAATGTGAATATTTTTTTTTTCATATGAACCATGGGTTGAATTGTGCAATTCTCAGTTGCTTCAAAGACCCGGGGTGAACCGTGGGAGCTTTCAAGCTGCCCAATAAAATCGATCATATCTACAGAGTTGTCCTTAAGTCAAGGCCTCATGTACTCGATTGCATAGAAATGCAATAAAATTCTAGAATATCCTTATTTTACTCACCTGAGGCACCACGAGAGCTTTGGCTCTGGCCAAATCACGTTCCTCGTCGGTAAGGTGAGTAATTTTACCAAAAGAAAAAATGATGGACATCATCGATATCCCCACATTACAAAAACCAGTCAATGCTCGAGTTGAAATTCCAGGTTCAAAGAGTTATACAAATCGAGCCCTTATCATGGCAGCTTTAACCAAAGGGCCTGTGACTCTTTGCAATCCTCTTTATAGCCAAGATACAGAGGCGATGATTGATTGCTTGAGGAAACTAGGAGTGCGAATTGAGACAACTCCTGATCAATTGGTTGTTTTTGATGATGTTTCAGCCATAGACAATCAGCATTATGAACTATTTGCAAAGGATTCGGGGACAACACTCCGTTTTTTGCTCGCACTAGCTTGCCTCACCCCAGGTACTAAAGTCATCAGAGGTAATGCTGGCCTTAATGAACGTCCCATTCAAGATTTAGTTGATAGCTTACGTTTATTGGGGGCAAAAATAGATTACCTTGAAAAAGAAGGGCACTCTCCCCTCAAAATTTCTTCCTCTTCCTTATCCTCCGGAAGCAGTGTTAAAATCAATAGTGCGGTAAGTAGCCAATATCTCTCCGCCCTGCTCATGATTGCCCCTTTGCTAAACGGTCTCGATATTTACCTCGAAGAATCTCTTATCTCCAAACCTTATATTGAGATGACAATCGATGCTATGGCGCAATGGGGGGTCAATGTTGCGCGGGTAAAAGAGGGAATTTATCATATTCCAAAAGGACAACACTATGTCAAGAAGGAAGCTGTCATTGAAGGAGATTTTTCAAGCGCAGGCTATTTTTTTGCAATTGGAGCGCTCACACAATCGACAATCACGTTAAAAAACTTAAACTTTTCTTCAATTCAAGCAGATCGTCATTTTTTAACCATTTTGGAGCGAATGGGCAATGAAATAAACACCAATCAGGATGGCATCACAATAAAGGGAAAACAGATCATCCCCCTAAACCTAGAAATGGAAGATTGTCCAGACCAAGTCCAAACAATGGCCGTGTTGGCAGCCTTCGCTAAGGGGGTAACAAAGATCAAAGGTGTTCGCTCATTGCGGGTAAAAGAGACAGAGCGAGTCAAAGCTCTCAGAAACGAATTAGCAAAAATGGGAATCAAAACGGAAGAGACGCATGATACGCTCACAATTTACGGCGGCAACCCTAAAGGGGCGACAATTGAGACTTATGGCGACCATCGAATGGCCATGGCATTTGCAGTGGCAGGCACACAAATACCGGGAGTGAAGATTAGAAATCCGGAGGTCGTGAATAAAACATTTCCAACTTTTTGGGGAATACTGAATTCTATCCTGATTCAAGCTTAACGTGCAAATTTTGGAGCAGAAATTCGCGCTTTAAGCTTGAATCAGGATAGACTGAGCTAACAACCTGTGAAACACCACAAAGAAATGCCCTCATTTTTCACATTGTGTTTTTTTCAACAATCGACTGTCGGGAATATGTTATGTTAAATTTTATAAGAGCAACTCTCTTTTTTTGCCTAATTTTTAGTCCTGTTTTTGGGGCCAATATCGAGACATTTTATGGAGTTGTCGATGTTGAAGAGCCTGTTCTTTTAGAACTGATCGAGAGTCCAGCTTTCCAACGACTCAAACATATCCATCAATATGGTGTGGCTTATTACACGACACACTCTGAGGAATTCACACGTTATGATCACTCCTTAGGTGTTTTTTTCTTGCTTCGTATAAATGAATGCTCTTTAGAAGAACAAATAGCAGGCCTTCTTCATGATGTTTCG
>JBIRBM010000010.1:0-66121 GCA_044326545.1 Parachlamydiaceae bacterium | reverse complement strand
CTGTTTTTTCTTCGATTTCTCGATTTTTGATCTGAATTTGACAGATTTTGAACAATATTTCATTCAATATTGCCGCAAAATTTGCAAATCCAGCTGAAAAAACGATAAATTCGAATCAAAAATAGCCGACTAGCGGAATGTCGGATAGAAAATCAGAGCTGGCTCGATATAAAAAAAGATGGGCCTGACTGTGATTTGATATCGACGAAATCTTTCACCTGTCCAGAGGTCACTTGAATTTCAAAACAGGTTCTTAGAACCTATTCAGACTCTTTGATCCGATGATTTGTTTGCTAAAACCCGCTATCCACTCACAAAAAATTTTCGCAATATGAAAGAATATTCCGAAAATTTTTTGTGAGTGGATAGCCGATTTATAGCAGCAAAGCATCGTGATCAAAGAGTCTGAATAGGTTCTTAGACTTGAGGCGATATCAACACCTGTTTAAATGTTGCAACAATAATAGCCCCAATAAAAATTCCCGGCGCCTCAATAAAAAGTCCTAATGCAATCGTTGCTAACACAACATAATGCAGTTGATCTTGTCCCCCCACGAGCTGGGTTAAATTGCGAATAAAATAAATAATTTGCGAAGCAAAATAATATCCCCCTACCATTCCAATGATGAGGGCTCCTAGAAGACTGCTGGTAAAAAGCATCAACATTAGCCCCAATATTAATAAAATATAGATGATGGTATTTTCTGTGTGTGTTTTCATGTATTTTAAAAACTCTTCCTTTAAGTTTGAAAGTTTTTCAATTGACCATTTTTTTATTGAAGCAGCCTCTTTTTCCTTCCCTATTGCGTGAACGCTTCCTAATTCGTCATGGGCAGGCGGTTGATCGCCCTCATGATCCTCGCTCGAAAACATTTTAGAGGGCTCCTCAGATAAGGGTTTATTCGGTATATAAACATATTCAGGAGCTTGAGCTACCAATGAGTGCTCAACATGTTCAGGAGAAAGCTTGGAATTTTGAGAGGATGGAGGATCATTTGCATTCATTTTTCTACCCTTTAAAAAAAAATTCACGATACGCACCAAGAAACTACCTAAAAATAGACAACTTCGTTATAACTACCTCAGTCCAATCACGCAATCTTTTTTTGAGCAACTCATGTTGCAACGCTGTGAGTAAATAAAAGAGGTTTTTCTACGACTTTCTTATTAAATGATTTCATTTAATAATAATTAAACCAATCAATGATAATTAAAGATTGTGCTGTTTGTACTTTTTTGCTAACATTGTGAATTTATTTAACAGAAAGTTCAATTATGATCGGTCGTTGGATATCTTGGTTAAGTTGTGCATTCCTTGTTTTGGCTCTTGCATTTGGTTTCGCTGGCCTTGCCTATTGGTTCAACCACCCCCATGAGATTGTGTGCGCTGATTCTCTTTTTAAAAAATGTGGTTTGCCAAAAGGAGCTTTTGAACTGAGTGAGGAAGCGTACGAAAAAACAGGAGAGTCTGTGCTGAGTTTGGAGCAATCTCCACCCGCTATTCAATTGCCCGATCTGCGCGCGCAGCTCATCTATTATGGGAAGAATGGACGCCCGGATGCTCCATCAGACCACATCCCCCTGTACTTTTCTTTTAATGGAAACAATAAAAATATCGCCTCTATCCTGCCTGGAGAAAAACTCTACTTAATCTACGACAAGAAAAATACCCCGCCTAAATATAGCTTCAGTCCAAACAATGAAAAAACATCACTGTGGATAGAGGCAAGCCCCATCAACAATGAAGCTCAAATAGGGGTGAAAATGGAAAAGGATAACGGAGAGCTTGTCAAAGAACCTCAACTCTTTTCCCAGTTTCGTTTACCGGAAAAAGACTTTTTGCGCTATGGCGGGATTGTGTGGGAACTTAGCACTTTTCGTGTCGACGGCACATTGCTATCAAGACAAAAAGCGAAGTGGTATGGAATGGATCGTTTCTTAGAGCATCATGGTGGAGACGATTTTAAAAATATTGAAGGGAAACAACGGGTAGATTTTGGCGACAATGACGACCTCTATTCAGTGTTTGTCAAAGTTGGAGATGCCTTGATTTGGGATGGAGCGCGTTGGAAAATGGTCACAATTGGAAAAGAGTCCACAAACCACCCCCTCCTTGTCGTTAAAAAAATTGACGACCGATTAATCGCCTTTGAATTGTGGGATGCTGAAGGGAGAGGAAAAATCGCCCTTAATCTATTAAAATCAGCCGAAGCGTGGACAGTGCAGAATGCGCAAACCCTTCAAAATATGTTCAATTTTCTTGGAGCTAAAACACGGACACAATGTGTATTTGAAATAAATCGAGAACGTGTCATTCTAAAGCCCGCCGATTGGTTATTGCTCACTCCAACGGGATGGAAAAAACTGGCAACAGCAGAAGAGATTGATCATTATGTGAAACGAAAATTATCCGGAACGCTTTTTGTATTTGAAGGCTTAAAGCGCAAAGGAGAAAAACAAGTCATGACGGGAACGCTCTACAGTCCAACAAGACACGATTGCCAACCAATCGAACTGCCGCTGCAAGTGAAGAAATCAAAAGGATCAAAAGATGGAAAGGATTTAAAAGAGCGGTTAAAGGAAGCGCAAGAAAAAGCGATGGCCGGAGCAAAAACGGCAACTCTTAATCGAGCAAATGAAACGGCGCCCCATCTGCCCCAGTCTAATCAAACGTCTGCAACAAATAAGTAAAAAGTCAGTGATTGTGGAAATTCGAGATCTATGAGATCCTCTAAAAAGGTAAAAAATGGGTAATATGAAAAGTAAACGGACAATCATCTTCAATACAGTACTGGGACTATTTTTACTAGGCACTGCACCCTCCTCTTTATTTAGCCAAACAATTTCGGAAAAAAAAGCAAATCTTCAATCTTCTCAAAGTGATCTTGATGAGGAGACTGAGCGCTTTCTTATTCAAATCAATCGGGAGACGCTAGAAATTCATGAGCAACTTCAACATCTCTACGACGAAGTTCTGCGCCTCTATCAAACACACGCACCAGAAGAGGAATATCGGGCTTTATTAGAGCAGATCAATAACAAAAAACGTTATTTGAATCGCTTAGAACAAACATGGAGAGAGCTTGTCACAAAAGGTAATCGCTCTGAAGGATACGGCCTTTGGCACGCTCCGGAAACAACGCTTGAGCAACTCATCATCGATTACGGCTCACAAGATTTTGTCTATCTGATTCCGCCCGAAGTTGGCGGGATCAAGTTAAGTATCAATTCCAATTTACCGATTCCGCGCTCTTCGTGGAGTGACTTGCTGCAATTGATTCTCACGCAAAATGGAGTAGGGGTACACTCGCTCAATCCTTATTTACGACAGCTATACTTACTTAAACAGACCAATTCCCACTTAAAGTTGATCACAAATCATCGGCATGACCTCGAGGTCTTGCCTCCTGAGTCAAGGGTCACCTTTGTCCTCTCTCCAGAACCTTCAGAAGTGCGCCGCACCTATACATTTCTTGAAAAATTCATCAATCCCAATACCACCAGTTTACAGTTCATGGGGCGGGACATTTTAGTGATTGGATCAGCAGGTGAAATCCAAGATTTGCTCCGTTTAAATGACTTTGTGGCCCATAACCGAGGGGAAAAAGAGTATCGTCTTCTGCCCATTTACAAACTCCCGGTTGAAGAGATGGCCCGCATTTTGGAAGTCACGTTTGACCAAAGCGAAGAGATCTCCAGTCCCTCCCCCTCCCATTCTAATGGAGTGGGAAGCAAGGGGCGCGCCTCAGCCTCAGCTCCTCCTACTTCTGTAGGAGGATTGAAGATTATTCCCTTAGAAAATATGGCGCAAGCGCTCTTTGTTGTTGGAACTCGAGAGGAGGTCCGCAAAGCCGAAGAAATTATACGGAATGTGGAAAATCAAATTGGCGGAGCCCGAGATAAAGTTGTCCACTGGTATACCGTCAAACACTCGGAGGCTGAAGAGCTGGCGGATGTGTTATATAAAGTCTATTCTTTGATGATTAATACGGGAACCGGCTCCGACGGTCCTTCAGACGGCCCTGATAACGTGCAAAATAAAGTGGTGGTGGTCGATAACAACCTCTCGGGCGATCCATTCGGAGGATCCGGCTCTTCTTCTCAAAAAGAGCCTCCCCCTAGTCTATATGGAGAAGAGGGGTTCTATCAAGAAGGAGGCTATGTTGTCAATCCGGCTCCCGCGCAGCCTAGAGCATTTGAACCGACTGTTGCCAACAACAATCGCGATAATTTTATTGTCGATGTCAAAACAGGCGCCATTGTCATGGTCGTTGAAGCCGATGTCCTGCCTAAAATCAAAGATCTGCTACGCAAGCTTGACGTCCCCAAGAAGATGGTCCAGATCGAGACACTTTTGTTTGAAAAAATTCTTAACCGAGAAAATAGCGTCGGCCTTAATCTCCTCAAAATTGGCGATGCTGCGATGAACAAAAATTTGACGGGGGCATTTTTTAATAACCTCTTCCCAAAACATAATGGAAAACCGGTGGCTGCCAATGCGGGAGTCACTGAATTTTTTATGAGCCGCAAAGGATCCGATTGCGGAATTCCGGCTTTTGATCTGGTTTACCGTTTTTTACTGAATCAAGATGATGTTCAAATCAACTCAAGCCCCTCTTTGTTGACGGTGAATCAAACGCCCGCCACAATTGCCATTAATGAAGACATCTCCATTAATACGGGAATATTTGAAGTTGAAACAGCAAAAGGAGTGACCCTTAAAGATGCCTTCACTCGGGCGCAATATGGGATCACCATCAGCATTAAACCAACCATTCACATGTCTGATATCCATGAAAACGAGTCTGATTTTGATTACGTGACCCTGGAAACGGATGTCACTTTTGATACAATTAATCCAAGCCGGCATGCGGACCGCCCTGATGTGACAAGACGCCATATCACCAATCAAGTTCAAGTTCCCGACGGAGAAACTGTCATCCTTGGTGGATTGCGCCGTAAAGTATCGAATGACAGACGAGAATCCATCCCTTTTATCGGAGAGCTTCCAGGGCTTGGGAAATTATTTAGCATCAACACGATGCGCGACACAAACACTGAAATGTTTATTTTCATTACCCCTCATATTGTCAAAGACCCCAAAGAACAGCTCACCTGCTTAAGGCAGCAACTTCTTTGCCTCCGTCCCGGAGACATTCCCTATTTCTTGGAATGTGTCCAAGAGGCGCATCAATATGAAAAAACCCGTTTGATGGAAGGAAGCATGACCCTCCTATTTGGTCGCCCGCGCGAACATTATTTTATCACTGACCAATGTCCAACACGTTGTGCAAATGAATGCATGGGAGAATATGATGGCAGATAAGAGCTCACCATCCGAGCATGGACAAGAGAGATTAAGCGGGCTAGGGGCATTAAACAGCGACACCCAAGCCACTCTTGCCGAACAGCTGGGAATGGAAATCTACCATGATTTATCTCTGCTTGAAGTGAGCCGGGAGAGATTCAAAAAAGTCCCTTATAATTTTGCCAAAAAACATACCGTATTGCCTATTAGAGAAAAAGGCAACGTTGTGACAATTGCAGTTGCCGACCCTCTGAATCTAACCCCGTTAGAAGAACTTCGTTTTTTACTCAACTGTGATGTTGAAGCAGTCTACAGTCCCCGAGAAGTGATTCTAACGGCGATCCACGATTGCTATAACACCGAAGATGGTGCGGCCTCTCAAATGATTGCCCATCTGACGGATAAAAATGAGGATGGCAAGGCAGATGACGTTGAAGTCTTTGACCTCTTGGATCAGGGAAGGCATCAATCCCCCATCATTCAACTTTTAAATTTAATTTTGACTGAAGCTATCCAGCAAGGGGCATCTGATATTCACTTTGAACCCTCCGAAAATGGAATGAGAGTCCGCTATCGGATCGATGGTGTTTTACAAAATCGCCACGCCCCCGCCTTGGATTACCAACTCCAATTGCTGACCCGTATTAAAGTGATGGCCAAACTTGATATTGCCGAACACAGGCTGCCTCAAGATGGACGAATTAAATTGCGAATGGGGCGGCGTGAAATCGATTTTAGGGTCAGCACTGTTCCCATCGTCGGAGGAGAGCGGATTGTCTTGCGTATTTTGGATAGGGGAAATGTGCTGCTTGGAATGGACAGAATCGGAATGTTGCCAACTGTTTTCGAGCAGTATAAGCGACTCATTGAATTACCAGAAGGAATTATCTTGGTGACAGGACCTACAGGGAGTGGTAAAACGACAACCCTTTATAGCTCCATTTCGGAAATGGCCAACGATGCGACCAATATTATGACCATTGAAGATCCTGTGGAATATAACCTGAAAGGCATTGCACAGATAGGCGTGCATCATAAAATTAAACTTGATTTTGCCACAGGCTTGCGCCATATTTTGCGTCAAGATCCCGACGTGATCATGGTTGGAGAAATTCGAGATAAAGAGACAGCAGAAATAGCCATTCAAGCGGCATTAACAGGTCACTTGGTTCTCAGCACGTTACACACCAACGACGCCCCTTCCGCCATCACCCGTCTTGTTGACATGGGAATTGAGCCTTATCTTCTCTCTTCTTGTATTGTGGGCGTTTTGGCACAGCGTCTGGTCCGCCGCATATGCGGCGAGTGCAAAGAAAGTTATCAACCCACTCAGCGCGAGCTGCAAAGCCTTGGGTTAAAACTAGAAGATTTGCCGAACGGCTCTCTTTACCGGGGAAGGGGATGTCCCCACTGTTATCAAACCGGTTTTAAAGGACGTCAAGGCATTTACGAACTCATGCCCGTCAACAATGCAATCAACAAACAAATCGTCAAAAGTCCGGACGCGATCGAGATGCGGCGTGTTGCCATTGCAGAAGGGATGATCAGCCTCCTTAGCCACGGCGCAGAACTTGTAAAATGTGGATCATCTACCGCAGCCGAAGTTCTTCGCGTTGCCAGAGGAATCGAAGAACAAGGATAGAGATCAATTATGCCCCTTTATCAGTACCAATACGTTGATTCTTCAGGAAAAAGAAAATCGGGATCTATCGAAGCCCAAGGAGATCGGGAAGCGAAAGAAAAATTGCGCGCACAAGGTTTTTTAATCACAAGTTTGCAAGCCAAAAATAAAGTGAGCAAAAAACAGAACTTAAAAGGCGATTATCTTCTGGCATTTACAGTGCAGCTTTCTCAATTGATTAATGCAGGAGTCCCTCTCTACGAAAGCTTGACAGCAATTGAGGAGCAATCAAGAAGCGACCCTTATCATCGGGTGATTTTGAGCTTATGCGAGCAAATTCGCTCAGGCGTCCCTTTATCCACAGCGATGGGCAATTTTCCAGAGAGTTTTGATAAACTGTACGCCGGAATGGTTGCTGCCGGAGAAGCTGTCGGAGCACTGGGTCCAGTCCTTGATAAGCTCTCCCTTTTTTTGTCACGGAGCATGAAGCTAAAAAAACAAATTACGACAGCGATGATTTACCCGGGGATACTAGGGAGCTTTTCATTACTGATTATTGGAGTGTTACTGGGATTTGTCGTCCCTTCGCTAGAGGGAATTTTTGCAGACCGAAAGCTGAATGCCTTTACAAATGCTGTCTTAGTGATCAGTCATCTATTCAGAGAATATTGGTGGCTCTATTTTCCCATCATGATCGGAGCTCTCACTTGGGTTGTTTGGAAGATCAGATCAGAAAAAGGACGCTTATGGATGGAAAAAACACTCTTGAAAGTGCCTTTATTGAAAACGTTAGTGATCCAAACGGCTGTCGCCCGTTTTTGCCGTACGATGGGAACACTGTTACAAGGTGGCCTCAATATGATCGAATCATTGCGTATCTCAAGAAATATCATGCGCAATGTTGTCTTGGAAAAAGAAATTCAAATTGCTGAAGGAAGGATCATTGAAGGGCACTCATTAAGCCAAGAATTAAAACGATCCGCCTATTTTCCTCATCTTGTTGCAAGAATGCTGGCCGTGGGAGAAGAATCTGGAACAACGGTGGCAATGCTCAATCGAATTGCCGATATGTACGAAGGGGAAATAGAGAAAACATTAGAGCGCGTGATGGCAATGGCGCAACCGATCATCTTAATTGTCATGGGTCTTGTCATTGGAACAGTCCTTTTAGCGATTTTACTTCCTTTAACAGATGTAAGTTCATTTTCAATAGGATAACATTTCAATGCCCCGGAGAAAAAAAGGTGAATAGAGGCAGTTTAGCTTAACAAACTTACCTGACGCAAGAAGCGTTTTATTTTGACTTGAGTCATTCATGTAAGGTGAGTGAGTCAACATAACGCTTTTGGTCGGCCAAGGTGAGAGAACAAAAGGGGAAAAACATGAAGACATTTCAATGTAAAAAAAGACGGTTCATCACATTGGTCGAGATGATGATCGTGATGTTTTTGATTGCCATGATTACAGGTGTCATTGCCTATAACTATACTGGAAGCTTGGAGGAGGGGAAAGCATTTAAGACGAAAGCGGGAATAGAAAAAATCCAAACCATTCTCGATCTTCACCTTGCCACTCATCCGGAAGATCGCGATCATATTGACACCAAATGGCGCGGGATAGTCGAAAGTTCGCAGCTTGTTAAAAATGCAAAGGAATTGATCAAGGATGGCTGGGGCATTGACTATCAAGTTTCCCAAGGACAAGATCATGACATTGAAATTAAATCAGAAAAATACAATCAGTATCAAGTATCAAAAGGCAAAGGAAGCTTGTTCAACAGCACCAAAGAATAATGACGATTCAATCTATTAGAAAGAGCCCTTTCACACTTTTAGAAGTGATGGTCGTTCTCTTTATTATCTCTTTGGCCATGATTTTGACAGGGGTTAAAGTCAAAAGCATCTATCAAGACCAGCGCTTTTTCTCTGAGACAGAGCAAGTCTTGAGCCATCTCTCGATGGCTCAAGATCTTATGCTTATCATGGATACGGATGTCAAGGTCTATTTTGCTCCGGATAAGAAAGGCAAAGAAATGGAACTATGGCTCGACATTGAAAAACCAATCGAAGAGGCGTGGGCTCGACTCGTGGAGCGCAAAATGACTTTACAAGCAATTGGCCGACTCGAATTTGATGGACATTCCACAAAGGAATTAACCCTCCAATTTTCTTTGGGTAAGATGAGCAAAGGAGAACTTGTCCTATTTGAGGGTGATGAACGTAAGTTTCACAAGCAAAAAGAGTCTCGCATTCAATTGTTGGGTTATCCCGCTCCAATAGGTGAAAAAAAAGGCGCTTTTCAAGAACAGACAAAATCGGAGATGAGCCAGCTCCTATATCCCGCTGCAGTATATGAAGACTTATATCAAGAAGCGAATAAAGAAAAAAATCCAAAGGCGTAAACATCATTTCCAACTCTTGGAATTAATGGTTGCTGCCTTCATCCTGTTAGTGTGCATTGCCCCCGCCATGCGTATCTTTACTTCCATCTATCAAGGGCAGCAAGAGATTGTCAGAGAAAATCAACGGGACCATTTAGCCCATCTTATTCACAGCAAAGTCGTGGAAATGCTCTATAAAAGAGAATTACACCTCTCGGAAGCGACAAAAAAAGAGCAAATCCCCTTAAACGACGCTGAGTTACAGGTTCAGCTCAACACATTTCACTACTCCTTTGAAGCCTATTTGGTGGTTCTTCATTCACGCAAGAAAAAAAATGAGGAGCATCCCAATCAATACTTAGTTCAGCTTGTCATTAAATTAAAAGATAGGGCGGCAAAAAGGAATAAAAAAGGGGCGGCAAAGCACTATGAGAATCAAGAATCCAACGATCATTTTTATGATGTTTACATCTATATAGATGCGGGAGCGAAGAAAAAGAAAGAGGATCAAAAAAAACAGGGAATCGAAAGTAAAAAAAACAAAAAAGATCTTGAGGAAGAAGAAGAAGAGTGTGACGATCGTCAGGATGATGACAATGAGGAAGAGGACACCTCCCCTCTCATCGACACAAACAACAAGCCTCGAACAACTCCTAAGAGATCCGTAATGGATCAACAAAAGAAATAAGATGACGGTTATCAAGTCCCAACGCAGATCTTATATGACGTTGCTAGAGACACTGATCGCAATGTCTTTGCTCTCGATGCTCCTTGTTTTTGTCTTTGGAGTTTTCCGTGAGCTATCGGAAATCACCCGCTTGACAGAGAAATCACAGAAGCAAAGCTTTCAAATGCGTTATTTAGAGTCTCGTCTCGGATTTATTTTTGAAAGAGTGGTGAATGAAAATGAATCATGGCGCAAATTCTTTTTTTATACGGAACCGGCCAGCTCCAACACCTCTGTAACCCCAAGTTTAATTTTGACGTTTTACAACGAAGTCAGAATGGATCCCACCTTTTCCGGTGATGTGCTGGCACGCCTCTATGTCGATCCCGAGCACCGCCTCCGGCTCGCCATCTGGCCTTTGCACGTGCCAGACCCTTATGAATATATGCAAGATGAGGTATTGATGGATCATGTCGTTGATGTCAAGTACTCTTTCTATTCGCCTCCGGAAAAAATCAAAGATAAAAATGACATTATACCAAGTAAAACCATCGATCCGGAAAAGAAAATGCCAGAAAAAGATCAATGGCTCGACGAGTGGTTGATCTCCTACGATCAAATGCCTTCCATCATCAAAATCAGGGTACAAATAGCAGAGGAGTCCCACTCAAAAAGAGGCAAGAAAGATCAAGAAGAGATCAAAGAACATCTCTTCTTTTTTGTTCTTCCAAGCAGTAAGAACTATGTTTATTATCCACCCGGCGAATTAAGCTCATGAACATTCTTCCTTTAATTCTAGCACTTGTCTTGATGCTCTCTGTTTTAACGATAGAAAAACTAGAAAAGTTCAAAAATCAATCGATCGTACAAAAAGAATATCAAACCTTTTTGAAAATGAGTGAAATGAAGGCATTTAATCAACGGCAAGAAAAGCTCTATGAATTATGTGAAAAAGATATTAAACAACTCAGTTTTCGTTTTTTTGTGAATAAAAAAACAAGAATTAGGGATCCGAATGTTTCAAAACAATATCGGATGCTCAATCTCGAACTGATGAAAATCCTCTATGGTGAGGCTCGGTTTTTCAAAGAATTAGAGCAGCGACGCCCCAATTTTTTAGAAGAATTGGGGAATGCAATCGAAAAAGCAGCGGATGAGGCACCAGAAAAATTAATCACACGCGTTAAGGACATTGCCCGTCTTCATTTAGACGATCCTGAGCTCCAAAATGCTTTTTATCATATGCTGAAGGGAACCGTATCAAGAAAAGAGCTTCAACAACAAACAAAAACAACGCAACGTTTGAAGGAAAGATCTTATCCCTCCCTTTTCACTTTTATCAACTACAAAGGAGCAGATGCGGCACCGACCATTGAGATTCAAAAAGCCCCAAGAGAGATTCTTAAAGCAATATTTTTAAAAGATGAGATTGTGGAAGCCATTATCTCTAAACGGCAAGAACTAGCAGAAAGTGAAGATAGCGGCGCTTCCCAGGCATTTCAAAGAGAATTTATTGAAAAAAGGCGTACAGGAATTGAGGATAAACTGCTGAATTTTAAAATCACCAAAGGCGATAAAAAGGAATACAATTAAGATTATGCAACTGCCAACAGCTTTACAGACAGCCATTCAACATGTGACCGGTTCACTGGGGTTAGATCAATTAATTGAAGCGCGCGAAGAACTCACAAAACGATATCGTCATCCCATTCAAGGATCGCCATTTATGACAAGCGATCCGCAGCGGCAATCGTACGTCATCTCCCGAATGCCTGCCACTTTTGCGGCTCTTCAATTGGCTTTAAAAGCTGTTACAGAGAGAGGCTCCCTGCCAATTAAAAGCTTGCTTGATTTAGGGGCCGGCCCAGGCACTGCCATGTGGGCAGCGTGTGGTCATTTTCCTGAAATCGAAGCGATTACCCTATTGGAAAAAGACAACGCTTTATTATCCCTTGGAAAGCAATTAGCACAAGGCAGTGAAAACAAAGCGATGCAGCAAGCAGATTGGTTGGAAAAAGATCTTGAACAATTAAGCAGCCTCCCTTTGCATGATATGGTCGTCATGTCTTATTCGATTGGAGAGGTGAATCCCAATAAAATGGAGGGGTTGCTTGACCTTTGTTTTGAGGCGGCAAAAGAGCTTCTTCTAATTGTCGAACCGGGAACTCCAGTCGGATTTAAGCGAATTGCGTTGATCCGCGATCACCTCATTAAACGGGGGGCTTATGTGATCGCTCCCTGTCCTCACCAATTTCCTTGCCCTATGAAGGAGGGAGATTGGTGCCATTTCTCAGCCCGCGTAGAGCGAACATCGCTTCACAAGCGATTAAAAGGAGGAAGTTTAGGATACGAAGACGAAAAATTTTCTTACATTGCAGTGGCAAAAACTCTGATTCCCCTCCCTGGTGCGCGCATTTTAAGACAACCGATTCGCCATTGCGGCCATACAGAGATTCGACTTTGCACCCCAAACGGAGTACAAAACCGAATCATTTCAAAAAAAATGGGGCCATTATATCAAGAGGTTCGCAAAGCGGATTGGGGAGATTCTTTTAGTCCTGTCCCCTGATTGTGAGTCAATATCGTCATGACAGTGACCTGAGAAGCCGTGCTAAAACTCAAAATCATTTGATTTCAGTGAATGTCTGAAAAATAAGAAAAGAAATGACAAATCATTAAAGCACAGAATGACTTGATAATGAATGAATTAAAATAAATATTCCAAAGAACCCTACTAAACAAGCGGTTTTAAAAATTGGATCAGAATGTTGATTTTGATCGTTCACAACTATTCCAACAATAGCGACAATAAAAGCTTGAAAATAAATATCTCTTTCGTTTTGAAACTGCTTTTCCAGCCCATTCATCAATTTCAATTTTTTCATCAATGATTTAACAACATCCACTTTTTCTACATTCAATCCTACATGAGAGTTTGGAAGAATCATAGTCTGTACGTATGCAAACTTCGCTTCCATGGAAAAAAAATCTATTGTTGCTTTTTGCGTCTTATGAACACAACAATCATCAGTCAACATCTCTCCGACAGAAACTGTTGGAGGATCTTCAGCCACCAAAAAAACCTTTCGAAAACGCCTTAAGTTAATTCCGTTTTTACAAAACATAACCTCTATGATGGCTACAGAGGAGGCATCTTGAATAAAACGATACTCTATTTGAGTAGAATTTTGCTTTACATTTTCAACAACAGATCGATCTACTTTAAAAACAAAATCTTCTATAGATCTAATCCTTATAAAATTAAGCTCATCACATTGAAAAGAAGATAATAAATTAGCATATACGATTTTTTTTACTTCTCTTTCAGCAAATTCTAATTTTCCTGCTTTTTCTTCACCGGAGTTTAAATGTACAGGGAGCCATTTTTCCCATAACACATTGTGTTGCAAAAGGTCATTCCATTTTTTACTGACTGAATGAGCAGATGATAAATCTGCTATATTTAAATAATCAAATATCATATGTACACATTCTATATTATCACAAAAAATGGGCGAAAAATTCATTAATTATTTCCCACAATTACAGTTTAATTTTTCCCAAATCATTGCATGACTGAATGAAAAAATGATCATGATTAAAACGACACATCAATGGTTCTATCTTGATATTTCACGAAAAAATGAGTTAACACATCTCTTCTAAAATGGTAGAGGAATTGATGTCATGGACACATTATCTCGAAGCCGACAAGAAAACGCAACCAAAAAACATGAAGATAGATTTTAAGACTAAAATGATTGCATTTGATGTTCTCCACTTACTTCAAACTCACCTGACCCACCAAAAGTGGGCTGAGGAGCCAGAGCCTCGCGGTTGAGAAATCGAAAGAGAGACTGATTGAAATATTAATTCATTTTGTGTACAATAAAAATGAATTTATAAATAAATCGAGGGTTTATGGAAATCAATAAAACATGTGAGCAATATTTTAATGCTTACCAAGAATTAAATCATTGGAATAATCATACCAATTGGGTTAATGCATTTCTAGTGATTGAAGTGATCTCTTATTTTACTCTTGTGGCTCCTTTCATTGTTTTAGCCACTTACACAACAGCCAATTTAATCGGACGAATCACACAAACACTTCAACCTTCAAATTTAGATAAACAGACCTTGATGACTTTCAAAAATACGTTATCTTCTTCTAAAGAAGATAAAAGCTCGCTTCCTTCTAACGATTTGAAATCTGAGGAGAGAGAAAATGGTGAGCCTCTACTCCCCCCTTGGCCTCAAGACGAAGAGGAGGGTGATGGTTTTGGCAAACGACACCCCATTATACGACACCCCATTTTATTTAAAGATGGAGATGAAATAGACACCTTCTCTGAAAATAAATTAGACACCTTGTTTGAAGATGATTTATACGATTTTCCCCCACTATCCCCGCCGGAAAAAACGAAAACAGAACAGTTTCATACAAATCCCCCGATTCATACAAATCCCCCTAAAACAAGCTCTCTTCCACAAGATCGCAAGACGATCTTTTTTAAGAATTTGAAGGCAGATGAAATAGAAGATATGAAGACGTTTAACAAAGCCTTAGCTGATATGGGCTTATTCGTCGCTTCATATCAAGTGCAAAAGCTAAGATTTCAGCTCATTTCTAATGAAGAGGCGACAAAGATCGTCAAAAAATTCGGGGGCTATCTCATCCCTTTCTTTTCAGAAGAGCAAATGAATCATTTTTTTAGCACTTTAAAAGCAGATGAATTCGATTTAAAGTCCTTATCTGAACTTTTCATAACAAAGGAACAATTTGAAAAAATCTCTAATGAAGAAGCAGTAAAACTCGTGAAAGAACGTAATTCTCAATTCATCAAGCTATTTTCAGACGAGCAAGCAAATTACTTCTTTTCCAATTTGAAAGCAGAGGAAATGACTCAAAAGATGTGCGAGGATTTTTTCCCTATTTTTGAGTCGTCAATCGGTAAAAAGAGATTTGAATTAGTCTCTGATGAAGAGGCTCTAAAAATGGCGAAAAAATTTGATCATTTATTCTTGTGGCTTTCAGTAGAGCGAAACAAACAATACGGCATACAATACCTT
This sequence comes from Parachlamydiaceae bacterium, assembly GCA_044326545.1. GTDB lineage: Bacteria > Chlamydiota > Chlamydiia > Chlamydiales > Parachlamydiaceae > JANWJE01. Next base: position 51,072 of record JBIRBM010000010.1, on the reverse strand, counting down.
AATTTGAGCGAGGGGCTTTGGTAAATATTCACCTTCCTCACATTTTCACCCTAATCTAGAACGCGTTGAGAGGAACCCCATTCCTCTTCTTTTTCTGGCTGTACTTGATTTTGGAGAAGCATATTCTGATTTTCAATCGGAAATGTGGTATTGGCTGCAATTTGCAATTGATGCCAGTACCCTCGATCCATCCATCCCGCACTTCCGTTCCAAAAATAGTAGAGGGTAAAAATTCCCCAAATAGGCCAAAAAAAATAATTAAAAATCAGAAATTTCGGCACTTTTCCGTTATATGAGGCAATAGATGGATCTCCATAATATTCTATTTCGTCAAACAGATGAGAATCGTCTACTTGATCACGTTCTTGATCCGGCATTCTGCCTCTCCTTGCTTCAGCTCTTCTTCTTGCATCATTTGGAATTTGGGCTCTTCATCGATGTCGAGGCGCTTGTTTTTCCAAAGATTGAGGAAAATCAGAAAGGCGCCCCCAACAAACGAGATAACGAGTCCATAACTTAAAAAATTCCCATAAATTCCCATGCCATCGATGATGGCGAATAAAGGCAAAAAAGAGAAAGCCTTTGCACTTTTCATCATGGCAACCTCCTTTGTCCTTCAATGATCTCTTTTGTTTTAATTGGATCTTTTCCTAACCACCAAGCCTGTGTTGGAGGTGTAATCCGGGTTCCTTTTGTCATTAAATATTGGTACATCGCTTCAAAACGGTAATTGGGGATTCCCATCATACTCTTTCCTGTTCCTCGCGGATCGTGATCAAAAAAGTGTTGAAATGCAGGCATGATCGATCCGGCGCTTGCTGTCTTTGGAGCCCAAAAATGGGCTTTATGCCAATCACGGCTTGCCCTTTTCACTCCAACACGGGAAATATCAGGCCCAATGCGACGTGTCCCGGGAAATGTGATCTTTTGATAAATGAATTCATTGGCAGAAGAGGGGGGCGCCGGATAAGAATCGGATCCATTCAAGACCACATCTTCAATTAATGTCCTCGTTTGGTCAGTGTGACAATACCAGCATCCTTCGATCGCATAGAGATGCTCTCCAAGGGAAATTAAATCCTTGCGCGATTGAAATCCAAGCTGAGGACTTGTTAACTCATCGAGTCCTGTTACCTTCATTCCATCGGGGTCATAGCGCCAACGCTCCTCCTCTCCATATCGGGTACGGGTGATGCGAAATTCTCGTGGATTCTGAACGTAGAGAACGCCGAAGTCTTGATGGTAAGGGTTTTTGACCTCTTCGTCTAAAATTTTAAAGTTTTCATCCACCCAATCTTGTAAAATGCCTCCTGAAGAATCAAAAGAAAAGGCTTCTTTCAACTCGGGATCATATAGCTCCGCAATCTCATATTGAATGGAGCTTTGGCTTTTGAGACCCTCCTTTTGAAGCGAAGAGGCGGGGTTTGTTGATTCGGCCCATTTTTTTTGCCATTCCTCTGCTTGAGCGACGCTCTCTGCCACGGGATATCGTAATAATAAAAGACGCGACGTTAATTTGAGCTCTTTTTCATCATGGCGGGTAATGTATTTTTCCAACTCAGGCTTTGCGATAATGCGTAGATTTCCCACTTCCTTAAAAGATAATAAAGTAAAGCCTTCTTTTAAATGATGAACATATTGCAGCTCACTTCCTCCCGTTGAAGCGCTGCTCATGTAGTAATTTGGATCTGCCACTTCATACATTTGAACCTGATAAGGACTTGAAGGGCTTGTCCAAGTCGAGTCAACATAACCTGGGGCAATTAACACAATAAGGATAGAGAAAGAAAAAAGAAAGATGACCCCGATGATTGTCCAAATCGCTGATTGTTCTACGCTGTGAAAAAAATCTAAAAAACCGGAGTGTTGATTCTGCATTTTTTTTTCATCTGTCATAGGGAAGCCTCCGCTTTGCGAGGCGCTGAAGAGTGATGAACGGGTTTAAGAACAATGGTGTTAAACATGTTAATGGCAAAAAGAATATTGGCAAACAAAATCATCACACCGCCAATAGCCCTTAACATCCACCAGTCGCGCATATACACAATTGTGTCGACAAAAGAGAGGCGCGTTAAGTTATTGTGAAATTCTGCATAAGAGGTGCCGTCTGCCCAATTTGCCCACATCAACCCCTGTAAAAACCCTCCCACCCATAACGAAAAAAGAAAAAGGAGGCTGCCCCAGAGATTAAGGGCAAAGTGCCAGTCAGCTAATTTGTCGGACCATAAAGGTTTTTTTGTCATCGTAGGAACTGCTTGATAAATTCCGGCAATGGCGAAAAAAGTGAAAGTTCCATACAGTGCAATGTGGGAGTGGCCAATCACCCAATCAGTTTTGGATGTAATTTCGTTCACATTGCGCAATGCCATTAAAGGCCCTTGAATACAGGTGATGAGATAAAAAATATTTCCCATCATTAAGAAACGAATCGGAGCGCTTTGCAAATATTTGATCCAGTCTTTTTGCAGCGTTGCAAAAATGTTATAAACAACAGTAAAGACCGGAATGAAGAGCCAAATCGAAAAAACGATGGCAGTTGTCTGGAGCCATTGTGAAACAGGTCCATGAATTTGGTGGTGGGCTCCAATCCAAGCATAAATAAAAGCGACCGACCAAAAACCAATCATGGAAAGACGATGGCTATAAATGGGGGTATTTGCCAGTTTCGGTAAAAAATAATAAGCTGTGGCCAATCCCATTGGGGTGAAAATCAATCCGACTAAATTGTGAACGTAGAACCAACTTGCATTGACACGCGAAATCCCTTCCGGGAGCCAGTTGATGATAAAATTTCCAACAAGCACTGTAAATGTCGTCCAAATTAAGGTTCCCATGCAGTACCAAAGCGAGACATAGAGTTTTTCAAATCGACGATGTAAAATTGTCATCATGAAGTTTAAAACCAAGAGGAGCCAGCTTAAAGCAAACAAAAACTTCACGGGAATCCATGAAATCCACATGGGTAACTCAGCGTATTCCCATCCGGCATTTGTTCCCCATGGAAATGAATTTGTCCCCAAAATGATTGTGAACCACCAAAGAGCGCCGGTCCACATGGCAAGTTTAGGATTCCAAAGAGGAACCCCGCATAATCGAGGAATAAAGTAGAGCATTAAGCCAATATCGGCCGATAGAAGCCATGATAAAGTCACTGTGCTCACATGAACTGGACGAACCCGCCCGAAGTGGATGTACTCTCCTGAAAAATAATCGGCAAAAAGAAAGCCGTTAAATGCAATAAATACACCCACTATCATTCCGAAAACCATAAACAGAATGGAGGGATAAATGAATAATTGCGCTGGTCTGTCGTCGTAAGTTACCATCTCTCTTCTCTTCTCATAAATCGTAAACTTTTTTATAACACCATTGCGTTTATGGAACAACGTCAATTCATCGCTCACAAACAAATTCAAAAATTAGACTTCTTCGGAAACTTGCTTTCCTTGAAAAAATTGCCCTTTTTAAGCAGATTGTTTTGAAAATTTTGAGAGGCGTATTCGTGGATACGGTCGAAAAATTTTACAAAAAAGATGCCAAAAATGGCGGTTTTTTCAAGCAAACCAAGTTTCCGAAGAAGTCTATTGGATGTTTGGCATTGAGAACCCTTATTTTTCTCAGAACCGGTTCAACATCTTTGATCCGATAATGTTAGCACACACATCATCCGATTAAAGATGTTGAACCGGTTCTAAACTTTCGCTCGATTCCATGTGAAAAATTCTCTTTTGATGAAGCGCCAAACGCAAGGCCTCTTCACTATCTGTCATGAGTTTAGCTTTAAGTTTTTGATAGGAATCAATTTCACTCCTTTTATTGTTAAGCTCTGCCTTAACCTCAGGCGAAGAGATTCTCCCTTTAAGAATCTGTTTTTCCTCTTCTCGTTTGACAATTTGATCATCGATAATAGCCATGATTTTTTTTCGTTCGCTCCGGATATTTTCCATGATTTTTTCATCATAATCGAAGGTCAATTGCTTGTTGTTGATCGCATAACGGTTGCGATTTAAACCAATCAAATCCAAATAGGAGGCAAATGCAGAATCGGGAAGATCTTTTCCCATGAGATAGAGCCCAAGATTCAAATAGAGGTTGCGCTCTTCCTTAAGGTCTGTTTTTAGCTCTAAGAGTTGTTCCTCTTTTTTCTCGAGGATGTGGATCTTATTCTCTAATTGCATGCCCCCTTGTTGTTGCAATTCTTCAATCTGTTTGCTATTTTCGCTTCTGGCTTCTTCGATAAGAAATTGGGATTCATCAAACGTGCGATAGAGGATCTGTGCCAACTGATTGCGCATCTCTTGTTCTTTTGTCAAGGAGCGAATGAAAATGACTAACTGTAATCGTTGAAGCGCGCTTGTCAAATCGCCCCATGGAGTCATCGAAGTCCCAGGAACTCCAAACTTAATCGAGCGAAGGAGGCGAAGATCGTCATGGGAATCGAGCCAGTCTAAATTGGTGAGCATCCGCGGTTTTGCTTCTTGCATTGCCTGCGCACGCGTGCCGCTCCCATCAGCTTCGCTTCCGTGGCAAACAGCGCAGTTAAGAAAAAAAAACTCTTTGCCTTTCTCTATGTTATAGGGAGTAAAAAACCTCTTTTTAATAAAAGAGTCGTTCACTTTTGGATTAAAAGAAGAGGGGATGATATCAAAGATGGTGTCAACGTCAGCTTCATCCTCTTTTTTCTTTGATTTTGCCATTAAGGAAACAGAGGGAATCATGGAAGAAACGGCTATTTTTTGTGAGATCCATAATGTGGAAAGACTCTCCTTTTTGCCTTGTTGCAGCTCATCATCAGAAGTTCCTTCTAAACGCCCCCCTTCCCTCTTCAATTCTTTCAACACATCTTCTGGTTGATATTGCCATTTAGGAACGTCGGATGATTGACGGATCACTTCTGCGCCCGGCAATCCGCTAAAGATCCAATCCACAAGATGATGAATGTCTCCTTCATTCAGTAGAGGCTTTCGATTGAGCGGTTCTTTTATCCCTTGTGCTTTGCCCTCTGCCGCCTCGCCCCAAGCAGGCATCGGAGTTCCCTTGACACCACGATAGATTGATTCAAACGCTTTGTCTTGAGTGAGATTACGTAAAAAATCTTGGTTATGAAGGTTTTTTGCAATAGGATAAATCCATTCCGCAATCACCCCATTTCCCAGCCGGTTTATTCCATGGCACTGTGCGCAAAGCATGTTATAGGCTTCTTCGGGGTTAAAGCCGCGCAGATCCCAAATTTTACGCAGTGAATCTCGATTGCGAACCGCTAGAACATCGAGCATATGGGTTAAGGCAAGAAATTTGGTTTGATCAAAAGGAAAGACAGGCATCATTGAGCGAGGGATATGTCCTGAAGGATGATAAAAATGCTCCATCAACCATTCATCGGAGCGGTAGATTCCCGACCAATTTAAATGGGGGCCGATCAAGCGACCAAGTCCATAGGTTTGAATATAAACCATGAGGACGCGGTGAACACGATTTTTCCAACCTTCCCACTCTTTTTCAAGCAGGGCAATCTTGATCGGATCTGTCTCTTTGTCAATCAAAGATTGATAATGGGTATTCTTAGCCCTTGAGGCATAGCGGAATGGAGAATAAAAAGATTCCAACACCTCGGGATCAAGTTTGTCTATTTCTTCTAAAATAGCGTTTTGTCTGACATCATCCACGATTTGTTCATCAATTTTTTGGGCATGTTTCTCTAGTGTCTCGACAATTTCAGAGCCGGGTAATTCAGTGTCATACCGCCCAAAAGCGACCACCTCGGGAAATAATTTTTTAAACCAATTCTGCTGTTCGTAGAGCTGTTCTGTTGAGGGATCTGTTTTTTCAATAGCAAAGCCAACATTCGATTCAAACCCCTGAAGCCTATGGCAAGCTGCGCACCCTTGGGTTGCAAAAAGGGTCATTCCCTTGCGTAAATCATAGATGTCTGCCGGAGGAAGAGGGCTTTCCCAAGGCATTTTTCGTTCGACTTCCCATGCTTGGACATTGGATTGGTAATCTGTTTTGGAAATCGCTCGACTTTCCCCTTTTTGTGAGAGGAGAAACGTCATAAGATCTTCGATTTCTTCAGAATCAAAGTGCATGTTGGGCATGGTGGAGGTTGGTAAATCCCCTTGCGGCCACATCAGTTTTCTTTTTAAATACCAAGGATAATTGTCTCCTGCTCGGGTTAATTCAGGCCCTACACCACCTCTAGAAAATCCGGTGATTCTGTGGCAAGCATAGCACGCTTGTGAAATATAGAGTTCTTTTCCTCTGTGATAATCTTGTGTTAACCGGTCGATGTCAGAAGTAAACACCTGTTTTAATTGTGTGTCATGGATTGTTTTCGACACGCTTTTTTCCACCTGATCGGCTTGTCGCATGAGCTGTTGACTGATCTCTAAAGCGTTGGCTTTCGCAAACAGATTGCCTTTGGCTTGAGGAGTTTGCCGATTTTTTTCTAACAATATTTCAATCCTTTGCTTTTGATTGAATGGGTCAAGACGATTCAATTCATCGACAAGAGAAGCCGATCCTAATAAAACGATTAAATCTTCGTTAATTGCCTTTAAGACACGTACTGTGGCGGCTTCATCATCGGTTTCTCCTTTTGCAGCCTGCGTTAAATATTTTTCTTGAGAAGCCATGTGTTGAAGTTCAACAGCCCGAAGAGAATAATCACTTTGTAATGTTTTGAGTTGATCAACCGTTTTTTGATAACCGATGCTCTTGACATGTTGACCGATTGTTAATAAATCAAGAGCCGCTTCTTTTTCATTTTCAAATGCATCAGCTAATGTGTTGAGCTGTTTTTTTCTGATTAAAGCGAAATTAGACAAAGAATTTTGAGCTTCAGCGACTTTAAGATGTGAATCTTGATGGCACTGCATGCACTTAGCTTGGATTAAAGAACCGACAAAAATGGGTTCGGTTTGGAAAATCAGCTCTTCTCCTGGTTTATGATTGAAGACATGTGCAAAGCGGGGATCATTTTTAGGATCATGCTCCCTGAATGCCGGGGAATGTCCCACCTCTTCAATTGCATATTGTTGATCAAAAACAGGACCGTGCGCCTTATCCGTCACAAGGCCTCGACCATTTCCATTATGGCAAGAGGTGCATCCATATTCTTCAATGGGATGATATTGAAAAGGGTAGGTTTCATTGCCCATTAACGGGTGCATAGAGAGAGCTTTTGTGACATCATAGACATGCTCTCCCACCTTGGCTGTCTTTAAAGCTGCATATTGGGATGCTTGGTTTAAGCGCTTTGCAATCTCTGTTGTTTTTCCTTCACGATTCAATTCCTCCAACACCTTCTCATCGCGCAGCTCAGCGATTTTAGTGTTGAGCTTGCCCCAAATGTAATCTTCATTGGCAATTAAGAGTGGATGGCCTTTTTCATCCCTTACGAGATTTCCGTTGAGGTCGTAGGCAATTTTTTTCGGCGAAAAATAGGGAATTTGCAGGGCGACGTGGCACGAAATGCAGCGATCAATAGTTGCCGGTCCTTTATCGTCTCGTTCTAAAACAAGTTGTTTGATTCCCGTTTGAAAAAATGGGGCAGGTTCATGCGTCAAGAGAGAGCGAAACTCTTCTAAAGCAACGTAATCATGCTGGTAAATTTTGTATTCAGGAAACAGCTCGCGATAAAAAAAGACTCCAATCAGCAACGCCACGATAACGCCGGAGACAATTAAGAGGATTTGAGGAGTATCTGAGCGCATGAATCGACTCTGTTGTTTAATAGACTTCTTTCGCAACCCGATTTGGTTGATAACATTGCCATTTTTGGCATCTTGATCGTCAAATTTTTCCTATGTTCACATATGCTCTCAAAATTTGCCAATCAATCTGCTCAAAAATGATCAATTTTTTCAACAAAAACGAGTGTGGAAAAAAGTCTAATGTCTTGCAAAATTCTCTGTCCATGGCCACATCCATCCCCAATTAGCTCCTCTAAAGTAAGTTCCTATGATGATCAAGATCCCTTGCCAAGTCATAAAAAGAGTGTAGAAAAAAATGGCTAGGTAACGGCTGCGGTGGAACCAAACTCCCTCCCCATGGGGATTGCGATCTAAATAGGGAATGGACATCAATCCTAGTACGATTAACCCAGGAATTCCAACACCTCCCCAAAAAGCGTTATAGGCAACCATTTCTTGTAATCCAAGAAAATACCAAGGAGCTTTTGAAGGATTGGTGGGTTTTGTTGGATTTGCCGGTTCTTCTAAAGGTGCGTTGATAAAAGAGAGAGCTAGGACGAGCGCTGTTGTGAGTAAAAAGACAATCAGTTCCGCCCGAAGTAAATGAGGCCAAGTGAAGACATAGTTATAGGGCCCTTTGTCTACCGTGGGGCAAGTTCCTCGCACCAATTCCATTAATCCATAAGTGCGCTTAACACCTGGCGCAAAGGACTCTTTTGTGTCTGAGCGTTGAACGACCCGGTAAGGAGCGGGACGAAACCTTTCGGGTGGACGAGAAAGACCTCCATCTTTGCGTATACGCCAGAAATGGACGCCAATTAACGTTCCGGTTATTAAAGGGAGCAGGGCGACATGTAAAACGTAGAAGCGGATTAATGCATCTTGTCCCACAACCGTTGAGGCCAGAAGCATGACGCGATTTACATTATATTCAAATCCGGGCAAATTTGGGACATATCCTGCAATATTACTTCCCACTGTGATCGCCCAAAAGGCTAATTGATCCCAAGGCAATAAATACCCCGTAAAAGAGAGCAGCAGCGTTAACACCATCAGCATAACCCCAATAACCCAATTGAAGCGGCGCGTTCCTTTGTAAGATCCTGTGTAAAAGACCCTCGACATATGAAGGAAAACAAAAAGAACCATCAGGTGTGCGCTCCATCGATGCATGTTGCGATACATCATGGCAAATGGAGTCGTGTCTTGCCAATCTTTCATAATGTCGTAGGCGCGATCTTCTGCGGGAATATAATAAAACATGAGAATGATGCCGGTGAAGCTAAGCAGAAGAAATAAACTGGTTGTAATTGCCCCCAATCCCAAAGTGTAGAAAGGATCGAGAGAATGTTTATGGCATTTTACGGGATGGAAATGGAGGAAGAAATTTTTGAAAATAATTTCTGAGCGATCCACGTCGTTATTAGGGTAATGATGGCGGAAAATGGAGCGGACAAAAAGAGAGGGAAGATGTGCCAAATATTCCCCCCACGATTCCCTTTTTTTTCCTTGAAAGGCAGTCATCAATCAAAATCTCCTTTAAGATATTGACCTGCTTGCGATTTTCGATCCTCGAGAGCTTTAACCAAAGCCCAAAGGAAAAAAAATAGCAAGAGAGGTTCTAAACATTGGGTGAATACCATGCGGCATCCCAGTCAAGTGTTGTTTTTGATTTATCAACCATTAAATCGCCCGAAGCGCCCTTAAAAACTTGGAAATAGACAAGGGGAGAGGGAGCGGGCCCCCCTGTATTTTTCCCATGCCGGTCATAAGTTGATCCATGACAAGGACAGGCATATCCTGTATCTGACATGTTAACTGTGCATCCAAGGTGGGTGCAAACGGCAGTTTGAACTCTCACTTTTCCCGATTGCGTCTCGATAAACACTTTTTGTTTTGGGTTAAATAATTTTCCTTCCCGAGACAAAATATCTTCGGGTCTTCCAATTGAAAAGATGCTAGGGGCAATCTTCATTGCATTGGGATATAAAAAACCCAAAATAGAGGCTCCCATTAGATGACCGACTCCAATTAAGCAGGCTCCAACACCGATTAACGCCAAAAATGAGCGTCGCGACATACGGGGATCTGGATCATGTGGATCAACATTTAAACTATTTCTATATTTTGGCATGTTTCATCTACTCTCAATCATCGGGGTTATCTTCTCGAAATATTTGATATTTCACCGCTTCATCATCATCAAATTGTCCCTTGCGCAAATAATAAATGTAGATTGCCAATCCTCCCAATGCAGCAACAATTGAACTGATGACCATCCAAAACATCGATTAACCTATCCAACGGAATGAGTAATTCATCACATCCATTGTGACAGCTTGTGTCGGGCATTTTTCAGCGCATAATCCGCAGCGGATGCAAAGATCTTCATCTTTGAGCATAGCGGTTCCCATTTCAGCTAAATCATCATCATCCATTTTCAAGGAGTCTATCCCATAATAGTTGTCAACAGCTTGACGTAGCTTGCCATCTGCTGAATCCAGATTAAGTTTACTGATCGGAACTTGCTTGAGACAGTTGCAGGGGCAGACATCTACACATCCATTGCATTTGATGCATAATTCCCCATTGAAAACAGGTGAAATATGGCATTGTAAACAGCGATGGGATTGGTCGTGCACTTGTTGGGCCGTGTAGTTATTTTCGACCATATTTTCATTTTTGATTCTCACGCGAGGAGGCTGCATAGAGGGAAGCGCCCACTTTGTCCGCAAATAAGATTTATCTCGCATGGGAGAAATTTCAGTAAACTCCCCCACAAATTCCATATAGGGACGTGTTCCACGCAAGTCAGCATCTATAGCACGCGCCGCCTCTTGGCCGTGCCGAATGGCTGTAATAAATAATGCGGGCCCAAAAGCGGCGTCTCCCCCTGCATAGACCCCTTTGACAGAGGTACGCCCCGTCTCTTTTTCAGTTTTAATCACGCCGCGATCAAGTATGAGCTCCTCTTTTTTATCCCATCCATCAAAGAGGCTTAAGTCCATCGATTGACCGATTGCCAAGGCAATCGCATCGCATGGGATGACATATTGACTGTCTGGGACGTATTTGGGAGCAAAACGACCGGTGTGGTCAAAAAGGGAATAAATCGGCTGAACCCTGAGGCCGCAAATGTTCCCTTCTCCATCCCGCTCAACTGCGATGGGGCCAACGCGGTTGATGATCGTGATTCCCTCTTCCATTCCATCTTCAATTTCGAATTCGTCTGCGGTTTGTTCATCGCGGGACTCCAGGGAAATCATCGTGACTTGTTGGGCGCCATTGCGAACTGACGTGCGAGCCACATCGAATGCAACGTTTCCTCCTCCTACAACAATCAGTCGTTTCCCTATTTTCCAAGGCTCTCCGGTACATCTTAGGCGCAAATATTCAATTCCACGAATAATATCTGGAGCATCGGCCCCTGGAATGGGCAATTCTCGTGATTTCCATAAACCCACCCCAATAAAGAGGGCATCATACCGTTTCATGAGCTCCGTCATGGTAATGTCACGGCCCACTTTCATGTTGTAATGAATCTTGGCACCTAGGTGTTCGATCGCATAACATTCATTCATTGCCACTTCATTTTTCAATCGATAACTGGGAACGCCATAGACGAGCATTCCGCCCGGTAAACGCATCATTTCAAACACATCAACGGCATACCCTAAACGGAGTAAATCATGTGCACACGACATGGAGGCGACACCGGCTCCAATACAGGCGACTTTTAACCCATTGGGTTGAGGTCGAGTAGACCCTCGAGCATAGCTGAATTCTAATGATTGAATATGCGCCTCTTTTCCTAAGCCAAACCACTCATCTAAGTATCTTTTTTGCGCTCGAATTGTCAGTGTCTTATCGACCCGATCGCGCCTGCAAGCGATTTCGCAAGGGGCGCCGCAGATCATCCCGCAAATTGAAGCGAAGGGATTGGGCCCCCTTGCGATTTTATACCCCTCTAAAAGATTGCCTGCGTGTAGAGCTAGCATGTAGCCTCTGCCGTCTGTTTTGACTGGACATCCGTCACGGCAATCAATTTGACGCAAGTAATAATCGAGATCGGGGATCGCCACATCGTATAGCTCTCGATAGCTTTCGATTATGTTGTCGTGTTGTTCATCTCTCATCGATGGGTCGCTCACTGGCAAAATTAAATAGAAAATGATGAATGGTAATCTAGCAAAGCGAGCCCTTTTAATAAATGAGATTAATGAAATAAAAGGTCAATTCGTGTAAAAAGAAGAGATGGATTGCAGCCAAACCTCTGGGAATAGAAAAACTTAGAACCTGTCCAACATCTTTGATCCGATGCTTTGTTGCATGAATAGACTTCTTCGGAAACTTGCTTTTCTTGAAAAAATTGCCTTTTTTGAGCAGATTGTGTTGAAAATGTTGAGAGCGTATGCGTGCATACGGTCGAAAAATTTTACAAAAAAGATGCCAAAAATGGCGGTTTTAGCAAGTCAATGAAGTGTCCGAAGAAGTCTAATGCCCCTAGCCTATGGATGCAACAAAGCCTCATGATCAGCCTCATTTTATAGACACTCTATTAAATGTTTGTTTTTAATTTCAAATTCATTAAAATAAAAGAAAGAAGTGATTAGAATTAAATCTCTTTAATATTTTTAATGTTGGTAGATTTATGTTAGTTGAAAAAGATGTTCAACAAATATTAAACCAATTGATAGAGGGAAATTTAATTAAGATTCCATTTGAGGGATCCAATGTCATGGTGCGTATCGTGGATCAATCTTCAAAACTTTGTCTAACAGCATCAGTTTTTGAAGGGGGAAACTATATTCCCGGCAGTGTCAGAAGCTGCTTATTCCATCAATACCCTTTTTCTCGCCCATCAGTTCGCACTTATCTTACGTTAGATGAGGAACACTTCCAAGTTAAACTCAATTATTTAGGCCACGCTCAAGATTTAGATCACCATCAATTTAAAGAATTGCTAGAAGAGTTTGGGGTCATAGCAGAACAATGGCGATATTATTTAGAAGAGCATGGGAAGAATGATTTGATCTATATTCATTCAACCTCAAAGTGACAATCTTTTGCTCGTTCATTTTGTTCTCTTTTTCCTTAGAGGGTGTCTAAAACATCTATCCGCTTGCAACCTCTGGAGCTTTCACGTGGGCTTTAAGCAGCTAGATGTTTTAGACACCCTCTTTCATCATGCCTCCATTTGATTAACAGATTGAAATATCCAAAAATTAATTTCGAAAGAAGTCTACTTAAAAAATTTGCCACATTCAAGTAAGATGTAAGCAATACTTAATTGCTTACATAAAGAGAAGACCATGGCAAATTTCCGTTTCGAAGAAGATAGCTTAGGCGAAGTCAATATTCCCTCTGAAAAACTTTGGGGATCACAAACCCAACGCTCACTCAACTGTTTTAATATTGGCGATGATATTTTTCCATCCGAGATGATTGCCGCTTTTGCAATCATAAAAAAAGCGTCAGCCATCACGAATCATCGGTTAGGCCATCTCTCGCAAAACCATAAAAATCTGATCATCGAAGTTTGCGATGAAATTCTGTCTGGAAAACTCCTTGATCATTTTCCTTTACATATCTGGATGACCGGAAGCGGCACGCAATTTAATATGAACATGAATGAGGTGATCACAAATCGTATCTTACAGTTAATGGGATTACCTTTAGGAATACATACAGAGATCCATCCAAATGACCATGTCAATAAATCCCAGTCGAGCAATGACGCATTTCCAACCGCAATGTGTATTGTGTCTGCAATGGGAACAAAATTTAAATTAATTCCTGAAGTGATAAAATTGCGCGATGCAATAGAGATAAAGCAAAAAAAGTGGGAAAATATCATCAAAATTGGACGAACTCATTTTCAAGATGCGATCCCCATGACGTTTGGACAAGAATTATCGGGATACGTTGGACTTTTGAATGACAATATTGAACGTCTTAATTATTGCCTTCAAAGCGTTTATCAAATTCCTCTTGGAGGAACCGCAATAGGAACAGGCATGCATGCACCAAAAGGGTTTGACCACATTGTTGCTGAAGAAATCGCAAGGTTGACCGGGCTCCCTTTTGTCACAGCAGAAAATAAATTCACTGTTCAGGGATCTCATGATGCACTCGTTCAATTGAGCGGAACATTGAAGACTCTGGCAAACTCTCTTTTTAAGATTGCAAACGATATCAGATTATTAAGTTCCGGACCGCGCTGTGGAATAGGGGAAATTCATCTTCCTGAAAATGAACCCGGCTCATCAATTATGCCAGGAAAAATTAACCCGACTCAGTGCGAAGCGCTGTCTATGTTGTCCATACAGGTGATGGCAAATGATTTTGCCGTCACATTGGGAGGGTGCGGCGGTTCGTTGGAAATGAATGTTTACAAGCCCTTAATCATCTTTAATATCATGAAATCTATCCGTTTACTGACCGACGGTTGCCATCATTTTAGAGTCTTTTTGATCGATGACATGCAACTCAATTACAAGCAGATTGACTATTTTGTCAATCGATCCCTCATGCTTGTGACAGCACTTAATCCTCTTATCGGGTATGATAAAGCATCACAAGTGGCCCATTACGCCTTAAAAAATGATTTAACATTAAAGGAAGCAGCGCTGCAGCTTGGATTTGTCACAGCTGAGCAATTCGATCATCTTGTTGATCCAAAAAAAATGGTATAATGAAAAAAAGTGAATGTCAAACTTGAAAAATGGATCGCCTGTGCAAAAAAAAGAAATCGAACAAATCATAGAATCGGTCAAAGCCCCCATCAACCATCCCCTCTTCTATCCTAGAATATTTGCATTAGCTGCAAGAGAAGGGCGTAAAACAAGAGAGGCGCAACATGATCCTCTTTTTCAATCAGTATTAGAAGAGTATGAAGAATTATCGCGTCGGCTCGACCGGTCACAGATTCAAGAGAGCACCTCTGTCCGTAATGTGTTGCGGACACGTCAACTCGCTCAATTATTAGTCAATGAAAAGGGGGAGATCAACCACTCTCTTTTACCCACTTTGATCACGTATTATGAAGCACACCTCTATTCATTAGGGCCAAACCGGCAGTATGATGCTTGCCGTCAAGAACATATTCTAAAGGTATTAAAATTACTTCTAACACAAAAAGAGTTGACTCGCTTGCTTAAAATGTTTACTCGGCCAATCACTCATCAATGGGCCGAAGAGCTCATTAGACAAACTCTGCAGCTTTCCCCCGGCGTGTCGATCACCGATGCCCATACAATCCAAGCCGTTCTTTGCTCCTGGCTTTGTTATCTAAGACAAAATGTGGGATCATGTTTTGCAACCGCTCCGGCTGAAATCATTCATGATGAACAGCCCGAACTTTTTCTCAGAGATTTGCTCGATTTAATCGCAACGGGGATGTTAAAGCGCACGTATGGAGGAATTGAAAATTCTATCCCTTTAAGTGCGAGTTGGGGAAGCGGTGATCTAAAAAAACCTTTAGTTCTGCAGATCTCTTCAAAAGGGATGATGCCAGAGATTTGGTATTCTCCAGGACTGATGGCCGCATTTGAGGCAAGTGGATTGCTCAAATCGGAGCGTCCTGTTAAGGACAAAGTCCGGCAGATAGAAGAATGGATCAAGGGGATGATTCAAGAAAGGGGGGCGGCATCTCAATGTATATTGACAGCAGAAGAGATCATACGGACTGTTTTGCTTCACTCTTTGACAATCACGCATCAACAAGTGAAAGAGTATGAGAGCCGCCACCCCGGCATGATTCAAAAGGACTTATTTGTTCCTATTGCCATTGCGAGAAATCCGGCAAGGAACGATCAAAAATGCGCCCATTTCCTTTCTATTTTTCAAGCAGCAAAAAATGCTTTTAAGGCCATGTCTGACAACGCGTTATTAAAAGCATGGGAATTCACTCTCGCTTCGTTTTCCGATATCAAGTATGAATTTGCAAGGTGGAACCTCTATGCAAGTTTAGGGCTTCAAACGAACGAACCGGGTGGAATAGGGCAATCGATTTACCAGATCATTCAAAAAAAATTAGAGATCGCAAATCAACAAGTTCAAGACATTCAATATGAATATGAAAGTGTCTATACACAAGTCAAAACCATTGAAGCACGCATGCGCTCTGCTTCAACTGAAAAAGAGGTGGAGTGGCTGAAGATTGATTATCAAAGCCGTTTGAATGAGTTTGATTTTTTAGAAGAGCAGCGGAATGTTGCCCATCACCGGGCCTCTTGTCTTGTTAATCTCTACGACACCCTTTACAAGCAATATGTCAATCTTTTTAAAGATTACTTCCAAGAAATTTATGATGCCGATATGCAAGAAGTGGTAACAGGTCCTTTTGATGATACGCCCGCCGGTTTTAGGCTCGTGTATAAACATGGAAGAAGCAACTCTTCTTTATGGACTCGTATTAAAAATGAACAGGAATATGTTGATGCATTAACCTCTTTTTTTATTGCAACGGAGCCTCATATCGCTCACGAACTAGAAGAGGAAAACATTGCACATGATCTTAGCGATGTTGTCACGAGCATTATTCATCACATCAAAACAAAGGAATTTTTACAAAGTGCTTTTCACCGTATGGCAATTGCACATCAGGCCCCTTTAATCAAAAATCCTCTTGAGCATATGGAATATGTGGAAAAGAAACCTTGGGTCTACACTTCCGGAGGGACGATGAACACTTTAGTCAGCTGTTATTATCGTATTGATGAGAAGCCTAAAGAAGTGGAAAAATGGGTCGAAAGTGAAATGGAATTGCTTGTTTATTTGGCTGATACCCTTAAGGCAATCCCCGGGCAATTATTAGATCCCTTTCTTAAAGGAAAGCGCCATGCAATCCTTATGCAATCTCCCACTCATGCATTTTTAATGAAACCCATGCTTGCTCCTTTCAAAGAGGCTTGGATGCACGAAGAATTTACTTATACCTATATTCGCGATCGTCTGGTTCGTCCAATCGAATCTTTTGTTGAACGGATCCTGTTGAATCGTGACATGATCCACTATTTGCTTGATAAGATGTGTGAAAAAATTCCGGAAAACTTTAAGCCTCGCTTTATCTCCATTTTTGGGAAAATGGATGGATCATGGAATTCAATTTTATTTAGACAATATCTGGTTGAAACAATAGAGCACGAGAAAGGATTAGGGCAACGCAATCAATCGATTCTATCAAAAGATGAAATTGATGCGTTGCTTTATGCTTCTTTGCCCCTATTTTCCATCCATGAGTTAAGAGATCGAGTAGAAAAAATTGTCTCGTTTTTGCCGATGCTCCAAGCAAGCGATATGTCGCGCATCATGGAATTATTTGATTTACTCCCTTTATCTACAGAATCTTTTTCTGTTGTCGGGGCTCAACAATTACAAGAGATATGCAAAGCTCTTGTCTGTTTTAGCAGCCTATCAACGACCACTCCTTATGATCCGCATCTCCACATTAGTTTAGCCGCTCAAACCCTTGGATTTGCAATGCCTTCCCCGCTTCTTTTTGCTGATACAAATTGGGTAAAGGAGATGTTGGGCTTTACCGTTAACCCAGGGACCGGTGCATTTGAATTGTGGCGTTTCGATTATACAGGATCGATTGGTTATCCAATGACAAGTTGGAAACAATGGGTCAATGGGTCACGATCCGATCTTAGATGGGGGATCTATGTCAAACCTTATGAATATGGACAAAATTAACCTGAAAATTTATTTCTATTTTTTTTGTTTTTAATTAACTTATATCAAATGCGTTGTGCTTATTAAATCTGTTTTAGGCTATTCTCAAATCAATTTTATATTGACTTTAACGCTTATTAAGCGTAAAAATCTATCTGTTTTGTGAATCAATTCAAATAAAAAGATGAAATTATTTCTCATAAATGAGCCTTTTTTCCTTCTTTTTTTTCATCATCTCGACTTTGCAATTTTTTGGACGACGATTCAAGACAAAAGCAAACGCCGGCTTAATCAATTTGAGAGCAAAAGGGAATGCCTCGTTTTCAGAGATTAATTGAGCCGCAGAAAGCTTCTCTTCAACACATTACAAAGTCGAGATCGTATAAACGATCACATGAAAGAGTGCCTCTAAAGCATCACTCACCTTAACATTCTAATTACCAATAAAATGCGGAGTTCAACATGAAACTTCTAAAGTATCTTATTCCATTTTTAATCGTGGGATTTTCGACAAAAGGAGCTTACGCTCAAAGAATTGGACAAGAAACAGCTTTTGATCGCCAACTTCGCTCACGAGATGATCAACCTGTTAGAGAATTCGTCGAGTCAAAAGAAAATATCGATGTTAAAGACAAATCAAAAAACCTTGAAATCAGCGGTGACGTTCGTTTTGAATGGCGTAATATTCAAGAAAAGGGAATCGCCCTTTATCATGATGAAAGTAGTGGTTATCAGGATGGTTATGGCCTTCAAGATATTCCTGAAGGAAAAAAGTTTAAAGAAACTTATCGATACCTTCGAGGTGGAGACCACGTAGATTCAAGAGGAATTCCCCTCTCAGTGAATGATTTTGATGTCGAATTTAACCTTAAGATAAAATATACCTTCAAAGATGCTTGGGCAAAAGCTCATCTGCAATTTGACAATCCTTGCGGAATTAGGGGCCGAAATGATTGTTTCGGTGAATTCGCTGTTTTTAATAAAAACGGCAGTGAGGTTCTTGAAAGAATTCCACGAGATAATCGTTTTGGCGTTAAAGGAAGCGGAGAGGGAATTGCAGTCAATTTAAAAAGAGCGTATATCGGCTATAACATTTACGCTGATGGCGCTCACCGCTTAGATATTGAAGTTGGACGTCAAAAATTAGACGATATTTTTGATTCAGAGGTACAGTTTAGCGGCCGTTTTGATGGTATTTTATTACGGTTTGCAAGTTCGGTAGAAGAGGTCTTTGATTGGTACATCACCGCCGGTGGTTTTGTCGTTGATGAACGAGTGAACCAATTTGCGTATGTGACAGAAATTGGCTTTTTAGATATCTATGAAACAGGAATTGATTTAAAATATAATTTTATTGATTGGCAGAAGCATGGAAATAATCGATGCTTCATTAATAATCCGATTGGAACAAATTTTAAAAATTCTCAAATCTCTTTAGTTTACACGTTTTCACAATGTTTTTTAGGACATGAAATTCCGATTGAATTATACACTGGCTTCCTGGTGAACCATGCGGCGAAAAAAACAGTGTTCACACATCGTAAAAAGAAAAACTTAGCCTGGTATGCAGGGGTTTATGTTGGAAATGTTGATAAGAAGGGAGATTGGTCTTTTGATATTGAATATGTTGCAGTTCAAGCACAGGCAGTCTCCGAATTTGATGTCGGCAGTATTGGAAGAGGAAACATCCTTGATGAAGACATGGTGGCGATATTAGACGAAAAATTTCGTCATCAAGATTCTTCTTCAGGACTCCCCTCGTCGGGCATTATTGGGTATTTCCCAAGAAGGGGAAATGCTAACTTTGTTGGAGTCAAATGCGAGTTTTTATACGCCATTACCGACAACTTATCTATTGACTTATCGGCTCAATTTTCTCGCGAAGAGGATCGACACATCGGGGGACGCCATCGTTACCGAGATTTTGAAATTGAAGCGATCTACGCATTCTAACAAGATCGGGGGGCTTGCCCCCTTTTGCACTCTTTTAACAAAAGCTAGCATTTAAAATTTACCTTACGCACCGCGAGAGCTTTGGCTCAGCTCAACTCCGCCCTCTCGCTGCGTAAGGTGAGTTGAAAAGCTCTACTCAAACTCAAAGCAATTGAAATCAAATGCCTGTCAGTTTGAGTACAGCTTATGTTCTTTACTTTAAGCATCAAATTCAACATAATTCCATTTCCATAAAATAACGTCATAGACTCATTCGCACTTTGAGGTTGAATGAGCCTATTTCAGCTGCCTCAAACCTCTCGAGGATCTTTGTCCAAAGAGACGGCTTGCAGCTTTCGAAGAAAAACTCTTCCAACAATTTACAGTGATGATCCATGCAATACACAGCAAATGAAGAGATCTCCCTCCTTGAGGCTCTTCACCATCTCTCGCCGCAAAGCTCGAAAAATACACTCCGCTCTTGGGTAAAAGAGGGGCGAGTCGAAATTAATCATAGCACCGTTAAAAATGCCTCTACCGTTGTCCTGAAAAATCAATCTGTCACGGTGGGACATCGAAAAAAAATGGTTCGGCCAGGAATGCCCATTATCTATGAAGATCAAGATATCGTTGTGATTGATAAACCATCGGGCCTTTTAAGTGTGGCAACCGCTTTTGAAAAAGGAGAAACAGCTCATGCCTTGTTAAAAGCCCATTATCATCCGCGTAAAATTTTTGTGGTTCATCGCCTTGATCAAGAGACGTCGGGTGTCATGGTTTTCGCCCTTAATCAAGAAGCCAATGATCGATTGAAAGATTTATTTGAGGCGCACGATATTGCTCGAGCTTATACGGCTGTTGTGGAAGGGCAAATTTCAATTCAGGATGGAACGTGGAAAAGCTTTCAATACGAAGACAATCAATATAAAGTCCATGAGACCGACGATGAATCAATTGGGCGGTTGGCCATCACCCATTTTAGAACGATTGCATCTTCAAAGCGTTATTCACTCCTTGAGCTTACCCTAGAGACGGGACGCAAAAATCAAATTCGAGTCCATTGTCAATCTGTTGGAAACCCCATTGTGGGCGATAAAAAATATGGAGCTCAGTCAAGCCCATTAAAACGTCTTGGCTTGCATGCTCATTTACTTGCATTTCAGCATCCCTTTACAAAAAAACAGATGCGTTTTGAATCTCCATTACCAGAAGAGTTTAAACGATTAGTCTATCAGACAAATAGCCCTTCTAAAAAAACTTTACAATCGAGTAAAAAGTAGATCAAACGTTATTTGAGATAAAAGAAGGCAACGATGTCCCCAATTGTCCTCACTCATCAGACTCCAACAGGAGAGTTTTTACAGGCGACTTTTTTACCGGATAAAGGGATGAATCTGATCAGCTTCAAAAGAGGCGATATAGAGGTGATTGATCAATCCACAACACATTTATTTGAAGAGCGGTATGCCGGCTTAGGTGCGTTGATTGGCCCTCATTTCCATCGTCGTAAAACCGATGTTTTGCCTAAAATTAAAGAGGAAGCCCTTTTTCCCCATATAGCCAGAGTGAAATCTAAAGGGATTGAAGACCCTTTTTCGCATGGCATCGCCCGTTATGCTCCTTGGAAAGCTGAATCGACAAAAGATCAGATCAAAGCCTTATTGAATGGAAAAGACACTTGGAAAGGTGTTCCTTTATCAATGCTAGAAGGACAAAATTTTAATATGAGACTGGAGGTCAGCCTTAAAGAAAATGGGCTATTTTTAGCCTTATCTATTGTGAGCGACACCGCCTCACTTGTTGGGATTCACTATTATTACGCTTTATCAGAAGGTAAAGGATCGATTGTCAGCCAGGTTCAAAATCGGTTGCTCTCCAATAGGCAATTGATTTCCATGCCTTCTGATTGGAAATTTAATGCACAGCAAGAATTGACCTTTGATTTGAACAATGAGGCTGATTTTACTTTTCGCCCTTATCCCAATCCTTTACAAGGAGAGATCCTCCTCACGACAGGTCAATACAAATTGAGGACGCGCTATACCTCAGATTGTGGAGAAAATTGCTGGCAACTTTATCATCCCAAAGGAGCCTCTTTTGTCTGTATTGAGCCCATCAGTTCTCAAGACCCTGTTCATCCAAATTTAACTGTCAGTTGTTTGAATATTCATCTTGAAATTTTACCACACAATTCATCCGATCGAAGATGTTGAACAGCTTTTTAAAGAGGGAAAATGGTCGAATCGGTCACTCATCAAGATGTTCCTAATGCCCCTCCTCCTAAAGAGGAGACTTGTGTGCCTTTAAATGATGAAAAAAATGGGGGAAATTCATCCCCATCTAAGGCTTTACTCGGATTGACTTTTTTATTGCTCATAGGAGGATTAGCATGGTTTGCCTACTGGCATTTTGATTTGCAATATCACGAAACGACAGATGACGCCTATGCAAATGGAAATTACCTCAATATCAACTCAGTCATTAAGGGAGCTGTCATTTCTTATTATGCCGATGACACGAACTTGGTCAAAGAAGGACAGCTTTTGGTTCAGCTGGATCCCACAAATTATCAAGCCATTTATGAAAAAGAGTTAGCCGCTTTAGCGCAAGTTGCTCTGGGAGTGAAACAAATTTATAATAATGTCCG
This sequence comes from Parachlamydiaceae bacterium, assembly GCA_044326545.1. Classification (GTDB taxonomy): domain Bacteria; phylum Chlamydiota; class Chlamydiia; order Chlamydiales; family Parachlamydiaceae; genus JANWJE01. Next base: position 29,124 of record JBIRBM010000010.1, on the reverse strand, counting down.
TGCACTCATTGCAGAAGTCAAACATCAGCGGATTGTCTTAGACAGAATGCAATTTAATTATGACAATCGTTTAAAACTAAAAGAGAGCAATCCGGAGGCTATTTCTGAGGAAGATTATGTTCATTCACAACAATATGTTTTGGAAGCGCAGTATAGCCTTCAACAAATTGAATTTAAGCTTGCCGCAGCTTTTGCTTTAGCTGGTAATCGATCTCCTGAACATCATCCCCTTATTGAAAAACAAAAAGCGATTGTGATCTCTGCTTACTATGATCTGAGCCATTGCTCCATTTATGCACCGCAAACAGGATACATTGCGCAACGGATTGTAGACATCGGACAATGGATCACTCCCGAAACAAATTTAATGGCGATTATTCCAATTGATTACATGTGGGTAGACGCAAATTTCAAAGAGACTCAATTGGGCAAAATAAGGATTGGCCAACCGGCAACCGTTACCTTTGACCTTTATGGATCGGATGTTATTTTTCGGGGAAAAGTCATGGGAATTGCATCAGGAACCGGAAGTGTGTTTTCTTTGATTCCTCCTCAGAATGCGACCGGTAATTGGATTAAAATTGTCCAAAGGCTCCCTGTCCGCATCAGCTTAGATAAAGAAATGAGAGATCAATTTCCGATCCGTTTGGGGATTTCAGCTAATGTGGATGTCGATGTCAGCAATCAAGATTTACCGTTACTTGCTCTTCATCCCCCTAAAAAAGAGATTGCCAACACATCGGTCTATGACATTCATTTAGAAAAAGTCAATCAGCTAATGGAGAAAATTATCCTTGATAATTTAGCATTAGATGAATCTAAAATCAAACAGATGATGAATAAAGATGCCAAAAAGAGTGATTTTAGCAAGCAAATGGAGTTTTAAAACAGGTCTCATATGACTCAAGGATATGAAAGAGGGGGGAAACTCTTATTACTCAATATCGCATTAGGGTTGGGAACTTTTGTCCAAATTTTAGACACTTCGATTGCAAATGTTGCCATTCCTTATATTGCAGGTAATCTGAATATTAGTCCCGATCAAGGAACTTGGGTCATTACGTCATTTGCAGTGAGCAATGCCATTGTTTTGCCTCTAACTGGGTGGCTTTCCAACCATTTTGGCAGAGTGCGTTTATTTGTCTGGTCGATTCTACTTTTTGCTCTGACTTCCTTTTTCTGTGGTTTGGCGACAAATTTAGCGATGCTTGTAGGATGTCGTATTCTCCAAGGCGCTGTTGCCGGTTCGTTGATTCCCCTGTCTCAAAGTTTGATTGTCAATTCAAATCCTCCTGAAAATCAAGGGACAGCACTCGGTTTTTGGGGCATGATTGTGATTGTTGCCCCCATTTTAGGGCCAATTATTGGAGGGTATTTAACCGATGAATATTCATGGCCTTGGATTTTTTATATTAATGTTCCTGTTGGAATGTTTTCTGCCTTCATCACATGGATATTTTTGAAAGATAAAGAGAGTGAAATCATCCGCAATCCAATTGATTGGACCGGCTTAGTTTTATTAAGTGTGGGTGTTGGGTTTTTGCAAATTATGCTTGATAAAGGAAAAGATTTAGATTGGTTTGAATCCAATGTGATCATCACGTTATTGATCACGTCCATGATTTTTCTCAGCTACTTTTTTATTTGGAATCACTATCAAAAATATCCGATTGTTGATTTTTCTTATTTTAAAAATCGAAATTTTCTGATTGGGACAATGTGTGCAACCTTGGGATATTTTGTTTTTTTTGGTGGTACCGTGACATTACCTCTTTGGCTCCAAACGCAGCAGGGGTACACCGGATATTGGGCCGGAGTTGCGATTGCCCCCATCGGAATTGTCCCTTTTCTCCTCTCTCCAATTGTGGGCAAATACATGACGTTTTTTGATCTACGGTATGTGATTTCGCTCAGTTTTTTTTTCTTTGCCGTGAGCTTTTTCGCTCAATCACATTTCACCGCACAGGTTGATATTTCGACGATCATGCTGACACGCTTTTTACAAGGATTTGGAGTGACAATTTTTTTTCTTCCTTTGGTTCAGTTAAGCCTGTCAAATGTTTCAAGAAACGAGTATGCAAGTGCAAGCGGTTTGTTTAATTTTATGAGAATATTAGTTGGAAGCGGTTTTGGAACATCCTTATTTATCCAATTATGGACTCGCTTTGAAATTTTCCATCATGCTCGGCTGGGGGAGTCACTCACCTCTTTTAATCCAAAAATTAAGGCTTTTTATCACTCTTTGAAAAACAGCGACTCATCTATCACGGACGAAATCTCCAAAAATATTCTGAATGGATTGGTCGATCAACAAGCCTTCGTCCTCTCGATTAATGAATTAGCTTGGTTAAGTGGATGGTTATGTCTTGCCTTGATTCCTCTTCTGTTTTTATCTAAACCTGTCAAGTCTCTGATCCAAGGACCAAAAGAGGCAGCTCATTAGACTTCTTCGGAAACTTGCTTTGCTTGAAAAAATTGCCCTTTTTGAGCAGATTGTGTTGAAAATGTTGAGAGCGTATGCGTCCATACGGTCGAAAAATTTTACAAAAAAGATGCCAAAAATAGCGGTTTTAGCAAGTCAATGAAGTTTCCGAAGAAGTCTATTCAGAAATCAGCTTCAATGAGCATCTGCTTAACGCTCAGAATAATTCCTCTCCATCCATTGCCGATAGTGTCCTGATCGCACATGATTTATCCATTGTGGATTCTCGATATACCAAAGAATGGTATTGTCTAATCCTTCTTCGAATTTGTGAGCGGGGGTCCACCCTAATTCATTCTTTATTTTTGAGCAATCAATGGCATAACGCAAATCGTGACCCGGTCGATCTTTGACAAATGTCACAAGAGACTCTAATTCTTGAATTGGACATGGTAGCCTCTTTGCAATGATACGAATGATTTCATGAACTAAATCAATGTTGCGCCACTGCGATTCTCCCCCGATATTATAGGTTTCTCCTGACCTTCCTTTTTTTAATGTTAAATAGAGGGCTTCTGCATGGTCTTCCACATATAGCCAATCTCTGACATTGATTCCTTCTCCATAAATTGGCAATGGTTTGCGATCTAGGCAATTGAGAATCATGAGCGGAATGAATTTTTCGGGAAAGTGATAAGGACCGTAATTATTACTGCAATTTGTGATACAAGTCGACAGAGGGTATGTGTGATGATAAGCTCTTACAAGATGATCGGAAGAGGCTTTAGAGGCTGAGTAAGGAGAATTTGGACGATAAGGGGAATTTTCTGTAAAACATCCTGTTCCTTCTAAAGAACCATACACTTCGTCTGTTGAAACGTGATGAAAATGAATGTGGGGGCGTTTCCTTACCACTTCTAATAAATGAAAAGTTCCCAAAATATTCGTTTCAATAAAAGCTTGCGGCCCTAAAATACTTCGATCAACATGACTTTCAGCTGCGAAATGAATGAGGGTGTCAATGGCATACTGCTCGCAAAGGTGATCAATAAAATGTTGTTCACAAATGTCTCCCTTAACGAAAATATAGCGAGGATCGTGAGCGATCGAGTCAAGATTGGCTAAATTTCCCGCATAAGTCAACGCATCCACGTTCACACAGCGTCCGTGAAAGTTTGCCTTTGGCGATAGAAGATAGCGGATAAAAGCGGAGCCAATAAAGCCGGCTCCTCCCGTCACAAGAATATGTTGAACTTCTCTTTGATCTTTCATTGATGGGTCTCAATTGAGTTTTGCTGTTTGATTGTCTTTTAAACTCACTAAATAATCATATAAGGCTTCTTGCCAAGGACGGAGCGCCCTTCCAAACAGCGCTTCTATTTTGTTTGTATTCAATACCGAATAATGGGGTCTTTTAGCTGTTGTGGGAAATTCTAGAGTTGAAATAGGCTCAATCATTTTAACAATTAATGGGAAATCTAATTCTTTTGCTTGGCGGTGAATCTCTTTTGCAAATTGAAACCAACTGGTTTCAAATTGATTGGCAAAATGAAAGATCCCTTCTTGATCGCACAACTCTAATGCCGCTTCAGCTAAATCTTGACAATAGGTAGGGCGCCCGATTTGGTCGAATACAACGCGCACATGCTCTTTTGCTTTCATTAAACCCATCATGGTCTGGACAAAATTTCGACCAGGAGTTCCAAATAACCAGGATGTGCGAATAATGCAAGAGCGAGGGTGTTCGTCTAGCAGTTTGATTTCACCGGCTAATTTACTCATTGCATAGGCATTGATGGGACTGCAAAGATCATCTTCCCTATACGGGGTCCGTTTTTTTCCATCAAACACATAATCTGTAGAAAAATGCAGAACGCGAGCGCCATGTCTTCTGCCTGCAATCCCCAAATGATGAGGGCCGATGGCATTGGCTAGATAAGCATTTTTCTGATCATCTTCTGCTAGATCAACTTGTGTGTATGCCGCACAGTTGATGATATGCGATATTTTTTGCGTTCTCACAAATTCGCAGACTGCATCTAAATGTGTCACGTCAATATCATGACGATCATTTCCGATAAAAGGAATGTGCTTTTGAGTGAATAAACGGCGAAAATGAGAGCCTAACATACCGGAGGCGCCGCAAATCCAAATTTTTTTCATTTCATTGTCCTTTTCAAAGAGCTGAAGTTAGAGGAATTTTATTCGGCAGAGCGTTTGAAACCAATCTGTTCGATCAGCCCAAACAGCACTCTTCGTGCGTAAGGCGAGTTAAAAACAGCTTCTCAGAAACGGAGCCTGCTGATCTCTTTCAGATATGATAGGATGATCAACGGGCCATTGAATATTGACCTCAGGATCATCAAAGCGAAATCCTTTTTCGAAATTAGCGTCATACGGGCTGCTTACCTTATATAAAACATGAGCCTCGGGACTTAACACACAAAATCCATGAGCAAATCCCACTGGAATATACAATTGCCAGTGAAAGAGATCGTCTAACATCACCCCTTCCCATTTTCCAAAGGTAGGAGAATCAGGCCGAATATCAACTGCGACATCAAAAATTTTTCCTACAGCGACGCGAATGAGTTTTGCTTGACCCGGATAAGATTGAAAATGCATCCCCCTTATGCAACCTTGCTGAGAATAAGAGTGGTTATCTTGAACGAAAGGAGATGAAATCCCTAATTTTTCATAAACGGATTGCTGGAATGTTTCTAAGAAGAATCCGCGATGATCTTTAAATAGTGTAGGCTTGATTAAAAGAAGCCCTTCAAGGGATAATTTAGAGCTCTCCATGCCAGGTCCTTTCCTCTGTCAGATCAATCAAATACCGTCCATATGCACTTTTTCCCAGTTTTTCTCCTAAAATTTTTAGTTGGTCGCGACAGATGAATTTTTTGTTGAAGGCGATTTCTTCTAATGCAGCAATGTAGTGTCCTTGTCGCTCTTCTATGACTTGAACAAATTGACTGGCCTGCATTAAGCTCTCATAAGTGCCGGCATCTAACCAAGCATATCCACGTCCCATGATATTGACGTTGGCATTTGCGCGCCTTAAATACTCTTGGTTGACATCTGTAATTTCTAATTCCCCTCGAGCCGAAGGGGTTAACCCTTTTGCAATCTTTATGACCTCATTATCATAAAAATAAAGACCCGTCACCGCAATATGGGATTTTGGCTCTTTGGGTTTTTCTTCAATTGACATCACATGGCCTTGAGAGTCAAATTCAATGACGCCGTATCGTTCAGGATCTTTCACTTCAAATCCAAACAAGGTCGCCCCTTTTTTTCTATTTCTTGCTTTTTGCAATAAATGACTTAACTCACTGCCATAAAAGATATTATCCCCTAGAATCAGGCAAACAGATTCTTGACCAATAAACTCTTCTCCAATGATAAAAGCTTCTGCTAATCCATTTGGTTTGGCTTGAACGGCATAAGTAAATGTCACTCCGAGGTGAGATCCGTCGCCTAGTAATCGCTTAAATTGGGGAAGGTCTTCGGGTGTTGAAATAATCAAAATATCCCGGATATCTGCTAAGAATAAGACAGATAATGGGTAATAGATCATCGGCTTATTATAAATGGGTAATAACTGCTTGGTCACACCAAGAGTGAGAGGATGAAGGCGAGTTCCGCTGCCCCCTGCAAGAACAATCCCTTTCATGACTTGCCTATTCGAGTGTTTTATGAAGAGCTACAATGTAGCCTAAAAGCTGATCTTAAAGCAAGGGGAAGTTTCTCCCATGTTTTCCTTTCTTCTAAAAACGTTGTTGTTTTAGATCAGTCACGGTAGAAGGACGGAGACTCTAGGTGTGTATGAATTAATATTTCTTATTCCATATTAAATACCCTCTTCCTAAAATCAAGATATAAGAAAAAACAGTAAGACAATCAATCAGACTTTTTCATTACCGCTCGATATTTCGCATGAGTTGCACGCTTATGTAAAAAGGCGTGAAATGAGCAAATTTGTCACTGAAGCGATAAAATTAGTGTTTTCTATCCATTAAATCCTCCATCCGCTTACAAAAACACAACAAAAAACCTCTTGTATCATTAGACTTCTTCGGAAATTTCATTGACTTGCTAAAACCGCCATTTTTGGCCTCTTTTTTGTAAAATTTTTCGACCGTATGGATGCATACGCTCTCAACATTTTCAACACAATCTGCTCAAAAAGGGCAATTTTTTCAAGCAAAGCAAGTTTCCGAACAAGTCTAATGTGCAGGTGTTTTAGAACAACGTTAATCGGGCAAGGGCACTGGCAAGGAAATGAACGTGAGTTTTTCATGTTGCCTCCTTAAGAGGCAACATTTATATCATACAGTTACAGGATTAAAAAACCCTCTAAGATAAATGTTAACATGATCTATTAATAGGAAACATATGCCCACAGAGACAATATCGATTCTGCAGCAAATCCAAAAAGCCCAAGAGCTCTTAAAAAGAGTGCAACAAGAAATCGCCCAAGTCGTGGTCGGGCAAACCAAACTGGTTGAATCCCTTCTAATTGCCGTTTTATCCGATGGTCATTTACTGCTTGAAGGGATGCCAGGCGTTGCAAAAACACTTGCTGCCAATACATTGGCCCGTGTGATCCAATGTGATGTGAAACGGATTCAATTTACTCCAGATCTTTTGCCTGCCGATTTAACGGGAACCCCTATCTATAACCCTAAGGAAGGAACCTTTGAGGTTAAAAAAGGGCCCGTCTTCACCAATATTCTGCTAGCAGATGAAATCAATCGCGCGCCGGCGAAAGTACAATCGGCTTTATTAGAAATCATGCAAGAAAAGCAAGTGACCATTGGAGGCGAAACCTTTGCTGCCCCTCGCCCTTTTTTGGTGTTAGCCACTCAAAATCCGATTGAACAAGAAGGCACCTATCCACTGGCTGAAGCACAAACCGATCGTTTTATGATGAAAATCAAAATCGATTATCCAACCCGTGAAGAAGAAAAAATCATTTTGCAAAAGATGGGGACAATGGGTCCGCTTCCCATCATTAAGCCGATCATCGATGTCAACACTGTGCTCGCCTTAAGACGGCTTGTCGACACCATTTACCTCGATGAAAAGGTGATTGATTATCTGCTCAATATTATCCAGGCCACAAGAGCGCCAAACCTTTTTCAAATTCCTCTGGAGGGACTATTAGAATACGGCGCCTCTCCTCGCGCAACTTTGGCCCTGAAACAAGCCTCTAAAGGGCGTGCATTATTATCTGGACGCCATTTTGTCACCCCTCAAGATATTAAAGAGATGGCTTATCCGATTTTGCGTCATCGTCTTCGCCTGTCTTATGAGGCTGAAGCTGAAAATTTGACAACAGATGATCTGATTCATCGCATTTTAGAAGCCCTTCCTGTCCCTTAATTGATTTTCATTTCCATTTTTTATGATTGAAAGAACACAAGCCCTCCAACATATCCGTCGTTTACACATTAAAGCCCTTCATAATGTAGAGGATCTGTTTTCCGGATTTTATCGCTCTGCTTTTAAAGGAAAAGGATTGGAATTTGAAGATGTGCGCGAATATTTCCCGGGCGATGACATTCGGACCATTGATTGGAATGTCACAGCTCGTTCGCAACACCCGTTTGTCAAAAATTTTCGCGAAGAACGGGAGCTCACTGTCATGCTGATTGTGGACCTATCAGCCTCCTCTGGGTTTAGCCATCTCAATCGCCTTAAAAGCGACATCATCGCAGAGCTTGCTGCAATCCTCGCTTTTTCTGCAATCAAAAATCAAGATAAGGTTGGTCTTCTCCTTTTTACAAACGAAATCGAACTCTATTTAACACCCAAAAAAGGGGTTCGCCATGTTTTACGCGTCATTCGGGAATTGCTCTATTTTATCCCCCGCAATAAAGGGACTGATCTGTCAAAAGCGCTCTCTTTCCTAGCAAAAGTGCAGGCAAAACACGCGATTTGTTTTCTTATTTCTGATTTTTTAAGCGATGGTTTTAGCAAAGAAGCCGCTTTGATTGCCAAACGGCACGAATTGATCGCCTTTCATGTTTATGACACTTATGAAGAGACATGTATTCCACGTGGATTATTTCATCTTCGTGATTTAGAAACCGCAGAAGAGGCATTCATCGATACTGATGATGTGAAAATAAGAGAGCAGTTTGAAAAAAAATCTCGCCAAAAAGCATTGAAAACCCGGCATCTTTTTTCCTCAATTGGTGCCGACTACCTCTCGATTCACACGGGTGAAGCTTCAAATGATGTCCTTCAACGTTTTTTCAAATTGAGAAGGCGCAGAACATGAGAAACAGTCTATTGTTCATCCTGATTCCTTGCTTGCTAAGTGGTGAGACGCTTTGGAATGCAGAGCTAAAAGAGCCTTTTGCTCTGACGATTAAATCCCCTCCTGGTCCCTTATCATTAGGGGAGATGCTCAATGTCGAAATCGAGTATCAACTCCCCTCTTCTTATGAAATGGATCGAGAAGCGCTCGTTGATCAGCTCATGTGGTCCGGCAATCCACTTGCTCCTCATTGGTCGCTGATTGAATCTCAAATCAACAGATTATCCCATCAAGAGGGGGTGGAAAAAGAACAGGTAACATTCACCATAGCCCCTCTTTCTTTGGGGCGATTAGAACTCTCTTTCTTAACTGCACTCTTTCAACCAAAGGAGAAGGGAGAGCCTCCGCTCGAGGTTCCAACAGCGGCTTTTTCTTTTGACGTCTCCCCTTCACAACCTCAACCCTCGCTTGATTTTGCTCCCTTAATGCCATTAGATCCCCAATTTCCACTGGGATTGACCGAGTCTAATCAGAGGATGTGGATTGATGATCCAAAAGAGGTTGAAAAAGCAAGAGATCAGATTCGGTATGATTTGCAAACAAGGACGCTTCCTTGGCTGACGCTCCTTTGTTTAATTGGATGTAGCGGTATTGGCTGGTTTTTTTATTTGATTTACGATCGCCGCTCTCAATCAGTTGAAGATGACAAGAAAATAGTATCCTCTAAGGAAAAAATTCAGCAAGAAATAGACAATCTTCACAAGTGTCCTCATAGCGAAGAAGATTTCTCATCCTATTATCTCAAGCTTTCCTCTCTTTTGCTTGATGCCATTGAGGTCAAATCAGGCTGGCGGACAAAAGAATTGACAACAATGGAACTTGAGAGAGCTTTAAGGGACGATCCTATTTTTACCCAAGAAGAAATTGAGGCACTCCTCGCTATTTTTAAAGAGCTTGATCAAGTGAAATTCGCCGGAATAAAACCAAATCAGGCTGAAACAGAAAAACTCTCTTGGCAAATCCAAGAGAGAGTTAAAATCTATCTCAAAGAATACCCCAATCCGCGTAAGTCTTGAGGATTAAGTCCGCTATCGTGTGGGACATTCATCACTCGTCCTCTCTTGATACTCTCCTTCAGAATGAGCGATTAAAACGGCACAGGTTGCATTTCCAAGAACATTAACCGTTGTTCTAAACATATCCAAGATTCTGTCAACAGCAATAATCAACCCAATTCCCTCAACGGGAAGGGCAATTGAATTGAGGATTAATGAGAGGGAAATTAAGCTTGCAGAAGGAATGCCTGCAACCCCCATCGATGTGAGTAAAGCCATGATGCCCACCAAGGCAACGACATGCACTGTCAGGGGAATGCCATAGCTTGTCGCAATAAAAAGAGAGGCGATAGACAAATAAAGTGCCCCGCCCGACATATTAATTGAGGTGCCTAAAGGAATGGAAAAGCTGCAAATTCGATTAGAAACGCCCGCTCGCTTTTCGACACACTCTAATGTGATAGGAAGCGTTGCAGCCGATGAACTTGTCGAAAATGCAGTGAACAATGCGGGCGATATCGCTTGGAAGTAGCCAAACGGATTGACCTTCGCAATTGAAATCAGAAGAATTGGAATCACAATGCAGCTGTAAGCCAGCAAACTTGCAATCACTGTTAAACAATACCAAGCGGCAGAGGTGATCGAATCAATTCCGGTTGTTGCGATCACTTTTGCTACTAAACCAAAAACGCCAATCGGCAGAGCCTTCATGATCAAATGGGTGATCTTCATCATGATTTGAAACACGCCTTCCCACCATTTCATCATCACAGAAGAAGCAGAGCTCTCGATTTGAGACAAACAACATCCAAATAGAATGCTAAACGAAATCAATCCCAGCATTTGCCCTTGGGAAGCTGCAGCTAAAATATTCGATGGAATCAGCTTGAACAACATTTGCGTCAGCGTATCAAATGCATCTGCAGAGGATTGGGGATGGACAAGAGCGCCTAAAGGATCGCCTGCCGCTAACAAAGAAAGGTTGGGAGAAGATGAGTGAGAAAACACAAGAAAAAATCCCCCTATTCCAACGAAGATGGCAAGAGAGCTGAGTAAAAAGTAAAATCCAAATGTTTTAATTCCCAATCCTCGAAACGAGGATTCTCCTCCCATTTTAGCTGTTCCTAGAATAATCGAAGCTGAGACGATGGGAACAGCAACAAGATGGAGGGCGTTTAAAAATAGCTGCCCTATCGTTGCATAAATTTTAACATAAGGGACTCCAAATAATGTCTGACCATCTGCAGTGAGACACCCTGCAATTACCGCTAAGGCAATGGCAATCAAGATGTTAAACAAAACATAATTCTTCATTTCAATCCACTCTTTTTAAATCAGTTAAGTTGTGTTACTCGAGCCGCCTCCTAAAAAACCAACCGGCCCCCGTTAAAGTAAAACAGGCAATGAGAGCCATGGGCCATAGATTATCGCATACAATCCTTGCGGGCATATTTTTAAGAAAGAGCCCTTTTGCAATGACAAGATAATAAGTGAGAGGATTGATGATGGTCACTTTTTGCAGCCAATCGGGCATATTTTCGATAGGAGTTGCATATCCCGATAGAGTCACTGCAGGGGTCATAAAAACAAATGAGCCCAAAATCGCTTGCTGCTGGTTTTTGGATAATGACGAGATAAAGAGTCCCACCCCTACAACAGAAGAAATAAAAACACCCATGCTAAAAAACAGAAGGGGCAATGACCCGATAAAAGGGACGCGGAAAATAAAAATAGCGGCACTGACAATCACTGCCCCCTCGATCAGGCCGATAATCAAAGCGGGAATTGTTTTGCCAATCAAAATTTCTATTGGCTGCAGGGGAGAAACCAAGAGCTGGTCGAATGTGCCAATTTCACGTTCTCGTGCAACAGACAAGGCGGTAATGGTCAAGCCGATTAGCATCGTTAAAACCCCTGTGAGGTTAGGAATATTAAACCAATAATACAATAAATTGGGATTGAACCAATTGCGAGGAAAAACTTCGGTTTGTTGCTGTTGAATATTGAGCTGAACCGCTAAATCTTCGCTGAATTTTTGGACAATTGTTGCCGCATATCCCTGTATGATTTGTGTTGTATTTGATTTTCTTCCATCTAATATGAGCTGAAGGTCTGCTGCTTTCTTCGCCTTTAAATTGCGCGAAAATTGAGCATCAAAATGGATAACCATAGAAACGATTTGATTATCGATCACCTTTGCAATATCGGCCACTGAATCTAAGTAAACAATCTTGTTAAATGTTGGCGATCCCACAAACCGTTGGATCAACTCGTATGACTGCCCTCCATTGTCAAAATTTAAAATCCCAATCGACACATTTTTTACATCAAGCGTTGCAGCCATAGAAAAAATTAACAATTGTGTGATGGGAGGGACAATCAGCATCGCTCGGCTTTTCTTATCTCGCCACACAGCGAGAAGTTCTTTGTAAATCAAGGCTAAAATGCGAAAAAACATACACAAATCCTAGTCTAATCGTTTTACAATGCGATGTGCGGCCCAAGAAAAAAAGAAAACCGCAATCGCCAACATGGCAAGCGTGTTGGGAATCAGTAAACTCCATATGTTTCCAACAAGAAAAAGGGTTTGAAGCGAGGAGACAAAGTACCTTGCCGACACAAAATGCGTGAGGAGCTGAATGGGATAAGGCATACTAGAGATTTCAAAAAGGAACCCTGAGAGGATAAATCCGGGTAAAAAAGCGGCAACCATTGCCGCTTGAGCGGCAACAAACTGGCTTCTGGCAATCGTGGAGATTAAAAAACCAACCGATAGTGCCGATAGCAAAAACACGGCGGAAACGGCAGTCAGCACAAGATAAGAACTTCTAAAAGGCACTTGATACAGCAAGACTGAAATGGCAACGCACATTGCCATTGACATCATTCCCATCAAAAAATAGGGAATCAATTTTCCAATCATCAGCTCGCTTATTTTCACAGGAGTGGCCATCAAAGCTTCCATTGTTCCCCTTTCCCATTCGCGAGCGATGACTAAGGCAGTCAGAAGCGTCCCAATTAGCGTCATGATAATCGCCAACGAACCCGGAATTAAAAAATTGCGGCTCTGCAATTCTTCATTATACCAAAAACGGTGCTGAAGATTGACAAGAGGCATTCCCTGCAAGTCATCGCTAATCGATTGCTGTTTCAACCAATTTTGCCAAACGCCAAGAAGATAATTTTGAGCAAATGTTGCCGTATTGGGCTCACTTCCATCTGTCAACACCTGAATGGGTGCGACGTGATCGGGGCGTTGCCTGAAAGAGGAAAAATAAGAAGGAATCACAATAATGGCACGAATTTTTCCCCTGATGATCTCTTCATCAAAAAAACGAGGATCCCTTGCAAGGTGGACATCAAAATAACGAGAGTTCATAATCGAATAGGCAAAGCTTTGCGCTTTAGGGGTTGTCTCTTGTAAAACTAACCCCACCCTAATGTGTTCAAGATCGAGGGAAACGCCATATCCATAAATGAACATTAAAATAAGAGGAAGGACAAAACAGATCAGAAAACTGCTGGGATCGCGAAAAATTTGACAAAATTCTTTGATGATTAATGCTTTTAGCCTTCGCTTTCCTCCCTTGTCTTGCAAAATGTCAATCGGCATGTTTTTCCTGATCATACTGTTGAATTAAAGCGATAAAAGCATCTTCTAAGGTTGGAGAGGGATTGCTCGCTGTGCGCGCTTTTTCTTTTAATTCATCGGGGGTTCCCAATGAAATTAATTGACTGCGATAGACGAGCCCGATCCGATCGCAATATTCGGCCTCATCCATGAAGTGCGTTGTCACCATGACCGTGACCCCTTTTTCGACTAATCCATTGATGTGATTCCAAAATTCGCGCCGGGTAATTGGATCGACGCCAGACGTTGGCTCATCAAGAAAAAGAACTTCAGGATGATGCATGAGCGAACAAGAAAGAGCCAACCTTTGTTTAAATCCCAAAGGGAGATCGTCGGCTGATTCGTTTAGATAGGGGGTTAAACCAAAAATATGGACCATCTCTTGAATCATCTCCCTCCGAATCGCTCCTCTTAAGTTATAAATCCCCGAAAAAAAATCTAAATTTTGCTTGACACTCAAATTTCCATATAACGAGAACTTTTGTGCCATGTATCCAATATGAGAGCGGGCTTTGGATGGAGCTTCTTGAAGATTATATCCCTCTACATACGCTTGACCAGCTGTTGGTTTAAGCAAGCCGCACATCATTTTAAAAGTGGTTGATTTTCCAGCGCCGTTTGGACCGAGCAAACCAAAAATTTCCCCTGATCGAATGCTGAATGTAATATTATCCGCGGCGGTAAAAGAGCCAAATGTTTTAACAAGTCCCTTGGCTTCAATGACCGCTTCTTTTCTTTTTTCAATACGGGGTGTTTTTTCAGCTAGTTCAGACCATCCTCCTGGGCCTCCCCCTAAAATATCGATAAAGGCATCCTCAAATCGAGGAGGTGCAGGTTCAATCAGAAGACACTCTTTTTTTTCTAAAGAAGTGCCATCTAAGGGATTTTCCATGATTTCTCGCGTCACGATCCGGATCTCTTTTCCTTGGATGAGGCCGTCGATCACATAAGGAACTTGCAACACTTGTGTGAGCAATAAACGGCGACTTCCTTCAATCTGCGAAATTTTAAAGACTTTACCTTTCATTCGATTGGTCAGCTCCTGAGGAGGGCCATGGTAAAGAAGCTTGCCTTCGTTGAGCAATAATACCGAATCACACTTTTCAGCCTCATCCAGGTAGGCTGTGCTCCATATCACCGAAATATTTTCGTGGATTAATTCTTGGACCATTTTCCAAAGCTCTCGCCTTGAAAGGGGGTCGACTCCCACGCTTGGCTCATCCAATAAGAGGAGCATCGGCTTCTGAATTAAGGCGCATGCCAATCCAAGCTTTTGTTTCATTCCTCCCGATAGAGCACCGGCTAGGCGGTTGATGAAGGGATTGAGCGAAGTAAACGAGAGGAGTTTATCAAAAATGTCTAATCGCTCTTTGCCAATCACCCCTCTGAGATCTGCATATAAATTCAGGTTTTGGATGACCGTGAGGTCTTCATACAATCCAAATTTTTGGGGCATATACCCGGTCAAATAGTGAATGGCAGAAGATTGGCGCACCGTATCGTAACCGGCAAGAGAAATCTCTCCTTGAGAGGGCAAGAGCAATCCGGCAATCAATCGAATCAATGTTGTTTTCCCCGCCCCATCAGGGCCTGCCAGTCCGATGATTTGACCTTTGGGAATGACGACATTAATCTGTGATAAAGCGGGGCGCTGCTGGGGATCAAAAACTTTGGAAAGGTTGCGAATTTCAACAATGGGAGATGACATGAGCTTGCGTTATGTTAAGATTTCAAGGGAAGTTTCACTGTCACAGGCATTCCTTGCCGCAATCCATGATCATCATTATCGACAATCACCCTTAAGCGATAGACAAGGTCGGTCCGCAGTTGGGCTGTTTCAACTGTCTTTGGAGTAAATTCAGCCACGGGTGAAATAAAACCGATATGCCCTGAATAATGATGCCCCCCAGGGGTATCGGTATAAACCGCAGCTTCCATTCCCGGATAAATCAGCCCAAGCTGAGGTTCTGACACATAAGTTCGGACCCAAATGGGCGAAATCAAAGAGAGGGTATAAATGGGATCTGCTTCACGCACAACCGTTCCCGGCTCTCGAATGCGAGTCAGAATTGTCCCGTCGGCTGGAGCGTATAATTCAGTATCAGCCAAATTGGTTTGAGCAACCCCAAGAGAGGCTTGCGCTTCTTTGAGTTTTGCTGCATCAATTTTTTGGCCAGCGATGGCATCATCAATGTCTTGCTCTGAAATTCCCCCTGTTCCAATCAAAATTTTTCGTCTTTCAAGTAAAAGGGTTGAATTGACAAGAGCTGCTTGTGCAGATTCGACCTGTGCGGCAGCTTGGTTAACTTGATCTTTGTAGGGCTGTTTATCGAGCATAGACATTAAGGAGCCCATTGCGACCAAATCTCCCTCTTCAAAAGGCATTGTGGCGACCCGTCCTTTCACCCGGAATCCAAGGTCGACTTGTCGAATATCGACGTTTCCGTAAAGAATCAATTCTTTTTTTTCTTCAGAATGAGAAAACCATTTTGAATAGAGTCGAGAGGCTAAAGAAGGATTAAAAAAATTCATGGCGATGGCCATGATGAAAGACAAAATAAGGAAGAGTAACATGAGGCGCTTCATATACAGATTTATCCTATAGAGAGAGTGATTCCATGATATTTTGGATGGTCTCCGGAAGTGGTGATACTTTTTGGACACCCTATTTAGAGCTTATTTTCAAATTGAAGCGGCCTATGGAGTGTCTGGCTCTCGGATAGAAAATCACACTCGGGTCGCTATTAAAAAATAGAGGCATGACTGTGATTTTCTATGCACGAGGCTTTGACACCCCACAAAGGTCACTTGAATTTAAAAACGGGCTCTTACTTTTTTTTCGTTTTTGATGTTTGCAAGCAGCTAAAAAAGGGCTATTAAAGAAAGACCTTAACATCTCTATTCCTTTTTCAAAGAGGAGATTTTATACTCTATCTTAAATGAAGAAAAAACCAAAGCTTAGAGAATGTCTGCCAATCATGACAGCTTCTATAAGGATTCAAGAAATGAATTGATCGTCAACAATCAAGAAGTGAGGATCGACAGCTCTTCCTCTTTCCTTTCTTGATCTTCTTGTTTTTTATTAATGAATATAAATCGATTTATATAAAAAAAACATTATTTCTATTGATATTTAATAAAATCATATATAAAATTGTTTGCATGGATCTAAAAATATTAATAAATGATTAAGGGATATTTATTATTTCTTAATAAATAGGAGTTTTATGATGAATCAGATATCTCAAATGATGAAGAATGCTGGAGACA
Source organism: Parachlamydiaceae bacterium (assembly GCA_044326545.1). Taxonomy (GTDB): domain Bacteria; phylum Chlamydiota; class Chlamydiia; order Chlamydiales; family Parachlamydiaceae; genus JANWJE01. Next base: position 12,478 of record JBIRBM010000010.1, on the reverse strand, counting down.
TGATCACTCCAGTCGTTCAGCAAGGTCAACGGCAATTAGCCCGCTTGGGCAACCATAGCGTTAAGTTAATGAATCTTCTTTCTAAAAACATGCACAGTGACACAAAAGTGGCCATTGCGGTGATGGCTCAGGCTAATTTAATCTGTTTTTTTGCGACCCGATCCCTTTTTAATCGCGTAGAGGCAAGATTTACCGATGGAACCAAAACAAAAAATGTGGCTTGGAAAAAAGTTGCCTACACCTTGTCGAAAAGTGCCCTATTAGGGGGAGCTGCCTATGCGTTTAATATTGCTTTTTCAAAAATGACCTCTTTTGGATTGAATCCAAGAGTGTTAGCTTTGATTACCGCGACCCATATTTTAGGTCATCTTGTGTTGAACACGATGCAAAAATCTAAACAAGAGGCTCGATGCACGAGTTTAAACAAGCCGGAGATTTCATCTCATCAACAGAATGGAAACAATGAGATAAATCTTCCTCAGGATAGCGAGACAGATTCAGACGAGGAAGATGGACTAGGATCACCAACACGATCACCAATCAATACGCCTCCTGTTTCTAAAAATCAGAACTTAGATTCTGTTAAAAAAGAAGAGAGGAAGGCAGATGAATCAAATCGTACAGAGACGATAGAGACTGATGATGAGAGATTACCAAAGGTTCCTGTGGTTGATTTCCTAACAAAGGATGAAGGGAGTGGGATAGATGAAGATGATGCTGAGGATCTTGGTTACATAAACTCTGACGGTACATTTACTCAAAACCCTTTAGCATCGAGTGAACATCCTCATGGAACTGTGCTGTCAACAAGTACGAAAAGCAATGAAGAGATTCAGGCGTCAAAAAATAGCGAAGACGATGAAAATTTTGATCTGCCAATCGATAATGAGGAAAAAATCAAAAATCCAAGTTTATTAGAAAATGAAAATGTTGAAGATGCTTTGGCATTGCTTAATTTTTTCCATGATGTTGATACAGTTTTTGACGATAAGAATGACCAAGAAGGATGCGAGGAAAGCAAAACATTTCCCAATTTATGGATAGCCCAAAACAAGGAAAAGCTCTATGAGACTTTCGATGCAGATTTTTCACCCGTAACACCTTTCCCATTTTTAGATGAGAATGAAGTGGCTGATTCAAAACATTTAGAAAAGAAAGACGAAGATCAAACGAAAGAAACGCGTTATTCCCCCTTCCAAGAAGAAAGTTCTACCCCATTTTCCTTGACTCAACAAACTGATTTAATCCATGAGGTAATCCCTAAGAAATCGGCTCATTCAGATTCTTCATCTGTAGAATCTTTCTGCTCTTTAGATGAGAATGAAGTGGCTGATCCAAAACATCCAGAAAAGAAAGACGAAGATCAAACGGAAAAAACGCGTTCTTCCTCCTCGACTCCACTCCTGAATAGCTCTACTGAAATAACGGATTCAACACCTCCACCAATCAAGAACGAACTTAAGCCGTCTGTAAACGAGAATAATTCGTCCCCTCAATCAACTTCTCCTTTGAGAAGCTCTGTTCCTAAAGAACAAGATTTGATTGATAAGACTATTGATTGGTTTAAATCCTGGGAAATTTTTAAGTAAAGAAAACACTTAATCAAAAAAGTGAAGAGACAAAGAAAAAGAATAGCAATCTTAACAATAACATCACCTGTCGAAAGACAGGTGATGAAAAGTGCTCAATCAAGCCATTTTCTCGAAGTACACCCCCTACTCGCTCCGGCTTTGAGCTCAAGCGAGTGCATCACTATTCTTGCATCACAGCATCACAAAATGTTTGGCTAAATTTTTTTTAAGTAACTCACGTTAAGTAATACGCCATCAATTTTATCCTCTCTTAGAGGATCTCAGGTGAATCTTCTGTGAGTCGATCAAAAGTTTTATGATCTAACACTAAAAAAGTACACTCGCTCTCTGCAATGGTAGAAGCGCTGCGCGGCCTCCCATGAATGAGATCGAACCGGCAATCAGACAAGGAAGCCTCTAGATCAACGCAGCAAACACTGAAAATAGAAAAGCGGTCAACAAGAGGATTGCTTAGGCGGTGTGTGTGATCTCGATCCTCAGTCCAGAGGAAAGAAACACATTTCAAGTGATCCCTAAGGGGGGGTGATAGAGCCTCAGACAGACTCTATAAACAAAGTCCTCCGGCTACTTCAATATTTTGTCCCGTTAAATAATGACTTGACTGCTGCAATAGAAAAAGAATGACGCTTGTCACATCTTTAAATTCAGCTTCTCGTCCCATGGGAATGTTTTTGACCTCTACCACGGAAGTTTCGAGTTGCCCCGGTGACACCATATTAACAGTCACTTGCGACGGAGCTAATTCTTTGGCTAATGTTTTTGTGAACAATAGTAAACTTGTTTTAGCTGCCATATAAGCTGTGTTCACTGAATGAGCTTTTAATGAAATTCCCGCAGTTCCAATATTGATGATACTTCCTTTAGATTGTTTAATGGAGGGGATAAGAGCGCGGGTTAAGGCAATAGGGGTAAACAAATTGAGTTGAAAGATCTCTTGCCATTCTTTCTGAGATGTTTCAAGAGCTGATTTATGCAAGTAATTGCCCACATTATTAATCAAAGTTTTCACATCAGGAAAATTGCAAAGAAGATGGCAAATAAATGCCTCTACTCCCTCTTGCATAGAAAAATCCCCCTGGATCAGCTCTGCACGCACTCCAAATTTGCGGCACCTATTTGCGACAGCTTCAGCTTGCTCAACACTTTTATTGTAGTGAATTAAAACATGGTGTCCTTGCTCGGCCAAAGAGATGGCTGTCTTTGCCCCAAGATTAAGACTTGATCCGGTAATTAGCGTCCAGTTCATGTTTTGTCCTCTATGTTTTTTCCACTAGATGAGATTTAGATAAGCCCCACGCTCCTAATCAAGAATCGCTTGATGAACAGAACAGGAAAAGCGCGTTTTGAATGACGATTTTTCGCGATGAATCACAACAGCCGCTGATCCCAGATCTGAAGGGACAGGAACTCTCAATTTTTTGAGTTTAATCGTGACTTGTTTAACATGGTGGAGATGAAGAAGTGCCTCACTGACACGTGCCGCTAATTTTTCGAGAAGATGATCACAGTGATGCTGAACAATTTCTTCGATTAACCGGCAAACGGCACCATAATCCACTGTATCGTTTAAATCATCGCTTTCACATGCTTTTGATAAATCAACAAATAGAGTCACAGTAAATTCGAGTGGCTGAGCAAACAATCGTTCATCGTCTCCTTGACCAACAATTGCCATCACCCGAAATTTTTCCAATTGAATTTCATCTAACATCTCAATCCTCTAAAGATGATCTGTGAATGGTCATTGTTTAGCCTTGATATAGAGCCTCATAGCCTATTTATCACATCTTGATGAAGGAATTCAACATGCATGGTATCGGTGAGATCACCTCTTTTCAATATTTGACGATGATCTGGCAATTTGCATGAATAAGACTTTTGGCATTCATTTAAAAGATGCTTAGCCAATTCATTAAGATAGGGAGAAATGGTTAAAGAGTGAATTTCGGAAATTTCAGCAAGTTCTTGAAGTGGCATCCAACATGCTTGGGCAATTTTCATCACGGCCGATCTTTCATGAGGAATTTCAAGAATGACGGCTTGTCTTCTTTCTTTGAAGGTCTTAGCAAAAACGACTCATTTTTCTTTTAACTTTTCTTCGGGAATGTCTTGCCACAAGGGGAAAACGTCGCCAAATGCATTCGTTTGATACAAGCGATCACTCTTGTTTTGTTTATCTTCACCCCAATAGAGTGACTGGCTTAGAGCACATCTTCGTGAAACATTTTCTTCTTCTCTTTTAAGAGATGAAACATGTGTAGAAAAATCACTCGCATAAGCGACAAACTGATTCGTAGCCAAAATGATCATTAGCATTGCACCAATCATGCATCCCCTCTTTGGAGTTGTGAGAAGCTCTCTTCCTGTTCTTTGTCTTTGGATTCCATCAAAGCGTGGAGCTTGACAACTTGCAAAAAAAATTCTCTGTTTCTCGCTATGGATTTTTTTACAAGCTTTCAAGCCCGAGAGCTTTCGCTTCAGCCCATATCGCTCATTTTGGTGCCTAAGATGAATGATTCACTCTTGGCTCTTTCTGTGATCGCTATTATCGAAAGCATGATGACACAAGATCTCAATTTTTCACAAAACAAATTGTGAATCAGATTCTATCGTTCTATCGTCATTCAAAGCGTGATTGTATGAATGCGGTACAGGGATTTATCGAATAACTCCTAGCGATCTTAAATATTTTTTATTTCATTTGTTTTAATGAAATGAATTGATTAAAATTTCAATTAATATTAAAATTATTCTTTTTAAATAATAAAAAGGAGAGAATGATGCACATTAACACATATTTTCGTTCTGCGGGGGAAGCTCTCATTCGCTTTCAAGAATCGATTTTCCGTCCAATCATCGATCAAAATAAAAAAATAGTCACCATTGGGACAATCGTTTTGGGAGCTTTAGCCTTAAGTTTTTTGATTAAGCGTTGTTGGTCTCATCTTCATGTTGTAAAACAAACAAAAAAACAAGAGGCGTCCTCACAAGATCCGATGAAAGGATCAAACGCATTTCCTCCATCCAATAATGAGCACTCTTCATTGATTCCTGAATCAGGTAATGCCACCTCTTCTCAATCAAATGTGCCACACCTCAAGCGAAGCCCATCGGAAGAGCTCATTAAAGAGATGACGGATTTAGCCCATTCTCCTGAAAAAAGCTCTCGAAACAACAACAAGATCTCCACGGATCAACCTATTTTTTCTTCAATTTCAGGACCTCAGTTGCAAACACAACACTCTTCAAACACGATAAAAAAACAGGAACCCTGTCTTAATCAAACAATGGACGAGAATGTAAAAAGAATAAAGGAACTCAAGAGTGAAATCGAAAAAAAAGAGGAGAAAATCAACACATTAAGTTCTGAAATCAGTCAATTAAGTGATGGAGTGGTCGAAAGCGAAATTGCCAGTATTTCCTATAACCCCAATGATGACATCGAGCTTCCGAGTGGAGAAATAACGAAGGCTCATGCATTTAAAGGAGAATTAGATCATGAGTTGGAAATCCATGACGACTATACAGAAATAAGCTTAAAAAATGGAGAATTTTCAACATATCTTCCTAAACCAGATGAATGGGCCATGTTCATAACCGGGAACCGTTATGAAAAGATAGGAAAACTTGAAGGTTTAAAGTCATGGGGAAATCAAAAGAATACCTATTTCTTTAAAACCAAATGGGAAGGGGATGGGGTTTTGCCTGAAATTAAAATCCATTGCCGCCGTTTGAAAGCGAGTGCGAATCAGGCGACAATTGCTAATAAAAAGGTAGATATTCAGACTGTTAAGGACGAGATTGCATATCTAAAGCAACGGATAAATGTTCGCATGATGCCTAGCTAAAAGACCTCTTCTTTAAGAGTGTCAAAACCTCAGGATTCAATCATCGTAAACGGGTCCATACTTAAAAATATGGACCTGACTATGATTATCTATCCATGAGATCTTTCATACGACCGATAGACCGCTTCAATTTAAAAACAGCTTCTTAAACCCGGCGCTTTAATGCAGCCTAAATTTCCAGGATTCAACCGGAAGGTCTAGTACATAAACCAGCCCGTTGGATTCAAAAGCAACAGCAGGATTTTCAGCAATTTCTTCCGCTTACACCTGCCAGAAGTTATGTAAGCGGAGAAACGCATCTTTATCTCGGTCGTCAATATCGCATAAAGCTGGCTACGGCAGATAAACCATCATTCAAGCTTTGCCTCTCAAAATTTCCTTCAAACCCTTCTATAGTTATGCCAGAGGATGAAGAGCTTCATATCCGTAAAATGAAATCAAGATGGGGAAGCTATGCTCCGTCAGGTCGCTTAACGCTGAACCTTGAGCTTATTAAAGCCCCTATCGAATGCATTGACTATGTAATTGCTCATGAACTTTGCCAGGCCGTGTACCCGCATCATGGGCCTAAATTTTACAGACTTCTTGAGACGGTAATGCCTGATTATTCAAGAAGAAAAGCGAAGCTTGAGCTAACACTATCGTGATTTGTAAACTCAAAGAAATTTATTCTAGCGGTTCAAGTGTTTTACGTTTAAGAATAGCAATTTGTTTTTGGATAGCGTTCAAATCACTTTCAAAAGATTCTTTAGTTTCTTTGGATAACTTGTTTTTAAGTAAAAGCTTTTCGAGTTCTTGCTGTTTATGTTTCAACTCCTCAATGATTTGACATACATCGAACTCATCCTGTCTAAATTGAACACGTTTTTTTGAGTTTAACCTTAATCTTTCGATATTCCATATTGCCACTCGAGTATTTCCTCGCCACTCGACTTGGTTCATATTATAATGTTCGTCGAAGTCATGTTCACAAGGATTCAAAATGAATTTATGCAAGAGACGATCTAAGATCGACGGCCAAAAGTCATTTTTAGCATTATTACATTCACTACAGGAGTAAAATAAATTAAGATAGTCATTAATTAATTTTATAAATTTGCTTTTGGGTTTATAATGATCAATGTGAAATTTTTTGCTTCCCCCTTCGACGACTTCTCGACTTTTGCAATAGGCGCATCGATAATCAAAATCGATCCTTAAAAAAGGCTTGTAATACTGATACTTTTTTCCAGAAGGAGGGTTTTGATGGCGTTTTATTAGAACCATTAAAAAGTTTCAAGCTTGTATTTTAAGAGGTTTTTGTTTGTTTTTTCGATAAGATCTTTGGCTGACAATATTTCTTTTTGAAGTTCTGGTCTTCTTAGACAATAGATTTCTTCTTCTATTCTATCAAGCTCTCTATCGAGAAGATTAATTTTATCTTTACCTAAACTGAAAAATCTATACGATAAAGAATTGAAAATTTTATTTCTGTTTATTAGAAGCAGTTCCTTTTTAGAATTAAGTTCTTCAATTTTGTTTTCTAGCGAGGTATATAACGTTGTGGACGTTGAATTGAGTTCAGAAAATGGATTTAGACTCCTATATGGGCTAGATCTTAAATCTATATCATGACTTAATCCACTTCTGGAAAAGTTAATAGTCTGATGCATTTCAGTTTTAAATCTATGGATGTTTGCATCATCAAAATTATCAACCGAGATCATTTGGCCCCCATCAAAGCTCTTGTTTTGTCCTGGAGTAAACTCTCGAAAATAATTTTTTCCAAATCATGGCAGTCAGAAGCAGCACTTAAAATTGCTTGTTTTTCTACGGTTATTTCTTCCATTGTAAAGGAATCTATGTCGAGAAGAAAAGCGACTCCTTTTTCATTTTCTCTCAGGGTATCCGAATAAAATTTCAGAATAATAGAAATTTTTCTATTTTTGAAATTGTATTCTTTAACGATATTAAATCCTAGACTCAATGGATTAATAAGTTCATTTGGTAAGGCACATCCAAGACGAAAATAATCAGACAGTATTATATTTTCACTAGGTATTAAAAAACGATTAATACAACGATATCCAATACGCTGTGCTATTGAAGGAGAGGCACAGTCAAAATAGCCATTTAGAAGAATTTTTATGTTATCAGCAAATCTTTCCCAATTGAGATAACTAATATCGTTTGCAGATATAATTCCAGGACCTATTTGCAGGCAACTGTTGTGATTTTCATTCCAAGCTTGGATTACAGGGGCCTGAATAACTGGTGGAGTTATCAGTGGATATGAAGATATTATAAATCTGTTATTTTGAATTTCTTTTTTTTGAGGAAATTTCATGGAAATTCTATCAAAAAAACGACCAGGTAAAGTTAAGTCATAGCCTTCATCTAAGAACCTAGCCTCGAAAATCACCTCTTGAAGAGGGGCTTTTTCGTAGTGATATCTTTTATAAGCTTTATTCGAATCTATCATATGCTTTCCATGCTTTCATTCACTGTAGTCTAAATTGAGTGAAAACTCAATCCAAAATAGCTTTTTTGACTTGCTTTGATGAACGATTATACCTTATTGCAATTATGTAGATTACCTGTCATATCCCTGGCACGAGGGATAAAAAAAAGGACTTAAGAAAAGCGGTCAAGCTTATCATAAGTCCTTGGAAGAAAAGAATCTGAGTGAGAGGATTCGAACCTCCGACCCCTTGCACCCCATGCAAGTATTTAACTGTTTTATCCTGTCTCATGTTGTCTTATCATGTCTCGCAAAAATCGCGTTTAAGTTGCTGTTTCAGATTGATTTATATCATGTCATTGTATTATCTTGTAAGCTTTATTATTGGCCATAATCAAGTGGTTGCATCCGCCACATATCCGCCACACGAAGCGGATGAGTGTAGATGTGTATTATAAGGAGTGCGGTATGACTTTTGGGCCTTCTTTTCTTATGGATAAGTCAACCTTTGAGTGGGTGAGCTTCGAATGCGTTGTAATGTTGATGCGTTATTATCGACACCCCATTTCGCCGATCTTGCTAAGAGAACTCATTTCCGATTTGGCTAAAGAAGTGCGAGGGGATGATGACCAAGAAATGAAAAAGAAAGTCGCGCGGCTTGCCACCAAGATGCACTACTCTCATTCCTTTGTGCTTCCCGATGCCCTGAAAATGGCGTGTAACGAGCTTCTGTATGATAATTTTATTCCCATGAACGGATATCAAGCGCCTTGCGAAGGAATGGTGGAGGTCTCTAATTGTAAGATGGGGCCTGGATATTTTATGGGTGAACATCCGATGCTGCCGATTTTGCGCAATTTGTCAGACGGAAATTTTTCCGATGAGGATTTTCGCAAAGCAAAAGCGATTCGCGATGAAGATTCGGGTGTTGATTTGGTTTCCTTATACAAAACAATAGAACAAGAGACAGAAGCGGAAGCAAAAGTACCTAAATTTGAGTCGCTGGAAGAAGTGATTGCATATGCTGATGAGGTGCGTTTTTTTGGCAAAACGCCCCGTCAAGTAGTTTTACGAATCGCTCGATATTTTTTTCAGGACCATACAGGACATGTTGGAGCGGTCATGCGACGCTGGAGACGTAAAGGGTGCCCGGATCCACGGTATTTTGCTCCCTATGCTATGTACGTTCACCGCGTCGATACTATATATCACTATTGTCTGCTTCGCGGTTTTGTGAGTTGTAGCAAAAAGGGAAAGGCGCATTTGGACATGCAATATTTTTACTATCTGCCCTTTTGTCAAATCTTCTCTTCCGATGACAAAGAGATTGTCCAGCTATTCCCATTCTTTCAGAGACCAGATCAGGTATTTATTACTAAAGCAGATTTGCAGAAGGATCTTAAAAACTTATCAGTTTATCTTGCGAGCCTATCCGAGGAAGAAAGCACATCTTTTTATGAAGAATATGGTCCTTACCCTCCCGAATTGGAAGATTCTTTTACAGTGGACATGTGGAAAAAGCTTATGCGCGCACGACAAAAGCAAGCAGGAAAGCGATCTCGCCCATCTCCTGAAACAGAAGCAGAGATAAGAGAACAGCTTCGGGAAATACAGAAAGCAGTGGAACAACAACAAACAGTGGAGAAAAAGTATGGTACAAGAGCGAATCCCACGATCTTCCTCTGATGAATTCTGTCAAAAGATTAAGCCGCAAGGAAAGCCGATTTACATTCGCGATTCTCAGGTGAAAGGACTTGTCTTACGAGTCATGCCGGCAGGTTCAAAGTCTTGGATCTTTTGCTACTCAGTTAAAGAAGGTGACAAATGGCGTGAGAGAAGGAAAGGACTCGGCCCTTTTAGGCAAGGTCGTAATGATGTCGCCGGTTTAACCGTTCCTGCGGCTCGCAGCCTAGCTGAAGAATTGAAGCATGGTGTAAAGCATAAAGGGACTGACCCTATTGAAGACAAAAAGAAGTTAATTGCGGAAAGGGCCAAAGAAAAGTCGGGTAAGGTTCTTGTGAAAGATCTTTTCGAGCGATGGGCAGTGACCGATCTTATCAATCGCAAAGATCAGGGCGCAGAAGCTCGTCGCATGATGGAAAAAGATGTTCTGCCATTCATAGGTGAAATGGACGTAAAGGATGTTCGTAAGCTTCATGTGGCAGAAATAACCGATCGCCTACTTCAACGAGGAGTAAAGCGCATGGCAAAGGTTGTTTTTAGCCTTATTCGTCAGATGTTTAGGTTTGCAGTTACGCGCGATCTTTTGGAATCAGATCCCACCGCTATGGTCAGTAAGAAAAATATTGGGGGAGCCAACATTGAACGCGAGCGAGTATTGAGTGAAGAGGAAATTGGTGAACTAGCCAGAAAGCTACCCATCTCTCAAATGACAGAAATGAATGTATTGGCTATTTGGATCACTCTAGCCACTTGTTGTCGTATCGGTGAGCTATTAAAAGCTCGTTGGAACCATGTTTCTATTGAACGCAATAGCTGGCTTATTCCTGCTGAGAATAGCAAAAATCAACGAGAACATATCGTTCATCTATCTCCTTTTGCGCTTCGTCATTTTATGAGATTGCATGAACTTTCAGGTCAAGGAGAATGGTGTTATCCTGCAAGTCGAGGAAATGGGCACATCTGTCCAAAAACAATTACAAAGCAAATAACAGACCGTCAACGAACTGATGGAAATTTAAAAAATCGAAGCAAAAATATAAGTGCTCTTACTTTATCCAAAGGGGTATGGAAGCCTCACGATTTGCGCCGCACAGGAGCTACGCTCATGAATGCTTTGGGCGTGCTTTCTGAAGTAGCAGAACGATGCTTAAACCACATGGAAGAAAATAAGATAAAACGGATCTATCAGCGCTATGGCTATGAGATTGAGATGAGACAAGCCTGGGAAAAACTAGGCGAGCGATTAGATCTACTAACTAGAGCCATGCCATGACCAGCACTTTCAAAGCAACGATCTCCCCCAGTCTTCTTCAAATCATTCAAAAACACCCCATTGGGAAAGGAATCAGCGAACTGACTGGCCTTGGAGTGGAGAAAATCCTTATGCACTGCTTTTTAGAAGTACCTGACGAGTCTCTATTAGGTGTTGGTTGGATTGTAACTTGGGCTTCCGACGATCTGAATATAAACCCGGAGCATGTTTACATCGTCCAAATGCTGCTCAAATTGGTTTGGCTCTATTCTGAACAGACAGATTCTCCTTTAACAAGCATGGTCGCTCTGGAATTAACCATGTTTGAAGCCGGAATGAAATTGGAAGCGGGTAGGCGTCAAAGAATTGAAGCAGCTAAAAAAGAACGCCCTTGGCCAGCTTTAGATCAATGGATTAGAAAGAAGCTTAAACTCAAAACAGAATGGACAAACGCAAAACTATGGGCCGCCTTACCGCAAAGTCATGATGGTGATCCCATTTATCAGGATGGAGAAAAATTGCATTGCTCTATAGGTAATTATGGTTCAATTGGTTATCGCGCATTTTGTAATCACATCAAACGGCAACGCGAAAAAAATAAATGTAGATAGCGGCGCTAGCTGCATCTACATATGAGATGCTATGTCACATAGTAACTTTAAATGAGGCTATGTGATGAAAAATATATCAGCTTTTCTAAGAGATACCGAAGTCGCCATTCGATATGGTGTGAGTCGTCCTACCATATGGCGATGGACTAAAAATGGCAAATTCCCAAAACCAGTCAAACTTGGAGCTGGTTCAACTCGCTGGCGTTCATCTGACATAGAAGCTTGGGAACAAAGCCAAATCCAAAATGGTATTACTCAAAGTACGGATTTTTTAGGCGGATGAAGCTATGTCTAAAATTCCATACGTATTTCTTGCTATACCACATGAGTTTTTGACAGAGGATTTTTTAAAAGATCCAGTCATGATTCGGTTTGTTGTATGGATGATCAAGCGTATCTCTCCTAACTCTTCTTTAGTTCCTTTAAAGGGCATGAGCAAGCAATTACACCTAGATCCCTTTGAATTTATGTTTGGTAGAGAGGCGTGTGCCTTAGCTGCAGGTATCTCGCTCAAGAATTCGCGTACAAGGTTAAAACAGCTAATAGGCCTTGGATATGTCAAAAAAGTGGCCGGCAAAGGGTCCAGCACTTATTCAGTTTACAGCTTACAGACAAGTGCATTTCGTCAAAATAGCGGCCAGCAAAAAGAGCAGCAATTGGAACAGAAAATAGGCCAACAGATTGGCCACAATCAAGAAGCGCAGATCTCAAATTCTAAAATTATAAAAGAGACGTCTAACGTTATCTCAAAAGTCGTCGATAGGTCGCCTCTTTCAAATAAGCAGAAAAGCGATCTTCAGGGATTGCTTGCATATTGTCAGGATAAGGAACTTCGGATTTCAGAACGAGCCTTGAGAAGATGGATTCGTCTCTATGAGTCGCAACGCATAACAGATCATCTTTTATTACTGATATAGTGAATTAGGTTGAACAATTAACAATAAAATAGTAAACTTGTTGAATGAGTTATTCAATTGATTTACGTGAAAAAGTTTTAAAGTATGTGGAAAAAGGTGGGTCAATTTCAGAAGCTGCTCGCCTTTTTGATGTTT
>JBIRBM010000033.1:0-20465 GCA_044326545.1 Parachlamydiaceae bacterium | reverse complement strand
TTGTCTCTCTTATACTGTCAAAACATCTTACAGTGACTCAAGGCCCTGCTTTTTTCTCGCATTCGTTACGCGTTGTTCGCTTTTCGTTCGTGAGAAGTTACTAATATATAAAATGAGGCTTATTTTACGCAACAGCTTTTTTGAAAACTTTTCTATTTTCTCTTAACTCACTTAAAACAAACTCTTATCTTACAAACTCACCTTACGCACCACGACCGCTATTTGCGCTAAAGCGAAAGCTCTCCTGGTGCCTAAGGTGAGTCAATCGTTAGAATTGATGGCTCGTCAACCATTCATCCAGACTCATTTCATGAGATAAACCAATAAGATCACCCATAGAAACAGCTGTTCCTCCCGCAGCGCAAAACCCTTGCAACTTTCGTTTTCCTTGCTGACTTAAGCCGTTTGGGCAAAAAAATAAAGCATCTAAACCATCCCATTGGGACGTCAATTGACTCTCTGCGATCAACTTAAAAGGAATTGATCTTTCCTGCAAACGACGAACGCCTTCCTCAAATCCATCATAGTGGAGCGAACGATAAAACTGAATCGGAGGGACACAGAATCCAACCAATATTTTTTGAAATTCGGGCAAAGAGCTAAATGCATGACCACTATAACCGTAAGAAGTTGGATTCCCCCAACCAATTCCATTAAACGGAAGGCGCCCACCACGGAAACCAAGTTTTAAATTTTCAAATCGTTCAGAATTCAATAGTTGCATCTCCATTAAGAGAGATGAGGGAAAATGGGTGACATCTAAAAACAAATAAACAGGGAGTGAATCAGGTAAACGGGAAGCTAGAAGAGTTAAATATTCAACTGCAACATCTCGACAATAAAGCCGAGCAAGCTGACACCCCTCGTCATCCTGTTTAATCTGAGCTAAATTTAAATTTGCAAAATGAGGGACATTGAGCTCTTCAAACCATTTTCGTAAGTTGTCCTCTAAATCTTGATTCCATTGCAACTCTTGAGAAAAATCAGCTTGTCCCCTAAATAGGATCAATCCTATTGTAAAAAATTTAAACTCTTTCCAGACTGTGTCGCGGAAATGCTCCAGAGCAAGAGCTAAAGAAAGAAATTGTCCTTGATGACCTAGAGGTTGAGTTAAATCACTAAAAAGCCCTAGCTCAATATCCCAGATAAGGTTGTATCCTTTTTGAATTGCTTGAGAGGCTTGCCGGCATGCTATCTTCCAATCAAGACTTGATCGCATCCTTCCATCCAAATGAATTGTCACTGTATCAAAACCAATTGGTATTGATTCTTGATACATTCCTTCATAGATAATAGGAGGAGATCTTTCAGGCTCTTCTATAAATTCTTCATCTAACTCTTCGTTTTGATGACGATCGTGTTTACTCATATTGTTTAACTTTTGTTGTTGTTAAAGCGACGATCCCCCTTTTAAAACTCACGTTACGCACCCAAGAGTCAGAGGGGGCGTAACGTGAGTTTTATAAGAAGCATTTTTGGTTTATTTGCGTATAAAAGTATGGTAAAAAATTTTTTTTCCTTTTTTTCTCCATAAATCTTCAAAATATGACGTGCCATAAGAAGGGTATTCATGGACATAATAAGGAGAGGGAAAAAGAGGTTGAAAACCGGAGATTTGAAAGAGCACATTGATCATTTCTTTGGAGTATTCTTCATCATCAGTGACCAAAGTTAACGATCCAGAAGGCTCTAAAATACGATAAATTTCTTGAATAAAAGGAACTTGAACAATTCGATGTTTTGCGTGTCGACTTTTGGGCCATGGATCTGGAAAATTTATGAAGACGGCATGAACACTTTCTGTCGGAATGTAGCGCCGTGTGACTTGATAACCTTCTGCGCAAACAGCAAGAAGATTGGGAAGTTGGCCATTTTTAATTTTTGACCAAATTTTTCTCACTCGGACAAATTTACGCTCGATCGCCACCCAATTATAATGAGGCTCGATCTGAGCTCTGGCCTCAATCCAAGCGCCGTTTCCGCTACAGTATTCAACACATATTGGCTTATCTTGATCAAAAAACAGAGGACTCTTCCAACCAGGAAATGAAAAACTTTCAAAATCATCATATAGGTCCGGAACATACCAAACATGATCTTCGACAAGAACATGGCGTTCATTCCATTTAAAAGGAGACTTTAGATCTGCGGGCTTCATAATCTTCACGACTTGTTAGGGCTAATTCGCCTTCAATTTCCAGGCGGGCTCTAAAATTGCAATGTATAGGAGCAAAGACATTTGATCATACTTTGCAGTAATTCTGCAGAAAGTTTAGCGAATCAGCGTTTTCAAGCCAATAGCAAATTTCTCTAATTTTAACTCACCTGAAAAAGCACAGGTTTTTAGGATAAGCCAATAAGATGAATGGTGATGCAACGATCAATAGAATTCCCATTAAAAACCAATCCTGATAAACTTTTTTCTTATTAAACATTGGAGATAGTATGATTGGACGTAATGATCCTTGTTGGTGCGGCAGTCAAGAAAAATGGAAAAAATGTCATCATCCACAGCCGGCTCCTCTTCACCCTTCCTCTCTCTCAAGAGCCAATATTAAGCGACAGTATTATCAAGAATACGGGATTTTATTAAAAGACAGCAAAGATATTCAAAAAATACGCGCTTCTTGCCAGTTGGCTTCCAAAATTTTAGATGCTACCTGCGCAAAAGCTAAGGCGGGAGTCACAACGGAAGAACTAAACAATTTTGCTCACCGACTGCACTTGGAAGCCGGGGCTATTCCAGCTCCTTTAGACTACGGATCTCCTCCTTTCCCCAAAAGCATTTGTACTTCTGTTAATGATGTCATCTGTCATGGAATCCCAAATGACATCCCTTTATTAGAAGGAGATATTGTCAATATTGATGTGACGTGTATTTTAGATGGTTATTATGGAGATTGCAGCCGAATGGTGATCATCGGGAAAACAACCCCTGAGCGAGAACTTGTTGTGGAGGTGGCTTACACAAGCCTTATGCGATCAATTGCCATTTTAAAACCCACTATTTGTCTCTCTCAAATTGGTGAAACGATTGAGACTTATGCAAATTTGCATGGATGCTCGGTTGTCAATCAGTTTGTCGGACATGGGATCGGCATTGAATTCCATGAGGCACCCCAGGTCGCTCACTACCGCAACCATAACGATATCCCCCTGGTCCCCGGGATGATTTTTACTATTGAACCCATGATTAATGCAGGCGCTAGGCAAGCGGTGATTGATAGCAAAGACATGTGGACAGCAAGAACAAAAGATGGCCGGCCTAGTGCACAATGGGAGCACACCGTATTAATTACTGAGGAGGGTCACGAAATTCTGACAAATTGGACACGATAAAAGAAAGGCGCCCCCCCATCACTTCGCTTGGCTTTGCGTCTCACACATAAAGAAACCTTCGAAGAAGCTGTGAGAGTTGGAATACACCGACTAAGTCTCACACTTTAATCTGCTGTAAAAGCGTTGTGAATAGATAAAAAAGAAACCAGCCATTATGACCAAAATCATCACGAAATAAAGGGGAGAGAGAGTTGAAAAACTGGCCACAAATGACCCTATCAATGGGGCTATAATATACCCCCAGTTTTCTAAACTGTACAGAAGTCCCTGAACCGTTCCTTGGCTCGATGATATCCCCTGTAGCGATAAGCGCGCTTCAATACACGTGTTCAATACTGAGTAACAAAACAACACTGCGAAAAAACATAAAAACCAAAAAGGTCCTTGACCTATAAAGCAAAGAAGGAGCGTTGTGCTACACAACAAAACAAAAACACCTCCCATAAATTGTTTGATCTGATCTGCAAAACGGACGATGACAATTTGGTTTAATGAGTAAGCCAATCCGACTAATGAAGCAAAATAATTGACAATGGAGGGGTTGTGGCCTAGTTGTTCAAATAGAACAAAGGGAGAAAATTTGATAAAAACCGAATAGCCGGTAATTAGCAAAACAAAAGTAAAAAGTAATGGATAGTTTTTTCGTACAAGTAAGCGGAGGAGTTTTAGCGTTGGACTTGGATGGGAATCACACTTCACAACAGAAGTGTCACCTGAAAAACTAAAATTCGGAAATGTAAAACTATAGAGAAAACAACTAAAAGAAAGTAAACTCGAAAACACAAACAAGAGTTCGTAGCTGCTTTCATTAAGTAACACCTTAAAAATAAACGCTCCAATAAGGGGGATAATAAGTTTTGCGATTCCTTTAATAAAAGCCAACTTCGCAAATTCTTGGACACGAGCCTCTGGTTTTGTCACAGTCGCAATAAGAGACTTTCCAACCGGCGAAGCACATCCTACTACCCCAGGAATACACAGAGAAAAAATCGCTAGTGGATAGCTATGTAACCAACTAGATAACGCTAGAAGCATATAACAGCTACTATTGGCAAGATGAATTTTACGTAAAATCGACACTTTAGACGTTCTTTGATCAAGCTGCCGTCCAATACAAGGAGAGATAATCATAAGTAAAAATGGGTAGATGCCAACCAGTAGTGCATAGGCCCAAATTCGATAATTCATTGAGACTGTTTGATCTAACAACCCCCGATTTTCGTCTAAGCCTAGAAGAATGATGTAAGGAGCGGCAAAAAAATAGGCGATAAGCTCCACCGCTAAAACAAAACGCAATTTATTTACAATCAAAAACATTAGTGCTTAAACTCTTTGTTAACTGACGCCACGAAGCAAAGGCGCTATTTGATCTGAACGCAAAGCTTTTAACCCACATTCCGCTAGTGGGCTGTTTTTTCTTCGATTTCTCGATTTTTGATCTGAATTTGACAAATTTTGAACAATATTTCATTCAATATTGTCGCAAAATTTGCAAATCCAGCTGAAACAACGATAAATTCGAATCAAAAATAGCCCACTAGCGGAATGTGGGTTTTAACTCAGGGGCTTTGGCTCAACTCAAATCGTCCTCTTACTCCGTAAGGTGAGTGTGTTAAAATAAAAAAGGTTTTGTCAATTCCTGACTATTCCTTAATTTGTTTGAGTAAATCCCCGATCAGTTGTGTTAAATCATCGATTTCTTCTTGATAGTTGATCTGCATTTGTTCACACTGTTTTTCAAATTCGACCACATATTGCTGAAAATTTCGCTCATCGATGAAGGGGTCATAAAGATGTTGTTCTTCATATTCTTTGGTGTGCTGCAATAACTTCTCATTAGCTAAAAAAAGCTCGCGACGGGTGGCATCCAAAACTTGACATTTCTCATAAAATTGATTTTTTAACTGCTTGTACATTGCTTCTGAGCCGCTCTTATGAAGAGAGTCAGTTGAATGATATTGTTTTTCTTTGGATTGCAGCTCTAGCAGCTCTTTGGATTCTTTCAGCTCTACTTGTGTTTGCCGCAAAACTTTTTCTAATGCTAACTTCGCCTCTTCTAGCTTTTCATTATGCTCAATAGATTTTCGACAGAGAGTTTTTTCCTTTTTTAAATCCTCAACAAGATCATCGATTGTAGATTGCATAAGCACAAGCATTTCATTCTTGGCTATTAAATCGCTTTGGGTTTCAATTAATTCATTCTGAGCTGCCTGATAATTCTGTTGCAACACGTCGATTTCTTTCCTCAGAACTTTATGATTTTGTTCATACCCTTGCGCTAGATCCTGCTCTATTTGCTGACTTAATTGGAGCTCTTGACGCAAATATTCAATGTGCTTCTTGTCTTCTTTCTCTTTTTCATCCGTTTTGCCTAAACATTCCTCGGCTGCTTGCAGATCAGAGTAAGTGTTTTGGTATAGATTTTTTTGCTCTTTTAAATCGTCGACAAGATGATCAATTTTAGATGTCATAAAAGCAACCATTTCATTCTTAGCGATTAAATCGCTTTGAGTTTCAAGTAATTCCGTTCGGGCTAACTCAAACTCGTTTTGCAAACATTCCATTCTTTTCATGAAAATTTGATCGTCTTCTTCCCTTCTCTCCGTTAGATCCACCACTCTTTGTTTATTTAATTCCAACTCTTGGTTCAAGCTTTCAATTCGTTCTCTGCATTCATTTTCTCTTTTCTGAGTTTTGTCTAAACATTCGCGGGCCGCTTCCAGATCAGATTGTGTTTGCATGTGATCATCATGCATTTTTTGATAGCGATCTTGAAGAATTTTCATTTCTCCATGGCGTATTTCAAACATTTGCTGCTCTGCATCTTTAATCTGAGCTTCTCGTTTACTTTTTTCGTCATTTAGTTTCTTTTCAATTGTGTTAAGATGTGCTTGATATACCTCTTGTTGGAGCTGATATTTCTCCTGAATTTCATCTCGAAGTGATGTTAATCGCTCTTTTTCTTGTTCAATCTCAGCAATTTTATCTTCTAAATGGATGATTTTTCGGGCTGATTGCTCAATCATTTCCTTATATAGAAGCTCTGAATCACACAGTTGCTCAATGTTGTTTCGCGACTTAGCTTCTGTTTGCCGCAACTTCTCGATTTCATTTATCATCAAATCAGATTGATTTTTTAATAAAAGAAATTCAGCTTGCTGTTGCTCCAAACGTTGATGATCTAGCTCTTTTTCTACCAATAAGGCGTGTTCTTTTGACTGGTACGCTTGCAATTGACTTAGAATGTCTTCTTGCTCTTTTTGACAATTTTGCCGCTCCACCTGTAATACATTGACTTGAGCTTTAAACGTCTCTTTTTCTCTCTCTAATGAGTGATTGAGCTCTTTGAGTGTTTGGATTTGTTTTTCCGAATCAGAATTGACAAATTCTTGAACCGTCATCTCAGTTTCATCTACTCTTTCATAAAGCTGGGCAATCTGCTGTTTTTTATAGAGGAGATCTTGGAGCAATTGATCATGCTGGCTTCTGACTTGAATAAGCTCATCTTTAGCCAGTTGCGCTAATTTATAAAAATTTTGTTTATCTTCCTGAGTGCGCGTTAATTCAAGAGTTAACTCACCTATTTCCCCTTTAATCTTTTCTTTTTCAAATGACCATGCAAGTTCTGCAGCTTTAGATTTTTCGTCAAGGATCAAAAAATTATCCAAACGGCTATGTGACTCTAATTGAAGTTTTCCAACTAATCCTTGCACCTCTTCGAGTGATAACGTCAGAACAATAAAGGAGAAAGCCATTGCAAGGGAGAGGCCAACATGCCAATAGCGGTCATCAAGCTCTAAAGTTTGAAAACTGATCCCGGCAAATAAAAATAGACAACCAAGTGCTGCCGCCATTCCTTTCATTTTCCATTTCACGCACAAAGGAAGACCAATCAATGCACTCACCGGAAAATACCAGTGCGCAGAGACCTTAAATAAAAGAACTGCGATTGACAATAAGACAAAAAAAGGGCCTAGCAGAGACCAAAATTGAACTTGATTCTCAACTTTTCTTTCTACGACATCCACAGTAATTTTCCTTCATTTTTCGTCTGGAGGGTTTATAAATTTTTATTATTACTTACACCGTTTATAATAAATTACATCACCTTATGATAATAACATTTATTTAAGATTATTTTCAAAACGATTGACAACACTCAAGGTAAACAACAGAAAAAACAGTCTATATGAAATAAAGAAAAAACAGAATGAAGATCTTCTTAACTGACTTTACGGACGAGGAGTGCGATTTAGGTTAGAGTCAACGCCTTGGGGGTCAAAGCATTCGATCTAACCCAAATCGCACTCCTCGTCCGTAAGGTCAGTTCTTAATCGAAAGATACCTGAAGCAAAGAAAAGTCATCAGCAAACCCTTTTTTTCCTTGAATCGTTTGAAGATCGTGAACGATATCGGTCAATTTTAAGTCTATTCTTAATGGGATTTTTGTTATCAATTGAACAAATTCCTGAAAAGTCATAACGGTGTCATCTTCTTTTATCATTTCAAAAACACCGTCACTGAAGATAAAAAGACGATTAAATTTTTCTATTTGGCAGATCGCATTCACATACTGAGAATCTGGAAAGGCCCCTATCACGATACCTGGAGTTTTTAATTCAATAACATGACAATCTTCAGCGATTGAACCTGTCATTAAAATTGCGGGAGGATGACCTCCACTCGAATACTTAAGTTGCTTGTTTTCTTTATCATAAACACCATACCAGATTGTTAAAAACATCTCATGATGATCTTCCATTTGAAAAGCACTATTTAATTCTTTTAAAACTGAAGCCGGATCAAAAAAATTAGCGCGAGGAAGATTGCCCGATCGTAAAACATTAACAACGGAAATGGCATGCAATGCGGCTCCGACCCCATGACCACAAACATCAGACACGTAAATGGCAAAATAACGATGATCTAACCAGTGATATCCAAATGCATCTCCTCCTAGCTGAGTAGAAGGAATAAAACACCAATCAATCTCAATCTCACCTTTCATTGGCAAGGGAAGAACAGATTTAACATATGCAGCCGCCTCAGCCAGCTCGCCTTGAAGAATTTTTTGGCTTTCAGCAAGTCTTTGAAACGCTTCATTTCGCTCCAATAAACGGATGTAAGCATTTGAGTGATACCTTATCCGAGCAATAAATTCTAATTTATCCGGAAGTTTGACAATATAGTCATTTGCCCCAACAGCAAAAGCTTCAGCTTTTACTTGAGGATTTTCTTCACTAGAAAGGACGATGATAGGAATCTCATGCGTGATGGCGTTTAGTCGAAAAATTTTAACAAGCAAAAGACCATCAATTTCGGGCATCATCAGGTCTTGCAAAATGACTGTCGGTTTAAATTCAACAGCCATTTTTAACACGTCCTCCGGATGAGAGCAATAGTTAAAGGTGATGTCGGATTCATCCTGAATCATTCTTTTAACACATTCAGCAACAATTTTTTGATCATCAATCAACAAAACTTTAATGGGAAAAGAATGCAGCGGAGTGAGTAGATTCGATGATAATGAAGCGGTATTCATACTGACGATCAAAATGGTTGCTGGCTCATGAAGAACCTATTTAAAATGGATAAAAAATGCTCTTTCGATTCATTCAAACGCAAAATCAAGATCCCGAAGCTCAACTGAGACATATTCATCGGGATTTTTTTCAATCTTGTTGTTTGTCTGAGAATAACAACCGGCTTTAAAATACCAAGAAGCCCTCGCTTCGCTGATTAAGGGTTGATTCGTGATAACTGGAGTGGTCATGTCATTAAAATAAATCGAAACCAATCCATTTTGAATGAAAATTTTCCAGTAAAACTCGGTATTTAAAACATAAGGTGCTGATAAATAGGGTTTCATAGCTTTGCCATTGATCCTTACGACAAGGTTTATTTGCCCCTTGATAACCTGAGTCCGAATGGCAACACGATCAACTTCACCATCAAACAACTGAGCAATGACAACCTCTGGTTTAATCGGAGGTAAATGAGTAATGCGAGTCTTTCCTTCCAATGAATAAGTTCCTTTAAATGCATTAAAAGCTGCTTTGGAACCATCACTGGTCACTTGACGCAATTCACTCCTCGGATAAAAAGAACCCGTCGTTGTCGCAGAATCAACTCGAACCCAGAATTGCACCGCTTGGTGATAACGATAAGGAACAACAACAAAATAAGGGGCTTCTTCAAAACCTGCGGCAATCTCTTCTTGAGAATAAACCTGCGATTTAAATTCCCCATTTTTTGCCAACTGTAATTCAAAATGATTTTGCCGCCAATCAGGTCCAATATTAAGAACACTCCCTGGAGTCGTGATTGGTTCTGGTTGCCTATTTTTTAGATGAAGAACTGTTGACAGCTTTTCTTGATCGGCATCATGAAAAGCAGGGACGGCTTTCCTAGAGTGATCAACAAAGAAATTTTCAACACCAGAAGTCAAGAAGAAAGGAAAGAAGGCGATAGAGAAGCAGAGGGCGTTTCTGAGCTTAAAAAGACGTTTTTTAAGCTTAATGGAATGAGAGCGTATTTTCATGATACCTTTTCCTACTATACTTTGATAGACTCGATTCAGAAGGAGTCTATAGCCAAAACTGAGAGGATTATTCAGCCGAGGAGACCGAAGGAATCTTATATGTTTGACAAGGAATCGGACAAACCTCTTGAATTTCTTCTCGATTCATGTAGTACTGAGCACCTTCCAAGAGGTATGAAGCCAAAGCCACGTCACCTTGATAGGTCATTTCAACTTGCATTTTCCCATCATCAGAAGGTTGGCCGCACGTTATCAGCACATAACAAGACGGATTTTGTTCTAACACCTCTTGCAAGTGCATACGACTTGTTTTTCTCATATAACTCCTGGATGATTTGAAAGGGGTAATAATCGGTTATTGATTAAAGCTGTTCTGAAAACTGCATAAAGGGACAATATCTTATCTGTTTTGAGACATTAGCTGATAGAAGAATTTAACGCCAAATGAAAGTTATGAAATTTTCACTCGAGGAAAATAGGAAGGCAAGCTCTAATAAATCCAGGATTTAAGGAAATGTTGATTTTTTTCTTTTCATCAGCAATTTTTTTTGTTATAAATCATCCACCTTAACATCTTAATAAATAGATTACTATGATTCAAGTCGATGGATTAATGCTTGCCTATTACGGTGAGCCTTTGTTTGAGAACGCCTCTTTTAGCATTCAACCAGGAGAGCATTGCGCTTTAGTCGGCCGCAATGGCGCGGGTAAATCATCCCTTTTTAGATTGCTCACAGGTCAAGAAACTCCTGACAAAGGGACGATTGCAAAACGTAAAAACTATACGATTGGAGCACTTGATCAACACATTGTCTTTACTCGTCCAACCTTGATTGAAGAAGCGGCTTTGGGTTTACGACCTGAAGAAAAAGAGTGTCTTTATAAAGCAGAGACCATTCTTTTTGGCTTAGGATTTAAGGAAAAAGATCTTGATCGCTCTCCTTCGGAGTTTTCTGGAGGATATCAACTCAGGCTGCACTTAGCAAAAGTTCTCGTGAGCGAACCTGATTGTTTACTTCTCGATGAACCGACTAACTACCTAGACATCGTCTCTATTCGTTGGTTTACACAATTTTTATTGGAGTGGAAAGGGGAATTTATTTTAATTTCCCACGACAGGGAGTTTTTAGATAGCGTTTCTACCCATACAATGGGGATTCACAGGCAAAAGGTGCATAAAGTCAAGGGAGGCACCATTCATTTTTTTGAACAACTCATGCAACAAGAGGACATTCATGAAAAAACAAGGCAAAATTTAGAAAAAAAGCGAGACCATTTACAAGGATTTATTGACCGATTTGGAGCTAAAGCATCCAAAGCGACTCAGGCCCAATCTAAGCAAAAAATGTTAAGCCGTATTCCTGTCCTTGAAAACTTAAAAAATCTTTATCAACTCGATTTTGTTTTTAATGAAGCGCATTTTTCAGGAAAAAAAATGCTCGAAGCGGAGGACCTCTGTTTCTCTTATGACGAACATTCGCCTTTAATTGAACATTTATCATTATCTGTTGAAAAGGGAGAGAGGATCGCATTTATAGGAAAAAACGGAAGGGGTAAATCAACAATACTCCGCTTATTAGCGGGTGAAATAACCCCGACTACAGGTTCAATAAAACGATCAGATCATTTATCGATTGGCTATTTTGGTCAAACAAACATCAGCAGACTTCATCCTAAGCACTCAATAGAAGAAGAAATTGGAGCAGCCAATACTAAGTTAAACTTAACTCAGGTTAAAGGAATTTGCGGCTGCATGATGTTCAGTGGAGATAAATCAAAAAAACTCAATTCAGTCTTATCGGGGGGAGAAAAAAGCCGCGTCCTCCTAGGAAAAATTATCGCGACTCCATGTAATCTGTTATTATTGGATGAACCGACTCACCACTTAGATATGGAATCGATTGAAGCGTTGATTGATGCAATTGAAGATTTTGAAGGAGCTGTGATTATGGTCACACATAGCGAGTTGATTTTAAAGCGAATGGCCCTTAACAAAATCGTGATTTGCCATGAGGGAAAACAAGAACTTCATCTTGGAACCTACGAAGAATTTTTAGATCATCACGGGTGGCATGAATAGGAAAATTTCAAAAAAGGTCTTTTGACAATAGACTTCTTCGGAAACTTGCTTTGCTTGAAAAAATTGCCCTTTTTGAGCAGATTGTTTTGAAAATGTTGAGAGCGTATGCGTGCATACCGGTCGAAAAATTTTACAAAAAAGATGCCAAAAATGGCGGTTTTAGCAACTCAATGAAGTTTCCGAAGAAGTCTAATGATGATAGAATTTATGAATAGGGTCTAAGGAAGAAAGCGCTCTTGATCCTCTGCCAAAGGAACAATGCATGTCGTTTTAGAGAAAAAATAGTGTCTGTGACTTGCAATCAGACGATAGACCCATCCAAACACCCAACCTGGAAAAAAAGATAACCATCCAACTAATAACCAAGGCCAGCCCAACAACCAAGCAATACGAAGCGCTCCTTTAGCTAAGATATGAACGCGGGGGGAAGAAGAGCGGTAGTTTTCAATTAATATTAAGCTATCTGTAAATCTGATAGCTGCGGGTAAATGGCTTAAATACTGTGAGGCTGTCTTTCCTTGTAAAGAGGCAAAAACAAACAGCCGCTGTTGATCTTGTGCAATTAATAATTGAACGACCCGGTCGCATAACCCACATTCACCATCATAAAAAACCAAGTGACAGAATCGATCATCCATTGAGACTCCCTATCCAATTGATCCTATATTTTCGATGGCAACCTTTGGCGGATGACGCTTTAAATCATCAAATTGCTTAGCTAATTCAGTGGCCTGCTCATCGGTACATTGCCCGCTTTGAATACGCATTTTAATCACTTCGCGCTTTTCCATCCAATTGCGATCCAATATTTTCTGAATCGTTTCAATCAACTGCTGCTCAGCTCGTTCTTTATTCACCTTTTTTTGAAGCAGATCGGACAATACCAACTGCCCTTCAGCATCATCTAAATCAATCGCTAATGAAAGCAGATCGCATGATCGATGATTTTCGTAATTTCCTAGGTAAACTTCAAAAAGTTTCTGACAAATCGAGACATGAAAATCTTTTTTTTCCAAATTTGCACGCACTAAATCAATAAGACGGGTTTGTTCCTGCCCTAAAAGGAGAAGCCAACGCAAAAGGTCTGTTTCTAAAATACGATCCGGATCAATTGTCTGCAAACCAACACTTGCCGATTTTTTGATATAGACATGTGGAACCTCATCACGACCAACACCCACATAATCTTCGGGTACTCTCATCATATGAGCGAGTTTGCGTAAAGTTTCGTGAACCATGACGGGATGATCCCATTCACGAATCAACTTTGCTGCATTTTGAATGAGTTCATTTTTTCCAGCAGGAGATTCAATATTTAAATCACGAGAAAGATGACGCACAAGAAAACTTAAATAATCAGAACTTGTCTCAATTAATTTTAAAAACTCTTGAGGCCCTTGTTCACGCAAATAAGAATCTGGATCTTCTCCCGGAGGAAGGGTCACCACTTGAACGGCAATCCCCTCTTTTTGAAATAAATGCCCTATCTTAGCCGTTGCTTCTTCTCCTGCTTTATCCGAATCTAACGCGAGATAAACCACATTAACTCCAAGAAGAACAAGCTCTTTGACATGTCCCTCGCCAAACGCAGTTCCTTGACCGGCCACAGTCATATTAAATCCGGCTTCTATCAGTCGCAAAGCATCGACCTGACCTTCAACAATCAACGCATATCGCTCTTTTGCAATCCGTTTACGGGAATAATTCAAGCCAAACAAAATACGGGATTTTTTAAATAATGCCGTTTCCGGCGTGTTGACATACTTACCCCCAAATGTTTCTTCTTTATATTTGCGTCCCGAAAAACCGATCACATCCCCTGTATGATGATGGATAGGAAACATAATACGATCACTAAAAAAATCGCGCCATTGCCCCTCTTTGGTTGATGTCAAAAGGCCCGCCTCAACCAAAGTATCGTCTCGAATATTTTTTGATTGCATCAACTTACGAAGCATTCCCCCTTTTTTAGGAGCCAAACCAATATGAAAATGATGAATAAATTCTAAATCAATCCCTCGTCCATAAAGATATTGCAAAGCATGATGTCCTTCTGCTGAATGCAAAAGAGCGAAATGAAAAAATCGACAAGCTTGATCCAAAGCCTGCTTTAAAAGAGTTTTATTTGGCCCTTTTTTTTCCTCTTTTTCATCTACGATCTCTAAATGGACATGAAACCGTTGCGCTAGGCTTTCGACAGCCTCTCCAAAACTCATTTTTTGGTGAGCCATCAAAAATTGAATGGCATCGCCGTGAGCACCGCAGCCAAAGCAGTGGTAATGAGTGTCGCCTCTTTGAACAATGAAAGAGGGCGTTTTTTCTTCGTGAAAAGGGCAACACCCTTTAAATGAGGCCCCCGTGCGCTTAAGATCGACATAAGAAGAGAGCAGTTCGACCAAATTAACGCGTTGACGCAAGGACTCTAAACTCTCTTTGTTGAAAATAGGCATATTAGAATCTCTTTGGAAACTTGCTTTGCTTGCTAAGAATTAAGACACGCTCGAAAATAGACTCATTGAAGCTCTAAGTGGGAATGAATCTATGTTTGTTCCACATCAAAACCGTGACGATAAAAACTTTTATCAGCCGCTTTTTGCCAGAACTTGAGTGCGTGAAATAAGGAGTTTAACTTAAGATACCCCCTTAAAGCAAGCGTCTATTCGTAGTAAGTGAAACCTCCTGGTGCCTAAGGTGAGTCATCAACTTTCTAGAGACACCCTTAACTTAATAAGATCTTTTAAAATAAAACAATAAAAACAAATAGACTTATACTGTATAAAAAAATATAATTTCAAAAACTTCAATTATCGTAAATTAAAATTAATAAAAAAATATGATAAGGAATGATTTATGACCTCTGTAGGCATGAGATTAATCCATGGATTAACCGAAAATCTAATTGGAGCCCCAATCATTGCTGTGGGGTTCGGATTGGGAGGATATATTTATGGAAAATTCGCAAACCTTCCTCCCTATCAACTAGCCGGCGCTTTTACTAGTTGGGGTGTAGCAGAAGCGGCTCTTCAGTGTATGGCAGATTCACTCATTCAAAACGAGAAAAAGAAGAAAATCATCCATGTGATCGTGATTGTCGTGAGTACCATTTCTGGCATCTATCAATTACAACAGCGCAAATTGATCGGATCAAACATGATGTGTTGTGTGTTGACCCTCCGCACAATCATTGTCTTAAATCTGATTTATCACACATTAAAAACTCACCTTAAGGAGCAAGAGAGCGTTCACTTCACCCCAAATCGCTCTCTTGGTATTTAAGATGAGTGATGGAGATAACTCCTTGTTTTCGTTCTCTATTTTTGGTACAATGTAGCGCCTTAAGAGAGTGATATGGAACAAATTTGCGGATATATTGAACGAATCACCTTCCATAATAATGAAAATGGATACACAGTCGCTCAGCTTCAACTGCCCAAAATGAAGAATTTAAGCTGTGTCGTAGGCCTCATGCCAGGGATTCAGCCAGGTGAAACAATTCGTTGTTTTGGTGATTGGAAAAATCATCTTATCCACGGCCGCCAGTTTGAAGTCTCCACCTTTCAAGTCGAAGCCCCAGCCGACGTAATCGGAATCCGTAAATACTTAGGATCTGGCCTTATAAAAGGAATTGGTCCAAAGTATGCCCATCGAATTGTCGAAAAATTTGGGACAGACACCCTGTTTATTATCGAGCATTCTGCTGAAAAATTGTTAGAAATTCCCGGGCTTGGAGCCAAGCGGATTGAAAAAATCAAAACGTGTTGGCAAAACCAAAAGTCAATTCGAGATGTGATGGTTTTTCTTCAAACCTATGGTGTAAGCCCCGCCTTCGCTCAAAAAATCTACAAAACCTATGGTGATCAAAGCGTCGTTAAAGTCAAAGAGAATCCTTTTGCTCTGGCAAGAGATGTTTTTGGAATCGGATTTCGAACAGCAGACCTTCTTGCTCAAAAAATGGGAATCCCGCAAGACAGCTTTCAGCGAATAGAGGCTGGAATCGAATACGTTTTGTCTCAACTCTCAAGTGACGGTCATGCTTGCTACCCTGTCGATGAGTTTTTATTGGAAGGTCAAAAAATATTGGAAGTCCTCCCCCATCAAATTGAAGATCGCCTCTTGATTCTCCAAGAAGAAGGGCGAATAGAACTTAGACTTTTAATCGAACGGGGAAAACAACGTCAATTTGTTTGGCATAAACCTTTATTTATGGCCGAAATGGGAATTGCACGAGAAATAAAACGCTTGAAAAATGCAGGGAGCACCTTAAGGACGATCGATAAAGAAAAAGCTTTGGCATGGGTGCAAGAGCAACTGAATATTGAATTAGCTCTCAAGCAAAAAGAGGCGATCAAACACGCCATTAGCGGGAAATTACATATTATTACCGGGGGGCCGGGAACAGGGAAGAGCACGATTACAAACGCCATTTTAACCATCACGCATGAATTAACCGATAAAATTCTTCTTGCAGCTCCTACTGGTCGAGCTGCCAAGCGGATGAGTGAAATCACGAAACACAAAGCCTCCACTCTCCATAGTCTCTTAGAATTCGATTTCAAAAAAGGGGGGTTTAAGCGCAATCGTGAAAATCCTCTTGAATGCGACCTGATGATAATTGACGAGGCAAGCATGATTGATACATTTCTCATGTACAGTGTTCTAAAAGCTTTACCAGACCGTGCTCGTGTCGTTTTCGTTGGCGATATCAATCAATTGCCAAGTGTTGGTCCAGGCAACGTTCTTAAAGATATGATCGGATCTTCAAGTCTACCCGTCACAACTCTTAACGAAATTTTTCGTCAAGCAGAAGGCTCGCATATTATTTTAAATGCACATAGAATTAATAAAGGAATATTTCCTCAATTATACAATGGGCAAAACAGTGATTTTTTCTTTATGGAATGCGAAGAAAACGAAGAAGTATTGAACACAATTGTAAAATTGGTTGCACAGCGGCTGCCGAATCGATATGGATTTCATCCCACAGAAGATATACAAGTCCTAGCGCCGATGAAGAAAGGGATGATTGGAACGGAAAATCTCAATCAAACACTGCAGCAAGTGCTCAACCCCAAAGAATCAGCTCTTTTGCGTTCCGGCCATAAATTCCAAGTAAGCGATAAAGTCATGCAAATTCGCAATGATTATAAAAAAGAGGTATTCAATGGAGATATTGGCTATATTCAAGAGATCGATCCAGAAGAACAGCAAGTCGTTGTCCGTTTTGAAGAACGGGATGTTCTCTATGATTACAGTGACTTAGACGAATTGGTTCTTGCGTACGCCATTTCCATTCATAAATTTCAAGGAAGTGAATGTCCATGTGTTGTAATGCCCATTCATACAAGCCATTTTATGCTCCTTCATCGCAACTTGCTTTACACCGGAATAACAAGAGGGAAAAAACTGGTCGTCCTTGTCGGAACAAAAAAGGCCCTAGCGATTGCAGTTAAAAAAGATGATGTTCAAAAACGTCATACGAGTTTAAAACAAGCTTTAATGGAACTCATCTAATGGTTCAAAATTTCAATTCCACTCCTTTATCTCATGTGCTAAAAAAAATAGGGTTATCGTGTCTGATTGGATTGCTTTTCTTCGCGTTTATTCAGCTCATTCAGCATTATCACCACAACTGGGAGCCCACAGCGCTCCCTTCTTCGAATACTCCAATTGAATTATATTCAAATCAAACACAAGATGACTTAACCCATCTTTTTCAGCATGCAATCAATAATGCCAAAGAATCCATTACCCTCATTATTTATGCGTTGACAGACCCCCAAATCATTCAAGCGTTGCAAGCGCAAAGCGAATCGGGAATCTCGGTTTATATTGTGGCTGATGCAAAAGCCTCTCCCGGTATTTCCCATCGACTTCCAAGGGCTTCTATCGTTAAAAGCCTCGGCCAAGGCCTTATGCACCAAAAAATTTTAATTATTGACAATAAACAAGTGTGGCTTGGATCGGCTAATATGACGACAAACTCTTTAAATATTCACGGAAATCTTGTGATGGCAATAGACAATCCTGCTCTGGCTAAAGCTTTAAGCATGCGAGCAAAAAGCATGGATGAAACAGGGAGCCACACTCCCCTTCTTCATCGAGAAGCGATGATTAACAATCAGAATTTAGAAGTATGGATTTTGCCGGATGACCCCAGTGCTGTAGCAAGGCTAATTGAGCTGATCCGACAGGCAAAAAAAAGCATCAAAATTGCGATGTTCACTTGGACACGACCAGACTTGGCTCAAGAGGTGATTGCTGCCGCAAAAAAAGGCATCGACGTTGAAATCGTCATCGACCGCTACTCTGGAAAAGGGGCTAGTACTACAGTGGTTAAACTTCTTCAGAAGCATCACATTCCAATTCACTTGAGCACCGGAAACAAACTGATGCACCATAAATTAGCTGTGATCGATGATGAAATCTTAATCAACGGATCGACCAACTGGACTCACGCTGCTTTTGAAGAAAATGATGATTATTTCACTGTTCTTTACCCCTTGAAATCGAATCAAAAAGTCAAGATAGAGAAATTATGGAAGGCCATCCTAAAAGGGTCTGAGGTTTTACATCCTGCATCCCCCTCTATCCATCCGGAAAAATCTGATCAAGATCGATACCCCCTCTCTCAACATGTCGAATGTCAATGGAATCCAATCCTGATTAAGGAAGCAAATGTATGAAAATCGCATTATTGGGATATGGTAAAATGGGAACTTTGCTCGAGCAGAGTGCTCATGCAAAAGGGCATTGCATCGTTGCTCGATTCTCTCAACACTTAGGACTCGCCCATGATCGGAAAAATGAATTGGCTCAAGCAGATCTTGCAATCGATTTTAGCACCCCCTCATGTGTCCTCCCTCATTTAGAACTTTGTTTAAAAATGGGCAAACCATTAGTCATTGGAACAACCGGATGGGATCAAGATGAGGCTATTGCAAAAAAAATGGTCGAAACAATGAGCGGATCGTGTTTATATGCCCCCAATTTTTCCATCGGAGTCTACCTTTTTAAACAGATCGTGGCTTATGCAGCCACCCTTTTTGAACCTTTGATGGATTACGATGTCTGTGGAGTAGAATACCATCACAAGAAAAAAATCGATCGTCCTTCAGGAACAGCACAATCATTAAGCGATGAATTATTAAGAAAAATGCCAAGAATTGGCAATTTTAGTTTTTCAAGTGTGCGATCTGGATCTTTTCCCGGTCGTCATACGTTAATCTTTGACAGCTCTGTTGATACAGTCACATTAACACACGATGCACGCAACCGAGAGGGGTTTGCCCAAGGAGCGATTCGAGCCGCCGAATGGCTTTTGCACAAACAAGGTTTTTTCTCGTTCGATGATATGATGCAAGGATTGGAAATCAGTGATTAAAGAATTAACAGGACTTTACACTGCGATCATCACGCCGTTTAATGCAGAGGGGCAACTTGACGAGGAGGGACTTCGCTTAAACTTACGCTATCAGCTGCTTCACGAAGTGAAGGGTGTTGTGATCCTAGGAACAACAGGCGAAGCCCCCACATTAAGACCTGATGAAAAAGAAGCTGTCATCCAAATTGCAGTCGAAGAATTGAAAGGAAAGGCGACAATTATTGTCGGGACGGGGACCTATTCAACTGAGACAACGATTACAGCGACGAAGCGGGCAAAAGAGATCGGTGCCGATGCAGCTTTAATTGTGACGCCTTACTATAATCGACCCACCCAGGAAGGAATTTTCAAACATTTCTCTGCCATTTGCCAGGCAGTCTCCTTTCCTATCTGCTTATACAATATCCCAGGAAGAACCGGGCAAAATATCCAAACAGACACTCTACAACGACTTATTGTTCATCCTTCAATCATTGGAATTAAAGAGGCTTCAGGGAATATCTCACAAATTTCGGATGTCATTGAGATGGCGCGAAAAAACAAACCAGCGTTCTCGGTTCTTTCGGGTGATGATGCATTAACACTTCCTGTTATAGCCCTTGGAGGACAAGGAGTGATTTCTGTCGCAAGCAATCTTTTGCCCGGACCGATGAGAGCTCTTACCCAATCCGCTTTGAATGGAGATTTTGAATCGGCTCGCAATTGGCACTACACCCTCTTGCCTTTTTTAAAATCAAATTTCATTGAAACGAATCCGATCCCTATCAAAGCGGCAATGCATGAGTGCGGAATGGCGGCAGGCCCCTGCCGCCTCCCTTTATGCAACTTAAGCCCTCCTCACTTAGAAATGATCAAGCAGGTTGTCAATTCAATCCCTCACTCTTGGCTATCATCTCTTTTAATTTAACCTGAGTTTGGAGTTTTTTACGCAACCATTAATAACAGGCGATCTTGCTCTGCTATCTTTATCGAGGGCTTTTTCTGTTGATGAGTATAAGCTGCAATACCAGCCAATAGATTGATCAAAAAATTCCCGGCACTTCTATGACGTGTATGCTCAATTTGAGAAATATTTTTTAATTGATCATTTACAGTTTCAATTATAGCCCGCTTCCTAAGGATAA
>JBIRBM010000004.1:0-140564 GCA_044326545.1 Parachlamydiaceae bacterium | reverse complement strand
CTGTTTTTTCTTCGATTTCTCGATTTTTGATCTGAATTTGACAGATTTTGAACAATATTTCATTCAATATTGCCGCAAAATTTGCAAATCCAGCTGAAAAAACGATAAATTCGAATCAAAAATAGCCGACTAGCGGAATGTGGGTTTAGAGCTCACCTTTTTCTTTTTTTGCGTCTTTGGAGTCGTTCGAGCGCTTTCGCTTCAATCCAAATCGCAGTCGTTGTGTTGTTTAAGGTGTTGAATCCAACTCATTTTTGAGGTATTAAGCATGCCTAAAAGTTTTATCGAATCAACGATCGTGAGAGAGGATTTACCTTTTGAAGTTCCCTTGCGTCCTCAATCGCTTGATGAATTTCTCGGTCAAGATGTGATTCGCGATCGCTTAGAGGTGTTGATTGGTGCTGCAAAGCAGAGAAGCGAGCCTCTATGTCACTGCCTATTTAGCGGGCCGCCGGGTCTTGGTAAGACAACTTTGGCTAATATTTTGGCTAGGGCTATGGGGACAAATCTTGTCGTCACATCGGGTCCGGTGATAGAAAAAGCGGGTGATTTGGCAGGAATTTTGACAAGCCTAAAAGCAGGAGATGTTCTTTTTATCGATGAAATCCATCGATTAAATCGATCAATGGAAGAGTATTTGTATCAAGCAATGGAAGATTTTGCTTTAGATTTAATGATTGACAATGGGCCTAATGCGAGAAGTGTTCAAGTCAAATTGAATCCATTTACTTTAGCTGGTGCAACAACTCGATTAGGGTTATTATCTGAGCCATTACGTACCCGATTTGGTTTTACATGTCGATTAGAGTATTATGATGTCTCCACTTTAGAGAGGATTTTGCAAAGAACAGCGTTGATTTTACATATGAAGATGGATCAAGAGTCCGCTATGGAAATCGCCCGTCGCTCAAGAGGGACTCCCCGAGTGGCAAATCATTTACTCCGCTGGGTTCGCGATTTTGCTCAGATGCGAAATAATAATGTCATTAATCGCTCGATTGTCAGTCAGGCTCTGCAGATGCTCTCAATTGATGAGAAAGGGCTTGATGAAATGGATATTAAGATGCTGCAGATCATGATTGATCATCATGAAGGGGGGCCGGTAGGGATCAATGCTATCGCTGCATCTGTAGGTGAAGAACCTACCACAATAGAAGAGGTGTATGAGCCTTATTTAATTTTGCAAGGATTTCTTAAACGGACACCAAGAGGACGTGAAGTCACCTCTTTGGGTTATCAACATATCAGAAGAAATGGTCGAGGTGGATAGATGATTCACTTTTTCGATCCTCGAGAGCTGTCGTCTCAGCCCAAAGACCAAAAAAACATCAAAATAGGTGATTAAACGCTCCGCTAGGAGAGCGTCCTAATGCTCCCTATGATGTCTTTGCGCAAAAACGGCGAACTTGTCATGAAAAATGACCCGATGGATATGTGCAGATTATACGATTTCGAAAATCATTTTGCCGGAATGGTATCAGTTCTATGTTAACAGATTTTGACGATTCAAATAGGAGAAAGAAGATGATGTTTAGAATCTTCCTGTTATTCCTCGCTCTTGCGCCTTTTAGCTCTCAACTGCAGGCAGACGTGTGGAATAATGTTGCAAGTTACTTTAAAGGGCAGACCCGTTCGGAGTCCCCAAAGATTCGCATTTTAATCCTTCATAATGTTGAAGGGGCGCATTTAGAAGTTCGTGGGAGATACACTCTTCATGACCCATATACAAACTCTCACATCAGCTCCCGTTTTGCGGGAAAAAGCCGCCATATCCAAGCTTTTGGTGATGGTTTAAAGTGGGGGGAGTCATTTCCTGGTTTATATCAACTTAAAATCGAACCAGCTGATAGTCGGATGGAAGTGACGATTGATGGTCGTCATTATGAAGGTTCTGTTTATATTTATGACATTGGGGGAACCATTAGCATTGTCAACCAAATTCCGGTGGAAAATTATGTTGAATCACTTTTAGCTGCCTATCAAGGAGAGGAGTTAGAGCCCGAAACTCTTGCTGCTTTAGCCATCGCTGCTCGGACAAATGCTTATTTTCAGTCTGTTAATCCGAAAAACAGCTATTGGGCCGTAGATGGTCAAAAAGTGGACTTTCAAGGTGTTGTTTTTTTAGATTCAGCCATTCAGCAAGCGATTCAGCAGACTCGATACATGATTATGAGTAAAACGAGTGTTTACGAAAAAGTCGCGACTCCTTTTCCCGCTCAATTTAGTCTTCAGGCAGGAGGCCAAGGAGCAAAAGATATGGAAGTGTCTAATATCACCTTAGAAGAGGCGAACGCAATGGCAAAAGAGGGGGCGCACGCCGCTCAGATTTTAGCTAAAGCATTTCCTGGTTCTACTATTATGTTGATGCGGTATCAGAGATAGGTTCTGAGAGCCTGTTTTTTAAGAACCTGTTCAAAATTTTGAACAGGTTCTAGGGCGTGTCATCAATTAATGACACGCCTAATACTTTCTTAAATTCAGTTGGCCTCTACAGACTGTAACATGATCGCGCTATACGATGGAATATTGTAATGAGGCGATGCAAGTTTCACCCTTTCGTGTTCATCAAAAAAATCATGCGGTGCCAGATTGTCAGTATTGACAATCCACACCCACTCCCTTTCGTTTTGGGTACTTGGGATATGCAGTGCCTGTGAAATATCTGAGGCATTAAAAGCGACATAAAGATCTGGGATTCCGTTATGATTGAGTGTAAAGGCGATAAAATGATTATCGTGATGCCAGTTAGGATCGAAGGGGATTAAGCCGTGCCAAGTGATATCTTGTTCATCTAAAAAATGTGGACTCCCTAATTTAGGATGTGTTTTTCTGAAATGAATGAGTGAACGAAAAAAGCGGTGGAAGCTCTCTTGCAGGGGGAGTCGATCCCATAAAAACCAATTCAATTCATTGTCATGGCACCAAGTGTTATTATTCCCATTTTTTGAGTGGGCATATTCATCGCCCATCAAAATCATTGGAACACCTTGTGAAATCATGAGGGCGAGATGGAAGTTTCTCATTTGTCTTTCACGTAAATGAAGAATTTTCTTTGAGGTTGAATGTCCTTCAATCCCGCAATTCCAACTATCATTATGATTAAACCCATCTTGGTTGTTTTCTCCATTTGCTTCATTATGTTTTTCATTATAAGAGACAAGATCGTGAAGGGTAAATCCATCATGGGCTGTTACGAAATTGATACTACAACTGGGAATCTTTCCCCAGCCGTAGAGATCTTGAGAGCCACACAATGCCGTTGCAAATGCTGTTTTTTGTCCTGAATTTCCTTTAATAAATCGCCGCACCGAGTCGCGGTAGCGGCCGTTCCATTCTCCCCAGCGAGTTCCTGGGTAAAACCCGCCTACTTGATAAAGTCCCCCCGCATCCCAAGGCTCTGCAATCATTTTTGTGTCAGAGAGGATAGGATCCAAAGAAATGGCGTCGATGACGGGGGCATTCGCTAATGGGGCGCCGTTTTCGCTTCGATTGAAAATGGAGGCTAAATCAAACCGAAAACCATCGACATGCATTTCAGAGACCCAATAGCGAAGGGAGTCTAAAATAAGTTCACGTGCCCACGGATGATTTGTATTGAGGGTATTGCCGCATCCCGAAAAATTGAGATAGTGCTCGCGAGCATCAATCATATAGTAACCATGGGGATTTAACGCTCTAAAAGTAGATGTGGGATTGAATTGATCTCCTTCAGATGTGTGATTATAGACAACATCCAAAATGACTTCAATTCCATTTTTGTGCAGTTCTCTCACCATTGTTTTAAATTCAATCAATGTCTGATTTTCAAAGGATTCGCTTGCATAACGATTCATTAAAGAGAAGAAATTAACCGTGGAATATCCCCAATAATTGCATAACTTTTTTCCGGTT
The DNA here is from genome assembly GCA_044326545.1 of Parachlamydiaceae bacterium. Lineage (GTDB taxonomy): Bacteria > Chlamydiota > Chlamydiia > Chlamydiales > Parachlamydiaceae > JANWJE01. Next base: position 136,673 of record JBIRBM010000004.1, on the reverse strand, counting down.
TCAGGGTTAATTAACATGGTCTCTTGTTCATTGAATTCATGAATAGGCATAAGTTCTACTGCGTTGATGCCTAATTCTTTTAAATAGGGAATTTTTTCGATGATTCCTAAGAAAGTGCCAGGAAATTTTACGTTGCTAGACAGATGTTGCGTGAATCCTCTCACATGCATTTCATAAATGATAAGATCTTTTACAGGGTGTCTAGGATGCCTATCTTCTTGCCAATCGAAAGAAGAGTATCCTACATGTTTCCCTAAGGGACGGTAAGAAATCTGGAGGGTGTTTTGCCACAAATGAGAGGTGGCAATCGATTTTGCGTAGGGATCAAGGGTAAAGCCTGCAAAGTCTGGAGAGGGAAAAATGCGATACCCATAGACAAAAAATGGGGGAAGACCATTAATTTGAATATGCCATACATCTCCTGTTTTATTAACTAATGGATCAAGCTGAATGTCTTTAAAAGGTGTATCTAGTTGATCTTCAGTAAAAAGAGATAAGAAGAGTTGTTGAGCATTCTTGACTGCTATGGCAAAATTGATCCCTTCAGACTGCTCGGAGGTACCAAAAGGAGAGGGCTGCCCGGTGAAGAGGGTGATTTGATCCTGATGATCTCTTGTGTTTTTATTTTCCATTTTTCTCCTCCGTTTTTGACTTTATTTCTTCAGATTAATCCAGAGGTCGGACTTTTCTTCAATAGCCTTTTTTCCAGTTCTAAGCTGACTTGCAAGATAAAAAGTTGAATTAAATGGTTTGCTGTAAATTTTTATTTAATTGTATAATGAGAAACGGATTGAGAATAGAAACATTTTTATTTCTTGCAATAAAAAATCGAAAGAGAGCCGATTTATAATATCGCTTTTTCGTTTAAAACCTCAACTAATCTAAAACAATCTATTCATATCATCCTTTGGGGGTGTCAAAGCTTGTGAGTGAAAACGACCTCGGTGTTGAATTGAGCTGATGAAATTGATTTACTTTTAAATTTTAATCGGTCATGTTAGTCTTGATTTAATAAGACCTTCAGAAGTTCAGTTGAGATTTACTTCTTGAGCTTGTTTTTGGATTGGAACGCTCTTTGAGAGCCTATCCGGAAAGTCTAATCATCTGTTCAAGAAGACGGCTGCTTTCTATTTGAAAAGAAGGAATAAAGTTAATAACAATCGATAGATAAACGCAAAGATTACGCCGTTTATCATATCTTGAGGAGGTTATCATATGTCATTTGAAAATGCTAAAGAAAATCTTAAAGAATTTGGTAAAGAGCTTGGCCTTGAGGGGCTAGAGTTTGATGAAAATAATACGTGTATTTTGGGGATTGATGATGAATTTTCCCTTCATCTTACTTATGAACCTAATTCGAAAAGGCTTTACCTTTATTCGCCTCTCTTAGATGGATTGCCAAGAGATGATAAAACAAAGCTTCGTCTTTATGAGCGTTTGCTTGAGGGCTCTATGCTTGGGGGGCAAATGGCTGGCGGCGGCGTCGGTGTTGCCGTTAAAGAGGAGTTGATTCTTATTCACTGCACACTGGATATGGAACACGCTGTTTCTTCTGCTTTGCGTGCTTTTGCACCTCTTTATGTTGAAACAGTCGAAAAGTGGCGTAAAATCTGTAGTGAAGTCTCTGAGGGGCGTGATGACGCCAGTGTTGCTGCTGCTAAGCAAGTTCAACAACCGTTGAATATTGGCAATAAGCCAGGTCAAGGCTTCATTAAAATTTAATCAGCTCTTTTCTTGTGATGATTTCCCCATACAATCTCAATCAATTGTGTGGGGATTTTTTATTTCAACTCACCTGCCTTTCAATTTTTTTTCTCCCTTTGTGATTTTCACTTACCTTACGAACCAAGAGTGGTAACGCAACCAACATCCGAAAGTTTCATCCCTCAGATTTTTTATTCTCTGAGAATAAATCGCCCTATGTTAAGCTGTCCGAATGTATCAAAAAGTATTCAAGGGAGGTCGAAGAATATGTTTATTGTTAATCTTGCAGGGCATCTTGGAAAAGATCCTGAAACGCGTTTTACACCGAGCGGGCAAAAAGTCACGTCATTTAATATCGCCACAAATCATCGCAAAGGAAAAGAGGATGTGACGATTTGGGTGCGCGTCACAGTGTGGGGCGATCGTCTTGATAAAATGATCTCTTATCTTAAAAAGGGAAGCGCGGTTGTTGTGACAGGCAGAATGAATCCTCCTGCGATCTATCAGGATAAAGAAGGGCGTACACAAGTTAATTTAGAAGTCACTGCCGAGATGATTGAATTCAGTCCATTCGGTAAAAGCGATCGACCAAACGAAGGGCAATCCCATTCATCTTCTGGTCAGTATGATGAGAGTCAATTTCAGAGCAATCCATCTTCTCAATACAATAAACCATCGACTTATGGATCGCAATCTTCCGGTTCAAGTGCTCACTATTCCCAATCTGTTGATGAAGACGCACTTCCTTTCTAAAAACAGGGATAAAAAAGTCAAATGTTGATTGTGTCTTGTTTCAGCAAGAAAAGAGGAAAAAATGAAATTTAGCCATGTTGATAAAATTGAAAAACGTAAAAAGAGTGACCTTTTAGTTCTTCCCTACTGGGAAGAAAATCATCAAGTGAAATCAGCCTTCCTTGAAGGAAGCAAATGGCCTCCTATTTTGGATAAAGTTCTAGGAATGGGTGATTTTAAAGGAAAAGAAGGGGAAACTCTTTTTCTCTATGTCGAAGGGGAGGCGGAAAAGCGGTTTTGTCTGCTTGGATTGGGTTCAAAAGCCAGTGTATCGATTGAAAGCCTCAGGCGAAGTTATGGAGCGCTGACAAAAAATTGCCTCTCAAAGCGGTTGAAAAATCTCAATCTTATCGTTCCTTCTCTTGAAGGGCATCATGAAAACGAATGGATTAAAGGCATAGCCGAAGGACTTCTTCTGCCTAATTATCTCTTTAATCGACACAAGCAAAGAGAGTCCGAGGAGCCGGAAGCGTCTCTTTTGGAGTCGATCACATGGATAACCTCCAATAAAAAAGTTCTCGAGATTGTGAAGGAGGTTGGAACCGTTTGTGAAGCCGTTTGCTATACGCGCGATTTGATTAATGAAAATGCCGATATTGTCACTCCCCAACATTTAGCTGAGTGCGCAAAGAACATGGCCAATGAGCATATGGCCATTAAAACAGTTGTTTTTGATAAAAAAAAGATTGAAAAAGAAGGAATGGGTCTTCTTCTTGCTGTCAATCGAGGATCGCATCTTGATCCGGCTTTTATTATCATGGAATATCAAGGAAACCCCAATCTAAAAGACAAAACTGTCTTGATAGGGAAGGGAGTGACGTATGATACAGGGGGGCTTAATTTGAAGCCTACTGGGAGTATGGAAACGATGAAGTGCGATATGTCCGGAGCTGCTGTTTGCTTAGGAACTATTCTTGCCGTTTCTCACCTTAAAATGAAGGTGAATTTAACTGTGGTCATTCCGGCGACCGAAAATGGAATTGATGCCAAAAGCTTCAAGCCAGGAGATGTTTACCGGAGTTATTCAGGTAAAACGGTAGAAATGATGAATTCTGATGCAGAAGGAAGGCTCATTTTGGCTGATGCTCTCACTTATGCTGTAAAGAATCTTCATCCCACTCGTTTGATTGATATTGCGACTTTGACAGGGGCAATTGAGGTGGCCCTTGGATCCGAAGCTGCCGGATTGATGAGTACTGACGATGAGTTGGCTGATGCAATTATCCAAGCAGGACAGATAACCTCTGAACGGGTATGGCGTATGCCGCTTTATGATGAATACAAAGAACGTTTAAAATCTGAGATCGCTGATCTTAAAAGTTGGAACGGACGCTCTGCAGGGGCAAATGTTGCGGCCGCCTTCTTGCGTCAATTTGTGACAGATTCTACTCCTTGGGCCCATCTGGATATTGCAGGAACTGCCTATGTGAATGAGGCGAAGAAATATCTGCCGAAATTTGCAACAGGTTATGGGGTTCGTCTTATGATTGAATTTTTAAGAACGCTTTGCGATTCTCAGAAAAACAACAGAGGGAAAGTGAAGGAAAAAATCAAATAAAGGTGTCAAAAGATTTTATGATGAGTTCAGACCTCTTTTTCCGTGATAAAATCCCCGTTGTTGTATTGGGGGCGACAAGAAAAGCGGGGTCTAAACTTGTTCAAAAACTTACCTCCCATCCTTGGTTTCAAATTGCCGCTCTTTGTGAAGATTCCCGGCATGGTTGCGGTCAACCTTACGGTCGCATCATGTCGGATCTTTCCTTTCTTCCTGATTTTATACAAAAGATGGTCTTGCAAAGCTGCGATCATCCTTTAAGTTATCCTGTTGTTTTTTCTTCTCTCTCCACTGCCGATCAATGGCAGGAAAAATTGTGGGCGGAGGCGGGGGCGTATGTCATCTCTTTACGATCGCCCTCTATTCTGTGTGATCTTCCTCTGATTGTGCCGGGAGTGAATGAGGATCAATTCCTCCTGATTTCTAATCGGCATAAAAAAGGGGGAATTCTCGCAATTCCAACTCCTCTTGTGTGCGGACTCTCTTTAGTTTTAAAACCATTGTTCGATCGTTTTGGACTTGATGTCGTTCACATTCAAGTTCCTTTTTCTATCGATTCAGATGATCAAAAGACAGAAATCGCAGAGCAAATTCTTCTTGTCTTGAGCACGAGTCAAAAGCATGAAGCTCCAAACAGGAATCTGGTTGATCGTCCCCATTTTGATTCTGTGAAAGCCTGCCAGGGGAGCGATCTCACCCTCAAAGATCAACTAGATTCTACATTAAAAAAAACTTTTGAATTAATTTTGACAAGAGATCTTACAGAATCTTCCCTTTCAATTGCGATGAGGCTTAAAAAAGAGGCAGAGATGCAAGAGTTGATTCAAACATGGCATGAATTTCGTGGGGAATCAGATCGATTGCTTCTTCCAAGCGCCCCTTACTATCCTCTTTTTTATTCTAGTGACGGCTCTTTAGCTGCTATAGACAAAGAGGTTGCGGTTTATTTAAATGGGCTCACTCCATTATCTTTAAAAAACTTTAAATTCCATGCTTCTTTATCAAATACGACACTAGAGGGGATACAATCCATGCTTTTTCAAGCAGAACTTCTTGTTGCTTACGGTAATATCTATTGGTAACTCACTGCCCTTAGATTCTGCAGGTTCTTAAAAACTCTCTTAACACCTTCTATTTCATCAATCAATCTTCTTGGGGTCATCTCAGAATTCCGATTATCAAGCAGTCCGACACGAGGCTGTTAAGAAAAGTTGTCTCTCTTAAATAGACTTCTTCGGAGACCATCCTCATAGCAGAGTAGGGTGTGTCATCAATTGATAATCAACCTTTATTCAAGCTCTTTCCAAGCGATGTGATCACCCGCTTGAGCGATCATTTTGAATAGAGGCGATGAGCAATTGATGACACGCCCTAGGATTGGGCTGGGAAATTGGTGTTTCTTCTCGATTAAGACGGAAGTCGCTTCAGGAAGACTTGAGCCATATGACGGGAAACTATCACGTACGGTTCTTGGAGGAGTCGACCGCAGTCATGCGGTCTGCTTACTGGATCATTAAGGTTTCTTAAACCTATTAATCTGATAGCGGAGGTACTCCAATTGATCTGTTAGCCCAAATTTAATTTGAAATTAATGTGTCTTTTGTTAAAATCATTAATTATTTATTTAATTTAATAAAATGAGTTAAAAATGTATTTAATAGAAAGTCAAGGTGTTTTTAGTCGTTATAGTTGTGAAAATATTAATGAAACAAAACAAGATCCTATTCAGATCATCCCCGATGCACTTGTCTTGAAAGTTTTTTCTTACTTAACTCTCGCTACACTTGGAACCATTTGTTGTGTTAGCCAACCATGGAAACAATTAGCAAATACCCCCATTCTATGGAAGATCGCGATTTATAAAGAAATCGCTTTCGGAAATGATAAATGGGCTGAATGTTTTGGCAGACATGTTGTAGAAGACGAAGATAGCAGGGAAGAATTGTCTTCTTTACCCTTAAAGGCTTTCATTCAGGATTGCAAAAAATTCAAAAAGATATTTCCTCTAAAAAAAGCCAAAGATTGTCTTATGCTTGTAAGGCTTCCTAAAACTCTTAATGGTGGGCTTACCTTAAAAAGCGTGGGTGAGCTTGCAAAGAAGTACTTTCCAGCTAGTAATACGGGTTACAAACATATTATGCCCGATATTATTCGGCAGGAGGGAGATAAGTCGATCGATAAATCTCAATGGGTGCTGATGACACAGGATGTCTTTCCACAAATCACAGGCAAAAATTATCCTCTGCAGCAAAAAATGGTCGCTTATGCAACTGAAAAATTTCTAATCGGTTACAAAATTCCTCCGATACTAGCGGCAACCGTTTGTATTTTTTCACGATACTTTGAGTCAAATATACGCTCAAATATCCCCTTATTTAGCGGGGGTTCAGAGATATCTATACGCTGTCAAGAGAAGGTCAACTGCGGCTATGGCATGGTTGTTTGGGGCTTCGAACCGGATGGCATCAGACTCCTATGCAACAGCGACTCAGGCTTCCACCGCATGGGCGTTGCGCTCCTGCGGGAGTTCTAAGGTGATTGGCTGTTGGTCAATTGGCTTTTGACAAAGGTTTTTGTTCTTTGTTTTTTGGTTCTTGATTTCATGAGATTGGGAGTAAAAAATCAAGACTAGTCAATGTGGTTCAATTTGCTTTTATTTTGAAAGAAGTCTAATGATTCGCAGGCTTGGCAGATATCTATCTACAAAGAGTTCTCCTGAAGTTAAAGTGATAGGGGAAGAACTCAAGAAAATGGCAGATTATGCATTAATGCGGGCAAGAATGCATCCTTAATTGTCAAGAAAAAAATCTGTGTAACACTATACTCTTAGAGGTTGTTTTTAAATTGAGAATCAATGATTTTTTGAACTGGTTCAAAATCGAAAAATGACGAAGAGTTGACATGTTTGAAAATAAAAATGCCCCTTTACCGCATATCAAAATTTTTGCCTTAAGGGTAATGCTGAGCTTGTTAATCGCCTTATTTCTTATCATGATTGCTCTTGGATGCGGAATGCTTGGATATCATCACTTTGAAGGGATGGTTTGGATAGATGCTTTTGTAAACGCTGCTATGATATTGTCTGGAATGGGACCTGTAGGTTCGCTTCAAAAATTTGAAGGAAAGCTGTTTGCGGGATTATATGCTCTTTTTAGTGGTCTCGTCTTTATATTGATTATGGGGATCATTATCACACCTATTGCACATCGATTTTTTCATCAATTTCATCTTAAAGAATCAAGTCGTGATAAAGACAAAACATAACGGTTTTTTTCACCCACCTTTTCTTAACTCACCTGGACGCACCAGGAGCGCGATTTGGTCTGAATCGAAAGCTCGCGTGGTTGAAAACGTGCAAAAGGGTGAATATCTCTCTCGATATTGACCCTTTTACAAGTTTTCAACCTCAAGGCTTTGGATCAGCCTGCATCCCGTTCCCCCTGGCTCCAGGTGTGTTAAACATTGCTGGTTCGTCTGGCTCAAAGGCTCGAGGCTTGAAAATCGCAAGCATGTCGATATGTTGAATCGCTCTTCATCATGCGGCAGTATTCATTAAGAAGATTGTTGGCTTCTTGTCTATATTTGGGGGCGAGCATTTCTTCCATTGGGCGATTCTTTGCGTCATGACGCCTTGTGTAGGCAACGTCAAATCCCAAGCAACACATAACCATGCATGATCAGGCAGTGTTTGCAATAGTGTGTCTAACGTGTGAACATTTCGGTAAGGGGCTTCGATAAAAAGTTGGGTGGCATTTTCTTTTTGAGATTGGTGAGCCAGCTGTTTAATCTGCTCCTTCCGTTTATCAGGGGACTTTTCTAAATAGCCATGAAAAAAGAATTTCTGTCCTGGAAGCCCTGATAGCATCAAAGCAAATAAAATTGACGAGGGGCCGACGAAAGCTTGAATGTGAATCCCTCTTTGAATCGCTCTCAAAACCAATTTAGAACCAGGATCTGCAATACAAGGAAGCCCTGCATCAGAGACTAAGCCCCAACGTTCACCTGCAACGATGGGCTCTAATAAGAAATCAAGATGCGTATCAACGGTGTGTTCGTTAAATAACGCAATCGGAATATCCGCGGCTTTTTTTTTTGTTTCAAAGCGTTTTAAATAACGCCTTCCCTCTGCATCGCTTTCAGCAATTAATCCATCAATGCTTTGCATTGCTTTAAATACACTGACAGGAAGAAAAACTTCTGCATGGCGATAATCTCCCAATAAATTAGGGAGCAAAAGAAGGGTGGGCCTATTGTTCATGATTTACGTCCGGCGTGTTAATTGCATCATTAATAACTCTAATAAAATGTGATCATCTATCGCACTGTTCTTGGTTCGCATTTCAGCCTCATCAATCGCAAGCATCCCTAGTTTAAAGCTTTTCAGCCCATATCGATTTGCCTGCTCAATATTACGTTCCAAAATCTGTCCTTTCATATAAGAGAACTGTTGTGCAATCTCCTGAGGTTCTTTTCCTTGCGCAAGCAACAGAGCAACCTGGTATTGTGTCTGGAACTGCGAGCGAATCTGGCGCAGCAGTGGCAAGAGAGGTTGTCCTTCTGTTAAAAAACTCCTCACGATTTGCAATGCAGCAGAAGAGTTGAAAGAGAATATTGCCTCTCCCAATTGCCAAATTGTACTGAAGTGCTCACAACAGGAGATTGCTTTAATGTCTTCCTCTGAGATCTCTTTTCTATCTCCACAATAACAAATCAATTTTTCAATCTCTTGGATCAGGAGAGATTGATCATTTCCCATTCTCTTGACCAATAACTGACAAGCTTGATAAGAGATCAATTTTCGCTTGGCCGCCGCTTCCTTATTGACCCAACCAACGAGCTGTTTTTCTTTTTCCCAAGGTTTTAAATCGGGTAAATCGACAATGACCCCTTTTTTTTCCATTGCCTTATAGAAAGAATGATTTTTCGACCAGGTTGCAGCTGTTAAAACGAGGGAGTGACCGCTTTGAGGACGAGAGAGGCATTTTTCTAACAATTCTTGGATTGATTTTTTGGCTTTATCCAAGTGCCGAATATACATCACTTGTGATTTTGCAAAAAATGAACCAGATTCAAGCGCTTGACTGAGAGAAACTTCCTCTACCCCTGCACCATCAAACATTGTAAGGGCAAACTCGCGATTTTTACCTCGGGGTAAAAGAAGATCAAGAAGAAGATCGATGGCATGTTGAGTGTCAACAGCATCTTTTCCAACAATTAAATAGAAGGGGCTAATGTTTTGAGAATCCGCTCCTTCAAGGTATTTTTCAAAAGCTTGTAAATGATCGTAACGCACAGTTTCTGCTTTTCTGTTTTTTATCGGATCACCAGAATAAAAGAAATAGGGCTATAGTTTCAACTCTTGCTTAATTGTTTTCGATAATTTGCGCTTCTTACCAACACCTCTCTTCCACCCTTCAGCCGTTTGAATCCGTTTATGCAGCATAGGTTGATTGAGAAAAATTGTTTCTGATTTTTCTGTGTTCGTGCTTTCTTCGATTGTCATAAGGCCCCCCTTTTTAAGGCATCATATTTTTTCCTTATGCCTTATCAATGCAAAAAGAGTGCCAATCTTGATCACTTCACCCAACTTCGCTTCAGGCTAAATAGAATTTATCATGCTTAATAACAGTTGCTTATAATCTATTTTTGAGGGCATGTTTTGAACCTATAGTGGAAAAAAATGGCAATAAAGCCCCCGAAAAGGATCGATTTTTTCAAACATAGGAGGTTATGCAATATGGCTTAATTGAGGATATGACCCACTCTAGTGTTTCACTCACAATTATTATCGATTAATTAATATTGTTTATTAAAAAATAAAATTATGTTTATAATAAAAATAGTAATTAAAATCGAAAATTAGTTGTTTATTTAGTGTTCAAAAAAACAAATTAACAAATTTTTAAAAAGGTGGTTGATATGTTTTTTGAAAATTTCATTCGTGAATTGAAGAGAATGCCCCAATTAAGTGATTTAACACCAGATGATCAAGGGTGCTATGCCTTAAAAATTAACCAACAGCATCTGATTTGTTTTTCAGAGTCTTTTGATTCCGAAAGTCTTTTCTTATATGCGGCTGTTTGCCCAATCCCTTTGTCTGAGGAAAAAAGATTGAAGCTTTATGATCAGCTGTTTTCAGATCATTTATTTGGAAAAGAGACCGGTCATTGTACGTTTGCTTTAGACCATGCCTCTCATCAACTTCTTTTGACCGATCGCTTACCTCTTTTGTTATTGACCACTCAATATTTTATTGAGGAAGTTCAATCTTTTATTCATTGCTTGTTATATTGGAAAAAAGAGGTCGATAATTTACTTGAAGTTGATAACCAAAAACTTATAAAAAATGTTGACAGGAACATGTTAAAAGTATAGCTTGCGAGAAAATAGATAAGATAACGGTGAGGGCGAGACTATGCAATTTAATCCTGGAGAAACACCCCTTCCTTCTCATCCTTCTAACTGCGATTTATCTTCCTCTGGACCCACGGTTCCTGATCCGGACAATTTCTCAGTCAAACCAAGCGAAAATGACAAGAAAAACCCGGTATCATCACCAAGGAACGCGCGACCTACCCGTCCCTCTTTCATGCGTAAAGAGATCTCTTTAAGCAATATCTTCGTTTCGCCTGCTCATACGATGCGCAAAAGGAGCTCTGCACCTTCTATTCGTACTGAATGGAATGAAACGCCTGATGAAGAAACTCTTCAAGCTCCTTCTCCTGGCAAATTTACTAAAATATCGGACATTGTCCCCTCTCTTTTCACAGAGAATCTTGTCGTTAATGAACAGATGGAAGTCATGGGTGCAACCTTAGATGCGCATGCAGAGACTAGTTATGAACAACAACTGGATGCTGCGATGAAGAAGGCTGAAAAAGCTGAAAAGTCCTTAACGATGGAGTTGGCTACAAAAGTTAGCCTTAAGATTAACGAAAAAATAGAAAAAAAAATTGAAGCCTCTAAGCATTTTTTCGTAACTGTTGATGAACGAAAGAGCCTTGAAACGCCTTTGCAAAGAATAGCGGCTCCATTTGCCTATCTTACTCCTTCTTCTGACGATGCGATTAAAGAAGGAAGGGCTAAATTTTCCTCTTTGTTGGCAGTTTTTGCTTTTGATCAGCACCGTGAAAATCCTGAGCAATATGTTTCACATGGTTTTGATCATTCAATTAATGTGGCCAATTACACGCGTGATGTCTTAGCAACAAACCCTGAGATTGTTGAGAGCATGTCAAATAAGTATAAAATTACTGAAGGCGAAGCCCATTTCTTACTCGAAAATCTTGCTCTTTTACATGATGTTGGCTACCCTTGCGTCGGTTGTAGGGCTAAGTCTGTACATGGAATTGCGGGTGCAGATTTAATTTCACCAATGAAGGATCTGTTTGACAAACTGATCATCTCTCCCGGTGTCGATACAGAAAAATTATTTAGTGATTTTCGTAATGCGATTCTTTTTCATTCAGCAGATAAAATCGAATCTGAATTTAACGCAAAAATTCATACATCGATGGGGAGCTTCCTAACAGATTCTGCACATATTGTGCAGGTTCTTTGTAATTTCTACGATCGAAGAAAAAATCCTGCGAACGAAGTGCGTTATCCTATAGAAATTTTAGTCCAAAATCAAGAAGAGAAACAAAAGATAGAAGAAGCTCTCAATGAATCTATTCCGCTCTTTGAGGAAAAAATGGGGAAACAAGGAGTCTTGACGCTCCCTACAGTCAGTCTTTCTTCAGAAGCTTTCAAGGGCCGTTTTGCAGATTTAGAGCTGAATAAAGATCGCTTACTTGGTTTAGAGTATAGCAACACAGATCTATTGGAAAATCCGTTAAATATCATTCGTCTAGTAGACAATATGGATATGCAATGCACACGGCTTACTCCTACTCAAAATCAACCCGCTTTTCAAGAGATTTATAAGCGTTTGGGGGACGGTCAAGACATTAGTAATGTAGCGAAGAGTCTTGAAGATTGTGAACGGCAAGAGGATAAACAAAAATTAAAACGACAACAGAATAAACAGCAGTTAAAAAATACCGATAGAGGACAAAGTGTCCTTTCCAGATTTTCTCAAAATTTGATCATAGACCCTGCAGACATATTACAGAGATTTGCAGACAATCCCTCCCTCAAAGACGATTTAGAGATTGCTATTCAAAAAAAACTCCTGGAAATCAATGAATCGCAGGATCAGAAGCTTGAAAACCTGATTGAAAGTTCCAGAGACGGCCGTGAATTATTAAACAAACTCTTAATTGACGCTATCTTTGAGAAGGAGGAGTATTTAGGTTTAAGTCCTGAAATTAAAGAAGAGATTCGATTGATTGGAATGCAACAATCTAGCCGTGATTATCCCCATTTTGGTGGAACAGAAGCGATTTTATCGGTAAAATTGGTTGCAATTCCCGCTTTAAGTTTAACAGGAGAAGAGGGAAAGAAAAAAAATATTCCTTGTTTGGTTGCTCAAGTAGACCGCACCCGTTTTGAGGCTCTCAATCAAGTCAAAGTTGAAGAAGAGGGAGTGATGGTGGGGATCGGAGAATATCAAATTTGGCGCGCAAGTAGTGCCTATAACAGTATTTTCGTTGGTAATACCAAGATTTGGTTCAGAGTTGTTGATGAAGAAAACCAGATTGTTCCATGTATTGTGAATAGCTAATTGCAAGAATAAATAAACTTAGGGAAGATCTCATGAATTCAAACATTCATCGTTTACAACTGAATTCCAAGCAAGAATTGATCACACCTGATGGTTCTCTTTCTGATCAGATTAGGGACAAGCTGTCTCTCCTCGCAGCTAAAAGTGGTAAAATTTTTTTCATAGAAAATCAAGGAAGCCCCATAGAAATTTATCATTATGGTTCGCAATCAGCTCGATTAATTAGGCGTTTGCATCAGGCATGTGTTGGAGAAAGAGGGGGAGTCGTGAGATATTACGCTGAATCCATCGAGAGAGATCGATTTGAATGGTGGCGTCAAGTACTAGAGGGGCTTCCCATTTTTTATCTAGACCTTCCCATCGATGATATCGCAAGAGAGATGCAAGTTGTAAATCCTGAACATTATTTTTCCCCTCAAGAAGTGATAAGGCACTATCAATTTAATCCTAACAACTACCAAGATTTAGAAATCGCGTGTCAACAATGGATACAAGATAATGTGATTGAGATTTTAAATCCACTGCTTGAGCCAGATTTCAAAGTTTGCTTCTTGGAAGATCGTTTTCGTTTAATTCCTTTAAATTATTCGCTAATCTATGATGATCGAAGCCATTTTATTCAAAGTGATCTGTTTAGTAAATGCAAAAAAGCGATTTCAGATGCGATTGTCTCTCTCTCGATTAATTATGATAAGATGAGTCAACAGCTGAGAACGACTAAAACGAGCGTAAAATAATCACCTACACTGTTTGTAAAAAGATGTCCTCATTCAAGCTTAAAGTGCGAATGATGACACGCCCTATAAAAGTTAAAAAAAATGAGTCATGATCAGAGCGTTGCCTCAATCCAAATTGTCAATTTAAATGCGATGTTCCACTAGATTAATTCAGCTGCGATCGTGTCATAAAACAGAATTCCTTTATGCGTTAGGAGGTAAGAGTGATGTTTAAACATTAAGAATTCCTCCTCAATCAGTTTTAATAAGGTTTGTTGTGTGATCGGATCTAATGGCCCATGCTGGGCGGTAAAGGCGTTCATTTCAACACCTTGTTTCAAACGAATCTGAATGACAAATAATTCGCGCCGCTGGGCGTTTAAGTCAAGGAGTTCTTCAAAGTCTTTTGGAAATTGTCCTTCTCTTAAGGCCGAGCAATACTTGCCCAGGTGAGCAATATTGCGAAAACGCTTTTTTTCCCAATAACTAAACGCTGACGGGCCGAGTCCTAGAAATTGACGCCCTTTCCAATAGCCCGTATTGTGTTGTGACTCAAATCCAGGCCGAGCAAAGGCTGAAATTTCATAACGATAAAGACCCCTCTTTTCAAGAGATTGGATCGCCATTTCGTACATTTCTAAACTCTCTTCTTCATTTGGAAGAAGAGGGCGTAATTGCGCTTGCTTTTTAAAGAAAACCGTATGAGGCTCAATCGTGAGATTGTAAAGGGAGAGATGTTGGATGGGAATCGATTCAAGGGCTTTGAGTGTTGTGGACCAGTGGTCTACTGTTTGTTTAGGCAAATCATACATTAAATCAATTGAAATATTTGAAATTCCAGCCTCAAGAGTAGTGTTGATTGCATGAAGAGCTGTTTCAGCACTATGCAACCGTCCTATCAATTTTAAGAGGATGGAATCTAGCGTTTGAATCCCGATGCTGACTCGGTTAATGCCCGACTCTGCATACCCTTGCATGAGCTCAAGTGTGATGTTTTCAGGATTAGCCTCTAAAGTAATTTCTGCTGACGGGATCACTTCACATGTTCCTTTAATCATCTTCAGGATAGAGGCGATCCGGGCAGGACCGAAAAGGGAAGGCGTTCCCCCTCCAAAATAGATCGTCACAATTTTTTTGTTGATAAGGTAAGGAGCGAATAGGGCCCATTCTAATTGAAACCCTTCTGCCAGTTGTTGTTTGGGTTTTTCTTGATTGGGAAGAACGTAAAAGTGACAATAGTCACATTTACGTGTGCAAAAGGGAATATGAAAATAGAGACTGATTTCTTCTTTTTGAACGATGGGGTTACCAGTCATTTGCATCAGGGTCTACAATTCCACCGCGCTTCCAACGGTTACGATCGCTGAAGTAGGATTCATCTTCCTCTTCTTCTTCTTGTTCTGTTGCATCTTCTTCCTCATCATCGCCATGTTCTTCGCCTGTATGATCAATTTCGATCGCATCAGTTTCCATGTCAAATCCGGTCTCGCTTCCCCCGATGGTTTCTCCCATATCGATATCGGGAATTGTAGGCATCTCGTTGTAGCCTGCCCGAGTTGCAGGGCGTTTAGGGGTGATGTATTCTTCAGCTTCTCCACTTTCTTTAAGGAATTGAAGCCTTTCCTTTTCTTCTTCAATTTTGCTTTTTGCTGCTGCGATTTCTTCCTTGTGCTTATCGATATCTTTTTTTGGAACAAGGCCAAGCTTAAGCCATTGCTCAAGATCGGTTAGTTCAACCTCTAGTTTTTTAAGTCTTTCACTCTTAATATGTTTCATGACTCTTCCAGTGTGAAGTTAAAATCTTGCCTTGACTTTGAGAAGGCTTCTTATCCCTTAGAGCTTGTTTAAAACCATGTGATCGAAGATTTTAAACATGTTGTTAAAAACAGTGATTCCAAACGCTTTGAGGAAGCAACATTTTTTATCTACACATCGTTAAAAACTGTCAATCAAGAGCAAATCGTGTAGAAAGATCTAATTTTAACTAGTTTTAGATAAAGATGTTGAGTTTTTAGAGCAAATGAAGGCCTCTATTTTGCCATTATCCTATCAGGATTTGGTATTCTTTTAAATACAAGAGAAAAAGATTTTCTTGAATGGGTCGAAAAATTTGACGAGAAAAGAGGGAAAAGGCACCTTTTCTAGAGGTTGAGTACAAGGCGGAATTTTTCGCAAAGATTCTGAACAGGTTCTTAAAAGGGAGTATGATTCATGTCTTATATTTATTTGTTCATTTCCATTATCGCAGAAACGATCGCGACGTTGGCCTTGAAATCAACTCAAGGTTTTACAGCTCTCTTTCCTTCCTTGGTTGTTGTTTGTGGATATAGTCTGGCTTTTTATTGCCTTTCCCTGACTTTAAAGGAAATTCCTGTAGGAGTTGTCTATGCGACTTGGTCGGGCCTTGGCATGGTGTTGATTAGTTTGGGTGGATATTTTTTTTATCACCAAACACTTGATCTCTATGCTTGGATTGGCCTGATGTTGATTCTTGGGGGAGTCTTATTTATGAATCTCCTGTCTAAAGCTTCACCTCATTAGGACGCACTTGAAATCGACAATGTTATCTTACAGCGTCTTTGAAAAGTCTCATCAACTTGGATTCAAGTTGATGAGACTTTTTAGGCACACTCCTAGCTTATCATGATGATTTATTGTTTTTGAATTGTTGTTTTTAAGTTGTTTGATTTTGTTTGTTTTGTTTATAATCAATATTGAAATTAAGTTTTTATTTTGATTATTATTTTTTTGTTTGCTGAGGAGGCTTTTTTATGGTTAATTCAAATTTAAACTCTGTTCCAGGCATCCCCATCACGCCCTCTGCTGATCCCAACACCTCTGCTGATCCCAACACCTCTGTCGCTTCCACATCCGCAATTACAAAGGTTGCTCTTTCAGCTTTAAACAATCAAGGGCAATCCCCACCATCTTTAGTCATTCAAGTTGACCGAATCAACAATAGTCCCCCATCCAGTCCGCTACCGCAGGTTGTTGCAGATCCTGAAGAGAATCTCCCGCCTATTCCGACAGGGAAATCTTTGACCGACACCTTACATGATCTGAGAATGATTGCAGCAGATAAAACAAGACAAGGTCAGCCTCATCAAAAAATTTTAAGAGAGATCGTCGAAGGCTTGAAAGGACATGCAGAGATCAACCAAGATCAAGTGAGGATTGAGGCAAATCTGGCTGAGAACCGATTGAATCAAGAGAGTAAATTTGAAGTGCAAACATTTAAGATTGATGGAGAACCTGATAAAATCTTTTATTCTGTTAAGGTCACTTATACAGTAAAGGCTCAGCAAAATAATGGAGAGGAGATAGACCCTCCCATTTCATTTGAGCGAACAATTTATACACGGGGGACATCGCCAGAAAATGCCATTATTTTAGCCTCGAAGTACAAAGAGATCGTCTGTGATTTAGCCCAAAAAGAAGAGAACGATTTCGAGCCCGGTTTTTTTCAAGCAGCCAAAGAGAGTTCCTCATTTACGTTTAATTATAAAACTAACGTTGCAGGGGCTTTTACTCATTTATTGTCTATGGCTGTCAATCAAAAAGGCAAAAACGAGAAGCCGAACCTCTATCAAATTCCTTCAAAATCCGAGAATCCATTGATGTATGGTTATCATATTGCGAACCCAAAAGAGATGGTGGAGATAGAAGCTGGATTAGAGAAACCCGGGTATGCTTTCTTTGAGACGAAATTGCAGCGCGATATTCATTTAAAAGGGGTGACAGTCAATGATAAAGATAATCAAGCAAAGGAACGTGTTGAAGGCGATGTAATAGCGCAACGCTTGATCGATGAAATGAAGCAAAAGCGGGATAAATTTGAGGAGATTAAGAAAGCATTTCTCCAAGAGTCTTTTTATGAGCGTTTCAAAGGTTATTTTGCGAAAAATTCCAACCCGCTTCTAAGCACAGAGTTTAATCAAATCAAGCACGATGCAGATGTTTTTGCTCAGTTATCTGCCTCAAAAAATTGTTCAGAGATAGATGTCAATGGATGCTCTGATCTTATTAAGGACTATCAAGCAGCTAAGGGAGCGGTAGCTGAATTAATGAAAGATCAAGAAATAATAAACCGACATTCTCAAAAATTAGAGCAAAATCTTGAGGATACTGAGTTGCAAACTCTGTTAAGTGAATATGGTGATGATACTGATAATATCCCACAGGGGCGACAAGAACGGATCACCTTCATCAAAAGCAAAATCACCGAAACTCAAAAACAAAAAACTGAAGAAAGAGCGGAAGCTCAAAAGGAATTAGACAATCTTGAATTCAAAATCAGGGGCGTTCATTCTTCTTTCAATCAAAAACTCACTCAGCTTTATACAATGAATCAAGAATTGGCTTTAACTTTTGAGCGATTAACTGCCTTGAGAAAAAGTGCCATTCCTTTAGCAAACAACACATTTGCCCTAGATACAGAAAGAGCGGCCGCAAACAAAGTACTCACAATCATTCGAGAAAAAGATCTGAATCAATTAAACAGTCAAATTAAAAAACAGACAGAAGTCCTCGATCGGATTGTGTGTCAGATGGGGCCGATTGGAACAGGGGTGGAGAATGAGGTTGAGGCATTTATAGATGAAGAGAATGGGATCGAAATGAGCGAATTTCACTCAACAGAAGAAGAGCCAGTAACAGAATAACCCTCTAAAAACCTATTCAGCATTTTTGATCACGAGGGTTTCCTGTATAAATCCTCTATACATTAGACCTCTTCGGAAACTTCATTGACTTGCTAAAACCGCCATTTTTGGCATCTTTTTCAAGCAAAGCAAGTTTCCGAAGAAGTCTATTCAGAATCTTTAATATTGCGGAAATTTTTTGTGAGTGTATAGCGGACTTTAGCAAACAAATCAAAGGTGACACTCTCTGCAAAGGGATGCCTCAAGGTGCATAGCAGCTTTGGCAAATCCTCTAATGCCTTCTGATAATTTCTCCGTTGCCATCGCATCTTCATTCAAGAGGAGCCTGAAAGTTTTTTCATCCATTGAAATTTTCTGAAGATTTGATTGTGTGGCCATTTCTACATCTAATTTGCGTGGCACATCCCCTTCGACTTTTGATAATTCGTCAAGTAATTGGGGGGCTATCGTCAGCAGATCGCAACCGGCGAGCTCTAAGATCTCCTCTTTATTGCGGAAGCTGGCTCCCATGATTTGGGTTTTGTAGCCAAATTTTTTATAATAATTAAAAATCGCCGTCACAGACTTAACGCCTGGATCATCTGTCGGGGCATACCCTTGTACTTTTTCAAATGCTTTATACCAGTCCAAAATCCGTCCAACAAAAGGGGAAATCAAGGTGACGTTAGATTCTGCGCAATGAATCGCCTGGGGTAAGCTAAAGAGGAGAGTCATGTTGCAGTGAATGCCCTGTTTTTCGAGCTCTTTTGCTGCTATGCCCCCTTCCCATGTTGAAGCTAATTTTATTAATACGCGATTGCGATGAATCCCCATTTCTTCATACAGTTCGATGAGGTGGAGCCCTTTTTTGATGCTGCCCTCCACGTCAAAAGAAAGGCGGGCATCAACCTCTGTCGAGACGCGACCTGGAATCAATTTTAAGATTTCAGCCCCGACATTGACAAAAAGTTTGTCTAATAAAAGGGGGCATCGTTCAGAGGGAGTCTTTGCTTTTTTTTTGCTGTATTCGCGCGCATTTTCTATCAACTTTTGATATTCCGCTTGCTGGATTGCTTTTTCGATTAAGCTTGGATTCGTTGTCGCGTCGGTCGGATGAAACGTTTTAATCGCATCAATATCCCCCGTATCTACAACGATTGTCGTGAGTTGTCTCAATTTTTCTAATTTATTCATTTCAAATTCTCCCGAGATTTAAAATTTTCTTGTGCTATACGATTTTTGCATCATTCTCGAGTGGCGGAGCGTCAATTGTCGGTTCTATGCGAAACGTGATGGTGATTGAGCGATCTCCAACCATTAAATCGAGTGTTGAATTGAGTCTTGTCAGCAGTAATTTATAGGGGATTTTCACTTCGCGGTCGCCGATAAAAATGCCTACCGATGTATTCGATAAAATTTCTTCCGACAATTGGATATGTCGGCATAAATTTTCGAATTTTCGCAATTGTCTCACGAGCACTTCATCGTTAAAGTCATAATGACACCCACACTCTGGGCAGCCGAGAAGCTCCTCTTTTTCAAGGTTAAAAACGGAAAATTGAATTGGATGTTCACAATGTTGACAGTGGAATTGAAGATGGCGCCCCTTTTGCATGATGATTAAAGATCCTTAGAATGAAAGTTTTAAATAAAAATTTAATTGTTGTCATCATATCAGGATTTCCCAAGGCCTGTCCAGTTATTTAGAATCGCTCTTTATATTTTTTTCGTTTAGGCAACATGAATGCTCTTAGGATTGACAGAGGATTTGTGCCTCGATATTGATAAATATGGGAAAAAACCATTTGTCAAGGCTGAGGCTTAAGGGATCGAAAAAATCGAAAAAATAGGAAGAAAAGTTGTGAGCTTGAATGCATACTCGTTTTCTCTGTCTTGACTTTCGTTGAAGAATAAAGTATCAAGACAGTTTCTCATGATTGGACAATCGAAAACCCACATTCTTAGGAGTTTTACATGAATTGGCAGCCTATCGATTTTCAAGGAGTGATTCATCTAGATCATAAGATCGTCAAAACAATTGAAGATTTTTTTATTGAAAAGGAGGCTCGGCTTGCCTATCACCTTTTAAACCTCATTGAGCTATCATCAATTCAATTACCCGAAACTCTCTTGTCTTCGCCCCTTTCATCGATTAAATTATCTGAAGCAGCTCATGAATTTAATCGAAAGATCGGTTTATGTGTTGTGTCTGAAGATTCATGCGACGAGGCGGAGGTAAGATTAGAAACTCTCACAAGCCATATCAATCGTATTTTTTGGGGTTTTACAGAGATTTTAGAGGGGTGTTCAGTTGAGCTGTTTCAGCGAGTGAGTCAAATTTCGATCGATCATTGGGACGAGGGGATTTTTGATGTTGCGACCTCTATCAAGGGAATTTTGAGTCATTATATAGATGACTTGATTTGCATGATTCCAAGTCTAGAAAAGTCTTTAAAAGAGTATGGCGAAAGAATTGATGCCCAAAAAAGAAAAGGATGGATGAATTGGCTCCCTTTTCGCCAGCCGGTTCTAGACCATCAAGTATTGGAAAATTTACAAAAGACGGAAAAATTTCTATTTGACCAATATGCCCTTTTTGAAAAACGGCATCGTCAATATCAAGAGATGAATCATCAAATCCATGACATCCTCGAGAGAGTAAAAGGATTTTCAATCCTAGCGAACCAAAACAGTCTCGATCAGAAGCTCTACTTGGATGTTTTGCGTCTGTTAAAATTATTAGAATTGAATCCATCGATGAATGCAGCGATGGAGGCCAATATTCGAACGGCAATTAATGGGCGAGTGCACATTGACCATCTCTTAAGAATTTTCAATCTTTATTATCAAGAAATCAAGAACGCTTTTTTTAAGATGAGCCTGGAGTGGAAAGGATTGAATCAGAAAAAAGAGGGATTTCAAGATGGTTTTGAGAAGCTTCAAGAGAGGGTTAAAGAGTATAGAAAAGAATTGCGCTCTCTTATGCATACGATAAGCGCTTATCGAACGTTCTTACTCAAGAATGATCCTAATCCTTATGTCCGCTCAAGATGGGGCTTTTCAGAGTGGATTGTAGGGCCTGAACCCATCAAAACTAAAAAACTTGTCAATATGATTTATGAAGCCAATGATTTAGATGAATTATTTCATGATTTTCAAGCATCACTTTCTGCCGATCGTTTGGAAAAAGAAAGAATCGCCGGTTTAGTGAATCAAAAAATCGATGATCTTTTGCACGAAATAGGGCAGCCTCTGATGTCGCGCTCTGTCCTGAAAAACCGTGAAGAGCTTATCGTCGCACAGCTGAAATTATGTGATGAAGTGGGATCCCCTTACTCATCAACGATCAACTATGTTGGAGATGTTCTTTCAAAGGTGATGCGGTTAGACTGGAAATATCATATTTTGTATGAAATTCCTTTGTTTCATCGATTGTATCACGTCCACCAGGGGTTGATAGGGGGATTTGATGATCCGTCTCACACTTCTCGTTTGGAGCGTTTGCGCTCTGTTTTAGATCAAATCAAAGAGCGTCTTGAAAGAGAAAATGTCTCTTTCCACTTTTATGAGATGGAAGTGGATATAAGTGATATGAAAACATATTTGCAGGACTTTCTTGCCTCTGTTCAAAGGATAAATAAAGAAAAATCCCAAGATCCATTTTTTCACGAAACCATTGATAAGTTGCGCCAACAACTTTTAGATTATCGTTATCTTTTTGGTCAATTTTTTTGCTTAATCATGGCTAAAAGTGTTGATGGAATGAGGCTTAGAATTCAATTTTTATTTGTTGACCAATATTTTGAGTCTGTTGAGACTCTCCTTAAAGAGTCGATTCAGGACAATGGTTACTTTTAGAACATCCTTCAAAGATTGTGAACAAGTTCCAAGGATTTGGTGAGGAGAATGATAAAAAAGGGCTTAAAAAGCCCTTTTTTTTAAGAAAGCTAGTTATGAGAGAAGCTACTGCTGCTGCTCCTGCTAGATAGGCTTCTACTGTGCCTGCCGCCGCCGCCACCGCCGCCGTTGCTGCTGCTGCTATGGTGGTGATGGTTATGTGTTGATGCTATAATAATGGCTGCTACAACAATAGCTCCAACAGGGATCGCTGCAGACCAATAGGAGGCTTTTCCACTGTCGCAATATGCTGGGCATTCATCATAGCACACCGTTTCGCAAGGTGCTGCTTGATAGCAATCTTGTGCTTGCGCTTGGGTCGCACATAATGCCATTACTGTTATTAGGGCAACTAACTCTTTTATTTTTTTCATATAATTTGAATCCTTTTGATGCGTGTCAAATTGAGGGTGGGGGGATTCAAGCTTGGTTTACCAATAAAAATTGGTTCTCGAACGCTTGAAATTTCCTCTAAAGCTTTACACCTCATTTATGTCTTAAAAAGAAAATTTTTCGCAATGAAAATTTGAGGTAAATTGAAAATTAATTACTATGGGAGAAGCTTCCATAGGTCGTTGTTTTAGATCGAGTGGTCAAAGATCGGTAATCGTTTGATCGACTATAGCCTGAATGGGAAATGCGTTTGGAATCTATGATTCTTCCTAAGCCATCTTGGGAATCATTTTTTTTCCCCTTATTTTTTGAATGATCAGCAAGGCCAAACCATATGGCGGCACCGACAATTAATGTAATTGGAATATAAACGGTCCAATTTGCTGTATTGCTACTTTCTACGTAAGCACAACTGTAATTTTCATCTTCTTGGCAACAAGAATTCTGTCCGTAAATAGAAGCTGTTCCAAGGGTAAAAGCCAGTGTTAGTGTGAAAAGCGGTCTAAGTTTTTTCATAAAGGACTCCTTTTTCCTCGATCTGTTGCATATGAGCGTGAAGAGGTGAACAAAATTAATTCAATCCATTTTCTTATGATGCAAAGTTTAAATTTTAGCAATAGAGTTTTTTAAAACTTGCTTGGATTGAGAAAATAGCCATCCTGTTTTTTTGTCGATTCTCTCAAAGCCTGTTCAAAATCATCATTTAATTTTTAATTAAATAAAATTTATTTTAAATAAAAAGTTAAAATAAATTCTTTTTATATTATAATTAAACAAGATCATTTATGTTTTTAAATTAAATAAATGGTGATTGGTATGCATATAAGTTTTAAGGTCGAAGATCTACTCCTAACACCTGTAGAGAGAAAAGGACGATTTTTTAATAAGACGACGATCACATTGCTTGATCAAGATGACCGAGTACATCAAATTGCTGTAGAGACCTTGCATCCTTATCGGAATTTATCGGATTTTAGCAAGCAGATTCATGTATTTATAGATAGGTTATTTGGTAGGACGATTGTTGAGCTTAAGTTAAAAGAAACGTCTGCCGATTCTATTTTTATACGAGTCAATTCTTTAAAGAGGGTGATTGGAGAGGATTTAAGCATCACTAAAGAATTAGAAAAGGGGAAGACAGGGCGATTTGTCAACAACCAGAAAACTAAACTTCAATTTTTTCAAAGTAAAGTCAATCAGATCACAACAGTGGCTGCTGAAAAAGGTCTCATTTTAACTCAAATTGAAAACGAGCTCTCTCAATTATTGAGTGAGATGGGGCCTGAGTCTGTAGAGAAAATAGAGAAGATCATTCGTTGTTTAGCTCATCAAAAGGATGCTCGCTTAAAAAGATTGGAGATCGATCAACTTAAAGAAACATTAAGGGAGATTGAGGCTGAATCAGAAGAGCTCGTTTTGAAGGAAGAATCTATACAGTCAGAATTACGTCTCAAAAAAGATGCATTAATGAGCCAACAGTCCAAGAAAAGCGAACACGAACTGTACCTTCAAGAAATGACAAAAGAAGTAAACAATCTGCAATCGATTTTACCTAAAAAAACCTCTCCGATTAAACTCATATTGAATCTTTTTCAAAAAACTGAAAGTCAGGATCATTCAGATTTAAAACAATCATATGACAGTCAAACAGAAAAATTAGCGTTGGCGCATGAATTGGGAAAAAAAATCAGCGGAAATATTGAATCTTTTCAGAACGAAATCTCCGAATTAGAGGAAAAAATCGCTGAATTGAAAAAAAAACGGGAAAATTGTCAAAAAAAAATAGAAGAAAAAAAAGAAATTAAAAAATCCTTAATAACTGAATTTAATGCTCTTGAAGCATCTGTTAAAGATTTCAGGCAAGGAAACCGGAATGTCACACATGTATTAGACCTCTATGAGGGAAAAACAGAATTTTTTAGTCTTTTTCTGAACTTTAAAAAAATAATGTCACCGGAGGAAAAGGTTTATTTAACCAAACTTGCTGATAAAGTCTCTTATCATCATTTGAATGAGATTCTACGTAAGATTGGGCCTTCAGACGAGAAGGCTGTGATGTTCAGAACATTCATTGCAATTGGCGAGCAGCTAGAGAAAAATTCTGATGACGTCACCATTTTTAATGAATCGATCAAACATCATGCTTTTGTCATTCACAACAATCAAATTCTTGTATCGGAAGGGAAAAAACTTGGAGAAGGTTCCTTCAAATTAGCCTCCACGGCAATTAAGTTAAATGATCTTGTCCGCCATGTTAAATTAGAGGTGAAAACGAACACTTTAAACTCTCTTAAGGCGGAAAAAGTGGTCGAAGAGGCAAAAGCAGAAGTCAAATTGCTCGAGATATTACATAAGGCAAAACCAGAGGATCATATTGGTCGCTCTTGTCTAGTTCCACCTTATCTATGCCAGGTGATGACTTCAAAACAAGGGGAAAAACCGGTCTTGGTCATGTTTCAGAAACAGATGGATGGCGATGGGGATAAGTTGAAAGGTCAAGGGGTCAACAGTTTTCAGCAACTACACGCGTTAAAAGATGTCGCATTCGGCCTAGCTTATCTGCACGAGATGGGTTATGTCCACATGGACATGAAGCCGGCAAATTTTTTGATAAAAGGCAACGTCAGTGAAACACAACCTGTTGAGGGGAAACTCACAGATTTTGGAGGCACTGTGGGTACCGGGGAGAAGATTAAAGTGGTCACTCTTGATTACTTGCCTCCAGAAGCATTGAAAAAAGAAAATGGGAAAACGAAGGCCGTTTGGAAGACTCTTGCGGATCCAAAAATTGATTCTTTTTCATTAGGAGTGACAGTTTTTGAAATTGTTGGAGGAAAGCTTCCTTCATTAAAATATTTTGGATCGATGAAGGAGGTTGACATTCAAAACATCATCCAGAACAAGATAAAAGAAATAAAGAATTGTCAGAATCTTTTAAACAAAGATAAAAAACGACGTATCGGCATGTTAAAGATCGCTTGCGATCTTATGAAGACAGATCCAAAAGAACGGTTAAGTTGTAAAGAGGCCGCAGATCGATTATCCGCTCTCACGACCTGATGAGTTTTTTGCTTCTGATCAACTCACATTCATGAGTGACCAATTGACTGATCATGAACCTATTGGGTTAAAATTTCATCATCCAAAATGAGATGACATTTTACCGGGACAGGTTCATATGCAATCCTGTTGCAAGAGCGCTTATTCTAAAAAAGATGATTTATATATTAAATTAAAAAAAAATTAAATAATTTAAATCAAATTTTTATTAAAAATAAATTATAATCATTTTAAATTAAGTTAGAAAGACACTCTTAATTTAACAATGAAGTTTTTATGAATGCAGATTTTAATCGCTTTCATGCTGAATCTTTTTCTTTTATAACTTCTCATCCTCCTCTAGTAGATGGTAGGACTTCAAAGTCTGTATCATCTCACAAGATTGAAAAGGTCAAGAGGTTACGTTTCAAACCTGCTTTGGATTCAATAGGAAAACAATTGGATCCCCATTCAATATATTCAGAAGAAATCAAACAGAATTTACAACAAAAACATATTAAAATAACCCCAAGACCTAAACATTGTCTTGGCGGCGAATTAATCCGTCGAATTCTCCCTCCCTTTACCACACTTGATCCTATTGAGGAAGTCTCTAACGAAATCGATTTACCCCATTTTTACGATAACTTTGAGAGCATTGCACATTCAACAGAACCCTCTGATAAAAATCGAGCAAACAGGGAAAAATGGAGGCAAAGTATTCACAAAGTGAAAGGGATTGTTGCTGGAATGGCAGAGATGAAAAAGAACTTTGGGGTAGAAGGTAAAATCGTAGAGCCTCATTTTTTCACCGAAGTTCTCGAAGAAAACCATCATTTTCCAGGTAAAAAAAATCATAACGTGACTTATCTTAGCAATCCAGCCGAGCGTTCTGACTTTAAAATTGAATTTCGGTCGGGGGAAATGCTTAGAAAAGGAGTCCCTTTTCATACAGAAGAGGAAAAATCTCTTGCTTCAGGAACAGGCTGGGCAATTTTTGTTATCGATCCTAAAGGGGTCTTTTATGCGGGAACACAGATGTTACATCATTTTCACCATACGAGTTTCCTTGGAGGAGCTGCTATTATGGGAGGAGGGGAAATTAAAACCGACCAAAATGGGAAAATTGTTGCTTTATCCAACAAAAGCGGTCATTACCAACCTTCGAGAACACAAAGCTTGAATACATTAAAAATGCTTCATCAACATGGTGTTGACTTATCAAAAGTAGAATTCAAGGAATATTCTGGAAAACAGCCTCCGCTTGTTTATCAATCTGCATTGGAATATTTACATTTGTATGGCAATGATCAGGAACTCCCTTCACAACGCTTACAATAAATAGGCGCTCATTCAAGCCCGAGTCCTTTGACGCAGCCTACATTCGCACCTTGAGCTTGAATGAGTATATGAGACAGGGTCTTAAAAACAGATTCTGAACCACGCCCTTAAAGAGAGCTTGTGAAAGGCGCGGTGAGGGAAAAAAGAGGCCAGCTCTTGATTTGATCAAGCGTTTCCTCTAGATCAATCCAATGTCTAGATCGTTCAGCTGACTGACCGCTTGGAACAATTTCTTCAATCGGAAGTTCGATGAATTGCTGGTAGAGTTTCATAAAATTGTCTGGTATTACAGCAGTTGAGCTTCTACCAATTTGAATAGTGAACGATTGTCCTTCAATTAGAGCTTGGATAAGAGTGTCCGCAACGCTGCCGGGAAGAAGTAGGCGTTGTCTACCCTCTAACAGATAGGGATGTACAATCCAAGGCTCTTGTTCTTCAAAGTAAATGGTGATTGTTGTTCGGTGAGGATCGCTTTGTTGGGGAGGCGCTGAAAGCAAGAGAAGATTGATATAAAACCAAATACCGGATCGATTACGCACCATCTCAAGTTCTAAATTTGAAAAATCAGAGTCGGGCTCCAATATGAGTTTTACTCCGTTAAAACAGGGCGTTTGAGTGATGATTTTATTGATTTCCCATTTTCGGCATGAAGGAGTCGAACAGCTAGCGATTAATACTAGGGAGAAAATGGAGGCAATGTGTCGAAAAATGAAGAAAGAAAAGAGGACCAAGTGTTTTGAATTATTTCTATTAAGCAAAGGAGGAGGTCCTTGATTTTAAACTTTCGACACGCTTTACAAACATCTTTTCAATATCTTTGATGGGCTGTTTTGGTGCTATAAATTGTCTAGGGCGTGTCATCAATTGATGACACGCCCTAGACAATTTATAGGAGCAAAATAGCCACATCATAGATGTTGAACCGCTTATTAGTAGCTGCTTGTGCTAAAGTGTCCATGGTAACTTCCACGAGAAGAAGAGGAGGAAGAGGAGGAAGAATGGTCGTGGGAATTTTGTACAGCAATGGCAATAATGCCGACAATCGCGACAGTTCCTAGAGCAATGGCAGGAGCTAAATTTGTTGCAGCGCGTGATTCATCATAGGCATATCCTCCGGTATCGGTGACATAAGCGATGGCTTCTAATTCCTGTGTGGATAATCCGAAGAGTGCGGCGATGGTAAACAGCGTGATCATTTTCTTGAGCATAGACATAAGTATCCTCCTTGGGATAGGTCTTTAGAGCTTGGCAGAGGTTTTAGAACCTGTCTTCAGGTTTTTATGCGTGCAGCGGGTTATTGGTTTAATTTTTTAACTCATTTTCTATTTTTTGTAAAAAGAGAGATTGCCATTCAGGTCCTAAATGGGCATATTTTTGTTTCGTCGCTTCTTTAAAAGGGTTCCACATCGTGTTTTGAAAATCATCGCTTTTGAAAACAGCCTCACGCACCTCTTGGGGATTCATCCCAGGATTTTCTTTTTCTTTCATCTCAATAAGTTGTTCGAATTCTCTCTTAAAGCGCTCAACAGTGGTTTTTAATTGATTGCGTTCTTGAATATTTGTCACGGTTTCGTAGATGTCTTTATTCACTTTTAATGACTTCATCGCATTAAAAAAATCTTTATAAAAAGTGGGGAATTCATCCTTTAAAGCAGATCCGGTCAGAATGTACACATTGTCGTTTTTCACCAAAATGACATGCATGAGACGGATGGTCCCCCATTGAGTTTTAGTGTCAACTTGAGATAGGCTGGCAAGCCCGGCTTGGGTTTGAATTGTTCCAAGATCTTTCCATTCATACCCTTGTGCTGTATTAATGTTTTTGACTGTTTTAAGGTATTGTTTAAGGGTTCCTTTGTATGGTTCAGAGCTTATGTTAAGCGAAGGGGGAAAATTAGAGAGTCCTTTTCCTACAACCATCGTTCTCACACGTCCAGGTAAGGAGTTTTGGTCGGCGAGCATCCAGCCTGCTGGAGGAGTAAAGTTGACGATTCCTTCTTCTTTCTCTCGTAGAGTTTTGACTGCCTGAGGGTTATTAAAAGGGAGGGATTGTCCATTGATTGAGGATGTCAAAAAACAACTGGTTGTCAATAAAACACAACACATCTTCTTCATTTTCGTTCTCCATCAAGTGTCATCACTTTTTTTTTAGGAAACTTCAAGGAATAAACCTTATCATAAATAACCATTTATTTTTAAGTTGAATATTACCTTCCTTCAGGTTACAATGCCGTGTTTATACCGAAAGACCTTAAAAATCTGATCATAGATAGCGAACAGATTCTTAAGTTCGGCATAATCAATAAACATGCTTCATCTTGATCCTTAGGGTCTTTATTGCGATCCATTGAATCAAATAGATCGATCTTAAGAGCGAAAGAGAAGCAAAGAGAGAGTCAAAACCCCTTATCTTGAGTGGCACGACATGAGATCATTGGAAAAAGGACAAGATAAAATCCAGAAAATCTGCGATAAATTGCGTCATGATACGTTAGAGCCTGCCGAAAAAGAGGCTCAACATATTATTGAAGAGGCAAGGAAAAAAGCCGATGCAATTAAAGCGGAAGGAGAGCACCACGTTGAACAGATGATCAAACAAGCGCGTGGGCAAATTGAGCAAGAGCGCAATGTTTTCCAGTCTTCTTTGCAACAAGCTGCAAAACAAACAGTTGAAGGATTGCGTCAGGAAATTGAACACAAGTTGTTCAATGAGGAATTACAAAATATTCTTGAAAAAGAGATGACAGATCCTAAGGTGATTGCCGAATTGATTAATGCGATCGTAAAAGCACTGGAAAAAGATGGATTATCAAGCGATCTTTCAGCCATTATTCCCCGGGCTGTATCAATAGAGGATGTCAATGCTCTTTTAATCGAAAATGTCCGGAAGCGTTTAAAGGGAAAATCATTGGAAGTGGGAGGGTTTGGAGGCGGAGCTCAAGTGAAATTGATCGGAAAAAAAATGACCATCGATTTAACTGAGGGCGCAATCAAAGAACTTCTTGCCCATTACATGCGCAAAGATTTTCGTAAATTAATTTTCAGCTAAAAGAAGAGGTTAGATGGCGAAGTATTACTTTGTTGGAACGCTCCTTCCTCTTTTGTCGTTTGATGCCCCTCCCGAGATTTCTCTTGAGAGGCTGGAGATTTTACTCTCTGATAATTTAACGGAAAGAGATCTGGAAAAAACGCTTCTTCTGCGCCGTTTTTATGACATTCTCAATTTACGTGCCTTTTGGCGTGAAGAAGAGCTGGATCCAAGAGGTAAGCTTTCTCTTTTTGAGATAGGCGAAGCTCTCGTGATGCGGACTGGATTGCCCGATTATGTGTATGATTTTGTTGATCGATATGCCAAAACCGAAGATCGCCTTCATCATTTTCCATTTTTATTAGCTAAATACTTTCAAAGTTCTGGAACTCTCAAAGACCCTTTTTTACGTTCCTATCTTCATTTTGAACGTGAAATGCGTCTTGTCATGACGGCGTTTAGAGCAAAGAAGCTAGGGCGTGATTTAAATGTTGAGTTCCAATACGAAGACCCTGAAGAAGATTTGATCGCCCAGCTTCTGGCTCAGCAACAGTCTGCAACATATGAGCCTCCTGAAAAATATCGGGACCTTAAGGGGATATTTGATAAAGATGGAGACAATGCCATGGCTCTGCAAAAGGCATTAGATCAATACCGATTTGAGAAAGTTGAAAATATGGTTGACATGGCCGATACATTTTCGATTGAGCGTATTCTAGCTTACCTTGTTCAGTACATGATTGTTGAAAAGTGGTTTGAGCTAGACAAAGATAAAGGAATTCAAATTGTCGATAAGATAATAGTAGGACGAGCATGAAACAAATGGTTGAATCCCCAGAGAGTGAGTTTGCCAAAGGACGCGTTGTTAAAGCATTTGGCAATCTTTTACAAGTCGAATTTGAAGGAAATATTCGGCAGGGAGAAGTGGCAATGGTCCACTCAGATGGTGTGAAGTTGAAAGCAGAAGTCATTGAAATTTTAGGAAATGAAGCTAAAATTCAGGTTTTTGAGGACACAAAAGGGATTAAATTAAATAGCTCTGTTGATTTCACAGGGGATTTGCTTGAAGCGGAGCTTGGCCCTGGTTTATTAAGTTCAATCTTTGATGGTCTGCAAAATCCATTGGTGAGTGTTGCAGACATTGCCGGTTTTTTTCTTCCAAGGGGTCTTTACCTAAACGCCCTGGATCGTAACCGCCATTGGGATTTTGAACCTGCGGCCAAAATAGGCGATGAATTGATTAGAGGTGATAGCATAGGGACGACACACGAGGGGCGTTTCCTCCATCATATCATGATCCCTTTTTCCTGTTATGGCATTTATAAGCTGACATGGGTGATTCCATCTGGCTCTTACAATATCGACACGGTTGTTGCTAAAGGAGTGGATCAGTTCGGAAAAGAGATCTCTTTTACCATGGTTCAAAAATGGCCGGTTAAAAGTGCGATGCTTCAAGGGGAGAAAATCAAGCCAACAAAGATGATGGATACCGGAGAGCGGATTATTGATACTCAGTTCCCTTTGATGAAGGGGGGAACATTTTGCACTCCCGGGCCGTTTGGTGCCGGAAAAACGGTGCTGCAGCATCATTTGTCTAAGTATGCCTCGGTTGATATTGTGTTGTTTGTTGCCTGCGGTGAAAGGGCCGGCGAGGTTGTCGAAGTCTTGAGAGAATTTCCTCACTTGATCGATCCCCATTCTGGTGAAACATTAATGAAGCGAACTGTGATTATTTGCAATACCTCTTCAATGCCTGTTGCTGCTCGAGAATCATCGATCTATATGGGCATTACCATTGCAGAATACTATCGCCAAATGGGCTTGGATGTCTTAGTATTGGCTGATTCCACATCTCGCTGGGCGCAAGCGCTGCGTGAAATGTCTGGGCGCTTGGAAGAAATTCCCGGGGAAGAGGCGTTCCCGGCCTATTTAGCTTCCCGTATTGCTGAATTTTATGAGCGCTCAGGGGTTGTCTCCCTGCGTCACGGAAAGCCGGGTTCCATTACAATTGGAGGGGCTGTCTCTCCAGCTGGCGGTAACTTTGAAGAACCTGTGACACAGGCTACCCTCTCTGTTGTTGGTGCTTTTTTAGGGCTCTCTCGTTCTCGGTCCGATTCACGCCGCTATCCCGCAATAGATCCATTGATTTCTTGGTCTAAATACGTTGATGTTGTATCGAAGGAATTAAGCCACCAAATTGAAGGGTGGGATGAAATGGTGAAAAAATCACGCCGCATATTGTTTCAAGGAAATGAGATTGGAAAACGAATGGAGGTTGTCGGAGAAGAGGGGACCGCATTAAGTGATATGATCCTTTATCTCAAAGCCGAACTTTACGATTTTAGCTACTTGCAGCAAAATGCTTTTGATAAGGAAGACGCTTACTGTCCCCTTAAGCGGCAAATTCCTCTTTTCGTTTTAATCAATCGTATTTTTGACTCTGGGTTCTCTTTTACATCGCATGACAAAGCCCGTGAATTCTTTTTACAATTGCAGAACCACATCAAAAACATGAACTTTATGCCTTTTCAATCAGAAACTTATCGTGCAGCGTTTACTGCTATTGAACAGATGATTGACCAAGCACAAAAACAAATTTAAGATTCCTCAGGAGAGCAATTGACATGAAGATTGTGTACGATAGAATCAATAGTATGCGTGGAAACTTAATCACAGTTGCTGCCGAGGGGGTTGGACTGGGAGAATTAGCGCGCATCGATTTAAGAGATGGACGCAGTGTCTATGCTTCTGTTCTTCGCATTGATGGAAATCAAGTCACCCTTCAGGTTTTCCAAAATACCCGGGGAATATGGACGGGTGATAAGGTGACCTTTCTCAATCGGCAGATGCAGGCCATTTACGGTGACTCTCTTTTAGGCCGCAGATTGAATGGGGCAGGAAAACCCGTTGATGCGGGTCCGGAGATTATAGGTGAAGCGATTAACATAGCCTCGACATCCTTCAATCCGGTGAAAAGAATTGTTCCTCGCGATATGGTGAGAACGAATATCCCCATGATCGATGTGTTTAATTGCCTTGTCAAATCTCAAAAAATCCCCATTTTTTCGGTTGCAGGGGAGCCTTATAATCTGTTGTTGATGCGTATAGCCAATCAAACAGATGCTGACGTTGTCGTGATAGGGGGAATGGGATTGACCTTTAAAGAATACCAAGCTTTTATTGATAATGCTGAAGCTGCCGGGACAATGAATAAAACCGTGATGTTTATCCATCGCGCAACAGATCCGGCCGTGGAGTGTTTATTAGTTCCTGATATGGCGTTGGCTTGCGCAGAGCGGTTTGCCACAGATGGAAAAAATGTCCTGGTTTTATTAACCGATATGACCTCATTTGCAGATTCAATTAAAGAAATCGCCATTACGATGGATCAAGTTCCATCGAATCGGGGGTATCCGGGTTCTCTTTATTCCGATCTAGCTTCTCGTTATGAAAAAGCTGTCTCCATTGAAGGGAGTGGATCCATTACCATCATTGGTGTAACGACAATGCCGGGCGACGATGTCACTCACCCTGTTCCTGATAATACGGGATATATCACAGAAGGACAGTTTTATTTGCATCATGGCCGGATTGATCCTTTTGGTTCTCTGTCGCGTCTCAAGCAGCTTGTCATAGGAAAAGTAACACGTGAAGATCATGGAGATTTAGCCAATGCGATGATTCGGTTGTACGCTGAATCAAAGAAGGCAAGAGAAAGACAATCGATGGGTTTTAAATTGTCTCGCTGGGATGAAAAATTATTGGCGTTTTCCCATCTTTTTGAAGAGCGGATGATGAATCTTGAGGTGAACTACACTTTGGAACAAGCCTTAGATCTTGGCTGGGAGACTCTGGCAGAGTGTTTTCAACCAAGTGAAGTTGGAATTAAACAAAGTCTTGTCAATAAATATTGGCCTAAAGTAGCACAAGTTGTTTAGAAAGGTGGCGTGTGGCGGAAATTAAACTGACAAAAAATGAATTGCGTAACCAACAGGTGCATTTGGCTCAGCTCCAAAAGTATTTGCCAACACTGCAGCTAAAAAAAGCGATGCTTCAAGCCGAAGTGAATGAAGTTCGCCATGAAATTCATCGATTGGAGGAGGAGTTAGAGGTTCAGCGGCAGCAAGTGAATGTTTTTAGCGCGCTCCTTACAACAAGGACAACAATTGATCCTCTTAACGCTGTTAAAATTAAGCAATTACACAAACATTACGAAAATATTGCAGGCGTTGAGGTCCCTTATTTTGAAGGGGTTGATTTTGAAGAATTCACCTATCATTTATTTGAAACTCCTCCATGGGTCGATGCAGCCGTGGTTGAATTGCGTCATTTAACCGCACTCCGAGAGCATGTTCAGGTGGCTTATGAACAACGAGAAGCGCTAGAAAAAGAGTGGCGCGAGGTCTCAATTCGGGTAAATTTATTTGAAAAAATTTTAATTCCTCGCGCCCTTGATAACATTCGAAAAGTGAAGGTTTTTTTAGGGGATCAGGAATTGGCTTCAGTGTCGCGAGCGAAAGTGGCAAAGACTAAGATTGAAGCGGGAAAATTAGCGGCAGCTTCTGTGCGGCTGAAAGAAAAGGAGAGCAGCTAATGCGCGAAGATGTACGCAAATTTCTTTTTATTGGATTACAAGAGGATAAAGAAGCTTTTTTTCAAGAAGCTCAGAATAGGGGCGTTATTCACTTTATCGATCCAAGCCAAAGCCTTCATAAGGAAATTCCTCAAGATGTCCACCGACTCACAGCATCTATTCGGGTTTTGCGTGGATTACCTTTAAGGGAACAAGAAGAAAATGACATAAGCCTGGATGCTGATCAAGTGGTGGATGAAATTCTTGGTTTGCAAGAAAAGAATGAAAAATTGCTAGAAGAAATCCGTGTAACACGGCTTGAGATCTCTCGGATTGAGGCATTTGGCGATTATTCATTTGATGACATCCGCTACATAGAGAAACAAGGAAAGTGTAAAATTCAATTTTTTTGCGCACGCCCCAATCTTTTTGATGAAGATCCTCAGCCTGAAAATCTTGTGTTTGTCACCTCTGATCATGGATTGGATTATTACATTGCTTTCAACGATAGAGCCGTCTCTTATGAACGGATGATTGAAATGAAGTTTGATCATTCACTGGGTCAGTTAAAAAGGCGTCAAGAGAAGATCCAAGCAGAATATCATCAAACGGAGCAGGCTCTTAAAGAATATGCCAAACACAATGAATTTTTGCATCATGCGTTAGTTGAAAAGCTGAACCGTTATCATTTATACAACGCACAAACTTATGTTCAGCAAGCAATGGATGGAAAACTTTTTGGTGTAGAGGGGTGGGTGCCTACAAACAAAGTCGAATCTTTAAAAGAGATTTTAGGGAATTTAAACGTCTATTCGGAAGAGGTGGCCATTGAGTCAGCAGATGTTGTTCCGACCTATTTAGAAAATCATGGGCTGGGGCGGCTAGGGGAAGATCTTGTCAATATTTATGATACTCCCTCGATCACAGATAAAGATCCCTCGATGTGGGTATTGGGTGGTTTTGCCCTTTTCTTTGCTTTTATTATCGGTGATGCCGGCTATGGGTTGATTTATTTGGCTTTAGCTCTGTTTTTACGCTATAAATTTCCACATCTTAAAGGTGCAGGGAAGCGAGTCTTGAATCTTTTTACCGTGCTATGTGTTGGTTGCGTCGTGTGGGGAACTTTAATGACCTCTTTCTTTGGGATGCAAATTGCGTTGGATAATCCATTGCGAAAAATCTCTTTAGTTCAGTGGCTTGCTGAAAAAAGGGCTGCCTATTATTTACAGCATCACGATCCGGCTGTGCAGGATTGGATCAGAAAATATCCCGAGCTAAAAGAGGTGAATGATCCTCACGAATTTGTGAGTTTTACTCCCGATCCAAAGACCGGGCCATTGATTCTTAATCGTTTGACCGATAACGTGATGTTTGAGCTTGCTCTGTTTATTGGAGTTGTTCACCTAACGTTATCTCTTATCCGCTATACGCTTCGCAACTGGCAGAACATGGGATGGGTGGCTTTTCTCGTTGGAGCTTACCTCTATTTTCCCTCCTATCTTGGGACTCCGAGTCTTCTTAATTATGTTGGGGGAGTTGATTTAATGAAAGGAGGGGCGTTTGGCTTTCAATTAATGTTAGCGGGGATTGGAGTTGCCTGGATTTTGTCAATCATTCGTCATGGTTGGACGGGGATATTTGAGGTCATGGTGTTAATCCAGGTTTTTGCCGATACCTTATCCTATTTACGTTTGTATGCGCTGGGGTTAGCAGGAGCGATTGTCGGTTCGACAATCAATGAAATTGCAAGCGGCATGCCTTTAATCATTGGGATTTTGCTGATTTTAGTGTCCCATTTTGTGAATATCATCTTAGGAACGATGAGTGGGATTATCCATGGTTTGCGTCTTAACTTTTTGGAATGGTACCACTATTCATTTGAAGGAGGCGGCAAGCAGTTTCAACCCCTTAAGTTATTAAAAAGAGAGTAGACTTTTTTGGTCAATTGAGTTTAGGAAATAAAAAAAGTGATAGAGAAAGTCTCATAACGTCTTCACTAGGAGAGAATCATGATGGATTTCAATATGGTAGGTCCGGCAATTGCACTGGGCTTAAGTTGTATCGGATGTTGCGTTGGGTGTTGGATAGCGGGAGCTGCTTCACATGCGGCGATGGCCCGTTCAGAAGAGGGACATGGTAAATTTATTGGAATGGCTGCTGCCCCCTCTTCGCAGGTGATTTATGGCTTTCTATTGATGCTTCAGATGAGCAAGGCAATACAAGCTGGAACTTTGTCGCCGATTTCAGCGATAGCGATTGGGATTTTTTCGGGAATGGCCTTTGCTTTTTCTTCGATTTATCAAGGAAAGATGTGTGCGACGGGGATCCAAGCATCGCTAAAATCACCGGGTGTCTATGGAAAGTGTTTTGCAGCAATCGGGATTATTGAATCCTTTGCCCTTTTTGCTTTCGTATTCGCCTTGTTGATTATGTAGAACTTACAACCTGTCTTCCTGTTTTTGTCTTTGAGGTTGCATGAACAATCAAAGACCCAAAAAATCTGAAGGCAGGTTTTACAGTAGGCTTCTTGTCTCACAAAATTTTTTTACCTAGAATTTTTTCAATGATCCACCTTACGCACGCTTGGTGCGTAAGGTGAGTGAATAATGAAGGAAGAAACATGACAAAAACAAAAAAAATAGTTGCTTGGTGCCTTTTTTTTGTCATGATTTGGGGCGTCGAGATCTATGCAGACGTTGGCGAGGAACTCACTGCGGCTCCTGGCGATCCTCTTTCGATAGGAGCATACATAGACGGGGTCGCATACTCTCCTAACGTTAATGGAAAATTGTTTCTTGCCACAGCTAATGATATTAGTCACTCATTTTCAATCTTTCAAATTCCCTCTGATACTTTTATCCCTAAACAAATTAGTGGATCTCCTTTTAACTTAGGCAACTCGATCTATCCTAGTGCTGTTGCTTTCTCTCCTATCATCGGTGAAAATTTATTTCTTGCCCTAGCGGAGGATGGGAAACATAGAGTCTATGTTTATAAAGTAGATCCTAATACCGATGAACTATACACGGTTTCTGGCTCACCCTATTCATCAGGGGGTAATTATCCATGGGCTGTCGTTTATTCTCCATTACTTCCTAACGGAAAGCTCTTTCTTGCCGTCACAAACGTCTATTCAAACAATGTTGTTTTTTTTAACGTAGACACGTTAACGGGGCAATTGACTAAAATTTTAGATGCGCCGTTTCCAGATAGACCAGAAGGAATTGCTTTTTCTCCTATTGTTAATGGGCAGTTATTCTTCTCTGTAGTAACCTTAGATAAGCCAAAGTGTTATGTCTCTTCCGTAAATACTGAAACTGGAGCGCTTTCATCCGTTCCAGGTTCTCCCTATACGGTTGGAAAAACCCCCTCTGATGTCGCGTTTTCTCCGTTGGTAAATGATCATTTGTTTCTAGCTGTCGCAAATAGAGATTCAAACAATCTTTCAGTCTTTAAAGTTGAGACGACAACAGGAGAACTTGCAGAAATCTCAACCTCTCCTTTTATAACCGGAGGAAATGGTCCATGCGCTATCTCCTATTCACCAATGATTCAAAACCAATTATTTCTCTCTTCGGGTGATGGTTCTTCAAATAAGATTTCTTGTTTTCGCATTGACACCAATACAGGTGATAATTTGGGAAGGTCTACGTATTCCGTAGGGAAAAGCCCATACAGCCTGAGTTATTCCTCCATATTTAATGGAAGGCTCTTTCTTGCGATAGGTAATCAGGCTTCGAAAAACGTTTCTCTTTTTCAAGATACTAATTTACCCGGAATTTCTATAGCAGCAGGATGCTTTCACTCGTTAGAACTTAGATCTGATGGTAATGTGTGGGCTTGGGGGAATAATTCTTATGGTCAATTAGGAAATGGTAATAACACTAATTTTAATTACCCCGTCCAAGTGATCGGAGGGCTAAAAGATGTCACTAGCATTTCAGCAGGAAGCTACCATTCAATGGCTCTCAAAAAAGATGGTACTGTATGGACCTGGGGATTAAATAATAAAGGTCAATTAGGGATCGGTTCGACGTCAAATGCGAATACCCCGACGCAGATCGTGAATTTTCAAAATATTATCGCTATTGCAGGAGGAGGAGAGTTTTCACTAGCTCTTGATAAAGATGGCAATGTGTGGGCTTGGGGGGATAACTCTTTGGGTCAAGTGGGTGTAAATGTCAACAACGTAAAATCAACTTACTCTACCCCCCAAAAAGTCTTGAATCTCTCAGGTGTGATTGCTATTGCGGCAGGGCAGTATCATGCGTTAGCTCTTAAGAATGATGGAAAGGTGTATGCTTGGGGAGCCAATGGCTCCGGTCAGTTAGGAAACAACAGTACAACTAACCAATATCAACCTGTTGCAACCAATCTTTTAACTAGCATCAAAGCGATTGCAGCAGGAAGCGAGCATTCATTAGCTCTCAAGAGTGACGAAAAGGTGTATGCTTGGGGGAATAACTTTTCTGGTCAATTGGGAAACGGCAATACAACCAATCAATGGCAACCCGTTCTTGTCCAGGGGGGGTTGAGTAATGTGGCGTTTATCGCAGCAGGAGGATATCATTCACTTGCCATTAAGAGTGATGGGACAGAATGTGCTTGGGGGAATAACTCTTCGGGTGAATTGGGGGATGGTTCCTTTACAAATAGCCTTTTTCCAAAATCGATTAACGGCACTTTCTCCCTTACCGCGGGCGGATGTTCCCATTCGTTAGCTTTAGGAATCGGTGGAGATGCATGGGCCTGGGGCTCGAATTCGTATGGTCAATTGGGAGCTGGATTGCCGGTCGGGAGCAGTAGCAAATATAATACTCCACAATTTGTGCTTTTTGTGCCTCCTCCGCAAAATGTCACCGTAACACAAACGAAAGAGTATAGCGTACAAAGAGCCAAGATTCCTTTTGCCAGATATATTGACACCCTCCGATGGAGAGCTCCTGAATTTGGAGATAATGAGGTCATGGCTTTTCGATTGATTAACCGAAAAACTCAAAAAATGATTCGAGAAATTCAAAATTCTCAAGGCAAACGTCGTTTCGCAATGAAAATTCGTACCAATGACTCATCTAGAATCTTTAAATATGCACTTGTTTCAGTTGGCAGAAATGGGGAAATTTCGTCATCCGTTCGGCCTAAGATTATGAAAATAAAATAAAAGCTGCACGATTTTATTCCTCATCTTAAAGCGTGTGTGGATATTATTCAATCTGCTTTTTATGTTTTGAGGTATGATGCGCAGCTTTCTTTTTTTATTTCTTTATTTTCCTTTAATCGGTCATGGGTATGAGTTGTCTATTTGCGCAATCTTTCAAAATGAAGGGCCTTATATAAAAGAATGGATTGATTATCATATGTGCATGGGAGTTGAACATTTTTGGCTTTATAATAACGATAGCTCCGATGATTATTTAGCCGTTCTTAAACCCTATATAAAAAAGGGAATTGTAGAGTTGACAGAGTGGCCTTCAGCTTTAGATCAAAAAGGGGTTATCCGATATAGCTATGAGGTTCAAGTGGGAGCTTATAATGATGCTTTAAGGCGATGTGAGAAGTCTACTCGATGGCTTGCCATCATTGATTTGGATGAGTTCATTGTTCCGGTTGGTTCCAATTCAATTTTAAAAATATTAGATCTCTATTTTTCGAATGCCGCCGGAATTTGTATTAACTGGCAGTGTTATGGAACTTCTCATGTGAAGAAAATCAAACGGAATGAGAAAATGATTGAAACACTTCTCTATAGACTACCTACATACCATCCTAAGAATTTCTACTTTAAATCGATTGTGAGACCTCGCTAT
Source organism: Parachlamydiaceae bacterium (assembly GCA_044326545.1). Taxonomy (GTDB): domain Bacteria; phylum Chlamydiota; class Chlamydiia; order Chlamydiales; family Parachlamydiaceae; genus JANWJE01. The sequence continues at coordinate 96,523 of JBIRBM010000004.1, read as the reverse complement.
GTAAGAAAATGCATAGATCCACATTACTGTCAGTATCGTTCAGGTCATTATCACATCAATACAAATGGAGAACAAGTAAGAAATTTAAGTACTGAAATTCTTGTGGATAAATTGAAAATTAACCATTACTGGACTCGAGATGAATATTTTCTCCATCATGTAAAAATTCCACGTTACGAATTATGGGGAGGTTGGGGAGAGAGGGAAGATCAACTTGTGGAGGAAATGAACACTGAATTTGATGACTCCATGACGAAACTGAACTGTCAACAGAAAAAAAGAGGAAGAAAATGAATTCCTGCCATTTTCGATTCATCAATGAGATGTTCAGAACATTTTTTGAATGCTCTACTTAACAGACTTCACATTGTGAGGTGAAGGCAAAACATCTGCAAAACCCACTTTAAAGAGTAAGAGAGAGTAATCAAGAAAATCTTCATTGATTTCTTTTCCTTCTTTGAGCACAAACAGATAAGGCCTTAGAAAATGCTCAAACGGTTTTGGTGGGGAATTTTTCATATTCTCTCTTTTAATAAGATCTTGAAGGAGGCGATATTACCAATTTCTGAGATTATTATAAACCTTTATGAGAGGTATTCCAGGATTCCTCTACTTCATAAAACATGATTTCATGTGTGCATTTTAAGGCAAAAGATGTTACATGAACAAAAAAGACCTCATGTTCATTAAGGTTATGAATCCGTTTAGAAATTAAAGGAGTGAATGTTTATGTTGAGTCTCAAGCTAAAAACAATGTTTTTGATGATTAGCCTGTTTTTTTTCCATACGACTAGCTTTTGTCAAACGTTTTGTGACGATAATCGCATCGTCGCTCATCCTCATGTACTAGATCATTTGGATCGGCAGGGGGTGAAGAAAAAGAAAAAAGAACTGGTCTATTATCTTTATGTCAGTGATTTCATCAATAGCATGATCTCGATTCCTACTTCGAATCTCGCTGAAAATAGTTCGACTATCAATTCAAGTTATTTGGCAGGCAGAGCCCCTATTTATTCGAAAGAGGGCAAACAATTTGGAGTATGCTCGGCTTCATTTTTATGCATGCAAAATGAAAACGGAATTTTTACAGATATCGCAAATTACTTATCCGTAGACAATGGATTGATCGTGTCTTGGCTGACCCCTTCGACCCTGATTAATTTAGAATTAGACAGTGTGATTGATGGTATGGTGACCGAATGCATTGTGACAGCTTCGACAAAGGTTGGGTTTAACCCATTTTATGGAGACAAATTTAATATGATTGTCTCTTCTGATAATGGAAAAATTTATTTTAAATTGACTCGCTTTTAGAATGTATATCTAAAGGCAATCTTGTTTCAGATACTGTTTAAGACAGTTTTAACTCACTTTGCGTAGCAGAAGCGCTATTTGATCTGAGCCAAAGCTTTAGAGGGTGTCTAAAAAGTAGTCACTGCTTACAGCTTACGTGAAAGCAGTTATATTTTTTAGACACCCTCTAAGCTTTATGACGATCTTAGTAATTATGAGAAGTGCCACAGCCGCAAGAAGAGCGAACATTTGGATTTGAAATTTTAAATCCTGATCCGCGCAATCCTTCAACATAGTCAATTTCAGAACCAAGAAGACGTGGAACCATCGGCTTTTTTACGTGGATTTCAATTCCATTCGATTCGAAAATCTTATCATCGTCTTCTGATTTTTCAGAAAAATCTAATACGTACTCGAATCCGTTGCACCCGGCCATTTCTTCTGCAAAACGCATTCCCCACCCTTCTTTTCCTTCCTCAGATAGGATTTCCAAAAATTTTGCTGCCGCCCGAGGGGTGATTTGAATGGATGTAGCGTCAATTTTTTCTTCTAAAAGCTGATTTAAACGATACACAAGTTCTTCTATTTGCTCCTCATTTTTACCGTGTGTATACATTCCAGCTTCCAAGGTTTCCCACACAGCCGCATGGCATCCGATACAATGGAGTCCTGCATTCGTGATCTCTTGTGATAACCGCTGCGCTTTATAAGGAAACATGCCTAGAATTTCTTCAATGGTCATCTGACGGTGAATGTGTTGTCCTGATTTTTCTGCAGTTGAGCAGCAAGAAGAGGCGTGGTGGTCATGGTGCTCTTGATCTCTCTTGGGAGTCGAACAGCAAGAAGATTGATTTTGCTCGCGTTGTTCTTCTTTTTTAGGCGCAGAGCAGCAAGAAGAGTTGGAATGTTGATGGTTTTCTTCCTTTTTAGGAGCTGAACAGCAAGAGGACTGAGAGTGCTTATCTTCGTGATGATGGTGGTCATCATCATGTTTTTGATGTGGTGAACAACAAGGCATATTGGTTTCCTTTTAAATAAAAGTGAGGATTAAATTCAACATATTGGCATGTCATACTATGTGTCGTAAAGAGTGTCAATTGATGGCGCTTTTACGCTATTTTTTTACGATCTATACACATTAACAATCTAATTATGAACAAATTCTATTAAAAACAAATGCGAATGCGCCCCTGTTTAATACGGCATTGACAAGCTAAACGTTCATGACTTGTCCCTTCTCCTAAAAAATCTTCTTCTTCTTTTGTTGGAGGGGATAAATTCTCTTTACCTTCTTTAACTTCAATCACACATGTCCCACAAACGCCTTCTGTACACGCAAAAGGAACGCCGGCTTCTTCGCAAACTTCTGCGATTGCAGAATCATTAGGTAACTCAATTTCTTCTCCGCTATGGTCAAATATCAGTGTAGCCATATAGACATCTCCTTTATCTTTTAGATTATTCCCTTGGCTTGAAAAATTTGTCCTCGATTATAAAAGATTGGTGATATTCTTGGCAAAATGTCTATGCATGAAATCGTCTCATTCTCCTATTCAATGAGGAATAGTTATGAATCACTCACCTTATGGACCGCGAGCGTGATTTGGGCTGAAGGCGACAGCCTCCGAGTTGAAAGATGTTGAACACGCCCTAAGAAAATTTTCTTTTAGCCTGCCAAACTAAAAAAAATCCTAGAAAAATAAAAGGAATGCTAAGGATTTGACCTATTTGCAAAATGGAAGCATCAGTAAGAGAGGATTCTTGTATTGATTTCCAAAATTCCATCATAAAACGTCCCCCAAATATTAAAATGAAGAGTGTTCCAACCAAAGCCCCCGGTTTTTCATTTATCGATTGTTTTTTCCACATGTAGACAAGAATCACGAAAGTGACAAGATAAATTGCGGCTTCATAAAGCTGAACGGGATGGCGAGGAACTGGAGTAATGTCTTCTGCTGGATGAAGGAAAAGAACCCCCCAAGGAAGATCTGTTGGTGTTCCGACAATTTCCTGATTCATAAAATTCCCTAGCCGAATGAAAAAGGCAACTAAAGCACTGGGAATGGCAACATAGTCAAGAAGCCTTAAAAAAGTGAATGAAGGAATTGATCGTTGAATATATGCTGAGCATAGATAAAGGGCTAACATGACTCCTAAAACACCACCGTGGCTAGCTAATCCTCCATGCCAAACTTTAAAAATTTCAGTAGGATGTTCTTTAAAATAAGGCCAACCATAGAAGAAAACCTCTCCCAATCTAGCTCCAATGATTGTTCCTGCAACCGTAAACCAACAGATTCGATCACCTAAGGTATAAGCCGTTTCTTTTGGGGAAGCTAAACTAGAGGGGAAAAAATGTTCGAGTTCATGTCTTGATCCAGAACCAGATCGTAAGACTCGATTTACTCCGTCCAAAATCCCTTGTTGTAGTTTTGATGTGAGGGGAGATTCATCTTTTGCATTGAGTTGTTTCTGTGTGACAAGGTCACATTCTTTTTTAATCGAATCAATCAGAGGAGATGAAGAGGACCTCAACTGGCTAATAAATAAAGGCCAATTTTTAATGTCTATGTCACAGATACATCGAATGTCTACCAGATAGCGGGCTAAAATTGGATTAATGATGAAATAGGCTAAAATGAATCCTGTGACAAATAAAATTCCATACCAAAAAACAGGATGATCAATAAAAGGAATGGTGAATGCTTCGCGAGGAGGATCCCAATAAAACCAACTGATAGGGTGAAAGGCTTGTATGTGATTCAAAAAATGTTCATGTATCAAATTCGAAGCGTTAAAAAACATCGTTTTCATATTAGACTTTTTCCATCATTCGATTTACTTGCAAAAATTGCGCTTGTTGTCACCTTTATTGCCAAATTTGTCCGTCATATGTCATCTACTCATTCAAGCTCAAAGTGCGAATGTGGACTGTGCCAAAGCCCTCGGGCTTGACAGATCTTATATCACTCACCTTGACGCACCGCAAGAGCTTTCGCTTGAGCCAAAATCGCGCTCCTGGTGCCGTGAGGTGAGTGAATCACGATAAGCTCAAAAGTTGGCGATAAATCAGCCCAAAAATGGTCCAACTGGAAATCTTAAACAGGTTCTTCAGATTTTTTTTATCACACCAGTTCTTGAGGCGACTCAGTCGCTTTTTTCACCTCGACTGATTCTGAGACGAAAGGAGCTGAGAGGGAAGAAGATTGTGCTGTTATTTCTTGCTGTTTTCCTCGTGATGAGAAAGCCGAATGATTTGACCACCAATCGATGCCTAATTCTTGCGCCCTATCTACAGAACAAATAATAAGACGTATTTGAATTGTCAGCAGCTCTATATCAACAAGTTTTATTTTGATATCGCCTGAAATAACAATTCCTTTATCGAGAACTCTTTCCAATAAATCAGCCAAATTAGTACTGTTAGTTGAATGTCTAGTCGTCTGTTGTTGAACCACTATGATGATCCCCTCATATTAATGTTAGTGTTCTCTCTATGTAAACCTTGATTAACGATAAAACTCGGAATGTGGATTTACATTAATTTCCCTAATGGACCTAAATCTAAATTTAGATCGTCATCTGCAAGACCAAATTCTTTCGTCAGTCGTTTGATTTCGTTGGACTGATCCATCAAAGCCAATCCCAGATTCTCAATTTCTTCATCTGTAAGCGTCCCTGCCTCCATCCGCCGAACCGCTTGTTTTTCAAGAAGATTATGAAGGAGTTTGACAAGGGTTAAGACCAGTTTAGCAAGACCATTTTTTTTATCGAAATTCGATAAGGCTTGACTGACTGTTTGCTGTAAATTTTCTACTTCTTCTGAAGGGAAGCTCTCTTGATTGTTTAATTTAATGTCAGGTTTCATCTTGATCAATGGGATTGCTTTGTTTGAGTTGTTGGGCGCGATCGATTGTTGTCAGAAGAAGTTGGACATTTAGATAGATGAGGTCAATGTTTGCAACCGAAAGAGTCACTTCTCCCATGACAACAACACCTTTATTTAGGATGCGATCTAACACTTCACACAATGTAACAGGTTCTAATTCCTCAGAAAGTTGTTCTTTTGGATTATGATGACATGCGATAACCCGAGATGATTCACCCATGTTGATTCCTTTTTTTATTTATCTTTAGGATGTTGATTCTCGTTATGATCATTGTCATCGTCCTCCTCGCTCTCGTCCTCATCGTCCTCATCGTCCTCATCGTCATCATCGTCATCATCATTACTGCTCATTTCCTCTTGAGGACCGTTCAATTGTAAATTGATTTGATCAAGGCGATCAAGAAGCTTTGTCTCCCGATTATCAAACTCAGCCTCTGTAATCTCTCCTTTTTCAAGCATAAAATGGAGGTTACGTAAATTTTCTGTGATTTGCTCTGCGTCTTCCTTCAATGCTTTCAACGTAGCCTCATGGATTTCTTCAAAAATGAAAAAAATTCCCTTAAAAGGAAAGAATAAAATGTCGCCAACAATTCCCATACGAAAAAACCTATCTTAAAAACTTACCTGAAGCACCAAGAGTGCGATTTGGACTGAAGCCAAAGCTCTTTGCGTTGAAAGCTTGCAAGGAGGTCATCTCTATTCATTCAAGCTCAAAGTGCGAATGAGGATATTTAATATTGACTTCCTTGCGACTTTCAATCTTTGAGACCTGTGGCTTCACCCCAAATCGCACTCCTTGCCCTTCAGGTGAGTTGTTAATTTCTACTTAACGTGAAATTTTTCCTGTCGAGTAGAAGATGTGTAGTCCAACCAGTCTCTTTAAAATTCTTTGATTAGATGTTTAGAATTTAAGAGTGATATTGACAAAGTGATGAGGTGGCCAAGGTCCATTGTAATCGAATGTATAGCTATTATCAAAAAACTGGGCCACAGTCGTGATTCCTTCTATGAATTCTTTCTCTTTTTCACGCGATACGAGGCAAGCTAAACTTAACGCCTGATTTTCTTTTTTACATTCTTTGCGTTTGATCTCAACACAAAATTTATTTAACACTTCTTCAACTTGTTCTGCAATTTCTTCTCGTTTTTCATTTAATTTTTTTTCGAAAAGTTTTCCTATAATAATTTTTTCATCTATGCTTGGTTGCTGAGAACGTTTGAATAATTGATTGCGCGTTTCCCTAAGTTCTGCGTCCATATAAATAAAATAGTCAAAAATATTAGGAACACTCCAAATGACATTTAGAACAAATTCTACATTGCCGGAGACGTGTTTGAGCTGTTGAGAAAATTCGTCATGGTATTTTTTGATCACTTTTTCAATCGCAGCCTTGTTTTCTGGAATGATTCCAAATGCAAATGGCAAAGGTGTCGTGCTTTCCATGAGTTTTTGAAAAACAGTCTGGTGCGCCGAAAGATGGCGGCGCTCAGGTCGGATTTTATGATACCCAAGATCGCTCACGACTGCTGCAACCTCCCCGAATGGAATCGTGTAAACAGGCTGCTTGTCTATCCCTTCGATCTTGGGAATCGCTTGATTTTCAATAATCGCATAAAAATAAAGGGAATCATTGTTGGACATGTGATGTGGTCTCATGAATGTAAGTTGGTGACTCTGCTTCTTTTTCAATTTTAGTCGTGGAGTGATCTTGTGTTAAATCTAGTCTTTGTGTAATCGACCCTTCAGGACTGTCAGGCTTTAAAGAGAGATTCAGAATGGCAGTTTCTGCTTCTTTTCCAGAAGAAAATAACACTTTTTTTACACGATGATGCTCGATTTGAATCACAAGTAATGTTTTGCATGTCGGGCAACGAATTGCTCCCTCGTAATCTTCATAAGAATCATCTACCCCAATTTTGAAACCGCATGAAAGGCAATTAATGTTCATAATATGATGTCCGTTTAATGTTAGTTTTAGACAAAAGATCATTTGCACACGCAAGTGATCATCGCTTAATTTCATAGAGAAGTGCAGTGTGTTTATCCTGTCGGGCGTTGAAAATTTGCGTTTTGAGACACTTCAGAGCTGTCGTGATTTCATGATCGAAAATAGGGTCATATAAATAATATGAACTTATTTTCGATAATCAGATTCCCAGGCTTTGAGATCATCAAAAAAGCAAAACTTCAATCCCCCACACTTAAGCAGGGGAGGAAGCGGTTAAAGGGAAAGAAACCAAGGGTTAGGTACCTGCGATTGATGAAATTTATTTATAAAATTAAATTAGCATGACCCTCATATTTCACGCCATGCTATTTCACACATGTCAATTTTTTTTTTCACCAGTAGAAAGCCATGCATTCCGAGCACCCACAAGATCTGTCGATAATTTGCGTCGAAATTGGTTGACAGAAGATTTAAGATCAAAAACAAAATGCTTGATGCCCTGAACAAAATGTTTGCGATCCTTTCTGTCTTGGTCTGCAGAAATCTGTTGTGTTGTATTGAAATTTTTTCGGGTCTTAAGAACAGAAACCCTTAGTTCCTCTACATCGTTCTTGATGTTTCTAATCAGTTCGAATCGCCTGTCTCTGAGCAATTCGATGTTCTTTTTTAAGTCTATCATCTGATGTGTAAGGTTCATAATCTAACCCTCTTGTTCATGATAAATTGAAACCTAAAAGCCCCAGGCTTGAGAAATCGAAAATAGGGCTGTATTCTACAATACACCGTCGCTTTTGATTTCTCAACGCAGGGAGCTTTCAAGTAAGCTGTAAGCCGGGCGATATTTTTTCGACATTTCTAACTCAGGTTTACACACAGGGAGCGCTATTTGGTTAACCCAAACCGCACTCCCGTTGCGTAAACGTGAGTGTTTAACGTTTAGTCGGCCTCCGGGCTTTGAAACAGCTTACCATGACGATGTCTCCACAGGACATCTCATCACTATTTGCTAAGCAGGAGCTGCAGCTGAAGCTGTTAAACCGATTGCTTCGGCATATTTCAAGTAGGTTTCAACAGAGGCAATCACAATTCTAGCCTCAATTGAAATAAGCTCAATCCCTACTAGGGATACTTTAGCCCACACATCAATGACAATCCCTTTATCTAAGATTCTGTCAACAACTTCTGCTAAACTGGAAGAATCTGTGGAATTATGTACTTTTGCCATAAAAGCCTCTTTAAGATATAGTGTTAATAACGACATATGACAGAAAAGCGGCTAACCGCTTCGTTTCGCATTTAGGATGCTTCATACCCTCATTATAAAATAATAATAATATATTTAAAACAATGTTTCTTTTTTTTCATATTGATATCGACTTATTTTCAACGTATTATGAACAGATCCTCTAAGATCAGTCAAGAAACAAAATTATAAGGAGCCCAAGGACCATTTAATAAAATTTTTGTTTGCTCCTCATCCGGCATATTTCTTATTGTACGCTCAAAAGTCTCCTTGAATAGTGTGACCGTTTTTTTTTCTACAAGAAAATAGAGAGAGGGGAGTCTATTGTCGATCTTATTTTGAGAAGAATCGGGGCATTCTAATTTATATTTTTTAAATAGCCCGGAAAATGCGTCGCAGAAATGCTTTTGATATTTTTGAATAGCTTCAGGAATGCATTCCTCTTTGGCAAAACGTAAACGCAGCGATTCTAAGTATGATTTACCTGATACAATATCTATTTTAGAAGGGGTAAGGAAAGAGGAGGGAGGGATTGGAATGAGAAAGCGAATGCCCATTTCTATGCATCCATTAAGCTCAAACAACAGCTTGTCGTACATCGAAAATTGATTGTCTAACGCATCACGTATTGAAGATCTCGTATGGAAAAAAGATCCGTATCTCATCGGGACCACTGCTTGAATCGCAGGATTCGACAAAAGGGATGCGATCACTTTTTCATAGGTGATCAATTGTGCGTGTGTTGGGGAGGGGCTTTTGACTGAAATCGGAGATACGACAGCCAAAAGATCCCGCAATAGGATAAATTCAACGGGCGTTTCGTCAAGACCTCGAATTTGATCAAGAAAATGAAGTCCTACGTTTGGATGACGAATGACACAATAGAGAAGAAGCATGTTGTTCAAAGTGATGCCACGTTCGAAGGTTTTACTCCAGAAAGAGGAGGACAGAAGCTATAGGGGGGCCATGGTCCTGACATTTCGAAATGAATTCCCTCTTCTTGATGAGTCGCGTTAATGGATGCAAGTTTCATTTTAAAAAAATCAGATTGATGATGATGAATGAGAAAAGCCCAATTCGCGACAATTTTGTCATGACCACCAGATATTCCTTGAACAACTTTCCTTTTCACTATAGAAACCGCGTTTTCGCTTAATGCATTTAATTCATCGTTTAAAATTTTTTGCAAGAGATGTGAGAGCATGGCGTCGAGCTCTTTTTCAATTTTTTTTTCTTGAAAATATCGCATCCCTTTTTTTAAGGTATCGAGATAAGGTGCGTTCTCGGCGATTTTTAATTCTAGAAGGCGATTTTTGGCCTTCTCTTTATTAAAGAGTCCTTTTACGCCCCATTCCTCCATTAGCGTCATTTTATTCAAAAAATCAATCATGACATCATAATTGATTTCAAAAAAACTCATCAAAGCATCAGCTGACGAAAATATTGTTCCGAAAGGAGCCGGAAAGACGGGTGAATAAGCCATCGATTGTTCAATGATGGCCTCGTGCTCGTGTACTCTAGGCACAAGCCAAGAGAGTTCTTGCATGTTTTTTTCAGCATCAATTCCACAAAATTCCTCAAGAGGAACTCTTTTCAGTATTGCTAGAAGATGTTGAAAAGGTTTGACGAAAATGGGGGATTCGCGAGTCCCTAATGTTGTTAATTGATCCAAAGAATTAGCGTGAGCAAAACAGTAGAGATAAAGCCCTGTCTGCTCATTTTCCTCGGATGGTCCATCACTGTTATCGAGGAAAATCAATGTCATTTTTCCTCCAATAAGCGGGCTTTGATTAGATGCATGGCTTGATCAATATCCCCCCTTTCAACAACCACATCTTGATGATCGTTCTTTGCGCGGCGAATGGCAAAAAATGCTGCTTTCATATAGACAGAAGCAATATCAGCTCCACTAAATCCTTCAGATTGGTCAACCAATAACTGAAGATTTATCTCTTCGCTCAATGGCTTATCTTTGAAATGCACTTCAAAGATTGCTTTTCTATCTTGAGAATTGGGTAAATGAATTTCGACAATCTCATCAAAGCGGCCGGGACGAAGCAATGCAGGATCGATGCAGTCGAGTCGATTTGTTGCTGCCAATACGACAACTCCTATCAAATCCTCAATTCCATCCATTTCAGTCAGAAATTGACTGAGAACACGATCAGAAACGTGAGAGTCACTTCCACTAGAGCTGCGTATGGGGGTAATTCCATCGATTTCATCGAAGAAAATAATGCAAGGAGCAGCTTGTCTAGCTTTGTGAAAAACGTCCCGAATGGCACTTTCTGATTCGCCAATATATTTCGACATAAGGGAAGGGCCTTTAACTGAAATAAAATTGACTTGACTTTCATTTGCAACGGCCTTTGCGAGTAATGTTTTGCCGCAGCCGGGTGGGCCAGCCATCAAAATTCCTTTGGGAGGGCGTATTGCAGCTTTTTTAAACAAATCTGCATGATTTAATGGCCAGTCAACGGCAGCTTGCAATTTTTCTTTGATGCTATCTAACCCTCCCACGTCTTGCCAGTGTACATCCGGTAATTCAACAAACACTTCTCTAATGGCAGAAGGCTCAACTTCGCGCAATGCTAATAATACATCATCCATGCACACTTCTAATTTGACTAACTGCTCATACGGAATGCGATGCAAAGAAAAATCAATATTGGGAAGAAGACGGCGCAGGCAAACCATTGCCGATTCTCTGCAAAGAGCTTCTAAGTCAGCTCCAACAAATCCGTGGGTAATTGATGCAACATGCCTTAAATTAACATCTTTTGAAAGAGGCATTCCTCGACTATGAATTTCAAGAATTTCTAAACGACCCTTACTATCCGGAATGGGAATGACAATTTCTCTATCAAACCTCCCAGGCCTCCTTAAGGCAGGGTCTAATGCGTTTGGAATATTTGTTGCAGCAATGACAATCACATTGTTTCTTCTGTTTAGCCCATCCATCATGGCAAGTAACTGTGCAACAACCCTTTTTTCGACATCTCCAACCACTTTCTCTCTTTTAGGGGCAATCGCATCAATTTCATCAATGAATATAATACTGGGACTTGATTTTGCCGCCTCCTCAAAGATTTTCCGAAGGTGAGCCTCACTTTCTCCATAGAATTTATGAATGATTTCAGGTCCATTAATGGAAAAAAAATTAGCATCGCATTCCTGCGCGATCGCACGTGCGATTAATGTTTTTCCACAGCCCGGCGGTCCATACATCAAAACCCCTTTTGGAGCATCGATTCCTAATTGCTCGAATACTTCAGGAAATCGAATAGGGAGTTCAATCATTTCTCTAATTCGCTGCAGCTGGGGCTTCACTCCTCCAATATCTTCGTAAGACACAATATATCCTTCTTTTTCATTTCGTTTCCCTGTGATCATCAGTTTTGTATTCGGGTGAATCATCACGGGGCCATCAGGCACCGTTTTTTCGACAAGGAATTCAATAAAGCGATTTCCAAAAAGAGTTGCCCTGATGCGGTTATTTTCTAGGACTGGTAGGCCATCTAATAAAGTTCCGATGTATTTGAGGTCTCTGTCTAATTGCTCTGAATTGATGGGAGCTAAACTGACGCTTTCAGCTGATGGACAGATCACTTTTTTGATCATGACGGGTTCGCCAATTGCAATATCGGCGTTGTCTCGCGAGAGGCCATCCAATTGTATACATGACAGACCTCTTGATTCCTTGTGAGCTGGCATTACTCTACAACACGTTTTTCCTTTTCCGGAAATTTCGATAATATCGCCAATGGCGATGCCTAGTCGTTTTTGGTCTTCCAGATCGATTCTCGCTAAAGAGCGACCGACATCTTTACTCAAAGCTTCTGCGACTTTTAGATGATTTTTTTTCATGTTAATCGACGCATTTAATGTTTAAGATTCCATTGTTACAAGAAATCGTCATGTTTTCTTTTTTATATTTCTTAGGAAGAATGATCTCTTTTTTATACCTATTTTCTCCTGCTTCAGCACTGATGGTGAGGACATTTTCCACGAGGTCAAGCTTTATATTTTCTAGGGAAATACCAGGAATTTCAGCGATAACGAGTGTATAATCTTCTTCTTCTAGAATATCTACGAGAGGTTCCCTAATTTCATGGATAATCGTGCGTCCCGATTTTTTGTCTTTATGGATGTTGCCGAATGGTTCAACTTTTACCTCATCTTTTCCACCGCATGTTTTAATAGAAAAACCATAGACGCCTTCGTGGTTTCTGTTCGTTTTGTTATCTTTAAAATTAAAATGTGTTGTTTTTGATAGTCCTTCTCCTTTTTCTGCTAATTCTCCAAGCTTTTCAATCAGGTCGATAAACCCTCCCAAAAAACCTCCTCTACTCTCTTTTTCTTGATCTTCTGATCCTTTTCCTTTAGACATTGTTTTTCTCCTTTTGGTTAATTCAATATCTGGCCGCTGATTCTTAGAGCTTGAATGAGTCTATTTCACCTATTTCATGTGTTTAAGCTTCGATTCTTTAGTGATCATTTTTATATCTGCGTCGAGAAGTCCTTGAAGTGAATGTAGAGCACCAAGAAATAAAAGGCCTGTTTCGCCCGATTTTAATGTAGTATTGATTCGATTGGCAATAAAATGATCTCTTTGTTCAAGCAGTGAGGCTAATATTTTTTCCTGATTATTTGATTGATTTCTTTCAAGTCTTCCAATCGAGAACAATGATTGAAAAATGGCATACTCCTTCATCAGAAGCTCCGCCGATTCTGTCTCGATCAAATGGGCACCTTTTTGAATTAAACGAAGAAGGAGTTGATGGTTTCGACTACCCGCTTTACAAAGATCTTGCACAATCTCCATCCCTTTGCCGCATATTGGCAGGCCATCTTGGTAGAGACGCACATCTTTATAATCTAAATTTAAATGATTAACACTTTCTTCAATTGATGTCCACACATCATCTATACGGGTTTTTTTTAAATTCTCAACATCTTTATATAGAACATCTCCCAAGCTTCCCATATCCACTTTTTCATGGATGATTGGATAGAAAAAAATTGTTCTGGATTGATTTAAAATCGGTTTTGATTTTTGCATATACTCCAATAAATCCTTTGCTTTAAATGTTGACAATCTGTTGAGAAATCGATTTCAACGATTGGTTGAAGAGTTTGATGATTCTTTCGGGGCATATCCTTATGCCATTTAAGATAAACGCTATTCTCTATCTTTTGAAAATAAAATATTTACTTTTTAAAAAAAATGTTTTATCCGTTTCTTTTTGCAAGTTTTTACTGATTTTAATCGCAGTTCCACACAAGAAAGAGATGTAAGTCAATCCAAATCTTTGAATTTAGAGTGTGTGTAAAATCTTCGATTCGATGCTTTGCAAATACTCTCTTATCGTTTTTTAATGTGATAAAATAAATGGAAAACAAATGATGGCTTTACCTAAAAAAAAATATCCGACTGTCGCTAATATTAGAACTTATTCGAAAAAAGTCAGCGCACAGTTGCCAAAACACAAAGCTTATTTGATGCTGAGTTATCTTGAAATGAAGCGGACTCGATTAGATCAGGAAAAACAGATGCTATTAAAACGCCTTGAGGCGATAGAAAAGCAATCTATTGAAATAGATAAAGATAAAGAATTCCTCTTGCAGCAGCATCCTCAGGAAACCTTCATACAGGAAAAAACACCCTTTTTTCAAGACAATCAAACACACTATCAAGATAAATTCACTATTAAATACTAGGGTGTGTCATCCATGCTAATCGCCTCTATTCAAGATGATGACACCCTTTAGTAAACGCTAAAAATTCAAAATCTATCTTTATCTTTTCTATCATCAAGGCTTTGAAGCAGCCTAAAAATCAAAAAAATAGGAAGAGAGGTTCTAAGATCATTCAATCCTGACGCTTTGACGTGCTCAAATAGGCTTTATTTTTTGAAAATGGGATTAGGATAAAACTATCCATTGTCATTTTACTTAGGATGAATGCGATAAACGGAAAAAACTTGATTTTCGCTGTGAGAGTGCTTTATAGATGTGAAAAACAAAAAACTTAAAATCTTTTAAAAGACTTATTATCAGTGAGTTGAAGTCAATAAAGAAAAAAAATAATTTTTTGAATACATAAAAATTATTTTATCGTGCATACAGGTATCATGACTAAGGTAAAGGAACTAAATATGCTTCCCCGCCTCATGTGTCATTCTTAAGATTAGTAACAAAGAGCTTAAAAGGAGGCTTTTATGGCAAAAGTACATAATTCAACAGACTCTTCCAGCTTAGCTGAAGTTGTTGACAGAATATTGGATAAAGGGATTGTCATTGACGTATGGGCTAAAGTATCCCTAGTGGGTATTGAGCTTGTTTCAATTGAAGCTAGAATTGTCATCGCTTCTGTTGAAACTTATTTAAAGTATGCTGAAGCAATCGGTTTAACAGCATCAGCCGCAGCACCAGCTTAATCTGGTAAGCGAATTAGCTTGTACTCCTTCCTTTTGAAATTTGGAAAATTTAGGCTAGCAACAATGCGATCGTGATGTTAATCACGAAATTTTGAAAGAGCCCCGAATTCCAAATTTCAATTGGAAGGAGTATATCCTCTATCGGAACAATAATTTTTCATGACGACTAAATACCTCATAGTAAATAGACAAATTCTAAATTTGTTGCTTCCGATTTACTAATTTCAATTTGCGATTAACAGGGGATTGTTTTATGGATCTCACAGGTGAAATGAAGGACTTGCGAAAGGATCTGGAATCCTTGCGAGAAGAACGATTTAAATTGATTGACGCCATCAGAAAAGGTGTGAATCATTTAAGAATAGATGTTCTTAAGACACGAGAAGCGCTTCACAATGAACACAGGCTTTTAGCACAAAAATCTAAAAGAGATCGTCAAGATTTTGTGGCTGACCTTAAACAATCTGTGGGCAAATTCAGAGATGAAGTGTCGACTGATCTTTTAGGGGCTCGCAGCGCTTGGTTTTCTATTGGTTTAAAACACACAATAGAACCGGCGAAACAAGAAGGGAAAGAGCATATCAAACAAAACGTTGAAGAACATGTCAAGCCGCATGTTGAAGAACATGTCAAGCCACATGTTGAAGAACATGTAAAACCACATGTTGAAGAGAATGTTAAAGACCATCTAGAAGACGCCAAACAGCATAGTGAGCAGCAGGCAAAGCAACGTAGTGAAGAACATGTGAAACCTCATGGATTAGAGAACTCGAAGCGGCATCAAGATGACCACGAGTCACACAAAAAAGATTTTAAAAAATCCAAGATGCACCATATCTAGGTATGGTCGTTCAAATGTAGGTAGAATAGTTCAGAGTTCACTACGTCAGTTAACTGACTTCTGAATTCTGAATTTCCCGCCGAATGCAAATCATACGATAACAGATTAAACAGTTTTCAATACAAGGGAAAGGTTGGTTTATGAGCCCTATTCGACTTCTACATAAAAAAAAGATCAATGATCAGGCTTACAATAATCATGTTTTATTAGAGCCTAGTGAAGATTTTGTTGTGACAGCATACATCGATGAACTGACTGAACGCTCTCTTGCCTATCTAGAAGTGGGATATTCTATTCATTTTGCAGGCCCTGCCGGTACAGGTAAAACAACCCTTGCATTTCATGTGGCGTCTCAATTAAATCGGCCGATCACGATTATTCACGGAGATGATGAATATAAAGGATCGAGTCTAATAGGACAAAATTCAGGCTACAAAAAACAGAAACTCGTAGATAATTTTGTTCATTCTGTGATGAAAACAGAAGAGCAAATGAGTGTCTTGTGGATTGATCAACGCCTCACATTAGCTTGTAAGCATGGTCATACCCTGATTTACGATGAGTTTACACGTTCCAATCCAGAAGCAAATAACGTCTTTTTAAGCATTTTAGAAGAAAAAATTCTTAATCTTCAACATGCATCCGGAAAAAATGAGGGTTTTTTACATGTTCATCCTGATTTTAGGGTGATCTTCACATCAAATCCGGAAGAATATGCAGGGACACACAAAACCCAAGATGCATTAATGGATAGAATGATTACTATCCAATTAAATCAAATTGATCGAGAAATGGAGCTTGCAGTCACGTTGAAGAAAGCTGGTCCAAACCTGAACCACCGAGATGGAGAAATTATTGTTGATATCGTTAGGGATCTTCGAGCAAAAAGCCCTAATAAATGCACTCCATCTATTCGTGCAAGTATTGCGATTGCGCGTATTTTAGCACATCGAGGCGGAAAAGCGTCTTTAAATGACCCTATTTTCAGAATCATTTGCCGCGATGTCTTAAGTGCCAATAAAGCTAAAATAGCCCAAAATGGACATTCGATAGCAATTCCACATAAAGTGGATGAAGTTCTTGAAAAGGTCATTCGACGATTTGATGCAAAACAAAAGATCTCTTAAAATAAAAGATAGGTTCATTTAGAGCGTATCGTGATTTGCTATTGTGCTGCCTTTGAAATTGAAGGCAGCTCCTGAGAACCTGTTCAGAATCTTTGATCGCGATGCTTGCCTGCTATAAATCCGCTATAAACTCCCAAAAATTTTTGCGGTATTTTTTAATGTTGCGAAATTTTTTTCTGAGTTTATAGGGGAGTCTTTAAGGTGAGTTTATAAACAAGCTCTTATACCATTTCCAAGAAATAAAGCCATATTTCAGCTGTGTGAAAGCTTTCAGGAATGAATGATCGCAAATAGGTCTAGTTATACTCATTAGACTTCTTCGAAAACTTGCTTTGCTTGAAAAAATTGCCCTTTTTGAGCAGATTGTGTTGAAATTTTTGAGAGCGTATGCGTGCATACGGTCGAAAAAATTTACAAAAAAGATGTCAAAAATGGCGGTTTTAGCAAGTCAATGAAGTTTCCGAAGAAGTCTATTCAAGCTCAAAGTGTAAATTTTGGCAACGCGAAAGCATCGTGATTAAAGATTTTGAATGGGTTCTTAACCCGGAGGCTTTGACGCGCTCAAATCTGTCTTTATTTCTTGGAAATCGTATTAGAAGCTGTCATAGCTTAAGAACTGCAAGAGCTCTATAAAAAAAACCCTATCTTTGTCGCCAAAGATAGGGCGGATCGGAGTAGAGGGATTCGAACCCCCGACCTACTGCTCCCAAAGCAGCCGCGCTAGCCAAGCTGCGCTATACTCCGATAATCTCATAACTGAAAACCAAGGTATCACGTTTGTGGATTTTATACAAATAAAAATAACTCTCTCAATCAGATGAGTGATGCTTGATGTTGTTAAGTCCTTTTTCAAGAACAGGTAAAGGTGTGATGTTAAAACCTGTTCAGGCCCTTAGGGTATTAATTTTTTTGTGATCGCATGCCATGCTCGGGAAATATCGCGATGATCATCGTCTAACGATTTTTGAATGTGCTTAACGCTCGTCATCACTGTTGAATGATCGCGCGAGAAAAGATCGCCGATTTTGATATAAGACATTTTCAATTTTTCCCTGCAAAGATGCATAGCAACCTGCCGTGGAAGAGCACACTCTCTTGTTTGTGATTTACCCAGAATGTCTTCGGAGCGAATGCCATAATGTTCAGCGATTGTTTGGATGATTTTAGCTGCTGTAAGCGCCGATTTTTGTTCTTCGGAAAGTAAATCAGACAATAAAATCTTGACTGCATTAGGAGATAGATGGTTTGCAGAGTTTTGCGCATCCAGATGAAGGCGAAGAACTAAAGCCTCAAAGGCTTTTATTAATGCTTTTGGAGTGCTTGTAAATGTTGCCACGAGAAAATCAAGAATGTTCTGCGGAAGAGAAAATTGCAATGCTTGTGCTTTTGCCTGAAGAAGATGTTTGATGTCATTGTCCTTTAGAGGTTTTAAAGGTAATACAATTCCCCACTCAAAACGGCTGACTAATCGCGGTTCAATAAATTGTAATTCTGAAGGGGCGCAATTTGCAGATAAAATAATTTGTTTTCCTTGCAGATGAAGGGTGTTAAAAGTATGGAAAAATTCTTCTTGTGTTGCTCCTTTTCTAGAAAAAACATGCAGATCATCGATAAGTAAAATATCGGCCTTTCGATAGGCTTGTCGAAAACGACTCATTTCTCCAGCTCTAATAGCTTTGACAACATGGTCAGTGAATAATTCTGCTCGAGCATAAAGAGATTGATATCCCTGTGTGCGAAAACGTTGAGTTAAACTCATCATCAAGTGCGTTTTTCCGCAACCTGAGGGGCCATAGAGATAAATAGGATTGAATCTTCCAAGAGGTGTTGTTGCCTTATTTGATAACCCTGCAAGTTGCGATAATAACGTGTATGTGAATTGATTGTCTTCACTGACAACGAAATGTTGAAATAAACAATGAGGATCTAGTTCATCGAAATTTAAATGAAATTGTAGAGGTTGTACTTCATTGAGAGAGGGAGAGGCTGGAGCTGTTTTGTTTACGACGGCTTTATTAGCCACACAAAGGTGAACTTTAATGCTTTTGTGGTTTCCATTGACTAGGCAAGCTTCAACCTTCTCTCTGATATGCTCTTCAAACCAAAGAGCTTGAAAGGAATCTTTTGCTTCTAAATAAAGATTGCAAGCATCAAATCGCTGAATTTTTAGGCTTCTTAACCATTTTTTAACAGTTTGTTGTCCAAGCTCTTTCTCTTGCTCCTCAAGAAATTGTTCCCATGCCTTCATTATTTTCTCTAAGTTTTTGATGTAAGAACGGGTTCAATCTGTATGATAGGGATGCTTTGCTGTTATGAATCTCACAGAAAATTTCCGCAATATTTTTTAATATTGCGGAAAATGTTTGTGAGTTTATAGCGCGTTTTAGCACACAAATCATCCAATCTAAGATATTGTGAACAGGTTCTAAAAGGTTTTTAAACTCCTTTTAAAACAAATGATTAAAATAATCAACTTGTCATCATCGCGTGATGTGAATTTAGAAATAGATGCAAGCCACAGAGAAAAAAAGACTTGCCTCCATTTTTGAAGAATGATCATTTTCCGCTTTTTTCTTTGTTAGCCACTTTTTTTTGAGGAATTGTCGCCACCGGTGGTTGATTTTTCATTTTTTTAGTTGTCATCCATTGCTGTAAAATACCCAAAAGCATTGAGGATAGCCAATAGATATTCAATCCTGAAGGGAAATTATAAAACATCACAGTGAAGACTCCGGTCATCATTGTCCCCATCATCCGTTGTTGCCGCTGCTGATCAGTCATCGCATTTGGATCTTTGGGGCCAGTTGCCATTAAACGCTGTTGGACGAACATGACGCCTCCTAGTAAAAAGGGGAGTAGATGAAATTCGTTTCCAATAAAGAAAATGGGCTGTGTCCATCTAAAAAGGACGTCAGGAGCTGTTAAATCATCAATCCATCCAGGAATGAAAGGGGCTCCTCTGAGGGCAAAACTTGATTTAAGCAGGTCGAACATCCCAATTAAGAAAGGCATTTGAATCAGGAGAGGGATGCAGCCCGAAGCTGGATTGACACCTTTTTCTCGGTAGAGATTCATGATTTCGATTTGTGCTTTTTTCGGGTCCTTCTTATACTTTTCTTGCAGGGCTGTGACGTCGGGACTGATTTGCTGCATCCGAACCATTGATTTCGTCGACCAGGCATTAAGAGGGTATAGCATGATCCGTAAGCTAATTGTCAGCAGGACAATGGATAGAGCCCAAGATCCCGTGAGTGAATGAAATAAATTCATTAAAATGAATAAGAATTTAGCGAAAGGCTCTGAAATAAAAGTGAACCAGCCGTGCATCGTTTGACAGGCAATATAATCTGGATTGTAGAGAGTTGTGTCGTCAGTATATAATGCGTCGACTTTTTTGAGAATGGCGGTATCAAATGGACCGGCAAATAACCTAAATTTCATGACCCCCCCTTGAGATTTAAGGGGAAGTAATGTCATGTAACCGGGCAGATTTGCTGGTTTAAAACGATCGTTGATTTCATCGAATTCGACTAAGCGTGATGGAACGGTTAGTCCCGACACATGTTGAACACGGTATCCTGGATCAATCTCGTTTAAAGGATCGAGGATCATCCCTAGAAAGCCGTTTGAGTTGCAGATCCAATCTAAATAAACAGAAGAAACGGTTAACGTGTCTTTGGGTAGTTCAATTTTTTCGACTTCAGATTTTTGATTACGGGTCAATCGGTATTTTAAAGAAGGGGCTAGTGCACCCGAAATCCACTCCGCTTCAGGAACTCCTGATGTGAGCCAAAGGCCTCTTGCATCTCCGTCGATTTTTACTTCTAGATTCAAGCAATAGGGGCCTTCTTGATCTTGATGATGGCCTAAGGTGTAAACTTTTGTGATACGGCGGTTGTGTTGAACTGCTTCGAAGGTGATTGAGTTGCTGTCAAACTGTTTAACTTCATAGGGCATTTCTGCAAGTTCAGGGTACTCTGATACAAAATTTAAAGCGTAGTATTGAGGTTTAATTTTTATGCTTTGGCTCGTCTCTTTTTCAATTAAATCACGCCGCAAGAGAGGATAATACCCTCCCATTTTTCCTTGAGGGTGAAAATGAAGCTCTTTTTCATTGGACGCAGCGGCTGTGTAGTAAGGATGAGCCGGGAAATAAGCGTTATAAGGGTGTTCTTTTATCATATCACGGTCAAATTCAATTTGACGCACAACACTATTGGGGTTTTCATTGGTTTCAAAAGGGAGGTTAATTTCAGCCAGAGCGCCGCCATAGCTTGAAAAAACAAGCTGCTGGTAGCCGTTTTCTAGAACATAAAATGTTTCTTCCGATTTCTTTTTAGCGTCTATTATTTTTAACGCGTCTTTGTTTGGCGGCTTCTCTTTTGTTTGTTCTTCACTCTTTTTTTCTTTAGCCTTTTGCTGTTTTAGCCATTCTTGCTTTTGTTCGATATTTTGGTGTTGAAAGAAGATGTTGACCAAAAATAGAGTGAGCGAAAGAGCGATCACAAATAATACTGTACGCTTATCCATTGAACCTTTACCTTTTTGAAATCTCTGTGAAGAGACACACTGAGACGTTCTCTTTTGATTTTTTAGAAGTTTTTCAAAAGCATTATCAGAATGTTGTGTGATGAAGAAGCTGTTTTCACATTCAATTGACCTCTGGAAAGGAGGCAAAATCTTGAGGATCGAAAATCACAAACAGGTTCTTAAATTCAGTCGATCATTCGATTAAAGTTTCCAAAAACGCTTTTAAAATGAAATGTTTAAAAGAAAGAGAATGTACCATATGATACCGTAAGTTACAAGAAAAATGGCTTTTTTGGTAGAATCATCCTTTTATTTTTGTTGGGAGTCAACCTCCTTATTTTCGTGTAAATGTTAAATGGCTATTTTTGGCTGGGACAAGCATCTTAAAAAATGGGGATAGTGTTCATATATGATCTTCTTTTATCAAAATCCTTTGATTAAATTCCTTGATTTAAAGCCCTGTGATAATTCAGAGGGATTAAACGTTTCATTGGGAAGATTTAACCTTTTTAATCAAACGCCCCCTCGTTGGAAAAGAGTGGTGCGTGACGGAGAAAGCGAGTTGACTGTTTTCAATTTTCGTTGTGAAGATAGATTCACGCAGGTCAGCGAAGTGTGTTTAAATTTGTCCCCTCATCCATGCTTTGCTCCTGCGTTGTTAGAAAAAACGAATAGAGAGCCAGTTTTTTACTTCGGTTTATCCTGCAGCTTAGATATTACAGAGGTTGTTCTCAAGAGTTTTCAAGAAAGCCGATTTGATTCTGGCTTGATCACCTACAATCAAAAAAGTTGTTCTGAGAGGGTTGTTGTTTTGTGGATGGTTGGAGGGCCTGATGTTTTAAAAAAAATAAGGGGGGTCATTAACAAGGTCATGAAATTTTCGATTGTAAAGGAGGGACAATTACCTGCAGCTTTACTCGAAAAAATCATGGAAATAGTCGATCAATCTTTTTCTAGGCCGGTCAAGTCATTTTGATGTCAATCCACACTTTTTTTGACTTGAATTTTTTGATGTCTTACTCACCTGACGCACCGGGAAAGCTTTTGCTTCAGCCCAAATAGTCCTCGCGGTGCCTAAGGAGAGTCTCTTATTGGGAATTTTTGCTGCAATTTTTGTTGCATTTCACACCTTGTGAAAATGGCGTCTAAATCTTAGAAAATCGACTCTTTGAATTTAATTAACCGGCAGAGTCTTTTGCTGAAAGCAAAACGGACTCTTAAATAGGATAGGCATGGAAAAGCGTACTTTAGGCGATTACAACATCATCAAATTAATAGGACAGGGGACCTTGGGTGCAGTCTATCTGGCAGAGCATCGGTTTATGAAGCGTCATTATGCCTTGAAGATTCTTCCTGAAGAACTATCCTCGGACCGCGGATTTATGCAACGGTTTGAAGAAGAAGTGAGTCTTTTAGCTTCGTTAGATCATCCAAATATTGTGAAGATTTACAACATTTCTTTTGCTCAAGGTCTTTATTTTATCGTGATGGATTGTATCGTGGATGAGTTGGGCGAGACAATCAATTTAGCTAAATATGTGATGGGATTAAGGCGGTCCTTTGAAGAAGAAGAGCTTTATTATCTCTTACACCAAATTGCTTCGGCCTTGGATTATGCTCATGGAAAAAAAACGGGATCAAAAGAGCTTGTTCATCGCTCTCTTAAGCCTAACAATATTTTAATTGGAAAGTCTAAGCATGATAAGATTGAGGTGTTTCTCTCGGATTTTGGCTTGTCCCGGGTCATAGGATCTGGAGCTGTGCTCACTCGGACACTGAAAAATGTTGCTGAAGCAATGGGGATCGCGCAGCAGTTCATGCAAAAAGCGGGTCATGATCGTTATTTTAATCCTCCTGTCGAAAATCAGAAACTCATTCCACTCCATACATCTTTTTTACAAAACTATGCTTTTCTTTCTCCTGAACAGAAAAGACTCGATATGCCTCACCCTATTGATGCCAAAGCTGATGTCTATGCATTTGGGGTGCTTGTTTATTTTCTTTTAATGAATGAATTGCCAGAAGGAATATTTGATCTGCCCTCGACTAGGGGGAGTTTTCGCTATCATTGGGATCTGCTCGTCACAAATTGTTTGCAGGCTCATCCAAAAAATCGACCCGATCATTTAGTTCCTTTGCTCGAATCGGTGCGATCAGAGGCCGGAATAAATCAATCAAGAAATATTCAAAAAAGAGTCGATTCTCTTCCTCTTACAGATCTGAAGGAAGAGGGTTCTGCTGAAATTGCGATAAAATATCCCGTGTTGCCGGTTGAAGAAAAGGAACGAGCGGAGGTGACAGTTTTAAGCGAGGTGAAAGCGGTGTCATCAGGTGAAGAAAAAATTATCTCTTTGCCTCAGCCGCAATTGCCTAGTGCCGCAGTTGAACCGGCAACGTTAAAACCAAGTCTTCAAGTCTCTCAGCTCGAGCGCCCTCAGACAGATCCGGATCCGGGGGCAATCTTTCAGGTGACTTCATCGGTTAAAGCATATAATCCCGAAAGAAGGGATGTATCGGATTTGAAGCCTATTTTAACGGAAATGGTTGTCATACCCGGAGGAGTCTTTTACAGGGGGAGTCAAGACGGTAATCGAGATGAAATGCCTCGGCATCAAATTACCCTTTCAAGTTTTGCCATTGATATTCACCCTGTCACGAATGAACAATTTGTGCGTTTTTTAGAGGTGATGGGAGGGGAGAAAGACAGCAATCATAATGACATCATACGGTTGCGGGATTCTCGGATTAAGCGCAGCGCAGGAAAACTCAATATTGAATCAGGTTATGGCAAACATCCTGTTGTCGGGGTAACTTGGTATGGTGCTGTTGCTTATGCAAAATGGATTGGTAAACGACTTCCAACAGAAGCTGAATGGGAAATTGCTTCGCGCGGAAAAAGGGAGAATGTTCTTTATCCAACAGGGGATGATATAGAAAAAACGCAGGCAAATTTTTTTAGTTCTGATACAACATCTGTTATGAGCTATGCTCCAAATCCGTATGGACTGTATGATCTTGCTGGAAACGTCTATGAATGGTGTCATGATTGGTATGGCTACAATTATTATGAGATTTCTATGCAGGAGCCGGATAATCCTCAAGGGCCTCATCAAGGTGTTTACCGAGTGTTGAGGGGCGGGTGTTGGAAGAGTTTGAAAGAGGACTTGCGCTGCCCAAGAAGACATCGCAATAACCCGGGGACTGTTAATGGAACATATGGATTTAGGTGTGTGGCGGGAGTGCAAGATTCTTAGAGCCTGTATAAACGGGAAAAGGTTTCGAATCCTCATGATGAGGCAGGTTGAGGGTTTGAAATTGCGTTAGATATATGCTTTTTCGAGCGGAAACCTACTTAAACCAAGTGGTTTCCGTTTCACAGTACTCTCTTGTTGCTAAATACTCTCTCTTGCTATATGATATCTGGCATTCTGTTACACTCTTTTTGGTTTATTATGAAATTACTCTTATCTAAACCTCGAGGGTTTTGCGCCGGTGTCGATCGAGCCATCTACACAGTAGAAGAAGCGCTTAAATTGTGGGGCGCGCCAATCTATGTTAAGCATGAAATTGTCCATAACCGGCATGTTGTGCAAAGATTGAAAGATAAAGGAGCTGTTTTTATTGAGGACCTAGAAGATGTGCCCGTTGGTGCAAGGTTAATTTATTCAGCTCACGGTGTCTCTCCGGCAGTTCGTGAACACGCACGATTGAGAAAATTAATTGAAATCGACGCGACGTGTGGATTAGTCACTCGTGTTCATTCTGCTGTTAAGCGATTTGCTGCACAAGGATATCAAATTATTTTAATTGGTCATAGAGACCACGTAGAGATTGTTGGAACAGCAGGAGAAGCTCCAAGTGTCACAACAATCGTAGAGTCGATTGACGATATAAAGAATCTGCGATTTTCTGATCAGGATAAGTTATTCTATATTACACAGACGACATTAAGTTTAGATGATGTAAAAGAAATCACTGAAGCTTTAATTGCAAAATATCCAAAAATAGAGACATTGCCAAGTTCGTCGATTTGTTATGCAACAACAAATAGACAAATGGCCTTGCGTGAAATTACAGATTTAACTGACTTAGTCTTGGTTGTTGGTGATCCACAAAGTTCTAATTCAAATCGCTTAAGGGAAGTTGCCTCAAAACGAGGGATTCAATCTTATTTAATTAATGATGAAAGCGAGATTCAACCAGAATGGTTGAGTGGAAAACAAATCATTGGTTTAACTGCGGGGGCTTCAACGCCCGAAGAGATGGTGCAAAGATGCATTATGCGCCTTACTGAATTAGGGGTTTGCGACGTAGAAGATGTTGTCTATACCCATGAAGATGTGGTTTTTCAGCTACCAAAACCAATTGTGAATGCGCGATTTAACCTTGCGTAATTCTCCAGTTTATTGTTACATTAGTTTTTTAAGATCCCTGAACCATTATAATCATGTAGAGAGGACATATATGCGCAAATTTGTTGTGACACTTATGGCGTCTCTTTTAAGTTGTTCTGCTGCTTTTGCTTTTTGGCCTGAAGCAACAGATTCATCACTTGAAGTAGGCGTTGGTTATCGTCAAGATAAACTAGAGTGGAAAACATCTAGTGATTTTGACTCAAGCAGCTATGGAGCTGATTATGGAAAAGGATTGCCGGTAAACCTGCAGTCTAAATTGAAATGGAAAGATTTGCAGATTTGGCAAATCGAAGCGAAAGGTAAATATGTCACATGTGACAATATTTACTTACGGGCAAATGCTGATTATGGTTGGATTACTTCCGGTAAGAACACCGATTCAGATTACGTTACCTTAGATCGTAGCGATGATTACTTCTTTGGAAGTAACAGTGGAAGCGGCTTAGAGTTTGCTAAGTCAAAATCTAAGGCGAAAGGACATGTTTATGATGTGAAGCTTGCCCTTGGATACCAATTTAAAATGTGCGACGACAGTTTTGCTATCGCTCCATTAATTGGTTATTCTTGGAATGGACAGCACATTAAAGATAGTCATTTGAAACAAAATGTTTATCTTGACGGCATTGGTTTACCTGATGTTCAGTTCGTTCGTTCACGTTCTTCCTATGGTTCCTTCAGTGAATACTGTGATTCATATAGTTCCTCTAATAGCGGTGGAAAGCACAGCAAGTACAATGCTCATTGGAGAGGCCCCTTCCTTGGATTCGATTTTGACTATCGTTTCGGTTGTGGTTGTGAAGCTGATTGGGAATTATTTGGTACCTACGAATTTCATTGGGCCAGATACCATGCAAATGGTCATTGGCACTTGCGTCCTGATTTAATTGATGGTTTTAAGCATAAAGCAAAAAATGCTTATGGCCAAGTATTTGATATCGGGATTAAGTGGGACTTTTGTGAATGCTGGACACTGGCTTTAAAAGGCGAGTTTCAGTGGTGGTGGGCTGACAAGGGCCATGACCGTGCAAAGATTGCTAAAGCGCATCTTGGTAACGTCGATACCGATTGTTTCTTAACTATCCCATTGCGTGATATTAAGTGGCAGTCAGCTGCTGTTTCTGTTGATCTTGGAATGGTGTTTTAATTTCTTGATTGTCTGATTAAATTTAGCATGGCTAGAATATCCATTCTTGCCATGTTTTTTTTTATCACCTCTTCAATAGACTTCTATCTGATTTCGTTTGGTTGAAACATGATGATTTTTGAGCAGATTTATCGCTGCATTTTTCGTTCATATGCGTATATGACCGAAAAATGTAGCGATAAAGATGAAAAAAAACACCCAGTTTTGGCAAGCAAATGACATGATCTTTCTTGGATCATTTTTTTTCATGATCATCTTTTTTGTGGGTTTGTAGCGCATTTATAGCAGCAAAGTATCGTGATCAAAGATTCTGAACAGGTTCTAAGATGAATTTTTAAAACAATTGAAAAATAGGTTGTTTTTTGCTATAAATTTTGTTGTTTGAACTCTCTTGTTGTGTTATGTTACTCACCTTACGTACCAAGAGTGTGATTTGATGTGAGGTTTCCACCGACTCCAAAGACCCTTTCAATTTGTAACTCACGTTAGGCAATCGAACCACTCGTTCGGTCCGTAAGGTGAGTTTGTAAACAGACTCTGAGAAGCTGTGTGGTAAGATTCGTCTCTTTTTAGGGAAAAATGGGATAGGGATCAATATTGTGAGTAAATTTTACTCTCGTACTCCTAGGCAATATGATGGAACTCGGCTGACAAGTCACCGAATGACTGATTTGCTCCCCCATGTTCTTGCAAAAATCGCAGAGGTGTATGAACAGCGATCTGATCTTATCCTTGCGATGTGGCCCGATATTATTGGGGCTAAATTAGCCTCCATGACCCAGGCACTCTCCTTTGCAGATGGCGTTTTAGTTGTTAAAGTCAAGAATTCTACTCTTCATAACTTATTAAGTCAGTATGAGAAGTTACGTCTGCTTAATTTGCTTAGGCAAAAATTTCCTCACGCTGAAATTAAAAATATTTATTTTCGCATTGGATAGAAGGCTCATTATTCGTTTTTAGATCCTTTAAAGAGGATTAAGAATGCAAAAATTAATTTTTAGGTGATCAATGTCTCTCGATTCGTCAGGTAAAATAGAAAACCAAACTGTTGGAGTAAAAGAATATAATGCCAGCTCTATTACCGTTTTAGAGGGATTGCAGGCTGTCAGGGAACGGCCGGGAATGTATATCGGCGATACCGGTGTGAATGGGTTGCATCACTTAGTTTATGAAGTGGTTGACAATTGCATTGATGAAGCAATGGCGGGTTATTGCACTGTGATAGATATTGTCATGCATAAAGATAACTCTATCAGCATTGAAGATAATGGGCGGGGAATTCCAGTTGGACGTCATGAGAAGGAGTCCCTTAAGCAAGGACGCGAAGTCTCTGCATTAGAGGTTGTGATGACCATTTTGCATGCGGGAGGTAAATTTGATAAAGATACGTATAAAGTCTCCGGTGGATTGCATGGGGTGGGAGTTTCTTGCGTGAATGCTCTTTCTAAAAAAATGATTGTCCAAGTCTTTAAGGATGGCCAAATCTATGAAATTGAGTTTGGTCAGGGTAAAGTCATCAAGCCGGTTGTTCTGGTAGGGCAGACCACTAAACGTGGGACTAAAGTGACATTTTGGCCTGATGATGCCGTCATGAAGGCAACAGAATTTGATTATGATATTTTAGCTAGACGATTTCGCGAATTAGCCTTTTTGAATAAAGGAATCAATCTTTTCTTTCGAGATGAAAAGCATCCTGAAAAAGAAGATGTGAATTTTTGTTATCAAGGTGGGTTAAGCTCCTTTGTTGAATATTTGAATGAAAATAAAGAACCGTTATTTCCTAGGCCTATCTATTGCAAAGGATTTCGTCAAGGTGATGATGCGCCGATTGAATTTGAAGTGGCGATGCAATGGAATGATGGGTACAATGAGACAATCTATTCTTATGTCAATAATATTCCCACCCGCCAAGGTGGATCTCACTTGACCGGATTTTCCACAGCGTTGACACGTGTTTTGAATCAATACATTAAGAACCACAATCTTCTCAAAACAGATAAAATTTCGATTAGTGGAGAAGACATGCGAGAGGGGTTGACCGCTGTCATTTCTGTCAAAGTGGCTAATCCTCAATTTGAAGGGCAGACAAAGCAGCGTTTAGGCAATGCCGATGTGGGCTCTGTTGTGCAGCAAATCGTAGGCGAAGAGCTCTCCATCTTTTTAGATGAAAATCCGGCAATAGCCAAAATGATTGGAGATAAAGCCATTATTGCCGCTCAGGCTCGCGAGGCGGCCCGTAAAGCTCGAGAATTGACGTTGCGAAAATCAGCATTGGACAGTGCGCGTTTGCCCGGTAAATTAACTGACTGTCAAGAAAAAAATCCGGCCCTATGTGAAATTTATATTGTTGAGGGAGATTCTGCAGGAGGGTCTGCTAAATCGGGGCGCGATCGTCGTTTTCAAGCCATTTTGCCCATTCGCGGCAAAATCCTCAATGTTGAAAAAGCTCGTTTAGAAAAAGTCTTACAAAATACTGAAGTGGGCACGATGGTGGCGGCACTCGGTTGCGGAATAGGCAAAGATAGCTTTAATATTGACAAACTTCGCTATCATAAAGTGATCATTATGACAGATGCCGATGTTGACGGCTCCCATATTCGTACGTTGCTTCTCACCTTTTTTTATCGTCATATGCCCGCTTTAGTTGAAAACAATTTTGTTTATATTGCGCAACCCCCTCTTTATCGGGTGACGCGTAAAAAAACAAGTCGTTACATTCACTCCGAGCGTGAAATGGATGACTACCTATTAGAGCTTGGCTTAAGTGATATTCAAATGAATCTTGCCGCTCAACATCGCGTGTTGAACCAAGAAGAGATGAAGCAGTTGACCTATGCTATTTTAGACGTTGAAAATTTTATTTTACGGATAGAGAGAAAAGGAATTCCTTTCAGAGAATTTTTAGCTCTTAAAAACGAAAGCGGACATCTGCCTCGTTTTCAAGTGAATTTAACTGAAGGTTCCCGTTTTGCCTATTCTGAAGACGAATTTGTGGCGTTAAGAAAGTCTGAAGAGCAAAGTCAGAAATTGCGTCATGAGCAAACATTAGCTTCTATCCCTGAGGCTGAAATTACAGATGACATGCGTGCTTTTAAGCCGAGTCGATTGCATTTTATCGAGCTTTATGAAGAAGACTTATTAGCACATTTGGAAGAGCGTCTTCGTCCATCAGGTCTCGATTTAAATCATTATATGATTGCTGATGGAGCGATCGTTGATGTGATTGAAGAGGGAGGAAAGTCTACCTCTTTTTACACATTAAGAGAGCTGATTGAATTTCTCAGGACAAACGGCCGCAAAGGAATTGAAATTCAACGTTATAAAGGTTTGGGCGAGATGAATGCTGATCAATTGTGGGAAACGACGATGGATCCGGTGAAACGGACTTTGATCAGGGTGACATTGCCCGATATGATGGCAGCCGATCATATGTTTACAATGTTAATGGGAGAGGATGTTCCTCCAAGGCGTGCATTTATTGAACAGCATGCGCTCTCAGTTAAAAATTTAGATGTCTAATGAAGGATGGGTATGTCTTATACGAAAGGTGAAGTTGTTATTCCACGGAATGTTGAAGATGAGATGAAGGAGAGCTACTTACGCTATTCCATGTCAGTCATTATTTCTAGAGCGTTACCTGATGTTCGCGATGGCCTTAAGCCGTCCCAGCGTCGGATTTTATTTGCAATGCGCCAATTGAATCTAAGCCCGGGGGGCAAGCATCGTAAGTGTGCCAAAATATCGGGTGATACATCGGGTGACTACCATCCTCATGGAGAAATGGTGATTTATCCCACCTTAGTCCGCATGGCACAAAAGTGGGTGATGAGATACAACCTTGTGGATGGGCAGGGAAATTTTGGATCAGTGGATGGCGATCCACCCGCTGCAATGCGTTATACTGAGGCTCGCTTGACCTCTGCTTCCATTCAATTGATGGATGATCTTGATAAAGACACTGTTGAAATGGTTCCAAACTATGATGAAACAAAGAAAGAGCCAACAGTATTTCCGGCAAAATTTCCCAACCTCCTTTCTAATGGCTCTTCAGGGATTGCTGTCGGAATGGCAACGAATATCCCTCCCCACAATCTGAATGAATTGATTCGGGCAACTCTTTTACTTTTGGATGATCCAACAACGAGCGTTGATGATATCATGAAAGTGATGCCTGGCCCCGATTTTCCAACGGGGGGAATTATTTGCGGATACCGAGGGATTCGTGAGGCTTATCATACAGGACGGGGAAAGGTTATTCTACGAGGTCTTCTGCATGAAGAAGAGATGGAAGGTCAGTCGGAAAGAGTGAAAATCGTCATTGATGAAATCCCTTATAACGTCAATAAATCTCGTTTAATTGAGCAAATTGCCGAGTTGATCAATCTAAAATCGATCACGGGAATTTCGGATCTGCGCGATGAATCCGATAAAGATGGAATGAGAATCGTTCTCGAGCTTAAACGGGGAGAGATCACAGAGGTGATCATCAACCAATTGTACAAGTTCACCGATCTGCAAGTGACTTTTGGTTGCAACATGCTCGCCTTAGATAAGGGAATGCCTCGCACGATGACCATCAAGCAAATGATTGCAGCTTGGATTGAGCACCGCATTGATGTTGTCCGACGTCGTACTCGTTTTGAATTAAATAAAGCTGAATCGAGGGCGCATATCCTTGAAGGATACCTCAAGGCAATTGATTATTTAGACGAAGTGGTCAGGTTAATTCGAGGAAGTGAAAATCGAGATGAAGCGCGCACTCATTTAATTGATCGATTTCAATTCACCGAGCGTCAAGCAAATGCGATTTTAGATTTACGCCTCTATCAATTAACCGGCCTAGAGCGCGATAAACTGAATGATGAATATCAAGAACTCTTGAAAAAAATCGACTATTACAAGGCTGTTCTTGCCAGTGAGGCTATGGTCAGAGGGATTATCAAAGATGAGTTAGCTGATATTCAAAAAAATCACAAATCAGAAAGAAAGACTCAAATTATTGCAGCTGAAACTGAAATGAATATGGAGGACTTGATTGCGAATGAAGAAGTGATCATTACGATTTCGCAAGATGATTATATCAAGCGTATGCCCATTGATACATTCCGTGAACAGCGTCGCGGCGGTCAAGGTGTCACGGGGATGCAGATGAAAAAAGAGGAAGATGTCATTAAAGGGCTTTATGTGGCTTCCACTCACGATTATCTCCTGATTTTTACGAATCTAGGGCGTTGTTATTGGTTAAAAGTATGGCAAATTCCAGAAACCGGGCGTAAATCAAAAGGAAAACCTCTCATCAACCTATTGGAAGATTTGCGGCCTGACGAGAAAATCGCAACATTCCTTCGCGTCCCCTCTTTTAAAGCAGAAGGATGCATTTTGATGGCGACCAAAATGGCTGTTGTCAAGAAAACGGCTTTAGAAGAGTTTAGCAACCCTCGCCGCAAGGGAATATGGGCGTTGGATATTGATGAGGGGGATGAATTAGTCGCTGCCCGTATTGTCAATCCAGGTCAACAAGTGATGCTTTTTACTTACCAAGGAATGGCCGTTCGTTTTGACGAAAGCAATGTTCGTCCGATGGGGCGTACAGCACGTGGAGTTAAAGGAGCGACCTTGCGCGAAGATAAAGACTATATTGTCGGGTGTGAAGTCGTGAATGGAGATGAATCAGTCCTTATTGTTTGCGAAAATGGTTTTGGAAAACGTTCTCATGTTGAAGATTTTCGGCAAACCAAACGAGGAGGGGTGGGAGTTCGTTCAATTATTACAAGTGATCGAAATGGAAATGTTGTCGGTGCTTTGTGTGTCACAGATGATCAGGGAATGATTATGATCTCTTCTACAGGGCAAACTGTCCGCATTAGCATGCGTGGGTTGCGTGTCATGGGGCGTAATACACAGGGAGTGAAATTGGCCAATTTAAGGGAAGGCGACTACCTGGTTGCCATTCAAAAAATTGAGGGCGGTGAAGAGATCGAAACGTTTGCAGACAACTCCGCAGTTGAATTGTCTCTTCAAGAGCTTGCGCCAATCGAAGAGAATCCAATGGTGGATGAGCAGGTTGCGTCTGAAGAACAAGAATCAGGTCCTTTATGACAACGTTGCCTTTTAAGGGGCGCTTTATTACATTGGAAGGGGGGGAAGGGTCTGGTAAAACGACCCTTCTTCATCAGCTCGCCCTTTATTTGACCGATCAAGGTTTTGACGTGTTGATCACGCGTGAACCGGGGGGGACAATCTTGGGGGAGATGATTCGTGATTTAGTTCTGCAACACAACGAGGCTATCGCCATTCACAGACAAGCAGAGTTATTGCTTTTTTTAGCGGCCCGTGCACAGCATATTCATGAAAAAATTCTTCCCGCTTTAGAGGCCGGCCATGTCGTTCTATGCGACCGTTTTAATGATTCGACAATTGCCTATCAGGGGGGAGCCCGCGGATTAGGGATTGAGTCTGTTGAAAACCTTTGTCATTTGATTTGTGGTTCGGTTTGTCCACAACTCACTTTATTTTTAGATGTTCCCCCCTCGATTGGATTGGCTCGTTCACGCAATCTTGGAAAAGAACACGCAGCAAGCGGAGAGCTAGATAGAATTGAATCGGAAGCTCTTGCTTTTCACAAGAAAATTCAAGAATCTTTTGAAGCATTAGCGAAGAAAGACCCTTTACGTATTTACACAATCAATGCTGCTCAGTCCCAAGAAAGGGTGAGAAAAGAGGCAATTTCAGCTCTTGAAAGATTCTTTCTTTTACGGAACTAAAGAGCAATATACTTAAATAAACACTCATGATTCCCACCTGTTTTTCTCAACTTATTGGAAATGATGAAATTAAACGGCAGCTTGAGAGGATGATCGCCAAAAGGGCGATGGGTCATGCCTTGTTATTTGCCGGTCCTGATGGAGTTGGAAAAAGCTTATTTGCCACGGCGCTTGCAGCATCCATCATGAAAGCGTATGATCCAGAGGCAGATCATTCTCGCAAAATTGCAAGTGGACATCATCCTGACCTTCATTTTTACCGCCCGGAAGGAAAACTTGGGCTACATAGTATTCAATCCATGCGTCAATTAAGCGATGAGGTCTATCTACCTCCTTATGAGGCAAGTTGGAAGGTTTTTATTATCCATGATGCTGATCGCATGTTGAGTTATAGTGCCAATGCCCTCCTTAAAACATTTGAGGAGCCTCCTGCGCGGACATTGATCATTTTGATTAGCCGCTCTGCTCAATCTTTGCTTCCCACGATTATCTCACGCTGCAGCACACTTCATTTTAAATTGCTTTCAGATAAAGAGATCACCGATTTTCTTAAAGAGAAATACCCATCTGATGATATGACACACCACAAAATAGTTCGTCAAGCGCAAGGATCGCTTGGACAGGCCATTAAATTAGCTCTACATGGAGATCCTGGACGGACAGCGCTTCTTAATGTCTTTTTGCAAGGGCTTTTTCCTGATTATCGTTCTTTACAGAAGGGGGTTGAGTTGATCAGTGAGCAGGTTGAAATCGCACGGAAGCAGGTTGAAGAATCAGCAAAAGAAGAATTAAATAAAATGTCTTTTGCTCAATTGTCACCCCAGCAACAGCATGCTCTTGAAAAAGAAATGGAAGGGTTAACGGCATTGGCATTGACTCGGGAAGCGCACATCACTTTTGATACAATCATTTCGTGGTATCGCGATTTGCAGGTTTTATTGTTGGGGGGAGAGGTTCACGATTTATCTAACCCCGATTTAAAAAACCAATTAGAACAAGCGGTTCAAAGAGGGGAGTTCAAGCCCTTAGATCAAGTGTATCGAGCTGTTGAGGAAGCTTACTTGTCTTTGCAGCGCTCAACACCTTTAGCTTTATGCTTAGAAAATTTATTCTTAAAGTTGGATCGGATTTAATTATTTGTATGATTTTTTCTTTGACTGATTTTATGAAATCCGGAGCCATGATGAGTTTATCTGAGGATAAGCTTGTTGTTGGCTGGGGGGAATTTGAGCAATTAACAGGCCAAGAGATCAATTCTAACGTCCCTGCATTTTATTTTTCCGATTTTTTTTTAACAAAAAGCCATCCATGGCTTCAGTACGCAAATTGGATGGAGATGAAAACGGACGACTTTTATGAAGCGTTAAACCCCACTTTCGACTTAGATGGTTGTGAATGGACTGTTGATTATCCTGAGAGATTCAAGGGGACTTTTGATCACTTAAAAAAGCTATTATCATCAAAAATCTTGCAAAAAGGAGTTCCCTATCTTTTTTTTCGGACATCTTCATTAATGGACACCGTGAGATTAAGATGTTCTTTAAAAAGTAGTTTGACGTCATTAAGAAAAAGAATAGGCCATCTTTATGGCCATTGGCATGAATCTAGGGGTGTCTTGGGGATTACCCCCGAATCCCTTTTTGTCTTGGGCTCGGAAGGGTCGAAAACAGTGCGGACAATGGCTCTTGCAGGGACTTGCCACCCATCTGAATCTCGGAAAAGTTTTTTATCAGATCCAAAACAGCGTCACGAACATGAATTAGTGATTCAAGGAATTTCTCAAGCTCTAGAATCTTTAGGGACGATTGAAGTGGGCAACATTCAATTAATGGAATTACCCAGGCTTATTCATTTGATGACTCCTATTGAGATTAAATTAAAGGGGCGTTTTGACTTTGATTTAATGGTTCGCTCGCTGCATCCAACTCCTGCTTTAGGAGCGTTCCCAAGAGAAATTGGCTGCAAATGGTTACTTGAGCTTGAACAAAACACTCCTAGAGGGTTTTATGGAGCGCCCATCG
Organism: Parachlamydiaceae bacterium; assembly: GCA_044326545.1. Taxonomy (GTDB): domain Bacteria; phylum Chlamydiota; class Chlamydiia; order Chlamydiales; family Parachlamydiaceae; genus JANWJE01. Next base: position 60,867 of record JBIRBM010000004.1, on the reverse strand, counting down.
GTCTTCAGTATTCGCTTGCCCAAGTTTGTCAATGCCTTGTAGGGATTCGCAATATTCAATGGGACCCCTCAGGTATGCGGATTGGAGTCGGGTGTGGGGTGGTCGAGCAAAGTTGTTTTGATAATGAATGGGAAGAGATTCACATGAAATTCAAAGCTGTATGCGATCAATTTCATGTGTAGATGCTTCTTTGATCAGGTTCTAACAGGTCAAAAGTTAAAACAATAAGACGACAGATTCTTACTTCAAGATGTTACGATATTATAAAGTTCACACACAATCACCCCAAGCCCAGCGCAAAATGATAGGATAATCAGCCCTTTTCTTTTCAATTCATGATAGTGAAGCTGGGGAGTCTGAATTTGCCAGAAGAGATAAATGGGAAGAATGACTGCGATGACCGCTAATATCATCCCGGCAAAGCCTAGCACTGCTATGAAAGCATTGGGAATGTATAATACTGCAAAATAGGCTGGCCCTATTGTGATGACTGTTGCAAGAATTTTACGAAGAGACTGCTGTTTAATTGGTTGAGGTAGCATCTCTTTGAGTGAGTCGTAAAGGCCAATTCCTACCCCTATAATCGATGTGATAATCGCAAGGAGGGAGATCAACCAAACGAGAAGCTGGACCATTTTCCATTTAGCAATTGTGCTCAGAACTTCTATCAGGGCGCCAACTTCTGCTTGCCCTTCCATCATTTTGACATAAAATGTTGGATTTTCATGAAAAACGACACTTAAAACGCTTGATGTCCATAATAAATAGACGATAGCCGGAATCAAACTTCCCCAAAAAAAGGCTTGTTTAAGCATTGTGGTATTTTTTTGACAATAATTGGTTAAGGTGTGAAAAATCACCTGGAATCCAAACGAGGTAAAAACGACCGGGATGATTGCCATCCATGTCGTGGCATCAATCTGTTGAGTGGAGAATAGAGGTAAATTTGTCCATTTTATCGACACTGCTAATCCGAGGATGAGAATTGCGACGACACCCAATAAACTCATAAAGAGAACCCTATTGAAGTAGTCGATAAATTTGATTGGACATAATAGAATCAGAGCGGCACATAGGGCCAACACTGTTGCAATCGTTTCAATAGAAGCGTTAACCTCCATCTTTGAGGCGAGAAGTTTTTGCACGATGGAGGAGCCCCCATATATGTAAACAGCGAGTAATGAATAGGATAAAATTTTAAGCGATCCGATTCCGATCAGCTCCGCTCCTTTTCCCGAGAGACGTTTACCTAATTCTCCCAAAGGCAGTCCTTGCCCAATTTGTAAATTGAGTTCAAGATTAATCAAGGAGGTGTAATACACAAAAGCCCAGATGATGATCATTAAGATTAAGCTTGGAATAAGACCAATTTTTGCAAGAACCATGGGCAGAGCGATCATTCCACTCCCAATGCAGGTGCCGGCGATCAGTAAAATAGCCCCCAATTTCTTCATGTTTAATCTCCCGATGAATTTTCTTAGAAGTGTACAGTCTTTATGAATTTTTGAACCATCTTTTACTGGTGGGTAAGGTGAGTGAATAATCGCAAATGGGTCCATATGACTCATATGGACCCATTTGCGATCATTCACTCCTTGGGCTTTGACACGCTCAAATATGACTTTATTTCTTGGAAATGGTATAACAGATGAATAGATCGTTTGGGGTGTCCTCAACGCCTTGGCAATCAGCGATCATCAAAAGAAAAGCCTAATCAAGGGATAGGAGTTAACATGATCACAATCAAAAATATTAAAGCTCTCGATGGACAAATCACCAATTTAACTATTGAAACGCCGCTTGACAAAAAAATCGAGGGAGAAGGGCGTTTGACACTTCTTCCTGCATTAATTAATCCACATCTTTCTTTAGGCAATCCTAAAAGTGATGAGTGGAAATGTGGGTTAGAATCTCTTGTGCAAGGAGGTTTTTCAACCGTTTTAGATATTCCTTCATATGATTCCCCAAGTTCTAGCAAAGAAGAACTCGTTTCTAAAAAGCAGCAAGTGGATCAGCAACTGATCGATTTAAAGATTCCGTTTCATTATTATCCTTATGCTAAAACTAATTCAAAATATGTTGAGGATCTAGGAGCGCAAAAAAGTTTAATTCTTGGAAGCCTCATCCAATTTCATCAAGAAGAAAATGGATTAAACGATCAGGATTGGGATAGAATTTTTCAAATTGCCGCTTGGGAAGATTTACCTGTCGTTATTAATTCTAACCACGAAAATAGATGGGGGAAAACAACATTCAATCAGCCTTATTTCTCTCTTTTAGAAAAAGCGATTCACTATACGGAAAGGCAAAATGCGAGATTGTTTGTGTTTAATGTTTCCACAAAAGAAGAGTTAAAATTAATTCAGGAGGCAAGAGCCAAGTCTTTACTCATTTATGCTGAAACGACCCCCCAGCATCTCTTTCCAGAAGCGGCTTCTCTATGCGATTTTTTATGGGAAGCGTTAGCTGATGGAACGATAGAATCAATTGGAAGCGGCTGTTCTTTTGCGGAACTGTCTCAGGAAAGATTGACATGGCGAGGAAACACTTACAATTTTTCAAATCCCATTTTTTTTCTCCCTCTTCTCCTTACGGCTTACCACGACAAAAAAATAACGCTTGAAAATATTGTCCGTCTGACAAGAGTTAATTTATATGATATCTTTCGATTAGAGAGAGGCGATAAGGATTTTGTTCTCGTTGATTTGAAAAGAGAAGAAAAAGTGTTAAGAGTGGGGGAAAATAAGCCAAAAGAGATGATTCTTAAGGGGTGGCCTGAATATACAATCCTTCAAGGTCGAGTCTTTAAATCGGATCCTAATACTCATCATTTCAATCATTTTGAATAGAGGCGATTAGCAATTGATGACACGCCCTAAAGCGGTAAGGGATATGCATGTTTTTTTACTCACCTTACGCAGCAGAACCGCTATTTGAGCTGAAGCGAAAGCTCTTCGAGGTTAAAAGGTGAGTTGTTAAGTCAGAGTGAAAGGATGATTCTTGAAGTGCAACGAAACACTCATTTAGAGCTGTCCTAAAACTTCATCTTAAAGCAAAGACTTCGAGTTTTAGGACAGTTTCTTAGGGCCCATTATGTTAGATCAGCAGGATTTTTGATCGTCATTTTGATGATTTTGACCTCTTGAATTGGACGGTCACCAGGCGCTTTTTCTACAGATTCAATTTTTTGAATCACGTCATAGCCTTTTACAACTTCGCCAAAAATTGTATGTTTTTTATTCAGCCAGGGTGTCGCAGCGGTTGTAATAAAAAATTGACTTCCGTTTGTTTTTGGACCTGCATTAGCCATCGCCAGTAATCCCGGGTGATCAAATTTTACAGAATCTGTCACTTCATCTTCAAATGGAGTACCCCAAATCGATTTCCCCCCACGCCCTGTTCCTGTTGGATCTCCACCTTGAATCATGAAACCTTTAATGACTCGATGAAAAATGATTCCATTGTAGTAGCCCTCTTTTGCATGAGTTAAAAAGTTTTCGCTTGCTTTGGGAGCAATATCGGGTCTTAATGCAACTTCAAAAGTTCCGAGATTCGTTTCGATTTCAATAATTGGACGTTGATTGGGCATAGTTTGTTTCTCCGCGGATTGTAGGGATGTTAAACACAAGATAAAACACAGTGTTAAAAATAATGAACAGACGACTTTCATATTGATTCTCCAGTTGTGGCTGTTTGAAGCGCTCTTCAAGGGGAAGGAGATGTCGAACATCGACACTTCGAAATCACAGTCTGTCTTATTTTGCATCAAGTCAAGTATTGTTTTCAATTCCGATTTGCTTCGCCTCTAAATCGCACTATTGGTGTGTAAGGTGAGTGATAAAATAGACAAAAAAATAAATTCATGTCACCTTTTAATCTTGCTTTTATTATGTTTTGCCCTCTGTTGCTCTTTCTTCGTAATGGATAAAAACAAAGGATCGCCCATTCTGCGAGATAAAGGATTCCCATGATTCGCACTTCAATTTTGGTTCCACTTTTTCTTTTAAATGTTTTATTTATGGCTTCCCATTTGCAGGGGGAGGGAAATGATCTCCATGAGTGTATTTCATTACAACCTGACACTCAACAGCGACCGCCTAAAATCGGTAATTTTTCTTTACCAACGTCACAGCAACCTGCTGCCCTTTTTGGTTTTGGCGGCAATATTATTGATAAAGGTGAGAAACAATTGTATCTATTTGCAGATGATTTTATTGGAAAAAAGAGGATCACAACAGATATGATTCCAAGTCTTTTATTTGGGATTACTGATGATTGGTCCGTTTTTTTCGGAGCTCCTTTTACCCCTTTGCTGAAGGATGGTTCTAAGACATCTCATGGCTTAGAAGATTTTTTCATTCAGTTGGAGTATGTTTTTTATGATCAATCAACCACAGATTATGTCGATCAAGCAACGCTTGTTTCAAATCTTACATTTCCAACGGGTTCCATACACAAAAATCCCCCAACAGGTTTTGGTTCACCCAGCCTTTTTATAGGGGGGACATACTACCGCACTTGGGTGGATTGGTTTGTCTTTACTTCGAATGGAGTGATATTAACAGATTCAGAGCATGGGACTAAATATGGAGATCAGTTTCTTTATCAAATGGGGATTGGAAAGAATTTTCTCACTCCAAAAGGGTGGATCTTTGCTTGGATGATTGAGGTTGATGGGCAATACAACAAAAAAAATAGAATAGATGGAAGAGTTGATCATCATAGCGGCGGCAATGTGATCTATGTGACGCCTGCAATCTGGGCCTCATCAAAAAACATGTTGTTTCAATTTGGAATGAGCTTACCTGTCAATCAAAATTTATTCGGTCATCAACATCCATTTGATTACGCTTTCAATTTTAATTTTGCTTGGTCTTTTTATTAGAATTGACCTTTAGAATCTGTATTGCTAACATACAGGAAATTTTATCAAATCAGAGGCTCAGATGGTGATTGAACACGCTCCTTTCACGCGAAATACAGACCAATTAGGCGGTGATTTGACAAAAGCGACAAAACAACTTGAAGAGATCAATAAAAAGATTCATGGAATATCTTCTATTGAGACGCACAATGTCGCGAACATGTTGGAAAGATTGAATAAGAGCTTAACCCCCATCCTTTGGGAGGTGAAGAGCGCTCCTTTTCAAGGATTAGATGAAGGGATGCATCATAAAATTCAAAAAGCGTTGGATGCCCTCGTTGTTTTTCAATCCTATCATCCTGAGCGGAATCCCTCAACTCAAAGAAGTATAGAGCAGGCAATTACCGCTCTTGCTTTTACTTTAAAATCGGTGCTTAGCTCATTCGATAAAAATCTTGGAGATTTGAAAAAATATAAGATTGGACAGCGAGTAGAACGCGTGTATAAAGGGAAACCAACATAACACAATCTGGAGGATAACCACATGTGGATAGAATCTGTTTTTGAGGCTAATCAACCCATCCCTTCTGAGTATACTTTCGATGGCGAAAATCAATCCCCATTCATCAGATTTTTGGAGCTTCCCCCCGATGCGAAAAGTTTAGTTCTGGTCCTAGACGATCCCGATGCAACCAAAGGGACATTTGACCACTGGATTGTGTGGAATATCCCTCCTAACATCAAAGAACTGAAAAGGGGCGCTCCTGAGTTGAGCCAAATCTTGCCTCCTCCTGTTCAAGGGTTGAATTCATACGGAAAAAACGGGTATAGCGGTCCTAATCCACCTCCTGGAAAAGTTCATCATTATCGTTTTAAACTTTATGCCTTAGATTCTATGCTTAATCTCCCCGAAAGTTCGACTAAACGGGAAGTTGAAGCTGGAATGGAGGGGCATATTATTGCACGAGCTCAGCTCATTGGGACATATCAACGTTAAAATGGCCTCAACACATTTATCATTTAATGAAGTTCATGATTAAGCAAACAAGTGTTATTCTCAAAGCAGGAAGAGAAAAAGCTCTTCGTCATCGCCATCACTGGATTTTTTCAGGAGCAGTAGACTCATTTCCTCCTTTTAAAGAGGGTGATTTTCTTCCCGTCTATTCGGCCGATGGAACATTCATGGGGACCGGTTACTTCAATCGTCGTTCAGGGATTGTCGGACGTATGGTTTCTTTTGATAGCCTTCCTCCCTTAGATTCAATTGTCCATCGTTTAGAAGAAGCAGTAAAATGGCGTTCTTATTTATTCGAAAACAAACAAACAAATGCTTATCGATTGATTAATGGAGAGGGGGATGGGATTCCTGGCTTGATTTTAGACGTTTATGATCAAGTTGTCGTCCTTCAGTCCTCTACCAAAGGAATCGATCTGTTAAAACCTTGGCTGATTAATTGGATTGAAGTTCACTTAAAGCCCCGTACCATTTATGAAAAATCGCTTCTCCCTTCTCGAAAAGAAGAGGGGCTTCAAGAGGTTCAAGGGTATTTAAAGGGGGATCAGGTGCCTCATGTCTCTTTTAAAGAAAATGGGTTACATTTTTCAATGAATGTAGAAAAATCGCAAAAAACAGGTTTTTTTCTAGATCATCGAGAGATGCGTGAATGGATCAAGCTTTTAGCAAAAGGAAAGCGAGTATTGAATGCCTTTTCTTATACGGGAGGATTTACCGTCTACGCTCTTGCAGGACAAGCAAAAACAGTTGATTCAGTCGATATTTCAGAAGATGCTATTGAAGCTGCAAAGAAGAATCTCTTGCTTAATGAGCAAAATCCTGATGAGCAACGTTTTTTTTGTGCGGATGTTTTTCAGTTTTTAAGAGAAAAAGACCTGCCTTACGATCTTGTGATTTTGGATCCCCCGGCATTTGCAAAAAAACAAAAGGACATCATTGCGGCTTGTCGCGGATATAAAGATATCAATCGCCTTGCGATGCAAAAAATGCCTTCTCAATCTTTATTGTTAACTTGCTCGTGTTCTCATTATGTTGACGAGGAACTTTTTCAAAAAGTCCTCTTTCAAGCAGCTGTTGAAGCTCGCCGCCAAGTGCGTATTGTCGGGCGCCATCGCCTTGCACCTGATCATCCGATCAATCTATGCCACCCGGAAAGCCACTATTTAAAAAGTTTTCTTCTTTATCTAGAATAAAAACCCTAAATTGACTCTTTCTTGAAATCTATTGTTTTGTTATTGTGTATTATTGATTTTTAAGAAGAGTTTTTAAATTTATTATTTCCGGAATAATGAACACTCAATTTAATGATTTTAGTGTAAATAATGCTTCCATTTTAATGATGAATAAGCCTGGCAATCAGGCAACATTATTCCGCCCCTCTCTCTTGGCCTCTTTTTTTAATCGAACACAGCATGCAGGATTGACACAACAAGCTGCTCATCAACTGGATGATAAGGAAGTTAGTCATCTCAACATGAACAAAGCGTTTCGCGAAGGGGTATACACTTACACTTATCAAGACATTGCGCAAGCAAATTTAAAATATCTCAAAGAGGAAAAGGCTCTTTCATCCTCTTTTTTTCAAGGAGATCCGATGACATTTGTTGAACGATATCGGACGACTCTTTTGAGCGCATCTCGTACAATGGAGGCTGCATTTAAAATTCTTGGACGTGCTGAAGGAGCGAATGGAAAACGCTCGATTATCAATCAACGGACATGGGATGATTTGAATCTGATTGGCCAAGGCGATTGCCAATCAGATCCTTGTGTTGGATCAGTGATTAATCATACCAACACGCAAATAGGGAAGGGATATCTATTAGGACAGATCGCAAGGCCAATTTGTGATAAAATCAAAATTTTAAAAAGGCAGTCTATCATTCAATCTTTTGTGAAGGACGATCAACTGACTGAAGGTTTACATCAACTTTTAGAGGGAATGAAGGGAGGAGAAGAGCAGTTATTGACTTTCTGGAGTGGGCCAATGGAGGTGCCTGGATCTATTCATAGTCAATATTTTAAATATAGCGATGCGATTAATCGAATTTTAAATCGACATACGTTTTTTTTGGAAATTAATTCAGCATTACACACTTTTAAGAAACTCAGCAGTGCAGCAACCCAAGCAATCTCTATCGTTTTGCTCCCTCTTTTTGCTCTTCAGTTGACAGGAATTGTTGCCTCATCCCAGTTCGTCAGACATTTTGCCATTCGCCTGATTGGAAATTCAGGACCTTTATATGCGTTAGTATCATTAATTCCAAGTCATCTTATCCAAGGAATCACCGCTGTTGTTGGAGGTGTTTTTGCGGCAATCAACTTAGAGGCTCGGTTAAAGTGGACGAAGGCAGATTTAGAGGTAGAGGCTTTGATTCAGCAGAAGTTGGTTGACGTTGCCCATTATTATCGAGGAATGAAGCTGTTGCGAAATCAACTTTTAAAAAATCCATCGATTAAAAGCAAACTCGAGCACTTTAAAAAGCTCGATGATTTTTTTGATAATAAAAAATTAAGTCCATTATTTGTTTTGTTGGAATCGCGCACGTTTGATCGGAAAGCACAATTTTTTTTTAGAAAAGGACACGTTCTTTTGACCTTGAGTCTTTTACAGGAAGATTCTGTAAAAAAGCAATTTGAACAAGCTTTGATGGCAGTGGGCGAGATTGATGCTTTTATGTCGATGGCGACTCTTTATAAGACGCATCAAGGGAAAGAAAATGCTTATTGTTTCCCTGAAATTATTGATGGCGATGCCCCGGTGATTGAAATGACTGATTTTTGGAACCCTCTCCTTATTCAGCAAAACGGGCCTCTTGTCACAAATTCTCTTCATTTGAATCATCATGCCCTTATTACAGGAGCAAATGGAGGAGGAAAATCAACGAGTTTGAAAAGTATTGCGATAGCCTTAGTCCTTTTCCAAAGTTATGGGATTGCTTGTGCTAAAAAAATGAGGTCCACACTCTACCGGAATTTAACTTCATCGATGAATATCTCGGACGATATTAAAGGAAATCGGTCGCTTTATCAAGTTCAGGTAGATGTTGTTAAAGGACTGATTGATGTGTTAAAGCGATTTAAAAAAGAGGGGGAGGGGTTAAGCTTTGCCTTATTAGATGAACTATTTACCGGAACAAAATCAGATGTGGGAGAAGCGTTAGCTTATGCGACAGTTGAGCGATTAGGGAAATTCAATAATAGTATGAGTATTATTGCCACTCACTTCGACAAATTAACTGATTTAGAAAGAACCCGCGGTAATTTTCGTAATTATCATTTTCCTTTAAATCAAACGACAGGAAAACCTTTGTATAAAATAAGGTCGGGAAAATCAAATGTTAATACAGCATTAAAAGTTGCTGAGCAAAGAGGCCTTGATCCATTGACGATTGATCGCGCAAAGAAATTTAAAAGATGGTGGGCAGTAGTCAATCCCGCAAAAAAACTTTCTCGAAGAGTGTTGATTTCTAAAAGCTATAGAAAAAAGTCTATTCAATTTGGATGATTCATCTTGGTGCCTATCATGAATCCCTTCCCTTCCCTTCCCTTCCCTTTCTCTTCTTAGAGGGATTCTTAAAATAAGTTTCCGAAGAAGTCTATTCCCCCCCCCCTCGAAGAGGAGGGGAGAAATGAACCTTATGTGATCACTTAAGTGTTATTTTGAGGATTTGTGCTGGATGTAAAGATCTCCTTAATGAACTTGTCAATATCGTTAGCAGGAATGTCTGTCAAGTGAATGTCATCCGTGCCTTGACTTTTCACCTGAAAAGTATATTTTCGGACAATCGCTATCTCGTTTGGGTCCGATTCGTCAATGTCAGACTTGAACTGTAATGTCAGCTCTAACACTTTGTCATTGACTTTAAGAGGAACAAACGAGACTTTACCCATTTCAAAAGGCACTCCGAATGCGGAGTTTTGATAAACTCTTGGCTCAGATATTGGTTTTAACTGGTTGTTTATTGGCTTGTCAGGACAATAAGTGGTATAATTGTCTAATGAATTCATATTCATCTCCGAAATTTAAAAAGTTATTAAATAAAATGATCGTATTAAGTTGACTTTCGCTCGATTTTTTTTACTTTTGAAGCGAATGTGGAAGAGAAGCTTTCTTCGGTTCAATAAATGTCTCAGAAAGAGTGAAAAGACCCTTCCTGTGAAGTTTATGATGCTGAAGTTTGTTCTTTTTCTTAAATCTTCGTTCAAAAAATGAAAAAATTCGAGTTTAGAACTTCTTTGGATAAAAGACAATTCAAAAGTTTTATTTGATTAAAAATCGAAACTAATTCAATCAATTTTTATTGGAAATCTGATGATAATATAATCAAAATATAAACAGGAAAAAATGAATTTTAGATGAAGGACATAAAAAAAGAGAAAAAAGTTCGCTCTTCTCAGCCTCATCTTATCAATTTCTCAGCCTAAATCACACTCTTGGTGGGTAAGAACCTGTTTAAATAGTGGATAAGGCCAGGAGTATACGACAAATACAGAAAAACACGAAGAAAAAGAGAGGGCTGAGAAGTGAACGTCCCTGAACCTTCCAATCGCTAATGATTTTCTTCGTGTATTACCGTGCTTGTCGTACAAAACTGGTTCAATGATTGATTGGTGATGCAATAATTTTACCATTCGCTATATTTTAAGTCAATGATATTAAGTGTGATGCGTTTTTATGAGCTAGGATTTAAGCTGTCTCAGCCGTCCTGCGCAAAAGGATTTTGTCGTCTTCTTCTTCTGGACCTTTTGCGTCAGGTGAGTCGATGATTTTAAACCCCAAAAATGGTTGATTTTTCGTCATAGATGTGCTACACCGTCGCTTTTAACCAAGGGGGTATGGAAAAAAGGACGCATATTCATGGGTGCTTTAATGACCCTTCTGTTGGGTTTGCTTTGTTTAAGAGTCGATGGATGGGGAGTGATCAATCGATCTTGAGATTCTAAAAGTGAGTGATGTTTCACAGACGTAGCAGACAGGTCTAATCCTCATCAAAAAAAGGCCGAATGTATTTTCCATCCACGTCGCACTTCGGGTGGGTCAGGGGAGTAAAAGATTCAAATTGGTGAGGACAAAAAAATGATTTGATTTTGATTGTCCTTTTTTTTATACTCTTTCCTTTTATTCTACACGCCAAACGCTATGTCAAATCAGCCTGTTTTTTCTTCACTTGTGATCATTTTATTGGGTCCTCCCGGTTCTGGGAAAGGAACTCAAGCAAAGCGATTAGCTCAAGATTATCAAATTCCCCAAATCTCAACAGGCGATCTTTTTAGAGAAAATATTGCAAGAGAAACTCCGGTCGGATTAAAAGCCAAAGGCTTTATTCAAGCAGGTCAATTAGTCCCCGATGAAGTTGTCTTGGCTATGTTATTTGAACGAATTTCTCAGTTTGATTGCGCCCGAGGGTATTTATTAGACGGATTTCCCCGTACCTTGACTCAAGCTGATCAATTAGCTTTGCATCAAAGTATGAAGACAAAAGTCTGTGTGTTAAGTTTGGAAGTTTCTGATAATGACATTATCAAACGTGCAGCAGGACGGCTTCTTTGCCCCGGTTGCGGAGCCATTTATCATCGGGACATTTCTCCTCCAAGGCAAGAAAATGTGTGTGATACATGTGGTCAACAGATTTATCGCAGGAGCGATGATGATCCCGATGTGGTCACAAAAAGATTAAAAGTTTATCACAATCAAACAAGCCCTTTGATAGAATATTATGATCATCAAGGGCTTCTGACTGCGTTTGATGGTTCTCAATCGCCTGAGAGGGTTTATGCAGAGTTGAAATTTTATCTAGATTCTATCATTTGAAGGATTGAGAGTGAGATGAATCAATTTTGAGCGTTTGTTAGAGCCTATTTTCCCAATTTTTCATCTCTCAATTAAAGGTTGTTAGTTTTTGAATCGTTGCGCGTTAAGATACCATTTCAGGAGTTGTTTTGAGTAGACATGGTGTTTTTTTAAATCTCTAACTTTTCCGATTCCTAAATTTTCAAGTTCGTCTTGAATCAGAGAAATTAAATTTTGCTGGTGCCGCCAGCGGTCTTTTTCATGAAAGTGGCGCGAATCTAATTCAAGTCCTTCTGAATGGTGAATCGAAGGAAGTAAGCCAAGCTCCCAGTAATCTTTTAAATGCCAAATGTCGAGCCGCGTCATTCCTTCAACGGATGCATCGTCATCCATAAGAGAAGAATCAAAAATCGAACCCATGATCTCTTCCGTCTTTAGGTAAAGACCTGTCGCATCGTCTTTTTCTGATGCAGGATGTCCAATGATTTCCATCAGATCGTGTTGAAGTGATTCATTCATGCAGCTTAATTTATCGATAAGATCTAGTCGATGCGTATGCCATACGATTGCTAAAGCTGTTTTTGCGCTTTCTAAATAGTCTGTAACAGCTGTTTTTAGATCATCTATTTTTCTGTAGGCGGCGTCAAGATCATCATGTGTCAATTCTTTGATCTGCATCAAGAGAAGGTGTTGCTTGAAGTCGTGGGCCTCTTTTTGAGTTTCCATTCTTAACGCCTCTCCTTCATGGATAAACTGCGTTAATTGGTAATGTAAGGGTTCAAGCAAGGCTTCTTCTCGCATCAGTTGAAGATGATGCTCTTTTAGAAGGCGAAGAGATGAGGAAAAAATAGGCGGGGGGAGTTGGATCAAAATCTGATTAAGGAGATTATGGGTCGAGGAGGTATTAAGCATAAAGTTAAGGAATTCAATGAATCCGCAAGGAGTAAAATATTGTCCCTCTAAACAAAATGAAGAGGGAGCACATTGAAAAAGAAGATGGAGTTTCCCTCGCAATTGAGGAATTGAAGATTGGAGTAATGCCAGAGAATTGGCTAAATGAGAAGGAGAAAAAGATGGAAGGACTTCTTGGAATTCGCTATCTGTGCAATGGTTAATAAATTCTTTAAGATGATCCTGAGATTTAAATGGAAAGGTATGCATAGGCAAGCTCTGATTGTAATGGGTAAGAGAAAGGGGGACACTTCTGTTCTTATCCCCTGAAACATTTAACGTGTCAAAAAAAGGGAGATAGAATCATTCCCTTTGCGCACTCCTGGTGTGTAAGGGGAATAGAATAATTCAAAAATAACAGATCTCGATTTTTGTATCACTCTTCAGATTTTAAATTAATGAAAAATTTATCAAAACTTTAATGGATAAAAGAGGGCGATATTTATGATTTTGCCTTATTCAACGTGTGAAAAATGATCTGCGATTTCTTGCTTTATTGGAAATTCCAAATTTTTTTGCTTTTTTTGTATGTTTTTTCGTTTATTTTTAAATGAATTTTATTTGATTTTTATGTGTTTTTTGTGTAACGATAATACTCTTAATTATTAAGAGTTAATAAATGTTTTCAATTAAGGACGAGATATGAATCCTGCTCAGCTTCATTTTACGGAAACAAGACCATCTATTTTACCTCCGAGCGATCCTTTGTTTGGATTTAAATCGATTGGTTTCTGGGGGCATAATATTTTAACGCTTGGACTTTCGGGGTCTGTTACAGCGGTGCTTAATGACTTTAGAATTCGACGATTAGAGTTGATCCACGAACATTTGGAAAAAAAAGTGAATGATTTGAATCAAGCGTGGGATGAGTTAGAAACACAACTCACATCTGTTTTATTTCAAATCAATTCTGATACACCGGATGTCTCAGATGATCACATTAAACATCTATTAGAGATCATAGAAACAAAAAAACGCTCTTTTGTTCAACAAAAAATAAAACCTCTTGATCTAAAGGGAGTCACTTTTTTTCAGAAGGTGATCGGAATCATCAGAGGGATCGGCTATCTGATTGCGAATGTGTTGACTTTGGGAGTGTATGGCGCAGGCCACTACATTGCTCTTTGCAATCGTATTCAATTACTTGAAGCAAAAAACAAAGACATTCAAATCCAATTTGAGCGTCGGAAACAACAGAAATTAAGCCATTTCGAGAAAATCGGTGAATCCATTGACCAGTTTTTAACGACTAAAGAAAACAATAGGATTGTTGAAGGGCGTTTGAATCAGATCAAAGAGACAGATCCTGCTAAAGCCTATTTTGAAATTCAAAAAATGAGTGCAGAAGTGGGTGCAGCAAAGAAGAAACAAGAAGAGCTTGAAGTAGAGGTGATGGCTCTTAAGCTGCAACAATCAGCTCTTGAAAATCAAATAGGTGTGAAATCGAGCGAGATCCAAAAATTTAAACTCCATGACACTCAATTGACGGGGGAAAATAAACAATTAAAACAAGAAGTCGCCCAATTTAAGCAGCAAAATACACTAGCGCTTGAACAGGTCAACACGTTGCGCAATCGTCTTACTGAAACTGAATTGAAAGCAAAGAAAGTGCAGCAATTAGAATCTGAAGTGAACAAATTAAAGGTGACCCAGAAGTCCCAACCAGACATTATTAAACTTTCCTCTCAAATAGGTCCGATTCCCTCTAAATATCAGCGAAGACCTGAAGACGGAGAGTTGTCCGGTGCAATGGACGTAGAAAAGGAAAAAGCTCACATGCTTGCTCATGAGGTTTCATCAGCTAGATTGTACAATCAACGGTATGGAGATAAGCGCTCCGCTGCTCAGATCGCGATTGCAAGTTTTAGATACGCTTGTGATCAACTCTTTTTGATCAAGAATGCAGGAGGGATGATTCAGTTAAATAAAGCTGGAATGACGTCAACGACGAAAGGAATTTATGCTGTTTATCGCTACATGGCTCTTGACCTTATTAAAAATGGAAAAATCACGACGAATCAATGTCATGGATTTAAGTTAGACGTGAATGAACATGTGAGTTTTCTGCCCTCTCAATCAGAGAATGTGTTATATTATAAACCAGATGTTCAGCTGGGCCTTAAGCCAGAGGTTCAATACCGCTATAAGCAGCGAGATGATTTTACCCCTTCAGAAGAGGCATTAAACACTCGCGATGGGGTTGATGCTGTCGCCGCAAGATGGATTTTAGAACAGCTATCCGAAGAGGAGGCACTCATTTTATTCACCTATTTAATGGCTGACGTAGTGGATAATCATCATCCCGATTATCTCAAGATGAGGGCTTTTATAGCAGATCGATTCAATCCTCGTGCAAAGTTAGTTCAAACAGCTTTTGAGCTAATTCAAGACGTTGGGGTCGCCCTCGAAAAGAAATTTAGCTCGACCGTGTTAGTCGATTCGCTTCAAGAAGAATTTGATGAGTGGGATATAGACCCTTATATTAAACCCGAAGACAGCCAAGTGGGGCTTGAGGATGTTGCTGATCAATTAAGGGTGGAATGGAAGATCGATCGCGATGTCATAGGGGATAAAAGACAATTTTCTTCATATCCGTCCCAGTATGAGTTTATCACATTAATTGAGAATAATCAGAAAAAATATCAACACGTTTTTGCTCATATGAAGCAGTTGCGCTCTCAGGGTCAATCATTCCTAGAAATGGAGTATCCAGTCGATCGTCAATTTACAAAAGTTGAGTGGGCAGAGGTGAATTCTCAGTACAACGTGTGCCATCAAATGATTGGCGCCCACGCCCCGGACTTTTTAGGGGGAGAGCGATGTTTATTTTCTAATTTATTAGCGATTTTTGTCTCTGATCAGCATCATTTAACAACTCAAAATGTGCAGAAGTTGAAAAAATCGATGGCTACTTACTTAGATAAGTTGATCTTAGCTAGAAATGCTTGGAAATGGGATCCAGACAACAATAAAAAACCTGATGTGCTTTCACAAGAGAAACTAAAACAAAAAGAATTAAAAGAATTGGCTGATTTTTTTGAAAAAGAAATCAAAACGATTCATCAATGTTCAATCTCTCAATACCAAAATTGGTTGAGAGGAGAATGGTTTAACGGCCCTCCCATTAAGACAAGTGAACTCACCGAGCTTGAAATTCAGCTTGCAGCATTTGCAATTGGAGTGAGGATTGCGGTTCTTCCCATGAAAGAAACAGCTCCGATCAAAATAGACGAATTGGGACGAATTGTCCCCGAAGGTTCTGTTTATGGTCCCAATACAGAAGAGCTTATGGTAATGGGGTATTGTAATAAATCCTATTATGGGTTATTTCCTAAGTTGAAAATACCCGATAGTGATCAAAACATTCCTGACGACGTGATGAATGCTATTTACGATCTCACTGACTATTGGCAAGCGATTCGAATGAAGTAGGTGAATTGCCTACTCAATCGTTGATTGGAGATTTGAGGATAGTTAAATATTTTTTGCGGAATATCGCGTGTCTCTCTATAGTGAGGAAAGTCAGGTCTAAGAGGGTTTTTTAAACTCTCTTAGAGCCATCCGGCCCTCAATAGAGTCGGCTGATTTTAAAAAAGCGATTTTCTGTATAAGGAATAAAAGCGATGACGAAACCTCTCTTATTCATTGCAATCACGGGAGGCGCTGGCCAGATTGCTTACCAATTACTATTTCGGATTGCAAATGGCGCACTATTTGGCCGCGATCAACCCATTGCCCTGCGCATCGTTGAGCTTCCCGAAGCTTTGCCTGCTTTAGAGGGAGTTAAAATGGAATTGCAAGATTGTGCATTTCCTCTTCTCTATTCAATCGAGCTTTTCTCAGATCCTTTTGAAGCATTTAAAGACATTGATTACGCCATTTTAGTCGGAGCTAAGCCTCGAGGACCGGGGATGGAAAGGAAGGAGTTGCTCGAAGAAAATGGAAAAATTTTTGTGGAGCAAGGAAAAGCATTAGATGCAGTGGCTCGCCAGACAGTCAAAGTATTTGTGATTGGCAATCCCTGTAATACAAATTGTTTAATTGCGATGAGCCAAGCGCCTAGGTTATCTAGGAAAAATTTCTATGCGATGACTCGGCTGGATCAAAACCGGGCCACTTTTTTTTTATCCCAAAAAGCACATGTATCCGTTAAAGAGATCTCTCGGATGACGATTTGGGGAAATCACTCCTCCACACAAGTTCCTGACTTTTTTCATGCCCGCATCGGTTCTCGTCCTGTTGAAATGGTCATTCAAGATCGTGAGTGGCTAGAGCATGATTTTTTTGAATTAATTCAGAAGCGAGGGGCTGCAATTATTCAATCGCGAGGTAAATCATCAGCCGCTTCTGCAGCGCAAGCGATATTGGATGCTGTGTCCGATACATTGCATCCGACTCGAGAAGGTGCCTGGTTCTCTTCATCGATTGATTCGATCGGTAATCCTTATGGAATTGAAGAGGGACTTGTCTTTTCATTTCCATGCATCACGAATGAAAAAGGAGAGATTGTGATTGTCGAAGGGTTGGATATTCACGAATTTTTAAAAGTGAAGATTCAGGCGACTGAGCGAGAGCTTTTGGAAGAGCGCGATCTTGTACGAGCAATCATCAAATGATGGGGGGAGCTATGAGCGAAATCCTGTTTGAAATAAAAAAAGAAAACTTAGAGACGGGAATGAGAGGTTACCCGGTCGGCTATTGCACGACGTCCACTGTAGATCCTATGAAAGGGCTTTATTACGTTGGCCATCCGGTCTCTGAAATTGATCATTGGGAGCCTGAAAGGGTGATTTTTTTGTTGTATTATGGTCGTGAAGGAAGTGCAGAAGAGGTGTCAATATTTTCAGGCGAACTCAAGCAAAGGGCGAAGTGTTCCTCAAAACTCCTGCGCTACATTGAAAAGCTCCCAAGAGAAGCCCATCCCATGAAATTAATGAGTGCGGCGCTTCTTTTAGCTGAATCATTTGAAGGAAAAAAAAGTTATCGAGAAGATTGCCTCAATCTCATTGCTAAGGCCCCAGAAATTGCAGCGGCAGTGATCAATTATCATGCAGGGTGGGGGGAGACAAAGCCGTCTCAACCTCAATTGGGTTATATGGAAAATTTTACTCATATGCTCAACATTCCAAACGGAAACTCAGAAGAGTTGATCCGTGCCTTTAAATTATTTAATGTGCTTCATTATGATCATGGAGGGGGAAATCTTTCCGCTTTTGTCGGGAAGTCTGTCGCTTCAGGTTTAGAGGATTTATATGGCTCAATTGCGGCGGCGATGTGTGCTCTTGCAGGTCCGCGGCATGGAAAAGCTAATCAAGATTGTTTAACATTCGTGGAGGAGCTCATTGAAGAATTTGCAGATCATCCAAATGAAGAGGAGGTCGAAACGGTTCTTCGTCAAAAGCTTGCAAACGGCGAGCTGCTTTTTGGATTTGGCCATGCCGTTCTTCGAGTAGAAGATCCTCGAGCAACCTTGCTTTATAATCTGACACAGGAGTATTATCCCGATCATCCGTTAGTTAAAATGGCTCATCTGCTAAGGAAGATAGGGCCTAAGGTCCTTAAAGAAAATGCTAAGATATCCGATCCATATCCGAATGTTGATGCGATATCCGGCGTCATGTTGTCTGTAGCTGGCTTTCATTATCCTCAATATTTTACCGTTTTATTTGGTCTAGCGCGTATTGTGGGGATTTCTCGTCAAATTATGTATGAGAGGGAAGAGGCTCGGGAGGGGAGAGGAACCCCTATTATCAGGCCAAAGTATTTTTTTAAATGCCCGTTTTAGAACAGCTTCTTAGCGGCTGTCGTCACAATCATTTCAATCTGTCATAAGTACAAGCATGGATTTTCACACGTTATCTTCTATTTTTAATCGATCTTTAAGATTGACTTTTTCAAAGAAAAAACTTCTCTCCGTTTTTTGTGTTCTTGCTTTAAGCGGTCTCTTAGTTGTTTTTTTTAGGGGGTTATCCCTGCATGCCGGTCAGTGGGTTAAGTTGAGTTTAACATTTCTTCCCATTTTTATTTGCACAGGAATTTTACTCTCAATGGGCATTCTTCTAATACGTATTTATCACGATGAAGTCAAAGGAAAAGAGGTTAATTATTTGAAAACCTTTTCCCGCTCTTGGAAGGTCGCGATGGCTGCTTCTTATTTTGCCATTCCCATTATTTTTGCCTATCTTCTTTTATGGATGGTTTTGGGGATTTTTGTCCTTTTAAGCGAAATTCCGGCGGTCGGAGAATTTTTTGCAGCGATCCTTGCGTTTGGCCCTTTTTTGATTAATTTATCCTCCCTTGTCCTCTGCCTATTGAGTCTTGGAATGCTGTTTTTTATTTCTCCTTTAATTGCTTTTAGGGGATTAGAGGGCGGTTTGGTTTCCCACATCATCATCAAACGATTGGAAAAAGATGGCTTTGCCAATTTTATTTTGATCCTTATGGCCTTACTCCCGCTTGTCTTGGTCGTCACTCTTCTCATTCTTGCAGCCGCCATGACAGGTTCTTTATGTTTTGATTGTCATCATTCACTTCAAACAGTGATCAAGTGGTTTTTTATTATGTTACCATTTACAGCTTGTTTGACTCCTGCAGTCATTTTTTTCTTTAATTTTTCAGCTGAAGCGCATGTGTTGATGCAAAAACAGATCAAAGAGGGGTAAAAAATTTTGATAATCTTCCTTTTTGTGTGAAAAAAAATTGACAACTGTTTTTTTTATTGTTAAAAAGAGTGGAAATTTCTTCAAGGTTAACTCCCTTTGTCTGTTAAGAGTTAACTAAGGGAAAGACTTTAAGATTGATTTGAAATTTCCAAACTTTACGAGGATAGTATGTTAAAATTGGTAAAAACTCAATTAGAAGCGGTCAATGGTGGATGTCGTGGTGTTAATGTAGGCCCTCACGGCCGTCATCTTTTCAGAAAATTGCGCAGGGAACGTCGAAGAAATGAGAGAGGATAACCCGCAGGAGCTTGTGTCAATTAGCTAGCGCATGAGGGGGTTTTACCCTTATCGATTGTTTCTGACCCGCTATGATCATAGCGGATCAGAAACGATTTGCTTATCTTTTCTCAAAGAGGTTCGCCGGAGCTCCACTTCAACAAAGTTCAAAATCTGGATCAGTTCCCTTTATAATGGCTTCTAGTAGAGGCGCAGACATTAAGTGATGTTTTGTGAATGGACAATCATTACATCGTTCGAATGGGAATGCAGTCTGATGAACTTTTTCCTCATGTCTCTCGTTGATGGTAGAGTGTATTGAGTCATTCACGCAACCCACCCAAAAAGTAGGCTCCTTGGCGTATCGTTCATGAAACGACAACACACCATGTGTATTTGCAACGGGTTGACCATTCACTTTTAGATCCGATGTACCTTTAACACGAATATGAATGGCGATTCCTTTGCGCCCCTCAGGAGTTGTGAATCCCATTAACGATTCTGTCATATCTTGAGGCTTGATACTTATCGCATATTCCTGATTGTTGAATTTTGAGGGATCTAATTGAGGCAGTGTATCAAGATCAATCTGACGTGTTTTAAAGACGTTTAGAAATGATTGGGTAGGCGCTTTTAATGCTTCACTAAATTCATATTGTTGATTCGCTTGTGATCCGTTAGCTGGATTTTTTGTACTCTTAACACAATAACGATAGGCGATATATAGCGTCGAGATCATTGCAAAAATGGTCGTGACAACACCTATCACTTTTTTTTGGTGAGGCGGGATTGTCTCTAAAATATTTTTGATCGGATTGAATACGTTGATAAAATTCAGATTTGATGTAATATTCATGAAATCTCTTATGATTTAATTGTTAATAAAAAACTAATTACGTAAAAAATCTATGTGATTAGTTGATTAAAGTCAATTTTATTTAAATAGACTTCTTCGGAAACTTCATTTACTTGCTAAAACCGCCATTTTTGGCATCTTTTTTGTAAAATTTTTCGACAGTATGCACGCATACGCTCTCAATATTTTCAAAACAATCTGCTCAAAAAGGGCAATTTTTTCAAGCAAAGCAAGTTTCCGAAGAAGTCTAATAAATCTTTTTTAAAATGTCCTTTGTTTAAAATCGTGCTGATGATACGGAATAGGGATTAAATCAGCTTGACAAGCTCCTTAGCAAATAACGCGTGGTAAAGCAGCCCTTTGGATCCCATTCCTGTTAAAACCCATTGGTTCGATCCTATCCTTTGCATTAAAGGAGAGTGTTGAGGAGTGACAACTCTGATTCCTGCATAACAATTCATGATAGAAGCTTCTTTGAGTGGAGGATAGAGCTCAAGAGCTTTGGAAAGAAGTTCTCTTTGTGCGACTTCTAAGTCGATTGAAGCTTTATTAAACCCTTTCTCAAAGGTTGCTCCTACCAAACACGATGTTTTTGATTGCGTCATAAGAAGATAGACGCGAGAATTAAGAGCACAAGAAAGAGGCGCTCGATTCCTTGGCCATGAAAACTCTAAGACTTGTCCTTTGACTAACGTTAGGGGTAATGAAGCTAATTCAGGCAGTTGCAACGTTTCAGCCCCTGTTGCCATAATGGTCAGATTAAAATGATCTAATTCTTTAAGAGAGTGAATGGTTTTGATCTCAAATATCGCCCCTTTTCGTTCGCACGCTTTCCACAATCCTTGCAGGTACAATGGGGAATGGATCACCATCCCTTTTTTGATCCAAAGTCCCGGTACGTATGCACAACCGGGGGCTTTTTGTTGGCATAAGGCGGGATTTAACCACTCCACATCGTGAGGAAATTGTTCTGCACATTTTTGAAAATCGAGAATTTGCGCATCGTTAAGGGCTAACCGAAGAATGCCTTCTTCTTTTGTTGTCACGCGATGTTGCAATGCCTCTGAAGCAACTTCGATTAATTCTTTTGTCGCTTTTACCCCCTCATGTCCTCTCCAATTAAGCTTGGCATGAGCCCCAGCAAAAGGATGGAGAAGTCCGGCTGCGATTCCCGATGTCCCTTTTCCGATCGGTTTTGAATCAAAGAGATGGACATTGGGTTGTGGTTTGATGGAGTTCAATAAATGCCAGGCAATGGCCAGGCCGCTAAAACCCGCTCCGATAACCGCAATTTTCATAAGAGAACCTCGCTTGAGATAGTTTGATTAACTCACCTTGAGTGATTAAGAGGGTGTCTTAACACTTCATCTTAAAGCAAAGACTTTGAGTGTTAGGACAGCTTTTAAGAGGGCGTAAGAGCTTGTTTTCAAAATCTGAGTGGAAAACTGTCGGCTTCTTTCGACGAGATGCTTTGGCTGTTCTGGATTTTGAGTTTGATTTTTTCGCATTGACTCATCTTTTGATGATATCGAAAGTGATAACGAATTCTCAAGAACTCTTTTATTTCTTATTGAGTAAAGACTTAATTTTTGATACTGTATCGCGTTCAGACAGTTTTCGTTTGAGCCCAAATAGCATTCTTGGGACGTAAGGCGAGTGAATAAAATGGGATAAAAAGGCGTGGACGCGAAGATTAATGACCGATCCGAGCCATTTCAGCGACACATGATCATCAAATGACAGGCAATCTAGTGGTTCGAGATGTTCGCAATCTTTTAGCAGTTCTTTTGTCTTCGGTTATCTGTGCTTTCCTTCTTTCTTTTCTTTTTGTTTATTATTATGGTCCTTCAGGACGTTATGTTGCAGGAGCGGTTTTGCTTGATCCTTCGATCATAAAAGAGATCGATTACCAAGATCACGAACTCTCGAAAGGAAAGAAGCTCCGTTTTATTTTTGATCGAATTGAATTTTCCTATTTTGATTCAAAAAAAAAGACAATCAACACTTTTTCTATCCCTTTTAAGAGCTACCAACGTTTTTACGAACGGGTATCATCAGAAAAAAGCGTTCAAGAGATTCCCGAAGATATTAAAAAACTTTTTTTGGGTTCCTATCCGGCAGCTTTAACAATCAATATGCGAAGCAAGGTGGCGCAGGAAGGAGTTTCAAGATCATTTCAAGTTGTTCAGTTGATTGCCGCAGACTATTTTCGAGTTCAATTGCATGAAAAAAAACAAGGGGAATGGGTTTACTTTTATCAAAAAAACGTATACCAACAGTCGATGAGTTTATTTAACTCACCCCCCAAGAATGAAATGGGGATTAAGCCAAAATGGAGCTTTGAAAGGGGGCTCATCACGACAGACGAGATGAATCGATGAAAGGGTCATTGTTATTTTTAGGGACAAGTGGATCTGTCGGGATTCCTGTGATTGGGTGTCCTTGCGGAGTCTGTCATTCAAACGATCCTTTAAATCATCGCTTGCGCCCTTCTGTTCTTTTAAATATAAAAGAGAGACAGATGTTAATTGACGCAGGGCCTGATTTTCGTACCCAAGCTTTAAGAGCCGGGATCAAAAGGCTTGATGGTCTTTTATTGACCCACGCTCATTATGACCACACAGCAGGTCTCGATGATCTTCGTCCTTTGTGTTACTGG
Source organism: Parachlamydiaceae bacterium (assembly GCA_044326545.1). Classification (GTDB taxonomy): domain Bacteria; phylum Chlamydiota; class Chlamydiia; order Chlamydiales; family Parachlamydiaceae; genus JANWJE01. The sequence continues at coordinate 37,790 of JBIRBM010000004.1, read as the reverse complement.
AGTGGGGTGCCTTTACCCGTTTTACTCTCGCCGGCAACGGCAGATGATGTCAAAAAAAGATTTCATTATTTATTTGAATCTGATAATCAGACAGCTCTTTCGCGCTTTAGCCTACACTTAATGCAGGGAAAAACAGGCTCAATTCTATTTGAGGATCTTCTTTTTCACTACGTGACTTACCACCAAGGAGGGATGGAGGTGAATGGATTCCGGATAGGGGATTTGGCTTATTTATCAGATATTCGAGACTTTCAGCCTTCAATTTTTGACGAATTAAAAGGCATCAGGTATCTTGTCATTAGCGCCCTGCGCTACACGCGTTCTCCATTGCATTTATCAGTGGATGAAGCAATCGATTTTGCAAATGAATTAAAGGTTGAAAATGTGTGGATCACACACATTTCTCACGATCTCGATCATCACAAAACGAATGCTTATTTGCCTCCTCACGTCCGTTTAGCTTACGATGGATTGAAGATTAACTTTGATTAAGGATATCAGATTTATGACAGATCAAGACAATATGATGAACGAAGACAGCCGCTTAATCTTGCATGAAACCACACAAGTTCCGCGCGCGCTCTTAGTCTCAACTTTTCATGGTTCAACACAAAGAGCGATGTGTGAAGAGCATCTAGAGGAATTGGAGCTCTTAGTCAAAACGTTTGGAGTGCAAACAGTGGGCAAAGAAGCGTGTCCTCTGCGCAAATTTGATGCCTCAATTTATGTTGGAAAGGGAAAATTAGAGCAATTGGTCAACATTGCCAATGACTTGAATGTAGAGAGTGTGATTTTTGATGATGAAATCACCCCTGCCCAGCAACGAAATCTGGAAAAAGCGTTTCATCGATCTGTCATGGATCGAACGGAAGTGATCTTGGGGGTTTTTGCCCAACGTGCGCAAACAAAAGAAGCGCGTTTACAAATTGAATTGGCAAAAATAAAATATGAAGCCCCTCGTTTAAAACGATTATGGACTCATTTATCCAGGCAACAAGGAACCTCAGGCTCAGGAGGAGGCGGTGCTTATTTAAAAGGGGAAGGGGAAAAGCAGATTGAAATCGACAGGAGAATTCTAAAACGTAAAATCGACCAATTAGAAAAAGAAATAGAAGAGGTTAAAGCACATCGGCAGACCCAGCGCATGTCCCGGCTTCGATCAGAGGTTCCTGTTTTTGCCATTATTGGTTATACAAACGCCGGAAAGTCAACGCTTCTGAATGCATTAACCGATGCCGGAGTGTTTGTTGAAGATAAACTGTTTGCCACTTTAGATACCACCACTCGAAAATTTCATCTTAAAAACAATCAAGAAATTTTACTCGTTGATACGGTAGGGTTTATTCGCAAGCTTCCTCATCTTCTTGTTGCTGCCTTTAAAAGTACATTGGAAGAGGCTTTTGAGGCAGATATTCTTTTGCATTTGGTCGATGCCAGTCATCCGATGGCTGAAGAACAGGCAGCAACAACCCACGATGTCTTAAGGGAGTTGAATGTGAGAGGAAAACCTATCATGACGATTTTTAATAAAATGGATAAAGCTCCCGATCCAAGCCTACTTCATCGTTTAAGGATGAGTTATCCTAATAATGTTCAGATTTCGGCTTTAACTCATCAAGGGTTTGATGAGTTGCAAGAGATGATGATTCATGCATTAAGTGAGCAGCGTAAAATCATCGACCTCCGCATTCCTCAAAGCCATTATGCTCTTGTGAGTGAAGTTATCAGGCTTGGGCATGTGATCAAACAAGAATATGACGAAAATGATGTTCTATTGAAGGTAGAGGTCTCCACTGCTTTTGCCAATCAATTATCGCCTTATATTGTGGTATGATCAATTATTCTATTCAACATTTGCCCCAAGAGGAGCGCCCGCGCGAAAGGTTGATGCGTTCGGGGGCGCACTCGTTATCCCATGCAGAGTTGATCGCTCTTATTCTAGGGAGCGGGAGTAAAACACAACCTATTTTACAGCTAGCTCATGAGATTATTGCTCGATTCGGAGGACTCCCTCAATTGGCCGATGCCACCTTATCAGAATTATTGGAAATTAAGGGGATTGGAAAGGTTAAAGCGATCCAGCTTAAAGCTGCCATTCACTTAGGGATGCGTGCGTCCAAACAGAAGATGCCCGAAAAATATCGAATTGAGCATCCTTTACATGCTTATTATCTTCTTAAAGATGAATTAGAAGATGAAAAAAGAGAATTATTTGTTGTGATTTTACAAGATGTCAAGGGGTATGTCATTTGTCATGAGGTCATTTCGATTGGAACTCTTTGCCAGACACTTGTTCATCCCCGAGAGGTCTTTTATCCAGCCATTCGCCATAAGGCAGCAAGTTTAATTGTGGCACACAATCATCCAAGCGGCGATCCAACTCCATCACCTGAAGATATTGCGCTGACAAAGAGTTTGATAGAGGCTAGCATTCTGATGCATATCCCTTTGCATGATCATATTATTATTGGACAGCAGCAATATGTTTCTCTGAGGCAGCAGGGGATCTCTTTTAGTTAGGACTTTGTAAAGGGGCCATATCAAGAGCTGTCACGCACTCAAATATGACATTATTTTTTGGAAATGGTACAAATTAAGCGCAAGACGATTTTTTTCTATAAAAATTCCTTTATTCCGTATATATACACTCATGTGTCTATCAATCACCTCCTTTTTTTTGTTTAAAACGGAATTTTCACATGCTTTCTATTGCAATCCCGGCTCTCATTAAAGGAATTATTGTGATTGCACTCCTTATGCTGGCCTCTGCTTATATGACGTTTATGGAGCGGGTCGTGATGGCGAGAATGCAGCTTCGTTTAGGCCCTAATCGGGTAGGTCCTTTTGGTTTGCTCCAGCCGATTGCCGATGGCATTAAATTGCTAATCAAAGAGCGCTTCCAACCTGCTAATGTCGATCCTTTTACCTATTGGCTTGCGCCGGCGATCGCTCTTTTTAGCGCTCTCTTTGCTTTTGTCCTCATTCCTTTTGGCGGAACAGTCACTCTTTTTGGATATCCCTTCAATCTGCAGATCGCAAATGTCAATGCAGGGGTGATCTTCTTTTTATCTTTTTCATCGCTTGCTGTCTATGCCGTTGTCCTGGCGGGGTGGTCATCCAATAATCGCTATTCCCTCTTGGGCGGATTGCGGGGGACATCTCAAATGATCAGCTACGAAATTCCGATGGGACTTTCTCTTCTCACCGTTGTCTTATCTGCCGGAACATTAGACCTCAATGCAATCGTCGAGGCTCAGCGCAATCACTGGTTTGTCTGGACTCACCCCGTCAGTTTTATCATTTACGTGATCACCATGTTTGCAGAGACAAATCGAGCGCCTTTTGATTTACCCGAAGCTGAACAGGAACTGACGGGGGGGTATCATACGGAATATGGAGGGATGAAATTTGCTATTTTCTTTATGGGAGAGTATATCAATATGCTGGCTGTATCGGCCATCGCTGTCACCCTCTTTCTTGGTGGTTGGCATGGTCCTTGGGATATTCCGGTTATTTGGTTTGCTCTAAAAATCTTTGTATTGATTTTCTTTTTTATGTGGGTCAGAGCGACAATGGCCCGCTTCCGTTATGGCCAATTAATGGATATTGGTTGGAAGGTCTTGACTCCTCTTGCAATCGTTAACTTAATCGTCACGTCATTTTTTATTTTGGTTTGGAAATGAGAGAAACAATTTCGAAAGTGGCCTCAATGATTGGAGGGCTCTTTATTGTATTAAAGTACGCTTTTAAGCCTCCTATCACCATTTGTTATCCTGAAGTCAAACGGCAAGTTGCTTCTCGTTTTCGCGGGCTCCACTATCTCACCAAATGGGAAGATGGTCTCGATCGTTGCGTGGGCTGCGAGCTTTGTGCAATTGTTTGTCCCTCTCAGGCCATTTATGTCAAGCCAGCAGCTAATGAACCGGGCAATATCCATTCTCATGGTGAGCGATACGCCTCCGATTTTCAAATCAATATGATGCGTTGCATCTATTGCGGATATTGTGAAGAGGCGTGTCCAACAGGGGCCATTATTTTAAGCAATGAATATGAATTATCCACTTATACCCGTGACGCGATGATTTTTACCAAAGAGATGTTGACGGAGAAATATCCGGGTGAATCGGGCAGAGACCCCAAAAGGGAGATTTAAGAATGGCCGGAGTGCATGCCAGTCTTCTTCAGTGGGTGATGGGAGCCATCTTTCTTCTCTCTGCAATGGGTGTTGTTCTCTTTGACAAACCCATGTATGCCAGCCTCTCTTTCCTCCTCTCTCTTATTTTTCTTGCCGCTTTTGATTTGCAGCTTCACGCAGAGTTTATTGCCTTGATGCAGATTTTGGTCTATGCAGGTGCCATTCTCGTGATTTTTGTGTTTGTTGTTGTTCTCTTTCAAGATGTTTATCAGCAATTGGCACAGTTTAAAGCTAAGAGCGCCCCTCTTTTTTTGACAGTGACAGGCGTCTTATTTATCTCTATCTTGCCTTTTTTTGTGGCGCGATTCTTTCCTTTGACACAATCGGTTAAGGATCTTCCTGAAGGATTTGGAAGTGCCCAGGCTATTGGGCAAGCTCTTTATCTCGATTTTTTTATCCCTTTTGAATCGATTGTCTTGCTGTTTTTAGTGGCTGTTGTGGGAGCTCTCTATATTGCAAAAAAGGAGGGATAAGTGGATATTTCATTTTTTATTTTGATGAGCATGGGTTTATTTTCAATCGGGATCATAGGGGTGTTAAAAAGCCGTAATCCTTTAATTTTATTTCTCTCCATTGAGATGATGTTGAACGCTGCCAATCTCCTCTTTGTTGCATTTGCAAGGGAGTGGGGCAATCAAATCGGTCTAATCTGGGTTTTGTTTGTCTTAGTGGTTGCTGCTGCAGAGGTTGCAGTAGGGCTTGCCATCATGATCAATTTATTTCGATCTAAACAAGTGATCGACATCGATCAATACAATGTGTTGAAGGGATAACATGCCATACCTCTTGTCTGTAGGACTTTTCCTTCCATTCATAGGCTTTTTAGGGATCGTTGCCTTTTATCAGGTGATCAGTCGACGTTTAGCCCAGTCAGTTGCTTGCTGCACGATTTTGCTCTCTTTTCTCTCTTTTATCACCTTGCTTATTCTCTATTTGAACGCAGGGATGAATGCAGAGTCATTCACCTTATTCCACTTCATTCCTTTAAAAGGAATTCAAGCACACTTCACTCTTCACCTAGACGCATTATCGCTCCTGATGACATTGATCATCACCGGAATTGGATGTTTAATTCATCTTTATTCAATTGGATATATGAGCGATGAAGAAGATGTTGCAAGGTACTTTGCTTTTTTAAATTTTTTTGTTTTTTGCATGCTTCTCCTTGTCTTGGCAGGGGATCTTGTTGTTCTCTTTTTGGGGTGGGAAGGAGTGGGTCTTGCCTCCTATTTTCTGATTGGATTTTGGTATACGCGTCCAGAAGCTGCTCAAGCGGCTTTAAAAGCTTTTGTTATCAATCGAATAGGCGATTTAGGCTTTCTGTTAGCTCTCATTTTGACGTTTACTCTCTTTGGCACGGGAGATATTCAAGAGATTAACCGGCATGTTGGAGAATCTTTTGTCTTAGGGGCCCCTGTCATCACAATTCTTACGCTCCTCTATTTTATTGGAGCAATAGGGAAATCTGCTCAATTGCCTCTTTACACCTGGCTTCCTGATGCAATGCAGGGTCCAACGCCAGTTTCGGCCTTAATCCATGCAGCGACAATGGTGACAGCGGGAGTCTATTTAGTTGTCAGACTTCACCCCCTCTTTTTAATGGCTCCTATCACGATGCAGGTTGTCGGAATTGTCGGGGGAGTAACCTCTCTTTTTGCTGCGCTGTGTGCAACGGCTCAAACTGATCTCAAAAAAGTGCTCGCTTTCTCAACGGTGAGTCAGCTGGGATTTATGTTTTTAGCTTGCGGAGCGGGTGCTTTTTATTCCGCCATGTTCCACTTAACGATGCACGCTTTTGTCAAAGCCCTTCTTTTTCTTTCGGCCGGCAATGTTGTTCATATGCTCCATGGAACGACCGATATGGGGAAAATGGGAGGGCTGCATCAAATTTTTACTAAGACCCATTGGTTTTTTTTAATCGGAGCGTTGGCTTTATCGGGGGTTCCCCCTTTTGCCGCTTTCTTTAGTAAAGATCTCATTCTAGAACAAGAATTTATGGCCGGATATGACCTTCTTTTCTTTATTGCATTAGCGGCCTCTATTTTAACCGGTGTTTATATGATGCGCGCTTATACTCTCACCTTTTTGGGCCCGCAGCATCTGAGTGTAGATGAAGCGAAAATGGTGCGTGAAGCTCCCCCTATCATGCTGATTCCCGTTGCAATATTAGCACTTCTTGCCCTAATAGGGGGCGGACTGGGATATTCATTTGGTGATCACCCCCTCCTTGAGGAATTTTTAAATGAAGTTGGAGTGACACAACGAGAATTTGAATTGCACAGCGGTTTTGCTTTAACTCCCGAGAGTTGGATGGCCATAGGATGCGCCTTGTTTGCTGTCGGGATGACCAGTTACGTTTACACCCATTATCAAGATCGGTTAGGTCCTCCTTTAGCCTTATTAAAAAATCAATTTTATCTGAATGAACTCTATGATCGATTATTTGTAAAGCCGTTAAAAAGGATGGCAAGGATGATCGTGGATGATCTTGAGCCTTCTGTTTTTCAAGGGATCATCAGTGGAGCGGCTTTTGCATCGCAAGGAATATCCGCTCAGCTACAGCTGATGCAAAGCGGGCAAATTCGTTCTTATATTGCTTGGATGGTTCTCGGTTCCGTGTTGCTCATTGCTTATTTTATTTTCTAAGAGATCGACTCATGTCTAAATTGATGATGCTATTTATCACCCCCTTTTTGTCTTCACTCTTGATGTTCTTAAGTCCTGTACAATCAAATCAGACAATCAAGAGGCTCGCCCTCTTATTAAGCCTGCTTCCTTTGATGCTCCTCTTCTCATTCGGGATGGAGCAATGGATAGGAGAGAGCGTGCACTACGGATGGTTTCCTCAACTCTCCATTCAATTTGAATTGGGCGTCGATTCTCTCTCTTTTTTGTTTCTGGCTTTAACGGGATTGATCATTCCAATCAGCCTATTAGCCGTCCAAAGAGAGGATCTTCCCTATCCACACATGTTTTATGGAGCTGTTTTACTGCTTCAGGGTTTGCTAATCGGATTTTTTACAGCACAAGATATGGTCTTCTTCATTGTGTGTTGGGAGGCAATGCTATTTCCCCTCTTTTTTATGATCACGCTATGGGGAAAAGAAAGGGGGCGATCGGCAGCCTTGACATTTTTAACTTATATGATCGCCGGGTCGTCGTTAATCGTTGCCGCTGTTTTAGCTCTCTATTTTGGAGCAGCAGCCGAGGGGAAAGGAACGTTTAATTTAGAGCAATTAGCGAGCATCGCTTCGCAAGTTCCACACGCCCGTTGGATTTGTGCCATTTTTCTCCTCGCTTTTTCTGTTAAGACTCCTTTGTTCCCTTTTCATGGCTGGCTTCCTGACAGTTATGATCAAGCCTCTACTTCAGGAACCATCCTTCTGTCCGCCCTCTTGTCTAAAGCGGGGATTTATGGGTTTTTACGGATTGGACTGGGACTTTTTCCAGACTTTTTAAAAGAGTGGAGCCCATTGTTTTTGGGATTGGCCCTTACGGGGGTTTTATATGGAGGGCTTGCAGCTTGGGCTCAACATGATTATAAGCGATTGATTGCTTATAGCAGTTTTTCTCATGTCAATTTTATCATCGTCGGCATTTTTGCTTGGAACCACACCTCGCATGAAGGCGCTATTTTTCAAGCAATCAATCATGGAATCACGATAGCAGGCTTATTCCTTGTTGCGGGCTGGCTAGAAAAAAGGTTAGGTTCGACTCTGATAGAGCCTTTTAATGGACTTGTCAAATGCTTTCCTTCTCTATGTTGGGTCACCATGATTTTTGTTTTATCATCGATAGCTGTTCCTGGGACGAATCAATTTATTGGCGAATTGTTGATTTTGTATGGTTTATTTCAGCAGCACCCCGGCTTGACTGTACTGCTAGGCACCTCTGTGATTCTATCGGTGATGTATATGCTCAGATGGATGCAGCACACCTATTTTCAACACCCAAGAGGGATATTTCCACACAAGGTTGCCGATATTGGGATCAAAGAGTTACTGATTGCTCTGCCTCTCATCGGATCGATCTTTTGGGTCGGCCTTTATCCAAATGTTCTTTTAAAACCGGTTGTTCAAGCAATAGAGGAAAGGATGCCTCATCTGAATCAAGAGGAAAGACCATGAATGCACCGTTCCAATTCAGCGATTTTGCCGCTTTAAGCCCTTTTTTGATTTTGATTGCAGCTGCGCTTGGCATCTTACTTGCCGAAACTTTTGTCCCACACATCGCGAAAAAAATGGGGGGGTATTTTTCAATTGCGGGATTTTCTTTGTCATTATTGGCTGCTTTATCAGCTCCTGCAAGTGATCACCCATTGGTGACGCCTTGGTTGAGTTTTGATTCGACCTCTCGGTTTTTTACCTTTCTTTTTTTGTTGATTGCAATCGCCTCCTCGTGTTTATCAGCCTCTTTTTTTCAACGTTTTGAGGCGAGCAAAGGGGAGTATCATTTTCTTTTAATCTCAGCTGTTTTTGGATTGCTCCTTGTGGGAGCTGCCGCTGATTTTCTGACTCTATTTCTTGGTTTAGAGACGTTGTCGATTGCCCTTTATGTGATGTGCGGTTACATGAAGAGATGGGAATCTTCAAGTGAATCTGCGATCAAATATTTCTTAACCGGTGCTGTTGCCTCAGCTTTTCTTCTGTATGGAATTGCTCTGCTATATGGCGCTGTTGGCACGACGCAATTGACCTCTCTTTTAGCTCAGTATCAAGGATTATCAGGCTCTTCGGGGCGTTATTTGTTTTTAGGGGGAATTGCCATGATTACAGTTGGATTTGCCTTTAAAGCGGCTCTTTTTCCCTTTCATGCGTGGGCTCCTGATGTCTATGATGGAGCGCCAACTCCTGTGACAGCCTTCATGGCGGTTGGCGCAAAAGCTGGCGCTTTTGCCGCATTTGCCCGCGTTTTTCTGATTGCTTTGCCCCAATTCAATCCTGTGTGGAATCAAGCGATTGCTTGGCTTGCCATCGCTTCAATGGGATATGCCAATATTGTGGCGTTAAGGCAGTTGCAGCTGAGGAGATTTTTTGCTTATTCAAGCATTTCACATGCCGGATTTTTATTGATTCCCCTCATTGCAGATCATCCCCTCTCTCTTCCTTCACTTGAATTTTATCTTGTGGTCTATAGTGCCGCAACATTGGGGGCTTTCTCTCTTTTAGCCCTCCTTGATCATCAAAGCGAAGGGGTTTGCCTGACAGATTTAAACGGCCTTTTCCGTAGATCTCCTGGGGTGGCTGCCTTGATGACATTCTTTTTGCTCACATTGGCAGGAATCCCTCCAACAGCCGGTTTCTTTGCTAAATTTTATCTGCTGAAGGGGGCATTCGAATCAGGATATGCTTTTTTAGTGGTGATCGCTCTTTTGACGACCATTTTTTCCATTTTCTATTATTTAAGAATTGTTTCTATTATGTTCTCAGGGCAATCTTTAGGAAGCAACGAGACGGCTATCTCTTGGCCGGCGTCCCTAGTGGCAGTGGTGTCTTGTGTCGTGATTATTCTTTTGTCATTGTATCCGGGAGGATTTGCCGCTCTCTTTTCTTAGAACCTGTTCAAAGACTCACCTTACCCACGAGGAGCGCGATGTTGGCTTCAGCCCAAATCGCACTTGTCGTGCGTAAGATAAGTGAAACGACTTTATGGAGTCCATCCCCCTCCCAATGCCTTATAAAGAGAGACATAATTTAAAAGCAGATGAATCTGCCCCTCCAAATAGGCAGTTTTAGATTCTATCATCAATTGCTTTGAGCTCAACACTTCAAGGTAGTCTTTGAATCCTTTCTCATAAAGATCTAAATGAAGCAGATAGATCTGTGTGTTAAAATGCAAGGTTTGATCTAAGTGATGTTCTTGTTCCAACAGATGCCGAAAAGAGGCCATTCCATTTTCGACCTCTTCCAGGGCTGCTAATACAGTTTTTTGATATTGACATAGGGCTTGGTTGGCCAGAATTTGATTGAACTCAACATCTTGTTTTAACAGGCGGCTGTTGAAAATTGGAAATAAAAGCTGAGGAGCGGCAAACCAAGTGACTCCATGTCCATTCGTCATTGCACTTAAGTGAGTTCCAATTTCCCCCACGAATCCAGATAGCGAAAAGCGGGGATAAAGAGCTGCCACAGCACTTCCAACATCTTCTGTGGAAGCTGCTAAATCTCTTTCTGCTTTCCTGATATCAGGTCTTCGCCTCAATAGTTCTGAAGGGAGGCCTAAAGGTTTTTCACAAGGGACGCGAGGAAGGTCTTGGCAGGGGGTTAATTCGCAAAAGAGCTCTCCTGGAGGGGATCCGCAAAGAACAGATAAACGATGAATCGCCCGATCGATGGAGAGGTTCAAGAGCGGCTCTTCTCCTTTAAGCTGATGCAGTTGTTGTTCAGCTTGAGCGACATGAATTTGACTGACCGCACCGATCTTTAGAAGTTCCTCTGTTAAGTGAAGCGTGTCGCGCAGTGTCTGAATATTTTGCTCGAGAAGATGCCGTTTTTGTTGAAATCCTCTGAGCTCAAGATAATTGCGGGCAACTTCGGCTGATAGGGAAATCCAAACATCGTGCAGATTGGCTTCTGCAGCCCCCACTTTTGCCTCTGCAGCATTGCGTTGATGTGTGTGAAATCCAAAAAGATCGATTTCCCAATCGGCATCAAATCCTATCTCAAAAAAGGGGATATTGTTCTTGTGAGAGGTTCCTTTCCCACACACTGCCTGTTTTAACATATCTTTGCTGCAATAGAGGTTTCCCCCTGTCAAAGACGCATCGACATGGGGATAAAGAGCCGCCTCTTGCCCTTTTCTCATCAAGCGAGCCTGCAAAATCCCGCTTTGCGCAATCGATAAATCGACATTATTTTCTGAAGCCCTCTGCATCAAAGCAGTTAAAGTTGAATCCTGAAGTGATTCCCACCAAAGAAAACAATCCACGTTTTCGTCAGTCATTCCAGCCGATCGTGGTGTATGCCATTCATTAGGAAGAGGCATTTCAGGGGATTCATAGCGAGGGGTGACTGTGCATCCACTCAACATGAGCGACAATAGAATGACCTTAAAGGAGGGGAAGGATCGAACAGCTCTTGCATTCTTCATGAAGGAAACTCAGCCTCAATAAAAACATCCATCTGTTGTCCGACAAAGATGGGATGATGTTGATTTTCTATTCGATAAATGACTTGAAGGACCCGAGTGTCTGTTCGATCCGTGATCTCATTTGTAAAGTTTTGTTTATTGACTAGATAGGGGACTAACCGGACAAATTCTAAATTGAATTCCATGTGGGCATTGCCTCTTAAAAAAGCGACAGCATGTGCCTCGGAGTGAAAGTAAGGAGCATCAAATTGATTGATGCTCACTTTAAGATAAATTTCATCTGTATTTCCCACAATCATGAGATCATGTGTGGCAATTGGCAACTCTCCCTCATGGATCTTGATTTGGAGCACTTTGCCATCGATGGGAGAGCGAATGATTGTGCGTGCAATATCGGCTTGAACCCTTTGAACTCCGGCCTTGGCTTGTTGAATTTCAAGGGCTGCAATATCGAGATCAGGTTTCCATGCACCCGCCTTAATTTTATTCAAATTTGCAAGCGCTTCTTCAGAACGGGCAACAGCTTGTGCATAATTAAAGCGCCGCCGGTTAATCTCTTGCTGGCTAAGCGCTCTAGCGTCTTGAAGTCCTTGCACCATATCATATTGAATTTTCGCTTCCTCCCATTCTGTCTGTACTATCTTAAATGAGGCAGTTGCCGCGGCCTCATCTTCAGCCCTTGGAAGCTCTTTCATCTTCAAAAATTTAGCCTGTGCAATTGCATAATCGACACTTCGGGCAACTAGATCAGCTTGAAGGTCTTCATCCTCTAATTTAAACAGAACATCTCCTTTTTTTACCTCTTCGCCCACGTGGACAAGAACCTCTTTGACGATACGGTTTACGGGGGCGCCAATTGAAATATTATCGCTGCTAGCCTCGACGATTCCGACCCCTGAGATGTGAGATTTAAATGGCGTTAAAGGATGAGGCATCACCACTTGAGATTCCTCCGTGGGAGGTTTTGCCGATTCCCACATCGAATAAAAAATTAGCGAAACGCAAAAAAGGGTAATGGCAATCACCCAAAAAAAATAATGCCTACTCATGTTGTGCACCTTGTATAATTTGCCCATCATTCATATGAATGATCCGGTCGGCAAAGGGGAATGTTCGCTGGTCGTGTGTAACAACTAATATTGCTCTGGATGAATTGAGCACCTTTTCTTTCAATAGAGTCATGATTTCAAAGCCTGATGTTTGATCTAAAGCGCTTGTCGGCTCATCACAGATCAGAATTTGGGAGTCATTAATCATGGCGCGTGCAATGGCGACCCGCTGTTGCTGTCCTTTTGAAAGGGAAGTGGGCGGAAAGTGGGCGCGGTGGGCTAGATGCATCCGGTCCAATAAATCCATGGCTTTTTCTTTTCCTAATTTCCCTTTCACCCCAGCTATAATCAAAGGGAGCGTGATGTTTTCTAAGACTGTTAACGTTGGAATCAAATAAAGGGATTGGAAAACAATTCCTAAATTTTCCCTGCAGAATTTGGCTCTTTCTGTAGGGGATAAAGCCCAAATATTTTCATTTAATAAAAAAATCTCTCCCTTATCAGGGGTTAAAATCGCCGTGATAATGGATAAAAGGGTTGTCTTTCCAGATCCTGAAGGTCCGACTAACAGGGTGAGCTCCCCTTTGAAAATTTCAATATTGATTCCCTTAAGGGCATCAACAAGGTTTTCTCCCCTTCCATAATGTTTTTTGATCCCTGCACATCGAATCGCCGCTTCAGTTGTCATCCTCTTTTTTCCTTTATGTGCCCATTAACGATTTCGGTTCCGCTCGAAAGACTTTACTGATGCTTAATCCTGCAGTGAGAATGCAAATGACGAGGACCACAAGTCCTGTGAAAACCAATAGCTGCCATGGGAATAGGAAAGCCAGCGTTGTATGTTGAATGGCCATTCCCCATAGCATGGTGGCGCCAATCCCTAAAATAAAACCGATAAGACCAACCACAAGCGCCTGAAAAAGAATCATCTGGAGAATCATTTTTTCCGTCCCTCCTATCGCCTTGATCAATGCATAGTACATCACATTCTCCAGTGTCATAATATAGAAAATTTGCCCTGCAATAGAAAATCCCACAATAAATCCGAGCCCAACAGAGAGGCCGAAATTGATGAGAATCCCCGTTTCCAAGAAGGTTTTAATGATCCTCCACTTGAATTGTTCCAACGTTAAGGCCTTCATTCCCGGATAGGCATTGATTCGATTGCAAACCTCTTGGAGGTTTGCTTCAGGAGAACTTTTAGCCGCAATAAACGCTAAATCAGTTGTGGTAAATGAGGTGAATTGATGGAAATTATGCGTGCTAGTAAAGATGATGGGTTGAGGATAAAAACCTTGGGTGATTTTGCAAATGCCGACCACAACCGCATACCGCTGATTGATTTCGAGCTCGTCTCCAATTTTGAGCGCTCGTTTTGTCCCGTCCGGCAAGGGGACGGCCAATGCGCCATTGGCTGAATAGACATCGACAATAATGCCCCCTTCGCGCCGTAAATCTCTGACATGCCCTTCGATCATCTCTTTGGGTGCCCCAATTAAGGAGGCATCATCAATTCCATAAAGTTGGGAAATCTGAAAGATGCCGTTGCGTGTGACGAGGGGGATGTGGATCACGTTAATTGGAACAGCCCATTCTACCTCAGGAACGCTTCTCACAGCTTCAAGGTTTCCTTCGGGCATTCCTCTTACACGGTCATCGCTTTCTGTTGCCGGATCCATGATCCAGATCGTTGGCGAAGGAATATCAGTTAATGTCCGGTAAGAGCGGGAAACCAGTCCTAAAAAAATGGCGGATTGTTGCGAAATCAGCAGGGTGGCTAAAAAGATGCCGAAGATGACCCCAAAAAAGGAGGCGCGGTTGCCAATGAGCATTTTTAAGGCTAAGCTGATCATGATGGTGAGAAAACTTAAAATAATGAAGAGGTCAATTTATCAAAGAATGGTTCGGTTGCCAATCATAATTTGAGATAATTTGAGAAAGAATTTGACAGAGGTAAATTAATCATCCAAAGAAAGCCCAAGCATAGCCTTATAAAGCAAAGGGATTTTTTCCTTGAGTTGCTCAAAAACTCCAAGCAAAATGTGTTGATCAGCTCGCGATGCATAATAGATCGACTGATGCTCTTTCTTCAGTTCATGCAGAGTGCCTCCCTCTTCCATTGATTTGCGAGGAAGGCGCCAATATCCTCCCAAAAAAGTGCACTCGATCTCTCCTTTATCATACAGGAGGATAAACGCAATTCGCAGGGTAGGGTCATAGGTGACCCATTCCTCTTTTCCATCTCTTATGGGGGGTGTTTTTACTCCAATTTTTGGGATGACTAATGGATCAGAGGGATAGAATTTTTCAACGATAAATGTCTCTTGTTGATTTTTTTGCCAATACGCATACGCGGAGTCGGGAGGATTATGCCTATTTTCACTTGGACCAAAAATCATGTTGAGGGTCATATCTAAATCTTCATGGCTGATGATGAGAACCCCTTTGCCCTTCATTTCTTGTCTTGGTTTAATGACATAAAAGAGACTGGGAATGTCTTGCATGATCAGCGAAGCGAGCTCTTTTTTGTATTGGCATGGATAGAGTCCCCATTCAGGTTTAATCTCTTTAAGTGCTGGATGGGAGGCAAAAAGCGACGTCATCTTATATTTATCATTCCAGTACGACATTGTGCCGGCATCGATAAATAGAATGCCGGGATACTTCAACAGAAGTTCTTTTGAATTCTTGGCAAGCATTTGGGAGCAGTAATGAATCGCTGAATAAGAGGCAATAGAGGAAAAATCTTTTGCGGCTCTGGTTGCCAACGTGAGAAATTCTTCATCTTTAAAAAGCGTCGGGGCCGATTTGTTGATCGTCCATCCCTGCGAAGACAAAGCCAACGCAAGAGGAGAGAATAGAACACCGGAAGCCCATTTCCTGATAGAAAAACGATTAAAAAAGTGAGCGGCAAGAGGGGAGATCAATCCCAAATTTCCATGAAGGTAAACGTCTTCGTCAAATGCTGAGTGGAATCCATGCTGAATTTCACAAATTTTGACTCCATTTTTTCGGCTATATTTGAGATCAGCAACCATATATGAAATATCAGCTGCAGGGCGAGGCGCTGCCATAAGAGGGCAGCAGCCAAACAAGAAGAGAAGCATGTTGATCATATTCATTTAAAAACAGGCTTTAGAAGCTTTTCTAAAACTCAATGACTCTTAAGTTTGATGACAGCTTCTGAATCAGTCTATTTTATCCTCCTGTTGAAATATCACTAATCCTATGCAATTCCAATAGTGTGCTTTTCCCTGAGTTGTCTAATAACAGGTATAGCGTCTCATTTAACGTATTGTTGATGTATAAGACATCTCCTGCTAAAAGATCCAAATCGAAACTTTGGGTCGAAAGAGGAAATGAAAAGACGCCATTGGCCAGAACATTATATGAATTTCCAATCGTGACATTATAGAAAAAGGGAGTGGTGTCTCGATCAACAACGACTTGGACGACAGGAGTTTGTCCCATTGAACCGCTATATCCCGCTGTAATATGATACCTGCCCGTGATTTCGATGGTGAGTGTATCGGTCTGGGGTGTATAAGTGATGCTGTCGTCGTCAACGAAACTTAAATCAATGGGTAAATTGACGAAAGCGCCAAGAGCCCCTGTATTTTGCGAATACCGACTTGAGGAAGCAGAAAGAGAGGCTCCTGGGGCTCCGGTGGGCCCGGTCACTCCATTTTCACCCGCAGGCCCTGTCGCTCCTATCGGTCCTGTTGCTCCTTTACACTCTTTAGGGCAATGTTTTTTTTTCTCTTTTTTTCTGCAACCGTCCCAGCAATGATGAATTGATGATCGATCAATCGATTCCATTTTTTTTAATTCAAGTTGATCTTTTCGCATCACATTTAAATCGCCGCCCAAAAGGGGGAGTGCAAAATTTAAGCACCCAAAAATGAAATAAGCTTTTTTTGCTCTAAAAAAATGCCACAATGGATTCATTGGATTGCTCCTAAGATTTTTTCATGAAGATAATCTCCACTATGAGGAACTTTAAAATTGTAGACAATAATTTCTCTTCATCATTTACTGTCATCGGAGGACATGAAGATGAATGATCAGCTGACCAGGATTGACTCTTTTCGAGAGAGGTGGAAATCCTTTTTGATTCTCGGGATTCTTTTGATGATGTTGGGAGGCGGCATTATTGCCTCTTCTTATAATACGTCCATTTTTTCAATCATTATCCTTGGGCTGTTTTTGATCGGCGGAGGAATGATTCAAATCATGCAATCTATTTTAGCGCGCAAATGGAACGGTCTATTTCTTTCTCTTTTTCTCGGTCTTTTTTATATCATCACCGGTTTCATGTGCATCACCAAGCCTGCGACCGCTGCAATCACAATCACATTCTGGATTTCCGCCTTTTTCTTCATGGTCGGCTTATTTAAGGTATTAGCCGCTTTGATCCTTCGCTTTGATCGGTGGAAATGGGTCTTTTTTAATGGGGCAATCACCTTTTTACTAGGGATGATGATTTATGCAGATTGGCCTCTTTCGGGATTATGGGTGATGGCATTATTTATCGGCGTTGACTTAATTTTAGCGGGTTGGACATGGGTCCTTTTAGCGCTCTCTGCTCGAAAAGAAATGAGGATGGAATAATGGCGCTGAATACGAGGTTGCAAATCAAGGGGGGGTATAGTAGAATGCTTCTTTATTTACCCCTCGTTTAACGAGATAGAGAGAGTCTTGTTTATGGACGTCATTTCTGATCACAGTGTCTTGCAGCTTTGGTTAATTGATTATGGCAGTGCTGCTCTGTTTTTTTTATTGGTTCTTGGAATCATCGCTCTTCCGGTTCCCGAAGAGACGCTCCTTGTTGTTGCCGGCGCGTTAATGCACCATGGGGAGCTTCAAATTCCCCATACAATCATTGCTGCCATCATGGGAAGTGTCTGTGGCATTACCTCTAGCTATTTTTTAGGATGGACCACCGGCCATTTTTTGGTGGAACGGTATGGGAAATGGATTGGGATTGGGCAAGCGCAGATTGATAAGGGGCATGCTTGGTTTGAACGTTTTGGAAAATGGACGCTGTTTATCGGTTATTTCATTCCAGGGATTCGTCACTTTACCGGATTTTGTGCGGGGATGACCTCTCTTGCGTTTCGTGAGTTTGCCCTCTTTGCTTATAGTGGAGCGATCTTATGGGTCTCAACATTTCTTTCTGTGGGTTACTTTTTTGGGGGATATTGGTCCTCGATTTTTGAAAAAATAGAATTCGATGTCGATGATATTTTAACCATCGGCATATTATTGGGTCTGGTTTATTGTGCCTACTTATTGAAGAAACGGGTGAAAAAAGCGGGTTGATCCATAAAGAGAGCAAAAATCCTATTTACGGCGATAGCCTCTGTTTTTACATCTGTTCAGAATCTTTGATCATGATGCTTTGCTGCTATAAATCCGCGATAAATTCACAAAAAATTGTCGGAATATTTTTTAATATTGCAACCATTTTTTGTCAGTTTATACCGGATTTTATCAAACACATCATGGGATCAAACATTTTGAACAGGTTCTTAAACTCAAATAGGAGTGATTAGAGAGCAGCATTTTCTAATAAAAGGTTGATCCACGTTGATTTTATGACTAAAATTTTTTTACATTTGGTTAAATTGCTAAAATATTGGTAAAAGTCCCTTATATATTTGTCTTCTTCTGCCTGTTCAACTACTGGAGCTAGCGTGTAAGTCAACTCTTTCGCGCATTCCAGCTCGTTGATTTCATTAAAATTGATCATCTCTTGTAAACGCTCAAATACTTTTTTTAATCGATTTGGGGTCATTATTTGTATGTTGTTAGGTAATTCAATCACCCGTTTTATCGTCCATTTTAATGACTCTTTCCATGTGCTTTCCTCCAATTTAATGTTGATCCAATTTTCTAACTCTCTTTCAGCGAGTTGATCACAAAAACCTTGTGCAAAAGGAGGTGTGTTGATAGAGAGACCATTTTCTTGCCGACGGAGATTAAATTTGAACAGAATTAAAGCTCTCAAAAATGAGACTTCTAGAATCGCCAGCCCCGCAATCTGTGAAATCGCGAAAACATCTTCTTGATTTAAGACCTTCATTTTTTTTATGAAAAGGGTTGACATGTTTTTTGAGTCTTGTACCCTTTCGATGATTTCCAACATATGTTGGCAATCCCATCCGAGTCTGTCAAGCGTATGGAGATAGAGATCATCTAAAAACCCCTCGCAATCTGTCCTTTCTTGTTTTACATTTACAATTGATTCGCAAATCGATTGAAAAGTCGATCCCAAGTGACCATCACGAGCTGAAGATTCTCTTTGCGATAGCATGTTAAGGAGAAATTGCATCATCTTGTATTCATAAGCTGATGTTCTTTCACTGTTTGAAAGTTGAAGTGCTTCGTTTTGCAATTTGATTGTTTCTGAAAAAGCATTTAAAACAAGTTTTAATAGGTTCGGCAGCTCCTTCACTCCTTTGCTTGTTATTAAGCTCTGATCAAAGGGAATCGCAGAGAGGAAATTAAAGATCGAATATAAAAAGGCCTCTCGCTCGGGCCTGTCATCCAAACGAGGATGATTGTCAAAAATAGAGGTGAGAATGTTAATCGATTGCTCAAGATCCTCTGGTGAAGTGGGAGGAGAGAGGTAATGGATCAGGTTTGGATATAGGTTCGAATCGAGGGTGTCTAAATTTAAACGAATAAAGTCTTGAAAAAATTGATCAAGCCCAATTCCTTCATGCTTTTTCGATGCTAAATTGATGGCATAAAAGTGTGCATCAGGCGACTTCATCAAAGAAGGATAAATCATGATCAGTTCGCTACTTTTGAGTCGTGTTACATCGACTTTTTCTTTGCAAGAACTTAAAAAAACGTCCAATTGCTTGTTCCGTTTTTTCTCTTTTTGATGGATGCTTAATATGAATTGAACTGCTTCAGTCTCGTAGTGATGCCGATGAATCCAATCAAAAAGAGATGTTTGGAGATTCAGATCCATAGTCGAATTTTTTTTAAGTGTCGCATTGACCAGATGTTTTTGAAGGTGGTCGTCTAAAGGATGATCAAGTAGACCAATGATGAGCTCATGGTCGAAATAAGGCATGAGGTTTTCAATGTGCTCGGTTTGAAGCCTTCCGATTTCTTGAATCAACATTTCTTTGAGTTCATGGTCAAGTCTTGGAAACAATTGTGTGATTGGAGGATAAAAGGGTCTTGGATTTAGGCTGCACCAAGCATTAAACAAGAGCCGATCATGATTAAAGCCCCTATTGGAAGGCAATCCTCTGATTTGATTGGCAAAGGCAGTGAAGTCGTTGGCAGAGGTTATGTGATGGAAACATTCATCTTGATATTTATTGACTGCCTCGGTAAAAACTTTCGAAGATTTGAGGAGTAAATGTTTGAATCCATCTGTTTGTGGAAGGGTATGATTCAAGATTTCTAAGAATAGGTCTTCGAGCTCTTTTATAGGCAGTCGGAATGTCCATGATGGGTTTTCCCGGCCACATTCATCTATAACCTGAAGGACGAAAGGAAGGGTTTCTTTCTGTTTGATCAGCTGATGGAGAAGATTAAGAAAGAGACGATCCGTTTTGGTTCGTTTACATAACTCAGTATAAACATGATTGTCAACACATCTTTTTATCAATATTTCGTCATTGATGAATGCGTGAGAAAGTGTGATCTCTTCGTTAGCCAACAGCTTGATATAAATTGACATGGGATCTTCCTTGGAGATGTAAACGGTGCACATTTTTCGCAATTCTTGATCCTTTTCAATCTTATTCAATAGACACTCTTTAGAGATTTTTGAAAGAGCTCTCTTGGCAACTGATGGCTGCTTTGAAAAAATGTCGAGGATGAACAAAAGATGCTCATCAGAAAAAAGTGTGTGTTCAACAAGAGCCGAATTAAAAAGAGGAGAGAGTGTTTTGAGATGGAGTTTAAACCGATTAAGAGAGTCATCAATTCCAATCGTTTCAAACATTTTTTGCATGACCTTAATGAAATCGGAGGAATGTTTAAAATAGGTGAAATAAAGAGACTGCTGTTGTTGATCAGCTCTCAAGATGATCTGGATGAGATCATCTAACCAATGGTAGAGCATGTGGTTGAAAGCAGACTCTGATAAATTTCCTTGAAAATCAAGAAGTGCCTGTTGTTCAATAAAGGGGAGGAGATGCGCAAATCTGCGATCTTGAATGATCATGTTCTCCAACGCTCTTTTTTTATCTGGATAAAGAGCAGTGAATTTAAGCCAGATCTCTTGATTATCAGGAGAATGAGAGTCTAAAATGCCGGTTAGTTGCTCTAAATTTAAAGCGGGGGATAAACTTAAGAGAGACAATAAATGGTCTTTGTTTTTGCAATGTGTGACCCGCTCAATCAACATCGGTTCAGCGGCAAAGTCCATGACTCTTTTTTCCTGAGCAGGTGTGGGATGATTTGCGATTTCACAAAAAAATTCTTCAATATTTTTTATGCAGTTTATCAAGACTTTCTTTTCTTGATCATTGTCACTCCTGTTTTTTTCTTCAATGAGGGTGTGATAAAACGACAGGAGAGGATCTGGATGAGTAAAGGGAGGTCTAAAAAAAAGTGTGATCAACGAACGTTTTTCAGTCCAAGAAGAAAGGCGGGATGAGATTTCCTTGAAGAGGAAAATCTTAATCGAGTCTTTTTCATCGTCAAGGGAACCCTCTCTTCGATGCGTCATCTGCTGAGTTGCTCTGTGCAATTGAGCTCTATTTGCCGCAGTTTCTGTTTCTTTCAGCAGATTGGCAAAAATATCTAAAGATAAAGGGGTGCAGCTTTTTGAGCGAGCCGTGAAAAAAAGGTGGGTAAAGAAGAGAGGAAGTTCTCTGGAGGCTTGGTCAGGATCTGAAAAGAGTCTATCACCCAATTGGTTTGCTAATTGGCAGATCTCATTTTTCACTTTTTTTTTATTGTAGAGTGCATCCCTCAAATCTTGTGCTAAAAGAGAAAAACAGTGGATCTGGGACTCCTTCGGCAGACGAATGACTAGAGGATGTAAGATGGACAAATCAGATGAATCGGCTTGAGCCTCTATCACTTGATTGGCAAGTTTCTTGCAAAAGGGAAGGAGTGTTTCGAACGAGTCTGAATGAAGAATCTGTTGTAAAACCCAAACAAGGATCTTTGTATCAAAAGTTTGGATAGTAAGAAATTGGCTGAGAGGAATATAAGATTCTCGATTCTCAAACGTCAAATAAAGAGAGGTTTTGTTTTTGAAATCAAAAATCACTTGATGCTCTTCTTCAACATCGCGAATTTTATCTGCAAAAAGACAGAGCAATAAGCAGCCAGATTTTTTTAACACATGCTGATCTTCAATATTTTTCAAAATCGAATGGATTGCAAGGAGAGGCTCCCATGTTGATTGTTCAATTTTTTCGGCCACTCGATTTGCATAGTAGGAATCAAGCTCGAAATAAGGAGGTGGAGCAATGAGTGTTCCCAACGTGTTGACATCCTCATTGAGGTCGCTTGATGCCGGTTGCGACAAAGTGAACTGGTTGACAAACATAGTGGGCTCAATCGATTGACCCATGCTTTTTGGTGTTGGATCTGAGGTTGTGAAAGAACATCCCATTTTAAAAACAGAAAGGGCAATATCATTGACACCGTTGGGTTCTTCTTCTGTGTTATTAAGAAAAAAAGGGGGCTGGAATAAATTATCCCAATTTGAATGAGTGGAAGGTTGTATGTTCATAAGATATTAGTTAGTTTTGTTTTTTTTATTAAATAATAATAAGATTTTTTTGTATTCTATCATCGTAAAAGTTTGTTATCAAGTTTTTTTATTTATCTCAAATTTCAGGTGTTGTTTATAAAATTTTTCTTTTTATTTTTTTGATTTGATTGATTATTTTTCATTCTTTATAATTGAAAATGACATGCTTAGAGCATGAGCGATGTTTACCACACGCTTGGAAAGAACGTGATCCTAAAAATCGATCTAAAACATTATCTATGATTCATCATGATGACAATCACATCTTGTTAAACAAAATCAGAATAGAGCAGTCGGAAGGGAAAAAAATTTGGCTCGCTTACGGAGTGAGTGCAAATCCTCTCCATTATGGACATCTTAACTATTTGCATAAAATCATCGATTTGCTTAATCCTGATAAAGCGCTTCTGATTCCAGCTAAATGCAGTCCTTTTAAACAATCCGAAAGACAAATTAATCCTGAGATAAAAAAAAAGGTTCTGGAGGCTGTGATAGAAGGGTATGAAGAGAGCAGAGGGTTAAATGGAAAGATCACTCTTGATTATCGAGAAATTGAGAGCCAAGACGAAGGTCCATCGTATACTTATCTGACAATTCATCAATTATGGCAGAAGGCTCAACAAGAGAATGCGGCTCTTTATTATTTATTATCGAGCGAGACGATAGAGACATTCTATCGATGGACATACCCTGCCAAAATCGTAGAAGAAGCGACCGTGATGTATGGCGGACGTCCAGAATATCCGTTTGATCAAGGGCAATTGATGAGCCAACTAGAAGCGATTGACAAAGCAGCTAGGGAACAAGGTTTTGATGAAATCGAAACATCTGCTGAGCATGCCCAACTGGTTCAATCAGGAAAAATTGGTGATGCAGATGTCTCGATTTTAACAGCGGAAGGAGAAGAAAGACGGGTGACGATTCCTGCAAAAGCGATTCGCCCGATTCCCGCTACAGTTCTTCATGCAATACGCAATGGCTATCTCCCTATCACAGGAGATATTTCCATTTCTTCAACAACAATTCGAGAGATGATGAAGCGGCAAGAGCCAATCGATCAGTACGTCGGCTCCAAAGCTGCAAGGCTGATGGAAGAGCATCAACTGTATGCTTGAAAAGTTTTTTTTATTTGAATCATCTGATCAACTTCAAGGCTGTTTGATAGTGTGAATTTGCTTCAATGATTCATTTTACGTTGGTGCATTATTGATTTGATGAATTTCAATATAGGCATTTCGTCCTGCGCTATCATTCATAAGGGTGATCGTAGCTCCTAAATTTTGAACCATAACCATATCACCCGTATTTAAAGCAATGCTGACTTTCAGAGGAATTCCGGATGTGATCGACAACGTGGTATAATTATTCAAAGGGCCGTATTGTAAAGAAAGTGTATCAGCTGTTGCTGGGGTTGCAGAGAAGGCGTTATTGCTTGATAGAAACCACACTTCAATCGTGTAAATACCTGGGGATGTTATCGTGAACCAAGCATTAGAACTACTTTGAATTCCAATTTGAGTGAGGATTTCATCAAAAGTCAATAGAGAATTGTTACTCATCGTCACAGTAGCATCTGTATTGATCCACGAAGCCAGTTGTCCAAAAGAAGGTCCCGGATCACCGGTTGCTCCTGTTGGGCCTTCTACCCCTGTTGCCCCTGTTGCCCCTGTTGCTCCGATTGTTCCTTTCGGTCCCGTCGCCCCTTTCGGCCCTGTTGGCCCTATTGCTCCTGTTGCTCCCGTTGGCCCTGCCGCTTTCTTGTGACATTTTTTCTTAGGTAGTCTTTGATGGGAATCAGGATCAGAATTTTTGATTTTTACATCTGGATCAGAATATTGATGTGGAGTGATGAAAACTTGATTGGCCTCAGCCAAATCAGATAATGAGTGATTCAATCCATTTGCTGGACACAGAGGGCAGAAAAAAACATGCAAACAGAACGCAAAGCTAACGGCTCTTTTTTTCATACACCTAATCCTTATTGTGTGTCGTCATTTTTTTATCATTATTTGGCATCTTTTTTGTAAAATTTTTCGACCGTATGCACGCATACGCTTTCAGAATTTTCAAAACAATCTGCTCAAAAAGGGCAATTTTTTCAAGCAAAGCAAGTTTCCGAAGAAGTCTATTCTTGCTCTGCAAGGTGAGTGATAAACTTCGGTTAATCAACGGCAGTTATAAAATAAAATTTATTTTTACGCCATTGATAATGCGATGCCCGCATTTTTCTGATGCAAAACTCTCCATCACATTCATTACGCAAGCCCAACGAGCGTTTCTGGTCTTTAAGGAGAGTGTGTAAAATAAAGATCCAAAGGGATCACACATGACATGATGGTAATAATCACAAGGGAGAGGCGGAACATATGCGTTCCCCAGAGCTGATCATCAGTTGTCTTAAATCCTTTAAGGCAAAGGGCAATCCAAGCTAATCCAAGGATAAAAACTGTCGTCGAATAAACATAGCCGGTATAACCAAAAACCGTTAGTAGCACTGAGGTCATGGTAAAACCCAAAATATAGAGCAACATATGGATTTTGGTTCTTAAAATCCCCTTTTTAATGGGTAAGAGAGGCATTTTTGCGGCTGTGTAATCGTCAATGCGGAAAAGGGCGATTGAGAAAAAATGGGGCATTTGCCATAACACCAATAGGGTAAATAAAATCAGAGCGCCCAAATCAAAATGGTTAGTCACTGCACAATATCCAACAACCGGTGGAACCGCTCCGGCAATGCTCCCGATCGCAGTTCCATAAATGGTTCGACTTTTCCAAAGACTATAGAGAATGACGTAGACAAAAAAACCAATATTAGCGACACAAACCGTTAAGAGGTTTGTGTAAAAAAATAACAGACCATTTCCCATTATCGCAAGAATGAGGGCAAATAAGATCGCATGAAATCTAGAAATCAAACCGGCAGCAAGAGGACGGTTTTTTGTCCTCTCCATTTTTCGATCGATTGCCCGATCAATGTCATTATTCAAAACGCAGGCAGAAGCAATAATCAATCCTAGCCCTATTAGCGTTGCAAAAAATAATCCGATCTGAATTTCTCCTCTAGAAGCGAGGAGAAATCCTGCTGCAACAGTGATGAGATTGCCTAAAATGATTCCGGGTTTCGTCAATAAATAATAGTTAATCATGATGGGTTGGGTGGGGGTGGTGCATGTTAGGCATTGTCCGCTCATCTAAATCATTCATCACCCATAGCGAGCCTATCACTAGAATGAGTGTACACAACACCATAAAAGAAAGGGAAATTGTTTCCCAACGAGGCTTTTCTTCTTGCCCGACATGAAGGAAACATAACATCTGAACAATTGCTTGGAGAAGACCCAAGACAATCAGAGCGTAAACGAGTGAATGCCCTGATAGAAATTTGAAATGAACCAATAAAAATGAAAAAGCAGTCAGTAATAAACACAAAAAGAAGCCGATGAGATAAGATCTTAAACTTCCATGCCACTCTTTCTGTGTCTCTTCCAATTTTAACTCGCTTTTCATGTTAAATGACTCCCATTAAGTAGACAAATGTGAAGATAAAAATCCAGACAACATCTAAAAAGTGCCAAAATAAGCTGAAAATAATGAGACGTCGAAAGGTATCGACGTGAATGCCTTGCCAAATCAGCTGCGCAATGATCACACTCATCCAGAGCAATCCAATCACAACGTGGAGCCCATGGGTCCCCACAAGAGTAAAATAGGAAGACAAGAAGGCGCTCACTCTCCAGTTAAACCCCTCATCAAGCAACTGATTGAATTCGTTTAACTCCATTGCAACAAATGAGGCCCCCAAAAGAAATGATAGTCCAAGCCAGAGAATGACCTCTTTTTTCTTCTGTTTTAAAGAGGACAAAATCGCTAATCCACAAGTGAGGCTGCTTAAGAGGAGAATCATGGTTTCACTAAAAGCGAGGGGCAGGCTAAAAATATCGGCGGGACCCGGTCCCCCAAACCTTCTGTTATGCAAAATCGCGTAGGTGGAAAAAAGAGAAGCAAATAAGAGGCAGTCGGTCATTAAATAAAGCCAAAACCCTAGAACATTTTTTGAAAATGTTCCTTGATGAGGATCGGGAGAACGTGTGTCTGCCACAATCTCGAGTGTTTCTTCATGGTGAATGGCAGAGGTCCATTGGTTGCTCATATAATTTTTTGTCTCCTTGCATATTCCTCTTCCATCTGTTTGACCTCTTCAGCACTGATGACCACGTGCTTGTCTTCTTTTGATAAACGGATAATCAAACAGACAACAATCCCAATCACGCTTCCTATTGCTAACCACCAGATATACCACACCATCGCAAACCCAAAGAGAGTGCTCAGAATCCCGATATAAAGAGGGAGGGGATTATTTTGTGGAAGATGGATCGCTTCATATGTTTTTTCAACGAGCGGCGCTTCCCCCCGTTTGATTGCCCAAAGAGGATCAATTTGATTGACAGTGGGAATGATGGCAAAATTATAAATGGGGGGAGGGGAATGGGTCGTCCATTCCAGCGTTCTTCCATTCCAAGGGTCTCCTTCGCTATGATCCCAATTTTTTTTCCGATTGAAGATGCTCCAAAAAAGACCGAAAAACTGCACCAGTGCTCCCATCACGATAATGGCAGCTCCAATTGCTGCAACAACGAAAATGGGGTGCCAGCCGGTGGAGGCTTCGTAGTGGTCTAAACGTCTTGTGGCTCCCATAAAACCTAGCATGTAGAGCGGCATGAAAGCAATCATAAGACCTGCAAACCAAAGGGCAAATGCCCATTTATTGAGCTTTTCGTCGAGAAAAAATCCGGTATACTTGGGAAACCAATAAGTGACGGCAGCGAAGAACCCAAACAGGACTCCTCCAATCACCATCCCATGAAAGTGGGCAATTAAAAACAAACTATTATGAACTTGGTAATCAACAGGTGGCGAAGCCAGGAGAACCCCTGTCATACCGGCGACAGTGAAATTAAGAAGAAAAGCAAAAAACCATAGCATCGGAGAGGTAAAATGGACCCGGCCACGAAATTTTGTGAAAAGCCAATTAAAAATTTTGACGCCGGTTGGAATTGCAATCACCATTGTCATAACGGCAAAAAAAGTGTTGACAGTGGGACTTGCCCCCATTGTAAAGAAGTGATGGAGCCAAACAATAAAAGAGTAAACGGCGATTAACCCAAGCGCCCACACCATTGACACATATCCAAAAAGTCTTTTCTCCGAAAATGTCGGGACGATTTCGGAAAACACGCCGAAAATTGGGAGCATTAAGATATAGACCTCAGGATGTCCCCAGGCCCAAATTAGGTTGATGTACATCATCGGATTGCCCCCTCCGCTTGCTGTGAAAAAATGCATGCCAAGATAGCGGTCTAAAGAGAGCATGTATAGAGTGGCTGTTAGAATGGGAAATGCAAAGATCACAAGAATCACTGAAAACAGGACGCTCCAGACAAAAATCGGCATTTTCATCATCGTCATCCCCGGGCAGCGCATTTTCAAGATGGTCACCAAGAAATTAATGCCCCCTATCGTACTTCCAACTCCTGCGATTTGCAACATCCAAATCCAGTAATCGACCCCTTCATTCGGGGTGTATTCCATCCCCGAAAGAGGGGGGTAGGCAAGCCATCCTGCAGTAGAAAAGCGGCCGACAGCCAGAGAAATTAACGTCAGCATTGCTCCTGAGGCAAATAACCAGAATCCTAAGGCATTTAAAAATGGATAGGCCACATCGCGGGCCCCGATCTGCAAGGGAATGATGAGATTCATCAAACCAAAAATGGCCCCCATTGCAACGAAAAAAATCATGGTTGTGCCGTGAGCGGAAAAAACTTCTTGAAAGTGCTCAGAGGTGAGAAATCCGGAATGCTCTCCAACAGCCATGACCTGCTGGATTCGAATCATCACGGCATCTGCAACTCCTTTTGCGAACATAATCAAGACGACGACAATGTACATGATCCC
The DNA here is from genome assembly GCA_044326545.1 of Parachlamydiaceae bacterium. Taxonomy (GTDB): domain Bacteria; phylum Chlamydiota; class Chlamydiia; order Chlamydiales; family Parachlamydiaceae; genus JANWJE01. The sequence continues at coordinate 9,766 of JBIRBM010000004.1, read as the reverse complement.
AATTCGCTTAGGATCGACACTTGTGAACCATTCGTCCCACAGCCATTTCCAGAGCTTGAAATAGGTAAGAAGCCCAATGATGACAAGCCCTCCGAAAAGCATTGAAAACGTGGCGCCATTTTGAATGGGATCGTGCTGAAAAGACTCTAAACTTAATCTACCAAACATGTTCAACTCATGGGTGCATGTATTTGTCAATAATTTGATTGAAAAGAGATGGATCACTTAACCGATAAATTTCAACCGCTTGATCTTGGCTGGGAGCGGCAAGCTGTTTGTATTCATCTAGGCCAAGCGAGTGCGTTGAGTGTTGTGCCGATGCGATCCACTGGCGGTAATCCTCTTCTGATGAAGTGCGGGCGATAAAGTGCATTCCGGCAAAGCCCTCGCCGCTTAGATTGGCTGACGCTCCCTTTGCATCTGCCACCTCATTGCCAATTAAATTCAATTCTGTTCGCATTCCCGGCATCGCATAAATCTGCCCTCCAAGAGAGGGAATCCAAAAAGAATTCATCGGTGCATCGGCTGTAATTTCAAAACGAATCGGAGTCCCTTTGGGGATTTGAAGAAAATTGACGGAGGCAATATTTTCTTCGGGATAAATAAACAGCCATTTCCATTGAAGAGCAACCGCTTGTATGGTAAGCGGTTTTATGTTCGATTCTATTGGTTTATAAGGATCGAGTTCCACTGTTTTAATCCACGTTAAGGTGCAAACAATTGCCGTCATGATGAATGGCAGACCCCACCAAATATATTCTGCAAGCTTATTATCGACCAAATCAGGATCGTAAGATCCTTTTGGATTTTGGGCGCTATATTTCCAAGAGAAAACAAATGTGAGGATATAGACCGGAATGATCACAAGCAGCATGATCCCTTGGATGATCAAAAGAAGATTACGCTCTTTAATGGCAATTAATCCGGAGGGAAATAGGATGTCGATTAAGTCGCCAAACTCATAAACTGAGACCGGTTGCATGATCAAGACGAGTAAGACAATCAATCCGGCAAAGAGGAGGATGTAAAAGAGAGGTTTCATCCCGTTTGGAATTTTTATCATGAGCCAAGGCCTTTTTATGTCTTAAAAGTTTCGGAAGTTGACTTTTCCCATCCAAATTCACCGTAATGTTCATTAGCCTCTATCTGCTGGAGGACAAATCGAATGTGGGGGATTAGGCTGTCTGGTAATGCATCTAATGAAAACCAGGCGAGTTCCCCGCATTTTTCCGGTTCTCGATTTTCGATAAGACCTGTCCATTTTTTTGAGGTAAGATAGACATCAATATACTCACGATCCTTTCCCCATCTATGTAAAACATAACTGACAGTCAGATCATCTTGCGAAAGCTCAATTCCAGCCTCTTCTAATGCTTCACGGATGATCGCCTCTTTGGCTGTTTCATGCTCATCAAAATGACCGGCAACAAGAGAGAATTTTCCATCCTGCCAACCTGTATTAAACCGGCGGGAGAGTAAGATCTTTCCTTGATTTAAAAGAATTAAATAGGCTGCAATATAAGGTCTTGATCTTGGTGTCGTCATCGGGGATTTGAAAATGTTAAAATCAGGTGTTTTTAAAATGCTGCTCGACATTACAAAATAAGTTTTATGAATGAAATGTCAAGGATTTTTTTTATTCGTAACTCCTATTAAATGACAATGTTGAAATGGAATCTGTCTTAATGGGTCATTCGCGAAGGGATTCACCCTTTTTTTTACTCCTCTCTTCTATAAATTTATCAAGAGATTTAAGTGGAATTTTATTTTTAGCAACTGCGTAAATGAAATGTTGACGAATATCAGCAGATGAAATGATGAGTGAAGCCTCATTGCTACGCAAAATTTTAGCTTCTACCGCCTTAATGACAGCCTCAATTTCTTCATCGCTTGCTTGAGTATTTCTTTTTAATTTATTTCTAATTTTTTCCGGATCGAAGGATTCTATACCGGTCACATTTTTGGTTCTTAGATCCCTTTTTTCCACCTCAATATGGGGTGTCCAATCATCTCGTTTGACAACCCAATCAACGTTTATTTCTTCTGTTTTTGAGACGTTTGCCTCTAATGCAATTTTTTCAGCCCGCTCTTTAATGTTTTTGATGTCTTTATACCTAAAATCTTGTTTTACTGTGTCCCAATTCTCTTCCTGAAGTGTTTTGAGCGTCACATCTGCACCGTATTTTTTTAAAAGATAATCATAAAAAATGCGAGCAGCTTCGTCTGTTTGCCGTTTACTGTGTCCCGGTAGACATTTCGATACACTCCTGGTAAAGAGTGAGAGGCACGATGAAGAAGATTCAATGTTCGGATTTGGAATCACTCGGTAGTTGTCCCTCTCTTCTTCAGAGGGTGTTTGAGCTGAGATCTCATGAGCATCTGTTTCGTTACTGCTGATCACGACTCCTGAACTGCAAAAAATACAGGAGAAAGGGCTGTTTTTTGCGCTATATGAAAGAGTTAAAGCTAAGCTTGCAGGGATTGGAATCATATAAAACCTATGAGTGTTTCCTTTGTGTGTAAGAACCTGTTCAAAATTTTTTATGAGTGAATAGCGGATGTATAGGAGCCAAGGATCGTGATCAAAGATGTTGAACAGGTTCTAAATTGAGTGATTGAGCGCTATCGTCAAGTCCAATGCTTTGCATTCTTTGCCTATTAAATTGCTCAGGAGAATTGATCGGAATTTCTCTAGCAGCAATTTCTTGTATCAAAAAATCATCGACTTTTTTTGACGAAATCATGATTTGATAGTGGTGGCTTTGCAAAATTTGACTCTTTATTTCTTCAATCACGGCAGTGATTTGCTCAGGATTAGCTTCTGTTTGTTTTTTTAATTGATCCTCGATGATCGCTGGGTTAAAATCTTGGATCATGGCGTCATCCGGCTCTTCTAAAGGACTTTTTTTTACCTTGATTTGAGGATTCCAGCGGCCATCTTGAACAATCCAATACATGTCGCCTTCATGGACAATGCCTCCCATTTGTGTGTTGGCAATACTTTCCTTCAAGAAATGTCTTTCTGCTCTCTGTTTGATATCCAATATATCTTTGACTAGGAGATTTTGCTTCATGGTTTCCCAATCTATTTCTTTGAGAGCGTTTGACGTTGTCTGTTTGCCATATTTTTCTTCTAAGTATTGAGAAAAAATAAGGGCGGCGTTTTCGCTTTGTCTTTGCTTGTGCCCTGGAAGGAATTGTTTAAACCAACCAAGTCTTGACGTATGGGTATCCGAGAGGGCTGGAACGACCCGTTTGTTGAGTTCGTCAATTTCTTTTGGTGTCGCTTCGATATTATCTAGTGTGATTTTTTTTTCTTTGATTCTTTGACTTGCGATAGGGAGGCAAGAACTACTCGCTCCGCATAAGGTGGAACTTTGGGTCTCTGCGGCAATCTTAAGATCGCCCGGGATTGCGGAAGTGATGTTCATAAAACATCCTGGTTGATGTTGTCTTAGAAAAGCGATCTAATCTTTGAAGCTATTGCGGTAAATTTTACTCCGATAGCTTCTTATTTCGTCATAGATTTTTTTTCAATTTCCGTAAAGTCATTTTTAACTTACCGTACCGACCGGGAGCGCGATTTGAGCTCAAGCGAAAGCTCTCGCCGCATAAGGTAAGTGTTTACTATCATTCAAATTTTTAAAAAAAACTTGACGATGATCCTTCCTTTTTTTTAGTGTATCCTGCTATTTCCAATTTCAATCGGATGAGACATGATACGCTCTTTGCTTTGCACAATGATTTTATTGCTCACTTCAACACTCCTGTTAGCAAACGAAGATCAATTCACCCCGCCCGATGAACCTTTTGAATCCTCTCTTGTCAAAACTCAACATCTCCTTTCAACTGCTGTCGATTCGGTCTCGACCATTTCGGGGGAATGGATTCAATCAGAAACAGATTTTGTCGTTTCCGGACCTGAACCATTGATTTTAAATCGCTGTTACAGTGGGGATCATGCCCATGATGACAGACTCGGTTATAACTGGGATTTCAATCGCCCGCACAAACTCATCATCGATATTGAAGACGAAAAGACACAACATGCCAAAGCATTGGCAAGATTGCACCACAGCTCAGGAGTGGCCACCATTCACGAATCTTCAGTTCGCCGGGAGAAGTTGGAAAAATCGATCATTCCATTGCTCTTAAGCCGAACACGGGGATTAACCAATTGCCGTGGTGAAATAAACGCGAAAACGAATTTGCATAACACCATCGTTCACCTTGATCTCAAAGGAAAACAATGTGCGGCAATCACAGGAAGCGGACTTGTGACTTATTACGACTATTCCCATGAACAAAATATCACACAGTGGAGAGAGGCGAGCATTGGAATAGGCCATTACAAAATAAGGACACTGCATCATTACCGTCCCGTTTACGAAAGAAAACCGAATGGAAATACGCTTCACTTCGAAAAAGGGATCATCTCTGCAAGCAACTCAAATCGTACACAAGAATATGGACATATCAAATTTCACAATGAAGGAATCGAGACTTTAAAGGTAGAAGCCAGTGATGGCAAATGGGGAACGTATCATTTTTCCCTCTATCACCATCCCTTGAAAAGGAGTTCGGGTCAGCTCGCCGCTTTCTTCAAGCATCGGTTCTATCTTTCCAAAGCGAACTTCTCCCATAAACCCTCCATCACTTATGAATATACCCACTCACCCCCTTCCCAGCCCACTGAAAACCCAAAAAACCCCTTACTCATGGCAATACGGCAACCCAATGGACGTTTTCAAGAGGTGGAATATTACACAAAAGGCTCTAACACAATCGAGATGAGGAGCGATCAGAAGGAGGCAACCCGGACAATTTATCTGCATCACGAAGATGACTTTCGTAATTCCCGAGTGAAACTGGTTAAGGCGCCTGTAGGACATAATAAAAAACCTGTCATCACCCATCGCTTTATTTATGAAAGCGACAAAAGCGGACACCCCTCAAAAAAAACTCACGCTTCTTTAAGCGGAAGGACACACGTTTATGATGCCTACTTGAGAAAAACAACGTATGAATATAATCAAGAACATCGCCCCATCAGCATCAAACGTTACGATGAAAACAAAAACATCTATTCACAAGAGTGCTACACGTGGGATGATCGTTACGCATTTCCTTCCGAGCTTTTCCCAAAAAAGAAGAAGGACAATCGTATAAACACTCTGTCTGAAATTCAATCCTCCCTGGCGGCAACTTTAAGCGAGTCGCTCACTCCATTCCTAAAAAAATCCTCGGGCGCTTCTAAAAAGGAGCAAATTGAACACCTATTCAAAGCGTGCTTAAAATCTCCTCTTCTTCAAAAAGGAGGAGAGGGGAACCTATTGGGCAAATATGTCAAAGATGGGGAAGGGCATATTCTCACCGCTCGTTTTTTTGAATATGATGACCGTGGAAATATTAAAAAAGATCGTCTCTATGGTGATTTAAGGGGAATTCGGCCGCAAACCATCGAACTGAATTTGCATGGTCAGCCAATCGATAACGGCTGTGAATATTATGAAAAACGGTTAACTTACTCAAACGATTCATACAACCTTCTTCAAAGCGAAGAAGAAGACAACGGCAAAGGAGTGTTGTATGATTATTACCCTGAAAGCGATTTACTCTTTGCAAAATATCTTCTTGAAAATGGCTCCATCCGCCTGCGGCAATTTTCTCATTATGACGCCAATGCCACTTTGATCAAAATCGTAAAAGATGATGGTTCAGAAAAGGGGGAAGACAATTGGCGCGATGTCACAGAGCGGCACATCACGTATATCGAACCGACGAAAACCGCCCCATTTGGATTGCCAGAAACCATCAAACATACCTTTGTTGATCATGACACTCAAACAGAGAAGCTGCTCAAAAAGATCTTCTGTCATTATTCCGCAGAAGGTCATCTACTTCAACAAGATCACTACGATGCAGATGATCATTTACGCTATTCGCTCTTCTGGAGCTATGATGCACACGGCAATGTGACCGGACATCTCAATGCAATGGGAGCCGAAGTGATAAAAGAGTATGACGACAACGATAACCTCATCTGTGAAAAAGGGCCTCGCGCCGGTGATCAGAAAAAATACGTCTATGATTTTTCTAACAGACTTCTCAGTATACAAACTGAAGAAAAGGGGACAAGATGGACAGTGAGTTATCGGTACGATCTTGTGGGAAATCGAATTGCTGAAGTCGATCGGTATGGAAATACGACCAAATTCATTTACGATCGCTTCAATCGGTTAATTCGGACAATTTATCCCAGAATCGATGATCAATCCAAGCGCCCTTCGAAAGAGAACATCTATGATTGTCTCGATCGTCCAATCATTGAAACAGATGCAAGGGGATACTCCACAGTTAAAACGTATAATGCGAGGAAAAAAGTCACCTCTATTTTACATCCGGATGGACAATGTGAACGTTTTGAATACCATTTAGACGGCACATTAGCTAGAAAAATAGCCTCGAATGGGACCGCCCTTGACTTCACTTATGATTATTTGGGAAGGCTGGTTCATGAGATGGCCCATTCCAAAAATGGCCAATTTCTCTACGAAACATTGCACACCTATCGAGGACTGCATAAAGTCTCTTCTAAAGATGCCCAAGGAGTCACCACCTTTTTTGAGTATGATGGAGCCGGAAGGCTGATCAAGACGACCTGCCTCGAAAAAGTGGAGTTGTTTGAATACGATTCCTTGGGACGTTTAAATAAAAAGAAAGAGCCGTTCGGTCAGGGAAAAATGAGAGTGACCTGCAGCGAGCATGACTTTCTCGATCGCGTGATAGAAGAAAGGGTGGAAGATGAGGCAGGAGTCATTCTAAAAAAAGTGCAATATCGTTACGATCTTTTGGGTAATCGCACTCACGTGATAGAAGAAACCGAAGCGGGACTCAGTCAACACATCACCGATTATAATGTGGAGAAAAAGCCCATTCGAACGGTTGACCCGGCCGGAAATGAAACGCATATCACTTATGGTTCTGTCAAAAACTTCCTTGACCAATCGGTTTTGCAGTCCAAAACGACCGATCCTCTAGGACGCCAATCGATCATCACTTATGATGCAATGGGGCATCCCATCAATATTAGAAAACAAGATCGGAATGGGGTTCTACTGGCTCTTCAAGATCTCTTTTATGACGCAGAGGGAAACATCATCCGCGTTATCGACCATGTGGTTGTCCAAGGGCAAGAGATGAAATTGATCCAAACCTCGTTTGCCTACGAAGAAATGGGTCAACTGACACGTTTAACAGAGGCCGAAGGGCTGCCCGAGCAAAAAATCACACATATTCGCTATCATTCTCATGGTCAAAAAGAGAGCGTCACCAAAAGTGATGGGACGGTTTTATTTTACACTTACGATCCTTTGGGAAGATTGCAGACGCATAGATCCGGCGATGGTTCGATCGATTATCGTTATACCTATAATTTACGCCACCAGATTTTGCATGTTGAAGATCGAATCAACAACGCCCACCTCTTTTTTGAATATGACCTTAGAGGGCGATTATCCACTGAGAGGTTAGCATCGGGTCTTTCGATGCATTACAATTATGACCATTTAGATCGAGTTGTCGATTTAACACTACCCGATCAAAGTCAAGTCTTCTACTCATATGATGCGATGCATTTAAAACAGATCGATCGGCAGAAAAATCAGCAATCGGTTTATACACACCGTTATGACACTTTTGATCGATCAGGATTGAACCTCAAATCAACGGCCATTAATCAACAAGAGACACTTTTTCGATTCGATCTTCATAAACGGGCACAAGCACTCCATCACCCCTCATTTAAACAACATGATATTCACTATGACGAAGCGGGCCGCTTGCGTCACTACTGTTTAGAAGACTCTAAAGGAGAGGTGCCGATTTTTTTTGATTTTGATGACAATGATCATCTGATCAAAGAAGAGGGACATCTGAGGCACACATACGCTTGCGATTCACTCCATAATCGGAGGGAAAAAAATGCCATCCCCCATCAATCGAATGGGCTTCACCAGATGATTGATAACGGAGAATACACTTTTTGTTATGATCGGAGCGGGAATTTAAAATCCAAACAAAAAGAAGGGTGTGCAACTCGGTATGAGTATGACGCTTTAGACCGTTTAATTTCGGTCAAGAGCGCAGAAGAGATAACCCGTTATGTGTATGACGGTTTTAACAGAAGGATTGCCAAAATCAAAGGCAATCAAACGACACGTTACCTTTATACCGGGCAAGATGAGATCGGATCGATTGACGAAGGGGGCAACGTGCAAGAATTGCGGATCTTAGGTCAGGGGCATGGCGCTGAGATCGGGGCAAGCGTTGCAATTGAGTTGAACGATCAAATTTTTGCTCCGGTGCATGATTTCCAAGGAAATATTTCCGCTCTAATGAATCTGGCAGGAGATGTTGTGGAGACCTATCGCTACTCGGCTTTTGGAGAGAGGCTCATTTACAATTGCGATGGGGAACAGATTGCAAAATCGCAATGCGGCAATCCTTGGCAATTTTCGGGCAAGCGAGTGGACGAAGAGAGTGGATTCATTTATTTTGGAAGGCGTTATTATGATCCGATCAATGGCCGTTGGATCACCCCTGATCCGGCGGGATTTGCTGATGGCCCTAACCTTTACGCCTATTTACATCACCGTCCTGTCCAAGGGTTTGACTTATATGGATTGCAAGAAGAAGAATATTACCCCTTGCAAAATGTGGATGTTCATGAAAAAGCAGAGCCGATGCAAAATAAAGAAAACGACGACAATCGAGAGGCTCCTCTTGGATTTATTGAAAAAAAGAAAACGAAGAAAGATTGCCTCTTTTTTTGCGGCGTGAATCAAATGTCCGAGATTAGCATTTCTTGGGTGAATGGGATCATGAATTCCTTGAAGGATAGTTCTGAGACGGCCAAGGTTTTATCTGAAATGGCAGATGACCATTATGTGACGTTTGTGTACAATGAGACACGCAAATTTGTTGGCGCCGATTTAGTCCGTTGTTTTTTCGAACTTTTTTTCTATGCCAATACACAAGCGGTAAAGAATCTGCAAACGCGATGGAGCGCTCATTTCAATGCTGCGGGACCTAATTCTTACTTATTTCATGTCTGTCACAGCGAAGGAGCCATTATTACGAGGAATGCACTTAAGAGTTATCCGGAAGAATTAAGGCAACGCATTATTGTCATCGCGATTGCTCCCGGGGCCTATATAAATGATAAATATGCCTATCAGGTGACGCATTACAGGAGCACTCGAGATATTGTCCCGCTGTTGGATTTTGTCGGAGCCTATCGCTGCAGCCAGTCGACTGTTGTTCTTAAGCCTCATCCTGATGCGCCGTGGTTTGACCATTCGGTTAGTAGTCCCACTTACCAGGATAGTTTAAGGTTCGAAGTTGAATCCTACAAAGAATATTATGGGGGTAGACCATGCGCTCAAGCTGCATGATTATTTTCCTGGTCATTATAACATTTCTTGCTTGTTCATTCAATTTTCTCAAATCTCAGCCAAGAGATTATGCAGACATTGCAAGAGAGATTAGAACAGACGTTGGGAAAAAATTATCCAAGAAACATCAAATGGATCTTATTGGTGTAGGGGGCGGCATGATGGGTTCCGTCTATATGATCGGACTAAGCTTCCAGATTCGACACCCCCTAAACCGCAACGAAGCGCGCGCACGCATCGTCGATTGTACCGAAGAGCTATTGGCTGCCATAAATTCGAATGAAGAAATTCGCCCATTTTTAAAGAACTAT
>JBIRBM010000055.1:0-5306 GCA_044326545.1 Parachlamydiaceae bacterium | reverse complement strand
TTGTGAGTGTGTTTAGTATAGTTAGATTAAAAAAGCCACCTGATATTTGGGTGGCTTTTTTGTGTATTACTCGTAATAGTTTGTGTATGCCCCGAATTTGGCATACTCTATTTTATTTTCAAGTTGCCATATTGTTTGTAGCCACTTTCCGTCCTTCATCTTGAACCTTAGAGAATCGGAATGTGGGGTGTCGTTTACCCACCATATCCTTAGTTTGGATTCAAACCCGACTCTCGTTATTCGATTTTCGGTTATTAATTGTTGGAAAAAGTACACGTCTGCTTTTGGGACATGCGTATCGTCATGTCCGATGTAGCGTTCAACGTATGATATTCCGCCAATAACGACTGGCACATCGTCAAATTCCTTTGCCCTTCCTAGTCGTGGGTAATAAGGCTCTGGAATGGTGGCAGTTTGTACTGTTTGTTGTTTCTGCGTTTCTTCTGGCTTTGGGTCTTGTGACTTTTTTGTGCAACAGAATAACGATGCTGATAATGCGATTGGTAATAGTATCCTTTTCATGGTTTTATTTAATTATGCCTATCTATTGTTCCTGTGATTTGCATTTTACCGTAACTTATTTAAGCGTTTATTGTGGGTTAGGGAAGGAATCGAACCTTCAATGGTCTTGTATGTTTCTCTGAAATTATCTGGCGCACGGTACAGCCTAACCAAACTGCATCTTACATTTCACATACAATTAGCGTCTACCATTCCGCCACAGCACCCATATTTGGCACTTTATCGTTAGTGCCATACGGTCTTTGCTTCCTTTCCTTGGTGATTTACCCTACTCGGCATTTTATTCGCTACCACATTTTAAATCATGCGCTATGGTAGTTATTAAGGAAGCACCTAACAATGGAGACGGCCATTAGTCATTATGTGTAGGAACGCAAAACAATCTACTCTTTGTTTTTAGTATCCTGAATTTCTACTCTCAATTCTTGACAAACAACTTTCATTGCTTGTAGTGTGTTCCTAGATCGAGTTCCTGCTGCTTTGTTTCCTTTCTCGAACTTTTCGTAGTCTACTTCCAAAGACTCTACTGCAAGCCTAAGATTCCCGATTGCATCTTTTCCTAATTGTGACATACTATTTTGGGGTTAAATTGGTTACTTTGGTTGTTTTTCTTGCGCTTCGTTTACTCTTAACGGTCTTCCTTTAAAATCAGTACCATCAAGTCCTTTTATGGCTCTTTTGGCATCCGAATCAGCCATTTCAACAAAGCCAAATCCCCTGAACTTGCCAGACTCCTTGTCGTTGATTAGTTTAATAGAATCCACGACCCCAAAGTCCTCGAAAGACTCTTTTAGTTGCTTTTCCGATGTGTTGAATTCGATGTTTGATACGAACAGTTTCAAAATATGTAAAATTAAATGGTTGCTAATTTATCGTAAGACTCTTCCAAAAACTCGATTATCAAATCAACGCTGAACTTCTCTTTCGGTTCGGGTGCTGATTTGTATTCCTCTATCCTGTTTCTTAGTTCGGTTGAAAGTGATTCTTTGGTAATTGAGGTTTTTAATTGAACAATTGGGACTTTGGACTCCTTTTTGACAATTTCCTCAATGGAATTTTCTTTCCCAACGTCACAAACCACCAATTTTTTGCCAAGAACTTCCAAAACAGGGAACAATGTAGATGTTGACATCCCTACATCCTGCTTCATGAACTTCTGCAATGTTGCCTGCGGTATTCCTGCTTTTTTCGTCACTGCCGAAACATTCGTGTATTGTTCGTGAATCGAGTTCCTAAGCAAATACCTTAAATCGTCCGTGTTCTTTAATTCCATGACACAAAGATATAGAAATAATTGTAATAAAAATAAAAAAGTGGTAAAATATAGAAATAATATTTATATTTGTAGCAAGAAACCAAGAAAGGAGGATAAAATGATACCTGATACAGAAAGAGACATTGAATTTACTATGATACCTTATGATGGGATAATCGTGTTCTCCCCGAAGGCCAGTTTAGTGCCTGAAAGCATGGCAAGGATTCACTTTGAGCCTACAAATAGAAGAATCATTTCTAGTAGTATCAGAAAAGTAAGAAAGAAAGTTTTTGAGTTTTAAAAGTAATCGCTACATTTGCAATGTGATTGTGCAGCGATCAAAGACATTGGTTAAGGCTTTCTAAACCGAAAACCAAATAGGCAAAGCCTAGTAACGCTGCACGTTGCTAGGCTTTTGTCATTTTGCGCCTCACTGCAAAGAACCCTAAAGAAGGTTAAGACGCTCCCTATCAAAAGGTCACTTTATTTTTAGACTTTTTAAACTTCATTTTCTTTTAAATTGCATGTCTGGATTTTTGGTTTATCCGATGCAAGCCAAAACGATTAACGATTCCTATTCGAGAAACAGTTGGTAAGAACTATCCTCTTATTAAGGGGTAAGGGGATGGTTCTTTTCTTACCTTCAATTTCAATAACCTTTCTCAAAACTGTTTGGTTTTATCTTACGTTTTTTTTTATTGCAACAATATTGCATCTTTGCAATATGAGTTTCCTCGAAAAAACAGACAATATTCTTTTGATGTTGGAATCGACAAAAGAAATGCCAGCCTCAAAAGAGATGAAACAGTCGGAGAAGCTCATTTTAGCCCACGAAAAAGCATCCATCAGGCAAGCACAAAAATACAGGAAGGTGCTTAAAAAATGTATTATTGGGCTAAATGAATTGTTGTACAAATCATTGTTAGCCGATAATGTTACAAAAAAAAGAAAATCAAGACACGTCTTTTCTGATTGATGTCGAAAGACTGAACCAATACAGCGAGTTTTCTTCTTTTCATCATGAGGAAAGGGATAATATCATACTTTTTATCCAATGGGCTTACAATCTACATAGCCCACTCACAAAAGAATACGAAAGCCTAGAAGAAAGGCGGATGGCTGCAAAAAGAATGGTCATTGTCGGTGAAGATTCGTTTATTCACAACCTAACACACATTGATAGAAACGGAAAATCAATGTACACGTCCGAAATGCTTTCTGTATTGGAAGGGGTAGAGGAAATGATTTTCTGTTATGTCTGCCTTTTGCAGAATAACAATGATTTCACGGCTTACATCACTTTCCAAAGGCTATTCTGGCAATACCAAAGGCAATTGTTGGAGGAAGTAAAAGGTGAAGATATTGGGGGCGATAAGGTAATGAACGCCACCAATACCAAATCAAAGATTCGAGCAGACTTCATGGCATTGATTTCGGACATTGAAAAGTATAGGGTGAAGTTATTTGGAGAAAATGAGTCGGTTGCCAAAAAAGCCGATCAAAAAATAAGGAACACGATGCGAAGACCCGAAAACCTCAAATCGTAATGTTCAATAAAACCTCAAATCCGTACAAGTTCAAATACATCCAAACAGGGATAAAGGGCGAAGGAATCCCAGAAGTGTATTTGCCCCCAATCCCAAAAGACAAATCCAAGATACTTGATTTTGGTGGTAAATGGGAGCGAATCCCTTTGTCGGATGAATACGAAGAGTGGTTGGAGTGGGAACGTGACAAAAACTGCGATTCGAGGGGAAAATATACCAAGGATAAAAGAGGCAAAGAAATTGACCCATACCACGAAGATTACATTTTTCATCCAAAACACGTTGAACTAGCCGACCAAGAATGGGATAGGCGGTTAAATGGCGTATGGATATACCTCATAGAGGACGAAAAAACAGGTATAAAGAAGCCTTTTTTCTTAACAGGGCTACATTATTACATGTTGCAGTGGTGGGATGTAGGATTTAAGATGCTTTATTTTGACTACCATCGAGAAGTGTTTTATTGGATTCAGTTCTGGGAAGAAGACCCGACAAGTTCAGGCGGTGCGCTTGGGACACGTAGGCAGGTAATGAAATCCGTGCTGCTTGGGGCTTGGGCAATCGAGCGAACCACTAGAACGGCTAATGCACACCTTGGAATGCAGGGAGAGAAAGGGGCGAAAATGGACTCTTTCTTCCAGTTGAAAATGATGCAGGGGTTTGACAACATGGAAGTCGATTTCTTTATCCCTGAATACGACAAAAGTAGTACACAAGTAAAGGGTATAAGTTTCAAGAAACAGAAAAGGCGCAACTCAAGGATAGAAGCATCCGATTCTAAGAAGGCTCTTAACTCATTTATTGATATTGGTGATGCAGGAGTCAACCATTACAACTCTGCAACCATGACAGGGTATGTAGTGGAAGAGCCAGCCAAATTGGAAGAAGCCAATATCGAGGAAAGGCATTATGCGGTATTGCCAGCACTTCAAAGACGTGATGGACGTGCTTTTTATGCAAGTACTGGTGATGCCTCAGTAGAGAAAAACCTAAAGAACTGGAAAAGTCTGATTTATGATTCGGATTATTCGGTAAAGAAGGATAATGGGAGTACCGTTAGCGGATTAATGTTTGCATTCTTGCCGGCACAGCATTGTGGTGGGGTGAACATGAAAGACATGATGGACGGGATAAATCCTTATGGATTCCCTTACAGCGACAGAAACCTGAAAGCCATCCTGAATGACAGGAAATTCTATGAGGATAACCCAAGCCAATATGTTTCACAGATAAGAAAGTACCCTACAAACCTATCCGAGTACTTTTATACCTCGGCCGACAATTGCGAGTTCAATGCTAAGATATTGCAGGAAAACATTACAAGGCTAGACCAAAACAGGAATTTGGTCACAAGGGGCGATTTCAAATGGGTCGGAGGCAAAAGGTTTGGAAAGATATATTTCGACCACAACAAGACAGGGAAGGTAACGATAGGTTCTTTGCCAAGAAACATAAGCCTTGAAAATCAAGTCCGTGACAATGGCGAACATGCTGGTAAATACAGGTTTGTCCCATTAAACGACCATAAGTTCTGTATAGGCACTGACCCGATTGGGTATGGGGTTGCGACAGGTGGCAAACGGTCAATGGGGGTGATTTATGTAAAAAGTAGGTATGATTCTCTTTTGGAAGGGGAAAATACCCCAGAATTGATGCACGAAAGGAAACTTGAAAAGTACGATTATAAGACGGGGATTCCTGTTTGTAGGTACGCTTTTCGTCCTGACGACCCAAGAGAATATTATGACTACGTAATAATGCTTTGTCATTTCTACGGATGTAAGGTTCACATAGAACGAAATGCAGGAATGGAACTTATTAGGTATATGGAAGACAGAGGGTATGCTAACTTCATAATGATGAAACCAAGTTTCGCTAGGATAGCAGCCAATAAATATAGTTCCAATCAAAATACGCAAGGAACAACAACAAACAGGCAATTAACAATACAATGTACTGCTCTTATGGCTTTGGATGTGGAA
>JBIRBM010000013.1:0-58407 GCA_044326545.1 Parachlamydiaceae bacterium | reverse complement strand
TTTGTCCCCATGCATTTCTGCACTTTGCTACATTGTCAAGCTCGCTTCTTTATTCAGAGCTCTAGATTCATCGTACGGTAACGATGGTCTCATCATTTAAGAGAGACATCTTCCTAAAACAGCCTCGTGTCGCACACGCAATTATTACGCACTTGAAACTGAAAATTGACAATTTTGGTCAAAGCAGAAAGATGAAATGGCCGGATAGATGCCACAATTGTCACAAAAAAAAGAAATTGTGTATGTGGCGCAATTTTACCTTGGGTGTCACAATTGTCACAGCCGTCACACCAAAAAGAAAGAAATACAGGGAAAAGCACAAAACAAACCAAGTCAATTATGACGGTTTGTTGCGGTGCAGTGCGTAAAAAATGCGTATGGAATGAAAATTTGGGTAGATTTCCCGATGAGTAACTTAAACGTAAGTTCTTAATATAGAGAAAATTGGGGGCGGTTGGACTCGAACCAACGGAGACGTGAGTCGAGGGATTTACAGTCCCTTGCAATTGCCGCTATGCGACACCCCCAGAAAAGTTGCTGGCAGTAGGACTTGAACCCACAACCGTCCGATTACAAGTCGGGTGCTCTACCAGTTGAGCTATGCCAGCAAGTGAAGGGAATTTATAACAAAATTCACTTTTTTAATACAACATTTTTATAAAAAAAACTGAATTTTTCTGAACATTTTCATTTTCATTGACTTCAGGAAGGATCATCTTGATTCACAACTAAATATTCCGAAGGATTTTTTGGTGCAGGAGGTTGATTCTCATGAGAATGAAGGGCCGCTCCAAATGAACGCTCCATCAGCGTGTTATAATCAACCATAGGCTTTACCTGAGATGAACCCTCCTCTTGAAATTGAGCTTGAGACTTTCCACTTAGTAACTTAGCGGTAAATTTTCGCCCACCTAAAGGAGTTTTTTTTTGATGATCTTTATGAAAACAACAGTTTTTATACTTTTTCCCAGAACCACATGAACACAGGTCATTTCTTCCTACTTTTTCCACCATAATCGAAATCCTTTATAAAACATATTAAACAAACACCTTGACTCTCAGAAAAAACTCTTGTAGAATAGAGTTTGAGAAAGCTTCTTAAGCACAACAACACCAAATCATTAAACTAAAAATAATGCCTCTTTTCGGCAAACAAAAAAAATCACCAACTTATTTTCCGTTCTACACTAAAATGATTATATTCTAACCTTCATTTTTTTTAAATACTTACCCATCTCATCCCTATGAATTTCCCCATTCCTCGTCCTCCTTGGAGCACTTTAGGCAAACGACTAGAAAGCACACTAAGGAAAGCTTTGTATGATTTTGATCTGTTAAAAGATGTATCAAAATTAGCTATCGCGCTAAGCGGTGGCAAAGACAGCTTAACCCTCCTCTTCCTCTTAAAAGCTATATCAGGCAGAGGCTTTCCTAAACTTAATCTTTACGCAATTCATGTTTCCGGGGAATTCTCTTGTGGAGCTGGAGTTAATCAAGATTACCTAAAATCTGTTTGCGAAGCACTCGATATCGAATTCTTAAGTTGCTCATCGAAACAAAAACTCGAAACTCTGGAATGCTATAGCTGTTCTAGAGAAAGAAGACGTCTATTATTTGATGCTGCAAAAAGTGTTGGAGCCCTAACAATTGCATTTGGACACCACAGAGATGATCAAGCACAAACCGTCTTGATGAATTTATTCCACAAAGCAGAATTTGCTGGCAATCTCCCAAAAATCCACATGCAAGAATATGGTGTGACAATAATTCGCCCTTTAATTTATATAGCAGAGCAAGACATCCGCACATTTGCCCAACAACAAGGATTCTCGAGAATTATGTGTAGATGTCCGGTTGGGCAACACTCTTTAAGAAAACAAACCGACCAATTACTAAAAGAAATTGAAATGATTTTTCCTAATGCACGTGAAAATATAGCCAGAGCAGGACTCATTTACGGATCGAAGAAAGCAGCAAAACCTTAGAAACTCCCTTAGAAGAAGTCTAATGAACCCAGGAATGTCAACATGATTGATTCAATCGTTCCAAGCGAGCACGAGACCCATGTCAATATCCAAGGGATCGATATTGCTCTTGGCTTCCCTGATGAATTTAAATTTGAATGGATTGGGCAACGCGATGTTCTAGATCAATTGCTAGCCGCTTGGCTGATTATTGATAAAAATGACGTCCCCCTTAATCCTCGCCTTATTGGAAAGCCTGGCGTAGGAAAGACGACCTTAGCTTATGCAGCAGCAAAAAAAATGAATAAATCTGCCTATATTTTCCAATGCACGATGGACACACGCCCAGAAGATCTTTTAATCACACCAGTTGTCGATAGAGAGGGAGGCATTCGCTATGTTGCATCAGCCCTTGTTACCGCAATGATCCGAGGAAGCGTCTGCATACTAGACGAAGCCAATCGCATGAGCGAAAAATCATGGGCCTCTTTAGCCCCCCTTCTTGATACTCGGCGTTATATTGAATCAATTATTGCAGGGCTTAAAGTCGCTGCTCATCCAGAATTTCGCATTTGCGTTACAATGAATGAAGATGCTTCTACTTTCGAGATTCCTGAGTACATTCACAGTCGACTGCAACCTCAAATTTTTCTCGAATTTCCCGAAGCCGAAGAAGAGAAGCGGATTCTGAAAGAAAACCTGCCCTTTGTTGATGCATACATTTTAGATTATGTTGTCAACTTCTTGCAAAGAGCACATGCTCGTAACGAGAGTTATACAATCCGAGATGGAATTAACATTGCCCGCTATGCAGCCAAAAGAATCAAAAGCCTGCTCGTCAAGGAGCAACAGGCTGAAAACTTACTGCGCGAAGCAGTCTTGATGACATTAGGGGATGAAGCCCTCACACATATCCTATAATTTTGAGCTTTCCAGGTCGTGCATGCATCATCCCCCTTATTATTTACAAAAAGGCCATCTCTACGCAGTCCCCATCATCCACTACAACATGGAAATGGCAGCTCAAGTCAAAATGGCTATTGACCAACTCAAGCCCGACTGCATCGCAGTTGAACTGCCCGAGACAATGCAGTCCAAAATGCTCCATGCAGCTTCCCGCCTCCCCGATATTAGCCTTATCCTAACTTATCAATCAGATCTTTCTCCCCTCTATTTTATGTGCGAACCTTGCGATCCTATTTTTGAAGCGTTAAGAAGCGCTTCAGAATCTCAAATCGATGCTTATTGCATTGATTTGGATATCGAGGGCTACCCTCAAATTCGAGAGTGTTTTCCCGATCCTTACGCCATCCATCGCATCGGCCTTAAAATTTACTATGAGATGTTTATTCAAACTGCAAAGCCTCTGAATGAGACCATCTCTCTGGATAGAGACAGAGAACTTCACATGGCTAGACGGCTCAAAGAATTGACGTTACGTTATGATAAAGTATTATTTATTGGCGGCATGCAGCACATCTCGTCTATTTTCGACTATGTCAGCCTTACTGTTTTTCCAGAACTCAAACATACCATAAGAGATGCCGTCGAACTGTGTACATTAACAGCTGAATCAAGTCGCGATGCCATGGCTGAATGGGGATATTTAACAAAAAAATACGAAGAGAAAAGAGATTTTTTTCTTCAAGAAGGTCCTCCCGACCGCCAAGTCATTCTGTATCAGCTTTATCGAGAAGCTGCTGAAAAATATGTTGAAAGGACGGGACATGAATTTCCTGGCTATCACCTGCGCAACCTTATGAAATTTAATCGGAACTACGCTTTGACAACGGGGAGGTTACTGCCGAACTTATTTCAAATCCTCACTTCCGCCAAAGGATGCGTTGATCATGACTACGCCTACGAAGTATGGGAACTGGCGACAGACTATCCTCATCGACATAACATAGATCAACTTTTAGAACTTGATTTAACTATCGAAGACATTTGGGGATCAAGCAAGAGCATTCATTTTCACATAAAAGAAAAAAGACGAAAACATTCGCTTTTTCAAAGACAGAAAAAAAACGCCTCCTCTTTTAAGTTCCTTCCTCCAAATCCGTTTACAATCTGCTCATATCCACCAGAAGATATCGCCATCGAGAACTTTGGAAATTTTCTAAAAAGAAAAGGAGTCGACATTCTCTCCGAAGAAGGAGCTCGTACAATTGCCTTTTCGACAAGCATAGAAGACGGCATCGACACAAGAGAAACAATTCGGCATTGGCACGAAAAAAAGCTTTACGTTAAAACAAAAGGAAAACCCCCTTCAGGAGTCGGCTCCATCTGCATGATTTTCGATGAAGATCAACCAGAAGAAGGAAAAATATACAAAGAAAAATTTTCATGGTGCACAACATGGTTGGGAGAGCACCAACAAGAATCAGATATGGCATTTTATGCCACGCCGCTTACCCACAAGGTGGTAGGTCCTGGAATCAGCCGTTGCGAATATGGAGGATTTATGATGTCATACCCGCCAAGAAGAATGAATCATGTCTGGTCCGATCCAGATTACAGTGAGTGCCGCACAAAAGCTGAAATTCTCTTAATGGCAGCTATTGACTATGCGATTAAACCCATCATTGTTTACGTTAGCAGCTCCCCTCCCCGCAAAATCCTGAAGAATTTTGCTGCGCGATTCGGAAAAAGAATCGTCTATCTCCCTATCGGACAACTCTCTCCAATCACTTTAAATAAACTGCGTGCTTTTCATGTCTTAGATAGCCACGACAAGCGCAGTATTGCCGATGAATACATTTATTAACTTACCTCACGCATCCGAAGCACTATTTTGGCTGAAGCGAAAGCTTCTGGCGAGTCAGGTGAGTGATTCACTCATGATGTAGAGAAAATTCATCATCTCTCAAGACGCGTCATGGCAGAAAAAATCTCTTTTTTGAGCTCGTCTATTTTGCTTTGTAAAGAACAAGGGTATGAATGCTCTGCTAAATCAGCAACATGCTCACACAATCCATCTAAACGGGCTAACAAAAATTGCTTGTCAGATTCCTCAATTAAATCAAGATGAATCAAATCTTCATGAATATGATGGAGCTCTTGTTCCATGAATAGAATCTCACCTTCAACCTCAAGAAAAACACTCCCATCTTGTATGTCCTCTAAATTGACAGCATCTTTCATCACATGATCGATCTTCATGAGCAATTGATCAAAACAAGTTTCCCGTTTTTCTTGCAGGTTTGCCACCCATTCAGATGCCTGCTGCAGCGAAGTATGCTTTTTAGCTTGGATTCTCAACCCCATCAATTGCTTTAAAGGCTCTTCAATTGCATTCGATAAACGCTCTTCTAAGCTTTTAAAAGTGTCTGTTTGTTGACTGACATGAGATAATGACTGTGTTTGATACTCTCGAATGATTTGAATATCTTTATTGATTAAATGGTCTGTTTTTTCTGCGACAGCATCCAAAACTTTTTTGATGATTTTTTTTTGATCACTCCACTTTGAGTACCACTCTCCCCATTCTTCTGCCTCGATCTGCCACTCGCTGGGACTGACTTGATCGACATGGGTTAATTTTTGATCTAATCTCATCTTAAGCTGCTCTATATCATGATATAATTGACTAAAAAAATCCTGTGCGATTGGTTTTATCCATTGATCAAACAGCTCTAAAACATGATGTTTTTGCTCATGAAATTGATCTATAATCAAAGAGACTGTAATCTGAATCCCTTTCAAACAATCAGGTAATCCGTGACGATTCAGGTCTGGCAATTTAGATATTTGCAAGTAAAAAGAATGAATAGGATCCGTGGTATCCGGATGCATATTTTTCTCAAGCTTCTCTGACTCATTTTCATAGCCCATAAGTCACCTATAACAGATTTGCTATACGATCATTCTACAACATTTTAATTATTCACCTCACGAATAAACAAATAAAAACATAAAAATTAAGCAAATCTTAACTAAAACCCCAAAAAAAAAGGAAAAACAATGAAACATCGCCCATACATTTTAATCACTAACGATGATGGAATATACGCTCCAGGAATTAAGCATTTAAGGAATGCACTCTCTACAATTGCAGATGTGATTGTTGTGGCTCCGGCCAGTGAACAGTCTGCCGTGAGTTTATCAATTACCATTCGCTCACCCCTTAGAATAGAAAAAGTGGATTGGCCTTGGGCAAATGGAGCCGAAATATTTTCTATAAACGGAACACCCGCCGATTGCGTTAAACTCGCTTTAAACATTATCCTATCGCGCCCTCCAGATTTAATCGTCTCTGGAATCAACAGAGGAAGCAATGCAGGAAGAAATGTTTTATACAGCGGAACTGTCGCAGCCATTATTGAAGGTGTTTTACATGACGTTCCGGGTATTGCCTTTTCAATTGCTGATTTTTTTAATCCTCATTATGCCAATACAGAACGCTATATTCCCCAAATCGTTGAATATGTTTTAGAACATCCTCTTCCTTCCGGAACTTTCTTGAATGTTAATTTTCCAAGAGAGGTGAAAACAGAGATTAAAGGCATTCGGTTCACCAAGCAAGGAAAGGAATATTGGACTGAAAACCCCGAAGAAAGGCACCATCCTACCGGAGGAAATGCTTACTATTGGCTAGGAGCGAAACTCGCTGAATTTGATGAAGAAGAGGACTCTGATATTAACCTCCTGAGGCAAGGGTACGCAACAGCCGTTCCAATTCATATCGACAACTTAACAGACCATCGCGTTATTCATGAAAAACGGAACCATTTTGAAGCATCAGTCAATAAAACATTCTTTACAACGTGATGATCAAAAGGCAGTGTGGCGTTTGATTTAGGCGAAAGCTCCCGGGGTTAAACGATCAAAAAAAAAGGGGGGAGGATCACTCAACACTTCCCCTTTTTCGATCGTTTAAGCGCCGAGTGTTGACCCAAGTCCAAACCCTCAATTTAATTGACATGGCGCACTAGCTGCCTGGCTCGTTTTTTCTCAAAAGCATCTAAGCGATATAAGGCTTTTTCCTGACTTTTCTCAATGATTTGGCGACCTCCTTCTAATCGATAAAGACGGCTCAGCTCGATTCTTAATTGATCATTCAATTCATAATTGATTTCCAAATCAAATTCATCCCCTTTTTCACATTTAGACAGACTGAATTCTTCAGCTGCAATCATGACAGTCACTAGCCGATCAAATAATTTTTGCAAAACCATTGATGAACGAATAAGGTCTTGTCTTGTGTGGATCGATTTGAATTCTTGAATCAGTGAACGAACAACCCCTTCCCCCTCTTCCTGAAAATCTTCAAGGGATCTGGATCCACAACCGCTTAAATTGAAAATAAGAAATAAAAAAAATAAATAGAGCCAAAAACGACTCATTCTCCCCCCTTCGACCACAAAATTGTCTAGCAAATAAGAATGGCTAATTTCACGCACAACCAACTGATTATCCTACACCTAGAATTTATTTTTTTTCATCATAAAAAAATCAACTTGCCTTAAATGCTCTATTTCGTTACATTCTTAACTTATTTTGCAAGGGCGTATAGCTCAGTTGGTAGAGCTCCTGTCTTACACACAGGTGGTCATAGGTTCGAGTCCTGTTGCGCCCAAAGTTTGCATTAGTATGCGGGAGTAGTTCAATTGGTTAGAGCACCGGCTTGTCACGCCGGAAGTTGCGGGTTCGAGCCCCGTCTCCCGCGTCCATTTAGATGGCGCACCTTCAATCAGATCATTCAAAAATCGTCAATTCTTTCATTCAGCCACTATCTCTTATCAGATGAATAACTCTCTAATGTTTTGATACGGATTGCCCACTATGCATCTTTCACAACCTTCAAAACGATCCTTAACCTCACAAATCTTAACTTACTTCTGGATGGCAATCGGGGCGTTTTTAGCCGCATTTGCATTAGAAGTGTTTTTCATTCCGAACAACCTGATTGACGGCGGTATCGTTGGCGTTGCCATGATTTTTGGTAACGTGTTTGGAAAACATCTCATCCCCTATTTACTCATTTTATTCAACCTTCCTTTTCTTTTTCTTGCTTATCGATCGATAGGGAAAAGCTTTGTGATTCATATGATCATGGCGAACTTCCTTTTTTCGGGGGCGTTGATGTTGATCTCCAATTTCATCCACATCCAATTTCATGGGGATAGTTTGGAGGTTGTTGTGATTGGGGGAGCGATTCTTGGGGTAGGCATAGGGCTAATCATTCGAGAAGGAGGATGCTTAGACGGAACAGAAATTCTTGGAATTATTTTTAATCGTCGCGCCGGATTTACTGTCGGACAAGTTGTTCTTGTTTGCAATATTTTCGTCTTTGGCGCTGCTGCCTTTGTATTCAAGGATTGGCATCCTCCCTTGATGTCTCTTATCACTTATATTGTTGTCATTAAAATCATGGATACGGTGATCGTTGGCTTTGATGAAACAAAATCGGTTTTGATCATCTCGTCTAAATCTAAAGCGATTGCTGATGCAATCATCCATGAGCTCGGTCTTGGATTGACGATTATGTACGGTAGAGGCGGGTTTTCCGGTGACGAGCGAGAAATTATTTACGTCATTGCAGAGCGATTACAACTTGCAGAATTAAAAGACCTGATCCTAAGAGAGGATTCACAGGCATTTATTGCAATTGAAAATCTTCATGAAGTTTCATATGGCAAACCTTCAAAAGAGCCGAAAATGACACGGATTGAACATATTTTCTCAAGTTTTTTGCAAAAGCAAACTGAAACCGAATAAAGACTCTCCTCTCCCTCATTTTTTAACACCGCTTCTCCTATTTTTTAGCCTTTCGACTGTGACGGCGAGTCCAATCCGAAAATTTAAGCTTGACACAGCATTAGGTTGCTCTAAAATCCCCTCACCCCCGCAGGGGTCGCGATTTGAGCAAAATCAAAGCCTTGGACTTGAAAGCTTTTTGCAAAGGGGATAATATCTCCTCCATATTGGCCATTTGCGAGAGCTTTCGCTCCGACCCAAATCGCACTTTTTGTAGGTAAGGTGAGCTCTAAACTCTAAGGGGAATTCTAGGGCGCGGGTCATCAAATAGACTTCTTCGAAAACTTGCTTTGCTTGAAAAAATTGCCCTTTTTGAGCAGATTGTTTTGAAAATTTTGAGAGCATATGCGTGCATACGGTCGAAAAATTTTACAAAAAAGATGCCAAAAATGGCAATTTTTTCAAGCAAAGCAAGTTTCCGAAGAAGTCTAATATTAAAACACTCTGTAAAACAAGATGTGTAGCTTGAGGATGCATGATTCAATACGATGGTGATAGCGAAAACGATAAAGATGTGTTTACCCACGATTCTTGGCGCGTCTTTCGAATTGTGTCCGAATTTGTTGATGGGTTTGAAACCATGACAAATTTAGGCCCTTCTGTCTCCATTTTTGGATCAGCACGTCTAGCCCTCGATTCTATTTATTATAATCTAGCTGTCGATGTAGCCCGACATATTGCCAGTAAAGGGTTTGCGATCATCACAGGGGGCGGCCCAGGAATTATGGAGGCGGCTAATAAAGGGGCGCAACAAGTTAAAGGACGCTCTTGCGGAGTTGCAATTGACCTTCCTTTTGAAGCTGAGCCCAATCAATTTATCGACCCCAAATACCGTCTGAGCTTTCGCTACTTTTTTATACGCAAAGTCATGTTTATCCGCTACGCGCAAGGCTATGTTTTTCTTCCTGGAGGATTTGGAACGCTAGATGAGCTCTTTGAAGCGTTAACGCTCATCCAAACAAAAAAAATTAAACCATTCCCTATCTATTTGATGGGAAAAGATTACTGGGTAGACATGCTGAAATGGATAGAAGGAACAATGGTGAATCAAGGATGCATTTCCACGAAAGACCTCGAGATGTTTCTGATCACGGACGATCCGGCAGAAGTAGCCAATGGCATTGAACGCCACTACCAAAGAGAGCGTGCAATAAAGAACTTTTAACTTTTATTTACTCACCTGACGCACCGGGAGCAGGCGATGTCGCTGTATCAGGTGAGTATTGAGACACTCTCATGAAAAATTTTTATGAGTGTATCCTGTATTTGTAATAACAAATCATCGCATCAAAAATTTTGAGGAGGCTCTAAAATCATGTTGATATCAATAGAAATTTGACAAAGATTAACATAAAATTTATGATGCGATGATGAATCACTCCTCCTACACACCAACACCTGCTATAAACTCACCTGACGCACCAGGAATGCTATTTGCGCTGAAGGGAAAGCTGAGTGATCAACTCACCTTGCGCAAAAAAAGAGTGATAAATCGAGATCCTCCATCGTTCATTTAGCTTGAAGAAAAATTGTTCGATCAATTAAACACAAGAAATAAAGGTGACATATGAATGAAAAACACTGTTGTCAAGAAATTAAACATGAAGCTAATGAATGGGTTGCGATAGCTAAAAAATTTGGAGAAGATTGTATTGCAATTCAGAAAAACGCTCAATTAAGTATTGACGAAAAATTAAATAACCAACATCGATTAGGCGATAAAATCATCGAAAAAATTGGATGTTGTGACCACTTCAATGGCGAAGACAAACAAAAAATGATCCAGTCCATCCATGACTATCTCGATGAATGGAAACTCTTACATCATATTTATCAGACAGGAATCGATGAGACACATGTGAATAAAGAAAAAATAGCAGTTAAAGGAAGCCTTCACCAATCAAATGATTGAGTGATGTTGAGATTCCAAACGACATGTTTAATGAATGGAATTGCCCCCTAGGCAATCTTGTTGGATCCTTAAATTTGGGTTAACCAAACTCCAAGACTCAAAACATCGTAAACAGAGGATGAAAGATTCACTCATTCCCCCTTCCTCAAGCGGACGAAATTCAACTTATCTCAAATTTGCAGGGTCTAAAAATAGACAAACGACCAGATAAGTCTCGAAGTGATGATGCTCTCGAGACTTATCATTTATCTTAATATCTTCTCTCTGCTGCCGGAAATAACACCCTTGCATCATTACTCTGATCATCATTACTCTGATTTACGCTTAAGTTTGCCGGTACTACAGAAGGAAATGACTGACGACTTACTCGATATTGTGGAGGGGCAGTAGAGCGATTGACATTACTTGGAAACACTCCTGGAGGCTGCCCATCTCTGTCTGATGGAGCTCGGTTCATCGTTCGTTCTCCTGGATTTGAATCAACACGATTGACAGATGGAAATGGTCTGTTTAATGTAACTATTGATTCTCGTGGAACCGGATAAACAGGATTAGGTGGACATCGGTTTATCGTTTCTTGTCGTGGAGCCGGATAAACACGGGAAGATTGAGTTGGCGCAGAAGGTTGAGTGAAGACAGAATCTGGATTAACAGATGGAAATGATCTGTTTAATGGAGCTGGATTCATCGTTGGTTCTCCTGGATTTGAATCGACACGATTGACAGATGGAAATGATCTGTTTAATGGAGCTAGGTTCATCGTTGGTTCTTGATTCCAAAGGGAATGCAATTGGCTAATTGACAGAACTGGCAGATGGCTATTATTACCTCGAGGAGAATGAGGTGGAACATTCCGAGATGGAACATTCCGAGGTGGAACATGCGGAGATGGAACATTCCGAGGTGGAACATGCGGAGGTGGAACATGCGTTGGATTATGGGAAGACTCAAAGCATTTATTGAAAATCCAAGTCAAAGCAAGCGCCCCGATAGCCAGACGAGTACCTGCACTGAAAATCCACGTCAAAGCACAAGCCCCGACAACCAGACGAATACCTGTTGCAAGCGCTGGGTGATGTCGATCTAACAAATTGGCTGTTAAAAGACTTAATGAAAGCAGAGCAACAGCAGAAACGGTTTTGACAAATGCTGATAACGGTTGGTTTTGGTTACCCCAAGCCGCTCCGGCATGACTGGAAGCTGTCGGATTAAAATTGACCATAATAACTAGACTCCTCTATCGGTTATTCAATTTTATACATAAACAATCAGATCGATATGTATAAAATTGATTATCATGAAATACATCTTTTTTTTAATGAACTGACGAATTGATCTTACACCAAGATCAATTCATTTTTTGAAGTGATCCGGGTGTCATGGAGATTGCGACTGACTTTACTCAGCAGGATACCCGTAAAAAATCACCGGGCTAAAAGGATTTCCCGGGATGTCGACATTAATCAGAATCTGTGGATAAGGTGCTGTTCGCCATTGATTATTAACCCCGGCAAACACCCGCTGTCCAATTCTCCATCTCGAAAAATTAGAGTCAGGTCCAACCTGCCAAACAGTATGATCACTCAACAAGACGAGGCGATCATACGGTTCTATATTCACCACCCGCAGAGTATAAGCCCCCATAGGAAGTGGCGCACTCTTGATATTGACTTTTACCACTTGATTGAGTGTTCGATTATGCAAAACATATTGATTCGATGAAAACCAAGAGATGCAAGGCTTAATGAAAATCTCATCGCTTTTTGCCCAATACAACACCTGTTGGCGCCCACTAGCCTCAACTTGCCATTTAGAACCATCATGCAGTTGCACAACATCACCGTTATCCGAAAATGCCACAAGATGGTAATAACTATTTGCGTGAATTCTCTTTAGATAATCAGCATCACTTATCCCTCTTTGACCCCCAATTGTTTCGATTAAAAAAGAAGAATCAGACATTTCGGTGGGCGCTTCTTTTTTCTCATCGACTTTGATGACTTTAGGAAAAGGCTCTGTTGCCTCTTCATTTGCCGTAGCAAAACTAGAGGTTGCAATGAAAAAGAAACTGCAAAGACAGCTGAAAAATAAATTGAGGGATAGACGATTCATTAGACTCTCCATTAAATCATTAAATTGTTAGAGCAAACTCCACAAAAAGAGAGAGCATGATTTTTTCGAAAAATAGCCTCTAAGAAGCTGATTCTTCACTATCTCTCACTCCTTTTTTTGCTCGTTTTTCCGTAAGAGGAGTATTTATTCAAGCTTCAAACAGTCTATTTGGGCTTGAATGAATATATTTATGACTGAAACCAATTAAGAAAGAATAAAGATAAAATTAAATAAATAAAAATCATCATCGAAAGCTAAAATGATTCACTAAAAATGGAGACGGATTTTTATTGTTTTTCAAAAAGATGCCCTTCAGCAATCAGATTGTCAACATAGGTTAAATCAAAATCAGCATTAATGAATTTTGGATCATCAAGCATGTGTAAATGGAAGTCGATGGTAGAATAAACGCCTCCGATATGAAACTCACGCAAAGCTCGCTTCCCTATGGCAATCGCTTCAGTACGATCCCTTCCCTTGACAATTAATTTGGCAATCATTGAGTCGTAATTGGGGGGAATTGAATAACCAGAATAACATGCACTGTCAACGCGAACGTGTGGCCCCCCAGGAGGTAAATAATATTCTAATTTTCCAGGAGATGGTGTAAAATTCTGGGAAGGATTTTCTGCGTTAATTCGAAATTGAATCACATGTCCGTCAAACTCAACATGTCTTTGCTTGATTTGCAGCTTAGCGCCTTGAGCGATGCGCAACTGCTCTAACACAAGATCTATTCCGGTTAACTCTTCGGTCACAGTATGCTCAACTTGGATACGGGTATTGACCTCCATAAAATAAAAATTTTGATCTTTATCTAAGAGAAATTCAACTGTTCCCGCAGAGTAATAATTTGCAGCTTTAACGACGCTCACAGCGGCTTGTCCAATTTTATTGCGTAATTTATCTGATAAAACAGGACTTGGAGCCTCTTCAATCAACTTCTGTCGGCGTCTTTGAGTTGTACAATCACGCTCTCCTAGATGGAGATAATTTCCATGTTTATCACCAAGAACCTGCACCTCAATATGACGAGGGTTCATGATCATCTTTTCTAGATAAACATCTGGATTGCCAAAACTCACCTCCGCCTCTGTCCGAGCTGCGGCAAACTGTTTAGTAAATTCCTCTTCGTTGTGCGCAATACGAATCCCCTTCCCCCCTCCGCCTGCAACAGCTTTGATAAAAATAGGGAATCCTAATTTTTTGGCATCATGCAGACCATGTACCAGGTCAACAACAACACCATTAGAACCTGGGATAACGGGACACCCTGCCGCTTTTGCAGTCGCTTTAGCCTTTGCTTTATCACCTAAAAGAGCAATCGCTCTCGGAGAAGGGCCTATGAAATTAAGACCGCAGCTTTCACAAATGGAAGCAAAATTGGCATTTTCACTTAAAAAACCATACCCCGGATGTATCGCATCAGCGCCTGTAATTTCACAGGCAGATAGAATATTGGGAATTTTAAGATAAGATTTATGAGAAGGTGCTTCACCAATACAAATGGCCTCATCTGCATGAAGCACATGGAGCGCTTCAGCATCAGCTTGTGAATAAACAGCCACTGTTTGAAGACCTAAGTCATGACAAGCTCGGATGATCCGAACGGCGATTTCGCCTCGATTCGCTATAAGAACTTTTTGCATAATAGATGATTTACTCGATAATTCGAAAGAGTTTGGTACCAAATTCAACAGGTTGACCTGAATCAACAAGAACTTCTACAACAGTTCCTGTAATGTGAGTTTTAATTTCATTCATCACCTTCATCGCTTCAATAATGCAAACAACGCGATTTTTCTCTACTTTATCTCCAACCTTGATGAAAGAGGGGTCATCAGGTGAAGGAGATGAATAAAAAGTGCCCACCATAGGAGATGTGATATACACACTTGCGACATCTTCTTTAGGTCTTTCACTTGGAATGGGAGAATAAGCAGATCGACCGGGCATCTCCGATCCGCGCGATAAAGCCTGATCTGCTCGAGTCCATCCAGAGGATGGCTTGAAAACTTCGTCGGAGGTCTCGATCTGATGCTCAGGAAAACGAACATCGGGATGGTCATCCCTCTCAATCATTAATTCAAAGCTCTCTTTTTTTAAGGAGATACGCTTTGTTCCTGTACGACCCATGGCAGCCATGAGCTCTTTAATATGCTTTAATTCCACTTGTGTATCCTTTCATTTACTGTTTCTCATCTGGAGAAGAAACTCTGTTTCTTCAGGAGTAGATTCTCTTCCCAAAATAGCGTTACGGTAAGGAAACCGACCAAAACGAGCAATCTGCTGCCGATGCAACAAAGCTCCTTTAAGAAAATCTTCTATCTGGGGCCTAACCTGCTCTGAAGACTCCATCCATAGCTGCCGATAATAGGCAACTGAAAGATCTTGTAATTCCAAATCTTCAGCATGCTGCAAAGGCAAATAAAAGAAAGCCCTTTCAATCGGATAAAGTTTTTTGTCCTCCCCTTTTTGAATCGCTTCTAAAACGAGTGCTTTGGCCATCCGATCTGTCAAAAATTCTTGAGGACGATTAAGGTAGACATAACGAGGAAATTGATCAAGCAATAAAATCAGGGCTAACCTCCCTCGAGGATTATTGCGCCAATGATTGTATTCTCCTTTTTGAGCATTAAGAAAATCTTGTTCAAAATTGTCTAAAATTTGTCGATTGATGTCAGGGTCGCTGGGATACCAAATTGACATTTTATCCCGAGGAAAATAGTCGGCAGTTAAAAAAGGGCCAAACCAGAACTCTAAAATAGGAGAGAAAGCAGATGAGACCTGGTCTCCTCTTATCCACTCGCTTTCTACACCACGATTGACCGATGAAGGAGAAAGCAATGGCGTTGAAAATTCCCCCTCTCTTTCCTCACCAGGGGGAAAACGATCTAAGGATTGTTTTTCTTCAGAAAAGGGAGGCATGGCAATCGGGATTCTTGGGGGGATAGAATCGGGGACAACAGGTCCCGTATAGAGCATTTCTTCTTGAGAGCAGATGAATAAAGGGATGATTTGAAGGATTCCTAAGATCACCCATCTTGATTTTAGCAAACTCATCATCCATTTACTCCTTAGAAGTTGTTCAATCCCTAACATCAAGATGCTTTGCTGCTGCATATCCTGTTGGAAGTTCAAATATTACGTTTTGAGCTGAATGAAAGCCACGGTGAATCAAACATCGCAAGCAGGTCTATATTAGAAAATATGAACCTCCTCGCGATTTTCGATCTCCGAGGTTTTAAAGCAAGCCAAAAGGCAAAAAAACATGAAGAGAAGTTCTTAAACACGTTGAACATATTCCTCTGTCTTTGTATCGACTTTCACAATATCTCCGGTCTCAATAAACGGAGGAACTTCTATTTTAGCTCCAGTTTCAAGAATGGCAATCTTACCTCTGGGCGCAATTTTAGTCTCTTCAACTTGAATCTTAGCAACCATTAATTCTAAAAACTGTGGAAGTTCAACTGTAAATACCGTATCACCATAAAAAAAAGCTTTTAATTCAACCCCTTCTTTTAAGAAATTAATCTTTTGTCCCACAATTGAGGAGGGAGCAAGAACCTGATCTAAATTCACCACGTCAAGAAATAAATACTCATCTCCTTCCGGATATAAAAATTCTAACCGCCGCTCAACTAAAGAGACGTCCTTAATGGGTTGATTAAGCTTGAAATTTTTTTCAACGACTTCATCGGAACATAAATCTTTTAACTTCGTTTTAATAAAAGGAGTCCCTTTTGGCACCGTCACTTTTACGCTGGATTCAACACGGTAAAGTTTGTTGCCTATTGAAATGACCATTCCAGGGTTAAGTTGATTGCTCGTCGTCATAAATCCTTTGAATTAGCATGTTATGCTCTAACAAGATGTTCGTCCTGTTAAAGTAAACTACACTCCATGTTTGATGCGCTCCGGAGTATAATTTTTTAATCTTTTATTCCTTTTTCAGCTTCTTCACGCATCGATTTAATTGCAACCCTCATGTCAAGGGCTTGATAAAGGCTTGTTCCAGCGACAATAATATTTGCACCAGCTTCAACACAACGTTTGACATTCTCTAAATTAATCCCACCATCAACTTGTATATCAAAAGGAGGTAATCGATGTTGATCAGAATGCTCTCTTTTTTGAGTCACCCCTCCTGCGCAAATCCCTAATTGATCACAGGTATGACGTGTAAATCGCACCTTATTTAATACATCTTCTATGAAAGATTGTCCCCCAAAACCTGGATGAACAGTCATCAGTAAAATCATGTCGCATTTGTCTAGGTAGCGAGGAATCATTGAGAGGGAGGTCTCGGGATTAAAGGCAAGTCCTGCACGGACATTACACTTACGAATATAATTCAGCGTCTCCTCAACATCTTCAGTGGCTTCTAAATGAAACGTGATGTTATCCGCTCCAGCTTCTACAAATCTTTCGACATAGTCATAAGGGTTATAAATCATCAAGTGGACATCAAGAAAGAGGTTTGTCGCTCTATTAATGGCAGCGACAGCTTTTGACCCCATCGTTAAGTTAGGAACAAAATGGCCATCCATAATGTCTAGATGAAGAGAATCGGCTCCTGCATCTTCAGCTTTTTTCGCTTCATCTGCCAAACAACCAAAATTTCCGGCTAAAATTGAGGGGGAGAGTTTAATCTGTGCTTTTTTTTTCATAAATATCGGGGAGTTGACCTCTTTAAAATAATCCTTATATTCATACATCGTCTTGCGATCTAAAGTCAAGCTTGAGCTTGTCATCTTAAAACGTTAAAACGATTTTAAGATTAAAAATTGACAAAAAAAGGAAGGATCTAGTAAAATATGTAGTGGTTAAAACTTAAAATGCAAATTCCTCCTGTGTCAGCCCCTCTGACTTTACGGATCGAGCCTAACATCATGTCATAATTTAGGACATCAATCACCCAGCCAAAAATGTTAAACAGGCTGTAAATTCAGCCTTTGAGCTTGAGTAACTATATGTGAACAAAAAAAAACAGTCAACGTAAATTCTAAATCCTCACTCTCCAAGTCTTCCATTTTACTTTGATGATCCGTCGAATGACGGTGAGTTTATAGCGGATTTATAGCAGCAAATCATCGTGATCAAAGATCATGAACAGGTTCTAAGATGAAGTGTTAGGGAAGCCTCTTAGAGAGGCTTGAAATTTTATTTAGCATTCTTATGTCGAAGAAAATAAAGAATCTTAACTCACGTTTAAATCTAAAACAAGGAATTATGTCTTCATCATTTTCACGCGTATTTTCCACCGGCCTTGCCATGTTTTCAATGTTTTTCGGAGCCGGAAATGTCGTTTTCCCTTTAGTCGTTGGGCAAACCACGGGAGATCAAACAGCTTTTGCTCTTGCAGGATTGCTCATCACTGCGGTAGGGGTTCCTTTTCTTGGATTAATCGCCATCTTGCTATTTCAGGGTAATTATCAAGAGTTTTTTAATCGCGCGGGGAAAGTACCGGGCTTCCTCCTTATTGCTCTTATTATGCTCATTATCGGTCCTTTTGGTGGATTACCAAGATGCATCGCACTCTCATACTCAACGCTAAAATCTTCTTGGCCCACTCTCCATTTTGGTCTTTTCAGCCTGATCGCTTGTACGTTAATTTTCTTTTTTAATTGGAAGAAAACCCGTATGATCAACTTATTAGGCTATGTACTCACTCCTTTATTGCTCGTAAGCCTAGCTGTCATCATCATTGTCGGACTATGGACCGGAGAATCAAGCTCCACCTCTTCTTTAACAGCGAGCGAATCTTTTGTGCATGGTTTTTTGGAGGGATACAATACGATGGATTTACTTGCATCATTTTTCTTCTCTGCAATCATATACAGTTCGTTGGAGCAACAATCAAATGCAACGGGTTCTGCGAACCAACACACCCTCTTTAAGCTTTCTCTTCAATCAAGCTTAATAGGAGGAGTTCTGTTAGCTTTAGTGTATGCAGGTTTTAGCTACGTTGCCGCTTGGCACTCGTCTAGTCTTTCTTTAACCAACCAAGGAGAGCTTCTAGGCGCTTTAAC
Source organism: Parachlamydiaceae bacterium (assembly GCA_044326545.1). GTDB lineage: Bacteria > Chlamydiota > Chlamydiia > Chlamydiales > Parachlamydiaceae > JANWJE01. The sequence goes on along the minus strand of JBIRBM010000013.1, from coordinate 39,628 downwards.
TTTGAAAATCTTAGGGCCTTATGCAGGAATCATTGCATCTTCAACCATCGCCCTTGCTTGCCTCACGACCGCAATCGCACTAGCAGCTGTATTTGCGCAATACTTACAACAAGTTTTTTTCGTCAATACAATCAATGATTCACTAGCTCTAGCTATTACAATTGGTATTGGTTTTGCTGTTTCTTTACTGGAATTCACAGGGATTGTTGCCCTACTATTCCCAATACTCAAAATTGTTTACCCCGCTTTAATCATTTTTACAATCTATAATATTATTTTCCAATTAAGAACAATAAAAAAACGACTCTAAAACTATGTTTGGAATATCTAATAGGCTGATTGAATTTAAAAATCTATTGATTCATCGATAAAATATTAACAAGAAGTTCCTGAAATTGCTCTCGTTTATGAGCATCATGTACACGGCAAATATAGCCTAAACATGCGAGGCCGTGAGTTTTAATTGATGCATAGGCTAAGTCTGCAGGAGGGATGTGCAAATTTTGAATCGCACGGCGAATGGTTTCTTTTAATGTTAGATCATCCACAACCACAAGTCCATAAAGCTTCTGCGCATGATGATGAAATTTAAAATAATGAATATCAGATTTATGCTCTTTAATCCCTTCCTGCAACATTAAAAATAGTGTTTTAAACGCAAAAGGATCTAATAAAGCACGAGCGACAACTGGAGATAGAGAATAAAAAAAATTTTCTAATAAGAGCTCATCATAATCTTTTCCCCCCTTGAGAAGCTCTCGAATTTCGGATAAAAGTTCGTGCTGCTTTGAAATCATCCCTCCGTTAAAGTCTCTAAATTCCCCAATCACTTTATAGAGCTCTTTGACGACAGCTTGCCGAGCCTTGTATAAATCTATAGAATGATCTGTCCTTAAAAAGCACTCTTTAGCGAGTTTAAGACGAAAAACAGTTGCCTCTTTGACATATTTTTCCCGTAAAATCCCCATCTCTTTTGTTCGATCATGCAAATATTCGACATCACTATTGCTCCGACTAAACAACTCAGAAATAGATAAATGATCAGATTTCACCAATCTAGCTAAAATCACAGTAAAATAAAGATGGGCGTAAGCCTGCTCATCAAACGAAATCGAAACCTGGGGGATATCACGCACATATTTAATTTGATTTGTTAAAGTCAAAATATTGCGCATCACCTCCTCTTCATTGCGAGACATAAAAACCGTATGTAGACGCTCTTCGATACGGTTTTTAAGGTTTCCCGGCAATTCACGCCGCAATTTTCGAATCTCTGCAGAGGAAAAAGAGACCCCCTCTTTTTTTTCCACTTCAATATAAGATAAACATATGTTTTCAGAGCTAAGCTTATGAATAAAAAAGGATCCTTCAATTGCTGTTGCAGATGGAACGTAAAACTGAATTGCCTTAATCAAATTTGACTCTCCAAAATTTTCTTGTTCTCCAATAAAGTTAACCCCGACAAGAAAACTTAAAACCTTCTTAGCACCTGTTTGACTCTGAACAAAGGCGCGGAAAATTTTTAAGTACACATAACGTTTACGAGGGTTTTTTTTAATCTCTTCTCTTAAAGCCTTGCGAAATAAATATTGAATACTAATCATCCGACTTAAGTGACGTGATGCACGAATCGCTTTAAATTCATCAGGGCAAGAGACTAGAACGTGCTGCATTTCAGTAAACACATCACTATCATAATGTTCTGGAAATCTTTTCACTAAAAACGCAATAGAAGCTTGAATAAACGCCGTTTTATCATCAGCAGTCAATCCCTTAATTTCTAACAAACGCTGGGCATAGTATTCTGAATCGATTCCTAAGGCAATTTCTGTTTGAATAACAGGAAAATTGCGCTGTATTTCCTCAAATTCAATTTGATCGACAACACTAATCATCACTTCGCATATTGTATAAACATCTTCACTTAGAGAGGTCAGACGAAAATCGCTTGCATAAACAAGCACCACATTAAGTCTTCGTCCAGGCGTTAACCATCGACTGATCATTTCAAAAAAAAACTTAAAAGAATTAGGTCGATATTTTGAAAGCAAAAAAAATGAAATTGTTCCGGGAAATGTTTCAGCGCAAGAAAACGTAATTAAAGGGATCGACTTTTGCAAAATTTCCGTTTGACGACAAAGAGTTGCCTCTCGAGAGCCTTTAAAAACAAGAAAATCATCAGGCAGAATTTTTTTTAGGTTGTGAAGAACAACATCTCGGTAATAACGATTACTAATATCATCTCCCCCAGGAGATTCAAATAATGTGGTGACAATAGAAGCTTCAGTCAGATGAGACATCGTTTACCGTTCTATAATTTACTCACCTTACGCACCAAGAGAGCTATTTAGGCTGAAGCGAAAACTTTCTTAGGCCAAAACTTGCAAAACGGTCAATATCGAAAGAGATATGACGCTTTTTGCAAGTTTTCAAGCCCGAGAGTCTTCGCACAAATCCAAAGGGCAAAAAACATAAAGAGAGGTCCTCAATATCTACATCGTGTATGACGATGATAGACTTGTTTTTACCCATTTGATAAGTTTGATAAGTTTGATGTGCATATATCGCAATATATGAATATAAATGTCAACATTTTATTCACTCCCGCTGCGTAAGGGGATTCGACTAATCCTCAATGCTTTCGTATAAAGGAACATCCAATCTCTTCTTATGGTTGTCAAAAATCAACGTTCCTGGATGATCCTCAAACGAAGCATCAAAAGACCTTACATGAAGAAGAAGACCATTTTTCTCTGCTAATTTTATTGCTCGCGGATGAAGAATTTTTGCACCATTTTCAACAACAGACAAGGCAGTTTCATAGGAAATTCGCGTATAACACGCTGCATAGGGGTCTTTTTTAGGATCGTCATTAAAAACACCTGGAACATCTTTAAAAAACTCAACCTTAGGCGCTTTTAATGCCAGGCCTAAAGCAACAGCTGACGTGTCAGACCCTCCCCTTCCCAAGGTTGTAATCTCTTTGCTCTGAGTCACACCTTGAAACCCTGCAACAATCACAATTTGCCCTTTTTTCAACCCTTTTTCGATTCGCTGGGGGCACACCTCTATAATATGCGCTTGCGAATGACGCTGACATGTTATAATTCCTGATTGACTCCCGGTAAAGCTCACAGCATCTTGATTCTTTAAGCAAAGAGCCATCGCAAGCAAAGACATGCTTATCCGCTCGCCCACACTAATCAGCATGTCATATTCCCTTTGAGGAGGATTGGGATGAACAAGTTTAGCTAATTCGATTAATTGATCAGTTGTTCCTCTCATTGCACTTACGACAACAACGATTTGCGAGTGCTCGCGTCGTCTTCGAATAATGAGATCTGCAATCTGAGAAAACTGCTCGGGAACGGCAACGGATGCCCCTCCAAATTTCATAACTAGCGGTCCATTCATAAATCGACCTAATAAAGAGGTAAAAAATTCAAATAACAAACGAAGGGAAGACTCAAAAAATAGGAAGACAGGTTCTTAACTTACCTTAAGCATCGCGAGAGCTTTAGCTTCAACCTAAATAGCCCTTCCGGTCCGCAAGGTAGTTTCTTAAGGGAAGCCTATCCTAGCAAATGTCGATGTCGCAAAGCAAGAATTTTTAGCCTGCTAATGCCTTAGAACCTGTTCAGCATCTTTGATCCGATCCTTTGCTGCTACAAATCATCCCGCAAACTTTCAACCCTGAGGCTTTGGCTCAGCCCACATCACCTTCCTATTGCGTAAGTTCAGACCCCAAAAAATTTCTAACCTTAATTATCACTCTTTTGATTGCAATTTTTAACTTATATCTGCTAGTCTACTACCATTATTGGAAAATAAGGAGAAACCTTTAAATGTCTAAACACTCACAACACACTTGGAATGAGAGTAACATCCTAGATGATGTTCTCTTTCAAGAAAAAGATGCTGAAATTTTCAAAAATCTTCTAACAGAAGATAGTTCTACGCCGATAGAAAAAAGTTCTACAATGATTCCCGGTAGCATACTCCAGGGAAGAATCGTTGAAATAACAAAAGACCATGTCGTCGTTGATGTAGGCTTAAAATCAGAAGGACTAGTTCCAATTGAGGAATTTTCTGACCCATCACAAATTTTTATTGACGCAGAAGTTGAAGTTCTCCTAGACCAAGCCGAAGATGACAACGGACAAATCGTCCTCTCACGTGAAAAAGCTGAAAGACTCCGCCAGTGGGAATACATTCTTGAACACTGCGAAGAGGGCTCGATTGTTAAAGGGCGGGTGATGCGCAAAGTTAAAGGCGGCTTAATGGTTGATATCGGCATGGAGGCATTCTTGCCCGGCTCTCAAATTGACAATAAGCGCATTAAAAACTTGGATGATTACCTGGGTAAAACATACGAGTTCAAAATTCTTAAAATTAATATCGATCGTAAGAATGTCGTTGTTTCACGTCGTGAACTACTGGAAGCAGAGCGTATTTCTAAGAAAGCTGAAGTTCTTGAACACATTCAAACAGGTGATATTAGAGAAGGTGTCGTCAAAAACATCACAGATTTTGGTGTCTTCTTAGATCTAGACGGAATCGACGGATTATTACACATCACAGATATGACATGGAAGCGGATTAAACATCCATCCGAAATGATTCAACTGGGCCAAAAACTTGAAGTCATGATTTTAAGCATCGACAAAGATAAAGGTCGTGTCGCGCTCGGATTAAAACAAAAGGGGCCTAACCCTTGGGATCAAATCGAGCAAAAATACCCACCTGGCACACGCGTAAAAGGAAAAATCGTCAATCTTCTCCCTTATGGTGCTTTTATTGAAATTGAACCTGGAATTGAAGGTTTGATACACGTATCGGAAATGTCTTGGGTGAAAAATGTGACAGATCCGAGCGAAGTTGTGAAAAAAGGTGATGAAGTTGAAGCCGTCGTCCTCTCTGTACAAAAAGAAGATGGAAAAATCTCTCTTGGAATCAAGCAAACAGAGCACAATCCATGGGATGATGTGGAAAAAAAATATCCGGTAGGACACAATGTTAAAGCTGAAATCCGCACATTGACCAATTATGGGGCTTTTGTTGAATTAGAACCAGGTGTTGAAGGCCTCATCCATATTTCAGATTTAAGTTGGATCAAAAAAGTTTCACACCCCTCTGAAATTTTACGTAAAGGCGATATAGTAGACGCGATTATTCTTTCTGTTGACAAAGAAAGTAAAAAAATCACGTTAGGTGTTAAACAATTGAGCACAAATCCTTGGGAATCAATTGAAAAAACAATGCCCGTAGGAAGCCTTGTCAAAGGAAAAGTGACAAAGATTACAGCTTTTGGTGCTTTTGTAGAACTTGATAGCGGGATCGAGGGACTCATCCACGTGACTGAGTTGTCTGATCAAGCATTTGGTAAAGTAGAAGATGTTGTCTCTAAAGGAGATGATGTGACAGCAAAAGTGATCAAATTAGATCCTGAGCACAAAAAAATTGCGCTATCAATTAAAGAATATCTCATTGATCAAAACCAATATAATCGCGATGATATTGTTGTCACGCCTGCAAAACGTCGCAAGAAAGAAGACAAAGACTCTTATGAGCATTCTACTGAAGAATAAACAAGAGCTTAACTGATCTGTCAAAACTCTCCTCAAACACATCAATCAATGTGTTTGAGGAAAATGCCTCCCCTGTTAGAACAATCGGTTCAGAAAGATATTTTTCCTGAATTTGAAAGAAATAACTTGATGTGGTAGTATTTCAAGAGCTCTTCATCGAGCTTTTTTAAGACCTCCTAATCGGAGGTTTTGTGCCATATAGAGAAGAAAAAATTAATGTAAAAAATTTGCTTCTAATCATGACGACTCCTTGATAGAGAGCCTCTTAAAAATTGGTGCAACCTAGATTTGAATTCTTTTCCTTTAGGAATCGACCAAAATAAATGGACAATATTCATGAAGATGACCCACTTGTTTTCGGCGCTTCTTAAAGAGAAAATGATCTCGAACATAAGGACTCGACGTTTTAAGACACTCTCTATAGAAACCCGCGCTAATTTTTTAAAAAAATCAGCCTCGATGATTAGAGTCAAATTTTTTAAGTTAATCCAATTAATCCTCAGCGAGATGCTCACTGGACAACACGAAAGTTATGCGTTCACAACTCGCTATTACAGTTGTAGAGGGATAAAGGTATGAATAAAGATCTGATTGCCATTTTTGAATATTTAGAAAGAGAAAAAGGTATTAAACGAGAAGTTGTGATAAATGCTATCGAAGAATCATTACAGGCAGCTGCACGCAAAAGCGTGTCCGGTGCTTCTAATGTCACGGTGACAATTAATCCCAAATCAGGCAATATCGATGTTTACTGTGAAAAAGAAATTGTAGAAGATGTGGAAGTTGCATCTCAAGAAATTTCTCTTGAAGCAGCGCGTTCAATTGATCCAGACGCTGAGCTCGGTCAATTCATAGACGTGATCGTCACTCCAAAAGATTTCGGCAGAATTGCAGCTCAAAAAGCCAGACAAATCATTACCCAAAAACTTAGGGGCGCTGAACGTGATGTCATTTATGAGGAATACCGCCATCGTGTTAATGAATTAGTTTCCGGGACTGTAAAACGTTTTGTAAGAGGAGCAAATCTCATTGTTGATTTGGGCAAAGTTGAAGCAATCATGCCTGCCCGAGAGTACCCTAAAACAGAGAAATATCAGGTCGGTGAAAAAGTTTTGGCTCTTCTGCTTGAGGTTAAAGACACAGAAAATGGTGGGGCAGAAGTGATTTTATCTAGATGCAGCCCTGAATTTGTCCTTCAACTTTTAATTCAAGAAGTCCCTGAGGTAAGCGATGGCACAATTATCATAGATAAGATTGTGCGTGACCCTGGTTATCGAACCAAATTAACCGTTCGCTCAACTGATTTCAAAATAGATCCGGTTGGGGCTTGCGTTGGAATGCGCGGTAACCGAGTCAAGAATATTGTTCGAGAATTACATAACGAGAAAATTGATATCATTCCGTTCACAGCGGATCCTATCGAGCTTTTACAAAACGCCTTGAATCCTATTGAAATCCGTAAAATTAACCTTAATGAAGATGATAAAATCATTTCAATTGTTATAGAAGATGAAGATTTTGCTGCTGTAATAGGAAAAAAAGGAATGAATGCACGGCTAAACAGCCAGCTTATCGGATATGATTTAGAAGTGCAGCGAATGACAGATTATAACCGCACAATGGCAATTCAGCGCGAAGAACTCGCTTCCACTGAAGATCCAACTTTAGATGAGCCATTAGATCATATTGAAGGAGTGAACAACCTCATTTTTGATCACTTGGCAGCAGAAGGCTATAACACTCTGCGCTCGTTACTTCAAACAACACCAGAGCAGCTTGCAACCATCCCCGGCATTAGTTTGGAATTGGCAGACAAGATTTTAGAACAAATAAGAAAACAAAGGATATAGAGCCTTGGCCAAAATTAAGTTAAACATTAAAAACACTCAAATTGCAGAAGCGATTAATCTTAGCGGATTAAAAGACAAACTAGCAAAGAAGAAAGAAGAAGAAGCTACAGATAAAAAATCTGAAGTAGCAAAGACTTCTACTCCCAAAGGAATAAAACCTGAAGGAGAGGAATTGCCAAAAGAAGAAGCACCTCGTATCCGCGCGCGCTCTAAATCTGCATTTGCTGAGCCTCTATCCGAATCAACCTCTAAAGAGCCTCTCGAGATAACCGGACATCCCCATACAGAAGAAGAAGCTCCGATTAAAGAGATTTCTTTCCCTGAAATTAAAGAAGAACTGGTGAGAGTTAAAACAAGTGCTGAGTTAAGACAGGAAATCTTTGGTGACGTAGAAGATTATCAAACGAAGCAAGCGCCTATTCGTGAGCCTGAAATCATCAATCCAGTTCTTCAATTTAAAGAAAATCCCGAGCCGCTCCCCCTTAAAAAAGAGGAACGAAAATTAGTTGAAACTCCATTGCCCAAGGCGACACCACACATTCAACGCCCAGAACAGAGAAAAGATCTTCCTGTACAAGAAAAGCTTGGTCCGACAGGAAGGCACATGCGGGATTATATAAGGCCTAAACCCGTCGTCCGAGCTCTTCCACCAAAACAAGAGGCACCAACACCGACACCTGTTAAAGAATCGTTGGGTGAAAATAAAGATAAAAACAAAAATAAACATCCAAAACCTCCTGCTGCCACAGGAAAAGAGACAACTAAAGTTGTTGAGGATGATTCCGCCAGCAAGGGATTAAAAGCGACAAAATTTAAAGAATTCAGAGACATTAAACCCACTCCTCGTAGAACGGAGACAAAACAATTTGATGCGCGTGATCGACAAGGACTGAGAACATCTGATGATGATCAGCAATGGCGTAAGCGACGTAATAAAACAATGAAGCACCAGGTAGAAGATTTAACGATTCGCCCCTCTTCTTTGAAAATTCGCTTGCCCATCTCAATCAAAGATCTAGCATCTGAGATGAAGTTAAAATCTTCTCAACTGATAGGAAGGCTATTTCTTCAAGGAATCATCTTAACGTTGAATGATTTACTCGAAGATGAAACAACGATTCAATTATTAGGCCATGAATTTGGATGCGAAATTAGTATTGATACAGTGCAAGAAAGACGCATTCAGATCACTGATAAGTCGATTAAGCAAGAGCTTCAACAAGAAGCTGAGGATCAGTTGGAGCTTCGTCCTCCGGTTGTGGCGTTCATGGGTCACGTCGACCACGGTAAAACAAGCCTGATTGATGCAATCCGTGCAAGTAACCGCGCTGCCGGTGAAGCGGGTGCCATTACACAACACATCGGTGCCTTCCGCTGTACCACTGCGGTTGGAGATATTGCGTTTTTGGATACACCCGGTCACGAAGCCTTTTCTGCAATGCGGGCGCGTGGAGCAGATGTCACCGACATTGTCGTCCTTGTTGTGGCCGGTGATGAAGGTTTAAGACAGCAAACACTTGAAGCCATCCAGCATGCGCGAGCTGCCGGGGTGATTATGGTTGTTGCCATCAACAAAGCAGACAAACCCAATTTTAATGCCGAAAATGTCTATCGCCAACTGGCTGAAAATGATCTATTGCCTGAAGCTTGGGGTGGTCAAATCATTACAGTGAATTGCTCCGCTGTGACTGGCCAAGGAATTCCTGAATTACTTGAAATGCTAGCTCTGCAAGCAGAGGTTCTTGAATTGCGAGCCAATCCATCCTCTCGAGCAAGAGGAACTGTATTAGAATCCGAAATGCACAAAGGAATGGGATCTGTTGCAACAGTATTGGTTCAAAATGGAACCCTTCGTCGAGGAGATGCTTTGGTCTTCGGAAATCTATTCGGTCGCGTCAAAACAATGCATGATGAACACAATAGAGAATTAATCGAAGCTGGACCATCAACGCCAGTTGAGATAACAGGTTTGTCAGGACTTCCGGAAGCCGGCCAGGAATTTATTGTCGTAAAAAGTGAAAAAGAGGCCAGAGAAATTGCTGAGGCTCGCTCTGTAGGAGCTAGACAATCTCATTTTGTCACCCAGCAAAAAAAGAAAGTCTCGGTGGAAAACCTCTTCCAGCAAGCCTCTCCGTCGAGCAAGAAGACTCTTAATCTAGTCTTACGAGCAGACGTTCAAGGCTCTCTTGAAGCGCTTAAAGCTGCTCTAATGAAAGTTGAGTCTGACAAAGTCGACGTCAACATCATTTTTACAGGTGTTGGAGAAGTTTCAGAATCCGACGTCCAGCTGGCGGCCGCTTCAAAAGCTGTGATTATTGGATTCCACACCCAAATCGAAAGCCACGCCGAGCCTTTGGTGAAACAATTGGGAATTCAAGTGCGCTTGCATAATATTATTTATCATGCAGTCGACGATGTCAAAGCCATTATGTCTGGGTTACTAGACAAGATTGCACAGGAAACAGAAAAAGGAAAAGCGATGGTCAAAGCAACCTTTAAATCTTCGCATGCAGGAATTATTGCAGGCTGCCAAGTGACTGAAGGGTCAATCCATCGCAGCAATAATATTCGTGTAAGACGCGGAAACGACATTATCTGGAAAGGAACGATTGCTTCGCTTAAACGCGTGAAAGAAGACGTTCGTGAAGTCCAAAAAGGGTTTGAATGTGGAATTCTTCTCAATAATTTCACAGATTTCCGAGAGAATGACATTTTAGAGGCCTACGAAATCACCTACATTTCACAAGAATTGTAACACATTATGGCAGTAGAACGAACAGATAGACTAAACTCACTTCTTAAAGAAGTGATTTCGGAAGTGATCAGAAAAGATGTCCGCAATCCTCACGTGACGGAGCTTGTCACCGTTACACGTGTGCAGATCTCAAAAGATTTGCATTACGCAAAAGTGTTTATTAGCGTCATAGGTTCTGAACAAGACAAAATTGAAACGATTCAAGCACTGAATTCAGCTGCAGGTTTCATTGCTGTTAACTCTTCTCATAAAGTTGTCATGCGCTATTTTCCTGAATTAAAGTTCAGATTAGATGATAGTGTTGATAAACATATGCGGATAGAAGAACTGTTAAGCAAAATCAGTGAAGAGAAAAAATCACGCATTCAAGTCATTGAAGATGATGAAAGTTCCTCCTGATTTAAATCCCGTTCAAGGGATTTTATTATTGGATAAGTCTAAAGGACCGACATCTTTTAGACTTGTTCAAATTTTACGAAAACGTCTTGGCGTAAAAAAAATCGGCCATGCAGGAACTCTTGATCCGTTTGCTACGGGTGTCATGGTGATGCTGGTCGGTCGCGCCTATACTCGTCTTTCCGACCATTTTCTGTGTCACGACAAGGAATATCTTGCTGAAGTTTTTCTTGGGGCATCAACAGACACTTATGATTCCGAAGGAGTCATTCTCACAACATCTGCAATCATCCCTAGTTTAGATCAAATCCAAGACTCTTTGATCTCATTTCAAGGAGAGGTCGAGCAAGTCCCCCCTATGTTTTCGGCTAAAAAAATTCAAGGAAAAAAGCTTTATGAACTGGCAAGAAAAGGAATTGAAGTTGAACGAAAACCAGTGAAAATTCACGTCAATATCCAGTTAATGCGTTATGCCTATCCTCATCTTGAACTCAAAATTAGATGCAGTAAAGGAACCTATATTCGAAGCATTGCTTATGATTTAGGGGAAAAATTGGGATGTGGAGCTCATTTATCCAATTTAAGACGAACAAGAAGCGGTCATTTTTGCGTCGAAGATTGTATGGGGGAAGCAGAATTTAGCTCGCCCGACATCGATCTTCGAGCCTATTTAAAATCTCACCTTACGCACCAGGAAAGTGATTAGCACTGAGCTAAAGCTTTCACTACCGCGAAATCTTTCACACGCGCCAGAGACTGTTTCAACTTGAAAACAGGTTTTAAGAAATGAGTTGATTTAAAGAATCTGCAAATTGTTTAATATCTTTTGGACCAAAAGGTTTAGGACCACTGGTGATTGTTCCTGCATCTCGAAATTCTTTCATAAAATCCCGTATGGATAAAATGGAGCAAATATTATTTTCAGTATAAATCTCTCCTCGAGGATTTAAGGCGATCGCCTTTTTTTTTAACACTTTTGCAGCTAACGGAATATCGGCCGTAATCACAATATCGTGAATTTGAACTCTCTCAAGAATGTGATCATCAGCTGCATCAAATCCTTTATCAACAACAATTAACTCTATAAGATCGCTTTGAGGAAGAAATTGGAATGTGTTTGCAACTAATATAATCGTAATATTTAATCGTCGGCTGGCCTTAAAAACGAGTTCTTTAACCGGTTTAGGGCAGGCGTCAGCATCAATCCATATTTGATTAGGTTTCTGTCTTACCATTTTTTCACTTTTGTCATCCCCTTTTTCCACACTCCATTTTCTTACTCACTCACCTTACGCAGCAGGAATGGGATTTGCGCTTGAGTCAAGCGCGAGAGCTTTGCTTTAGCCCAAAATCCCACTGTTGGCTGCCCTCTCCCACTTGCAAGAAATACACTCATTTTTAAGGCTTTGAATACCCTCAAAGATGAGTGTATTTCTTGGAAATGGGAGAAGGTGCCTCTTTTATTCAAAAAAGATCATATTCCAACAGACGGGAATCGAGCCCCCCATTATTCAAAACATGCCTTTTTTTTGCTGATAAGCCAACCTCTTTGGCGAGCTCTAAATTACTGGTAAAAACAAATCCTTTACCCGGCTTGCGACAGCTGCGTTTCATGAAATCACCAAGAGCTCGATAAACAGAACGTAATTGCTCTTCTTCATCTAAACGACGTCCATGAGGAGGATTTGCAATAACCAAATCTGGAGTCACTAAGGGCTGATACTCCCTAAAATCCCTTTGTTCAACTTCCACCTGTTGGCTAAATCCCGCTGCCCTAAGATTCATTTTTGTGGCATGCACTGCAGAATGGCTCTGGTCAATCCCAAAAAGATGCTGAGGGGGTAAAGACATCCGTTTTTCATCGACTTGATTGCGCACCCTCAGCCAATGGGCAGAGTCATAGTCCGGATGGCGCATAAATCCCCAACGAGCTCGTAAGTATCCGGGCGGAGTGTGTGTTGCCATTAATGCCGCTTCGATTAAAAAAGTTCCCGATCCACAGCAAGGATCTAAAAGAATGTTTTCCTTCTCATAACGAGCTAAACGCAAGACGGCAGCAGCCAAACTTTCTTGGATCGGAGCCTCAACACTCTCTTGACGATATCCTCTTTTATGGAGAGGCTCTCCTGAGGTATCAAAACTGATCACAGCATTTTGCTGATGCACAAAGAGATTAATTTGCACATCTGGGTGCTGAACCTCAACAGACGGCCGCCTCCCACTCTTTTGACGCATCTGATCACAAATGGCATCTTTAACAACTTGAGCCGCATAAAGACTATTGCGAAGCTCTTTGTGGTGAACGTTGGCATCAATTGCAAATGTCCACCCATCTCTTAAATACTGAGACCACTCAATGTTCATCGCATGCCGATAAAGCGAGCGTTTATCAAAGCATCGAAATCGGGTTAAAGGGAGCAAAACCCGACTGGCTAAACGGGACGCGTAATTGATAAGATAAACCGTCTTCCAATCCCATTCATTCACATAAACACCGCGATACCCTATATGCAACGATGAAATGCCTAATTCTTTTAATTCATCAGCAAGAAGAGATTCTAATGCAGAAGCACAGCTAATAAAAAGGGGAAATTTTTCAGTGCTCAAAAGGACTCCTATAAGGAAAAAGGTAAAGGAGTAGAAACTCCGCTTATTTTTTAATGATTCACTCTTAGAACCTGCTTCCCGAGCGTGTTAAAGCTTTTGGGGATAGAGGCTCTAATAAATTAATGATGCATAAACAACATCACATCTCCATCTTTCACGATATAATCCCTTCCTTCCGCCCTAACTTTACCAGCTTCGCGGGCAGCCCCTCTGCCTTTGTAAGCGATCATGTCATCATAAGCCACCACTTCTGCTCGAATGAATCCTTTTTGGATATCGGAATGAATTTCACCGGCAGCTGCTGCTGCCCCCGTTCCAACATGAATCGTCCAAGCGCGAGTTTCTATTTCACCCGTTGTCAGATAAGTGATTAATCCAAGCATATTAAAGGATGCTTTGATTAACCGCTCTAATCCCGACTGCTCAAGTCCTAAACTCTCGAGAAATTCCTTTCGCTCACCAAGGGGTAATTGCGCAATCTCTTCTTCTAATTTTGCACAAATTGGAATAACAGTATTTCCCTCTGCTTCAGCATATTCCCTCACTTTTTGCACAAAACTGTTGTTCATTGCCGGCAAATCATCTTCTGATAGATTGGCAACATAGAGAACTTTCTTAGCAGAAAGAAACGGATAAGGCCTTAAGCACTCTAATTCTTCCTGGTTCAATTCAAGAGATCTAATGGGCTTATTTTCATTTAAATGCTCTTGGGCTTTCTTTAAGCACTCAACCGATAAAGCAAGCTCTTTTCTAGTCTTGGCTTGTTTTTCAAGACGTCCCAGAACATTGTCGACCATTTGTAAATCAGCCAAACGAAGCTCCAGGTTGATAATTTCGATATCTTCAATCGGATCAACCTTACCTGCAACATGGATAATATCGGATGACTCAAAGCATCGGACAACATGAACAATCGCATCAGTTTCACGAATATTAGCTAAAAATTTATTTCCAAGCCCTTCTCCTTGGGATGCTCCTGCCACTAAACCGGCAATGTCGACAAATTCCATATTAGCATAAATGATCTTCTTACTGTTTGAAAGAGAGGAAAGCTTTTCTAAACGAGGATCGTAAACATCCACAACTCCGACATTTGGGTCAATTGTACAAAACGGGTAATTAGAGGCAGCTGCTCGATTCGATGTAAGGGCATTAAAAAGGGTTGATTTTCCGACGTTGGGCAAACCAACAATTCCAACTGAAAGACCTTTGGCCATAAAGTGACTATTCCTTCATTTTCGATTTTGAATTTTTTAGAACCTAAAAGACTGTTTGCACATACTTGAATTTGAAAACAGAGTGTTAAGAAAAAGGTGTCTGATAAAAAAAACAGTGTAGCAGAAATGGGAGATTCAGGCATAGTTCTAACAACTTTTCTCTCCCCTTTTCGACGATTGCAGGCTAGCATTTAATCGCTGCAGCCGTCTAGAGGTCACCCTTAATTAATTTGACAGTGAGACTCCTAAGCGTTATAATATTACCAAGACGATGGTCAAATAAAGGCAACTTTCATGCAAGCCTAACCCGAAAATTTAATCTTTATAGTGTAATAGAAACAGCGATGCTTTCTAAACACTCTCTCAAAGAACAAAAATGGTAGGCAAGTCAATATTTCTAACATTTGCATCTGTGCAGCTGTTAACGGAGGATATATGGGCGAAAAGACCGAAAAAGCCACCCCGAAAAAACTAAAAGATGCGAAGAAAAAAGGTCAGGTGGCAAAATCCCAAGATTTACCAGCTGCTTTCACCTTTATAGCCTCTGTTTCCATTGTTTTAGCCTTATCTGGAATCCTTTATCACCAAATGGCTGACTTCCTTATCGGCACCTTTCGAGCGGTCAATTCCCCTGATTTGGGCGTCACAATCCTTTCCTTATTTTATAAAGCAAATGAGGTCATTTTTTTAGCAAGCATCCCAACACTCGGATTAGTCTCATTAATTGGAGTGACTGTCACATTCCTTGCAGTAGGGCCTGTTTTTGCCCCGGAAGTATTTAAATTTGACATTAAAAAATTTAATCCTGTCGAAAACTTAAAAGCTAAATTCAAACTTAAAACATTAGTTGAACTGATAAAATCACTGGTTAAAATCGCAGTTGCCTCTTATTTGATTTATCTTGTGATGTATAAAAGTATTCCTGTTTTAATTCAGACCGTCTCCGTTCCAATCTCTGTTGCACTCACTGTTTTTAATGCCTTTTTGATCGAAGTGCTTGTCAAAGTGGGCATTTTTTTCATTGTTGTCGCTGTCGCAGACTTCATCTATCAAAAACACACATTTGCCAAGGAGATGATGATGGAAAAGTTTGAAATCAAACAAGAATATAAAAACAGTGAAGGCGATCCTCAGATTAAAGGAAAAAGAAGGCAAATTGCACAAGAAATCGCCTATCAAGATGGCCCTACCGGAGGGGTAAGAAAAGCTCAAGCTATCGTGACAAATCCGACTCACCTTGCAATTGCAATCGGTTATGACAAAGAGGTTGATGCAGCCCCCTACATCCTGGCTATGGGTCAAGATATTTTAGCAGAGCGAATTATAAAAGTCGCGGCTCAGTATAATATCCCCGTTTTAAGAAACATCACATTAGCTCATAAATTATGGGATGAAGGAGATATTTTTGAATATGTTCCTGAAGAAACGTATGAAGCATTAGCTGAAATCCTCCGATGGGTTGCATCGTTAAATGATGGAACTGAAATGCCAGAACCTCTAGAGTAATAATATCAAATATTTGACCTGTAGTGTGGAGATCTTTACATGAATCTTATTCGTAGAATACTCGATGGAATCACAGCCAGATTGGGAGGAGATGCTTCTTTACGAAATATTTCGCGATCCAGTGACGTAGCTCTTGCCGTTATGATCATCGGGATATTGACCATGATCATTTTGCCGATTAACCCACATATTATTGACTATTTGATTGCCCTTAACTTAACCATCTCAATTGCGTTATTAATGGTTGCCCTCTACATTCCCAGTGCGGTTCATCTCTCTATCTTTCCATCCCTTCTCTTAATTACAACCCTCTACCGACTCGGCTTAAACATTGCCTCTACAAGGCAAATTCTTTTACATGCAGATGCGGGACAAATTATCTTCCAATTCGGTAATTTCGTTGTCGGAGGCAACTTCGTTGTTGGGGGCGTTATCTTCTTAATCATCACCTTAGTTCAATTTTTGGTCATTACAAAAGGTGCCGAACGAGTGGCTGAGGTTGCAGCTCGTTTTACCCTCGATGCGATGCCCGGCAAACAGATGAGTATTGATGCCGATATGCGAGCCGGGATTTTAGACTCTAATCAAGCTCGAGAAAAGCGGCTTGCCATTCAAAAAGAGAGTCAATTGTATGGGGCGATGGACGGTGCGATGAAATTCGTTAAAGGAGATGCCATCGCGGGGATTATCATTGTATTAATCAACATTATTGGCGGATTAATTATCGGATCGACTCTCAATGGAATGGAGGTCATGGATGCAGCCAAAACATATGCCCTTCTCTCGATTGGAGATGGATTGATCTCTCAAATCCCCGCTCTTTTGATCTCAATAACAGCCGGGATTGTGACAACGCGTGTCTCAAGCGAGCGGTCTGAAAATTTAGGAAGTGAAATCTCAGGACAAATTTTAAAGCAGCCAAAGGCTTTAATGGTTGCTGCTGCCTTCTTAATGGGGATGGGTTTAGTTCCTGGGTTTCCGGCCCCCCCTTTCTTAATTCTTTCCTCAGCCTTGGGATTGATTGGATACGCCCTTTGGAGCAGAGATCAAAAAGAAGCTGCCGCTTTAGAGGCAGGGATGGGAGGTGGAGCCCTTCAGTCTGCAGGAGGTGAAGGGGGCCGAGGTGTTGAGACCTCTGTTAGAGGACATAAAGTGATCGCCGGAGGCGGCGTTGACAGCTACGCTCTTACTCTACCCGTCGTCCTCGAAGTAGGCAAGGGGTTAACTGTTGAAATTCAAAAATCAATTAAAGCAGGATCGAGCTTTGTTGAGCAAATGGTTCCAAAAATGCGCCAAGCTCTTTATGCAGATTTAGGAGTGCGCTTTCCTGGCGTTCATGTTAGGACAGATTCCCCTATTCTGGAAAAAGATGAATACTCTATCCACTTAAATGAAGTGCCGATCATCCGAGGGAAAGTGATTGAAGGGCATCTTCTGACCAATGAATCGGAAGATAATTTAAAACGTTATAACCTCCCTTTTTTCTCTTATAAAAACTCACTCGGTCTTCCCTCCCTTTGGGTTGATATTAAATATAAAGAAATTCTTGATAAAGCAGGCATCAAGTATTGGAACTCTCTTGAAGTCATGATTTTACATCTTTCCTATTTCTTCCGTCATTACGCGAATGAATTCGTTGGAATCCAAGAAGTTAAGTCGATGATGGAGTTTGTAGAAAAATCATTTCCTGATCTGATTAAAGAGGTTACCCGCTTGATTCCTCTACAAAAAATGACCGATATATTCAAACGCTTGATTCAAGAACAGGTCTCAATCAAAGATCTCAGAACCATTTTAGAAGCGTTAGGTGAATGGGCTCAAACAGAGAAAGATACTGTATTATTAACAGAATATGTCCGTTCCTCCTTGAAGCGTTTTATTAGCTACAAATATTCACAAGGGCAATCTGTTCTTTCTGTTTATATATTGGATCCAGAAATTGAGGATATGGTAAGAGGAGCCATTAAGCAAACGTCTGCCGGCTCTTATCTTGCTTTAGATCCAGATTCAGTTCAGTTGATTTTACAAGCGATTAGAACGACTGTTTCAACCCCTCCCCCGGGAGGCCAACCTCCTGTGATATTAACAGCCATTGATGTGAGACGATTTGTACGCAAACTGGTTGAAATGGAATTTACTGATATCTCAGTTGTCTCCTACCAGGAAATTGTACCAGAAATCCGTATCCAACCATTAGGGCGGATTCAAATTTCTTGAACTTTTTAGGAGGTCATGATGAGCGACGACGCCAACTGGAGCCAGATGAGCAAAGCAAGTGTTGCTCGCCACCTTAATTTTGCCAACTCCATAGAAGCGACACAAAGCGCTAGCCAATTTATTGAAGAGACTGCTAAAGCAACACAAGCCGATGTTACGTTAGAAAAGCTTCTCGATGAAACCCTTGACAACTCAGCCATGGGGATTCAAATCCGCACTAAAAAACTCGAAAAGAAAAAAGAACTGAAAACAGAAAAGGCTAAGCAAGCACAAGAATCAGTTCTTGTTCGTAAAGAAGATGCTGATAGCTTAGCTGACGGATTTTCTCAGCGACAAGGGAATCGAGAATATCATTTAGATCGCCGACTATTAAGTGAACTTGTTGAAAGTTTGGGAGTTGGAATTAATGAAGAGTCATCTCTTGACGAATTAATCGGGTACATACGTCATCGATTGATGATCGATGGACGCCCTCCGGATCCGGCAATCATTGATAAGGCGTTTGAATTTTTAGTTGAAGTTCTCCGTCTTCAAATGACGAAAGCGTCAGATGAACGAGTCAAAGAGAGATTATTCAAAATCCTCAAGAACATGGAATCGGCTAAGCTCAAGCATTTTTCAGCACACGCAGATAAAATCCAAGTTGCAGAAAAAATTATTGGAGCTGTCGATGCTGTGATTGAAACAACAAAGCAAGGTCTCGAGGAAACCCTCGACCGCTATCGAGACATTGTTCATAATCCCCCCGATTTACAAGAATTAAGAAAGCATTATCAGGTGATAGGATATAGATTGATGATGCTTGAAATGAAAGGACTGAACAGTTACTTAGGGGGAAATTTAAAACGAGCAGATCTTGAAGGACCAGAGCTTGCACAATTAAGAAAAACTGTATTAAAAATGCAGAGCCTTATTTGGATTTTTAGGCAAACAAAGGCCCACATTCCAACCATGGAAAGTTATTTAAATTTAAATCATGTCCTCTCATGAGATTGACACGACGGAGCGTTGAAATGTTGCGTTTTGAGTTGTTTCTTCAGTCATATGAAGTGAATATCACTGAGCAAGCAGTGCATAAATAAAACCAAATACATTCAGTTTTAGGACAGGCTTTTAGAGTCGATAAAGCGAGCTCACAACATCTGGACATAAGAATATGGATCGCAAAACATTTCGCTCTCATCTTAACTTTGAAATTTTAGCTAAACTTTTTTTTGATATAGCCGAAGAGCGCTACCCTGCCGCCGAAAAACTCAAACAACTTGTTGAGCAAATTATAAACCCTTTAACAGCAAATCCCCTTGAGAGCACACACATTAAAATTGCCGTATTAAATACGATGCGAGACATGGTTAAAGAGGTCTCTCCTACACAACTTTATCGTTCTCTTCAGCATCGAGATGATGTATATATGGCGATTATTGAAGCTCTCGAAGACCTGGAAGATGAGGTGGAAGAACTTGAGGAGAAAGAAGCGTTAGATGGCAATGATGAGGATGATGAATCAATATCTTAGGAGAATTAAGATGGTAAGTACACAATTTGGAGCTCTTCTCAAGGAATTTGAATCTTTCTTTGATTGCTCTCTAGAGCCAGATAATAACAATTCCTGCCTTATTCATTTAGGAAATGACATCAACATCCAAATTGAAATGGATCGTGATGGATGCATTCTGATTGGAAGCAGATTAGGAGCTGTTCATATGGGCCGCTATCGAGAAGTTTTAATTCAACAAGCTCTAAAATCAAATGAGGTCACCCTCCCCTCTACCGGGATCTTTGGATTTAGCCATAAATCAAATCAATTGATTTTATTTATGAAATTAACTCCCTTTAATTTAAATAGTAGTGAAATCTCGATTTTACTCCCTCCGTTTATAGACAAAGTAAAATTATGGAAAGAAGCGATCGCAAAAGGAGAGATTCCGACAATCCATTCTTCTATTTCGACTAAAAAACCAGCCGGAATTTTTGGTCTTATCTCTTAGAGCCTCTTCAGAATCTTTGATCCGATGATTTGTTTGCTCCCCCCCTATCAAATCACGTGACGCACCAAGAATTTTATTTGCCGCCCCTTTTAACCAAGCAGGAGCGCGATTTGGACTGAAGCGAAAGCTTTAACCTCCTACGCTTTGGCTCAGCCCAAATCACGCTGCCGGTACGTAAGGTCAGTTAAAAACACTCCTAATCGCTGAAAAAAATGATAAAAAAATCAAGCTTTATAAAAAATAAATAAATTCATGTCAGAATTAAGAAAAAATTGATCTATTACTAATCAACGAGCCCTTTAAAATTAATCTTTAATATTAGGTGGTATTTATGGTAAATTTTATAAACAAACTATTCGAATCGGAACGTTCAAACAATGATCAGAATGTGATAAACGACATTCCAGACTCTTCCGGTGAAAAAACAACGACTCTGTTTATACGTCAAATAGGACGCCGTCACCTTGATCCAGGAACCCCTTTTTCTCTTGCAGAAACAAGAGTGAATATTAATCCCGATATTTCTCACACTGTATGCAGCGCTACTCACGATGCTTTTCAAAAAAAAATGGGAAAAAAACAGCAAAATAATAAGAATCTAGACCATGAATTTCAAATGGCTTATAGTTTAAACTGTCTGCAAAGCGATGATCCCGCAAAATGGGAAGAGGCTAATCTTAATATTCAAAAGATGGAGCGAAACGCAATATTGGGAACGGGTTATTGGCCTTATAACGGTGGTTACGATTTTGTCCTTACCTCACTTACCACAATTTTGTTGCAATATGGACATCTCAGCGATCACTTACCCGGTAGACTCAGTCAGGAAACTGAACAATACATGCTAGATGCATTAATGAACTTTGATGATAACCAAGCAGGAGACAAAAAATCAGCCCCTGCGCTAATAGATAACACCCTAAAACAGATTCTCGATCTTCATGAGGGATCTTACGATATTAAATGCCCAAACACAGCGGGGATGATCGAAGAAAGTGAAAATCATACATGGATGATTCTATCTTCTCTCTACCTCATTTATGAATATAAAAATAGAAATCACCATTGCGATCCTGATGAAATTGTTTTAACCACAAACGCCGGAAAAACATGGACGAACAGGGAGATAAAAGAGAATCTTGAAAAAAGAGTGAACGCCTTTATTGACTATACAAAAAAAGTGGGTTGTTATGAATTTAATTCGCGACCCTACGTAGCATTTACTCTACATGCCCTTCTTAATCTACACGCTTTTTCTTCAGGAGAAATGAAGACAAAGGTGTGTGAACTTCTTGATGATTTAAATGAGCGTTACGCATTAAGCAGCTACAAGTTTAAACGATTCCCTCCTTTTTGTCGAAATACGGAAAAAGCCAGAGAAACTTCCCTCACCGATTGTCACCATAGTACCTATTTCGATGTATGGACAGCGTCTTCCAAGTCACCAATTACAAGTGACTTAGGGACAAAAGGCCGATTCAAGCGCGCACCAATTGCCGCTTCCTTACCTTATCGCCCAAAACAAGAGGTTGTGGATCGCATGATGGATAAAACAATTCCTTATCTAGCACGACTAGGTCATGGCGACAAGGCGACCGCTGAAATCTATTATGGCGGAAATGGGGTTTTAATTTCTGCTGGCGGTGCAAAGGTAGAAGGAGATCACGATGAGGTGATAACCCGCCCCATTACCATTATTACAGATGGTGATCATGAAGAATTAAGAGATGTCCATAAACTTGGCAATATCCTAAGCGAAGAAGAATTAAAAGACAGCACAAAAGCGCTGGACTTCTTAAAAATGGGCTTTCATTCAGACTGCTCTTCATTTAATAATACAGGAGTTTACGAAAATTTCGCATGCTCCAGAGGGAAATATGTAGCGCCTAATGGAGGCATCCACTTAGCAAATTCAAAATCAGATGAAATGCAAGCGCTTATAGAGGCTAATGGATTAAGTACACAATTGGTCTACGGAAAATGGAGAGTATTCGAATTAAATTCGACTTCACTTTTGGCTGTATACAGCACAGAGAAAAATCATAATATCTTCGAGCGTCTAGGGAAGTTGCAAAAAGGAGTTAAAGATCTTGGAATTTTTGCTATTTTTAATGAGGAAGAAATCGGCCGTGTCACTCCGGAACAATTGATCTTAGATATCATCAAAGCAAACGGAGACGATATTGATTTACAAAGACAATTTATATTTCCTTATAGCAGAAAAAAACTATCTTACGACCCAGATGCACCAAACAATCAATGGGTCATGATCTCTAAAACAGAGATTGGAGAGTCCGGTGAAGAACATGAAGTGTTGTTTAATCGCAATTTTAGTGATTGGCCTTTATTAGATGTCAGCTCCCCTACAGAACCTGTGCTGAGTCAAGACATTAAGCTCTCTGAATCAAAGGAAGAAACATCAAGTTGATCCTTAACATTGAGGAAAAGAGGAAAAGACGATGAATATACCACCCCTTCCAGACTCTAGGATAGCTCATCAGCCTTCCTCTGATCCTCAAACTGTTTTATTCTCATCAAAATGGCTTGGAAAAGCTGTTACGTGGGTATTTGATGTTTTCAAATCACTAGGCAAACCTCTTGTCAAGTTAATGATAAAAATCAATCAAATAACCTCTTATTTTTTTGTTAACAAGGAGAAGTGCCCTTCCGGTTCATCAAACATTATCAGACAAGGTAAACCAAGAGAAAATGATCGACATTTCCCATCACAACCACCAAACACCCTGAAGAAAAAAAACATTATCAGACCTATAATCCTCTCGCAACCGGAAACATTACAAATAGAAAATGCGCGATCTCAAACTGAGCAAACGGAAGTCATTTCAATTAATCCGACACAAAAAATAACTGCTACATTAGGACTCATTAATGTTCCCGATGATGGAAACTGCCTATTTTATTCATTAGCCATTGGATTAAAGAAAAAACACGCAGATAACAGGACAGTCCAAGAAACTCTTCATTGGATGATGAATGAGAATGATTTGATCGGTGACTTATCTCAAGCCTATGAGCGATTAAACGACCCCGGAGCCACACTCCGATCACAAGCGGCTGATTATTTAAAAACCAACAAAGACCATCAAAATATATCGCACGCCTTAACGGAAGGTATCTTGAGCCACCGTGATGTAGAAGAAATCAAAATCAACGATGAGCGCGCTCTTCTCTCTCTTTTATATGAAGAGATGCTGGAGCAGCAAGAGAGAGAGCCAAGAAATGAAAGACTGCTTGAAGAAACAAGAAATCAGATACAACTGATTGAAGCCTCAATTCAGCAGCTAGAACACAATTTACCCGATCCATCGAATATAGAAGAGTACATCGAAAGAACAAAAAACAGCGGTTTTTATTGCGGATTGCCTCAAATTATTGCCATAAGCAACAAATATGAGATTCCAATCCGTGTCCTTTATAGGTATGGAAAACAAGACCAGCATGAGCAAATATTTAACCAACAACTCTCAGGTCCTGTGATCACTCTCGCTCACCTCAACGGAAATCACTTCGAGTTTTTTGATGACTGATTCTCTCACGTTAAGCACCAAGAGGGCTATCTCGACTTAAGCTAAAGCCCACATTCCGCTAGTGGGCTAGAGCCTTCGCTGGCTTTGAAAACCGTTGCTTCAGCTTCACTCGGGCTCTTGTTGCTTAAGGTGGGTGGTAAAGCACCCTCTTTTTCTTTTTTTAAAGCTTGCAAGGCCATCTGAACCGTTTGAATCCCGCATAATATCCCCTCTTCATACCGAAAATGAGGATTGAATTCTAACTCCCTAAAATCATTAGGCTGTAAAAGATCTTCAGAAGTGAGATGCGGAATAATGCGCCCACCGCATTTAAGTAATTGGCTTTTGTAAAAATCAACTAATTGCCCAAGTAGCTTCTCTACTTCCCTCCACTCAATCGACGAAGAAGCTGTCTCTATCATCGCACCCTCTTTTTTTTACCATTTTCTTTTTTCGTTGGATCTGAAAAAAATTCTTAAGAATCTGAGTGCAATACTCCGCCAACACCCCATGGCGAACTTGAACTGCATGGGTTGGATGAACCGGTTTAAATAAGTCCACCCAACTGCCATTTGCACCATGACGTACATCAGGCGCCCCCCATACCAAGATTGGAACTCTAGTGAGCAGCATCGCTCCTGCACACATACTACAGGGCTCAATTGTGCAATACAAGGTTGTCTCCGAAAGTCTCCAATTGTCGCATGCAGCCTCTGCGGCAGTCATGCAAAGCATTTCAGCATGAGCGGTTGCATCTTTCAACATTTCAACTTGATTATAGCCTCTCGCAATCACATGGTTATTTTTCACAAGGACAGCACCGACCGGAACCTCATCTGCTTTAAAAGCCTTCCAAGCCTCTTTTAAAGCCTCGAGCATAAATTGCTCGTCTTCAGTTTGAGGGACTATCCGAAAAGGGAACGACATTTACACACTCTTTTCATGCAATTTTCGTTGCAATTGCGCCATTTGCTTTTTAAGGTTCTCCATATCGGTTGTATATTTTTTTTGCATACCTGCTAATTTTTTTTCATACTTGTCGGTCAGGCGCGCATTTTCTATCTCATAATTTTTACGCAATTGCTCAATATTCATCTGCTCAACATTTTTTTTGATTTCCTCCCGCTCTTTCTGTTGGTCTTCCTGAGCTTGGGCTTTAAGCTTTTCAAAAACCTCTTGCGGAAAAACAACGGAATTTAAAACAGCAAAAAGATAGGTATGAAGAGCTCCAAAATCACGGATGGATGCTTCAATTAAAGCATAAGCTTCTACAGGAGCAATCTCTTCAAGGGCTGCAAAATCGGGATTGATTTTTGTTAATTCTTTCTCAAAAAATTCGTAAAGATCTGTATTTTTAAGAAGCCAGCGCGAGGTGACAAATTCTGCCAATTCTTCCCCTTGATCTTGCTCTTGAATGGCTTTATGATACGCTTGAGCAAGCTCTTCAGTCGTCACTTTATGGATATTTTTAGACGACAAGAATTTTTTAACAAATAAAACATCTTTTTTGAGATGCTCATTGCGCAAATCTTTTTTGATTGCCTCAATGACTGAGGGCATCCATTCCTGTAAATCACCAAATTTTTTTTTATAAGTCGCATCTTTATACATGTCAAATCCTAATCAGTTGTTTAAAGGGAAGAAAGGAATTTATCAGGTTTAACTAGAAAAAGCAAGGGGGACAAAAAGGATTTCTGATTTCGAAATCAAAGGAATATTGAGGATTAAATCCAGTTGCGAGTATATAGTCATTCAAACTCAAAGTGCACATTTTGGCTGCGCCAAAGCCTTTGGGCTTGCATGAGTATTTGCGCCCTTAAGTTTGACAGACCACTTAGGATTCAAAAGATGGAAAAAGAGCACCCTTTTTATGGAACTCAAATTATCCCTCGTCAAGAAAAAGAGTACATTGAGAGTCTGTTAAGAAAATATGATAAGGCTCTTGCTACAGACGATTTAAAAGCCAAAATCTGGGATGAACTCCAAATGGAAAAGCACAAAGGCAATATCACCATTCCATTTAAAATTGTCACGCGGATAGACCCATCAAAAAAATACCCGGATTATATTGAAATCGTATTAGACACTAAAGTTTAATAGGGTATTTGACGCGAAAGCTTTCAGGTAAGCCAGAAGGGTCAAATACCTGAAGAAAAATCTTTGTCTACGAGAAAAAACGGCTAAAAATCGAGACAAAATCATCAAAGATCATCAAGAAGCTAACACTCCCTCTCTTAAACTTTTCCTTGCAAATAAATCCATTTCTCGGTATCATTATAGGAGTATTTTACATTAATTAGTTTCAACACCTAGCCATTCTTTCGGCTTTTAACTTACGGGGGAGTCCGAATGTCTCTAGACAAAGGTACAAAAGAAGAAATCACAAAGAAATTCCAGCTTCATGAAAAAGATACTGGTTCGGCAGACGTTCAAATCGCTATTTTAACAGAGCGAATCACTGAACTGACAGATCATTTAAAGAGAGCGCCAAAAGATCATGGCTCTCGTTTAGCTCTCCTAAAGCTAGTTGGCCAGCGTCGTCGCCTTTTAGACTACCTTAACTCAACCGACACTAAGCGTTACCAAGCGCTGATTAGCAAATTAAAACTCAGACGTTGATTGGATTCAACTCTAAAAAGGGCAGCTTGGCTGCCCTTTTTTGTTAGATCTCTTTTAAAACTTATTTTGCTTAAAAAGACTAGCATTTTTTACAAAATTTTACGACCTTCTATGAAAAGTCAAAAAAAATTTTACGAATCAGAGATGAAAAAAGATAGAAATCAGAAAACATTCCTCAAAACCTCCCTCAATTTGAAGCCTGTTTTCTGACTTCTAACTCACCTCTTTCCTTAGAGGGTTTCTGAAAACTTGTCGAAATGATCAAAAGACGGGATGAAACAAGTGCCTATTGACTCACCTTACGCACAAGGTAAGCTGAGTGATTTATTTTTTCTAATAAACCTCCTTCGTCATTGCGTCATGATCATCTCGATTTTTTACTCGAATTTCACAAAAATTTTCCTTGATAAACACAACTCTTTGGCTGTAAACTACGAAAAAAAACTCAGTCATATCAACCGATGTGGCTTCGTTTTTTGCTACGTTTCGCACCCAAACCCTTATGTCTACCAAGGAAAATGTGTGTGGAATCCGAGTGTGTCTATTTTTTAGCTTTTGCTTCGAGAGAAGAAAATGACAACGCAAGACATTTCGCAGGAAGTTTTTTTTAGCTCTTCTGAGAAATTGATTGAGCGGTATGACGCTTCTCTCAAAAAGCAAACCTAAAAAATGGACACACTCGAGAGCATAAAACATAAGACACTCTCTAAGAAGGAACAACTTACTAGTGCGCTATGTCATCGCATACCAGTCTTTTGATTCATTTTCTTGTTTGGATCCCATCGAATACAAACAAGGCATTTTAATTGACCTTCAGCCCCAATAACACTCTTGGTGCCTAAGGTGAGATTTTAATCGAAAAGTATGGTCTTTGCTCAAACTTCTTTTATTCTGCATCTAAAAATCTGAATAAACTAAAAAAGGGTTGAGTTAAGAAAAAGGGTTTAATTATATTTTTATTTATGGAGTTATAGATTCATGCAACGTGATACAATCACAGTCAATATTCAAGGACAAGAGATCTCATTTGAAACAGGAAAAATTGCTCGACAAGCAGGTGGCGCTGTTGTTGTCCGCTCTGGGGACACAATGGTGTTTGCATCAGCTTGCGCAGCGCCTAATCAAGACCCTGCCACAGATTTTCTTCCTTTACGCGTTGATTACAAAGAAAATTTTTCCTCTGTTGGAAAAACAGTCAGTGGTTTTATTAAAAGAGAAGGACGCCCTTCCGAAAGAGAAACGCTAACCTCTCGTCTCATCGATCGTCCTTTGCGCCCTCTATTTGAAGAAGGATACTACAATGAAGTCCAAGTCCTTACCTATGTATGGTCTTATGATGGCATTCATTCACCTGAACCTTTAGCGATTTGCGCAGCGTCCGCCGCATTAGTGATCTCTGATATTCCCTTAATCAAACCCGTTGGAGCAGTCCGGGTTGGTTATTTAAATGGGCAATTTATCATCAACCCCTCAATTGAACAGCAACGCACCTCCAAACTCGATTTAATGATCGCCGGAACTGAAGATGCAGTCTTAATGATCGAAGGGTTTTGCGACTTTTTAACCGAAGATCAAGTCATAGAAGCAATAGCAGCCGGTCATGAGAGCATTAAACTGATTTGCCATACATTACGTCAATGGCAAACCAAGATTGGAAAACCTAAAAACCGTGAAACCTTACGCCTAATCTCAAAAGATCTTTTTCACGAAGTTGAGAGGATTGCAAATCCTATTCTAGAAAAAGCATTGCGTATTCGAGAAAAGCAAAAACGGGAAGATGAATTGGCCAATGTCAATCAAGCTGTCAACGCAACATTATTCCCCAAGGATAGAGAAGCAGTTTACTCACAACAAGATGTGAATTACGCGATCAAGAGCACATCTTCGAAAATGATGCGTAAAATGATTCTAAATGAAAACATCCGTTCAGATGGACGTAAGTTAACAGATATTCGCTTCATCGATATTGAACCTGGATTCCTTCCCAGAGTACACGGAAGCGCTCTTTTCACACGAGGAGAAACGCAAGCTGTTGCCGTTTGCACATTAGGTGGAGAAAACATGGGGCAGCGCTTTGAAGATTTAGAGGGTGAAGGAACCCAGCGTTTTTATCTTCACTACTTCTTCCCGCCGTTTTCGGTCGGAGAGGTAGGACGAGTGGGAGCTCCCGGTCGTCGTGAAGTGGGACACGGAAAACTTGCCGAGCGAGCTTTGCAAGCCTTACTTCCACCAAAAGAACAATTCCCTTACGCGATTCGCCTTGAATCGACAATCACAGAATCAAACGGATCCTCCTCTATGGCAACAGTTTGCGGCGGTTGCCTTGCCCTAATGGATGCGGGAGTTCCCATCAAACGTCCTGTAGCCGGAATCGCAATGGGCCTTATTTTAGAGGACAATGGATTTTGTATTTTATCAGATATTTTAGGGATTGAAGATGCCCTTGGCGACATGGACTTTAAAATTACAGGAGACCATGAAGGGATTACTGCATTCCAAATGGATATTAAGGTTGAGGGAATTACCCTTGATATTATGCGCGCGGCATTAAAACAAGCCAAAGAAGGGCGGATTCACATCCTAAACAAGATGCTAGAGATTTCCCCTACTTATAAAGCGCAAATGTCCCGCTATGCTCCCCGAATCGAAACAGTTCAAATTAAACCTAGCAAGATTGCAACGGTGATAGGACCTGGAGGAAAACAAATTCGAGCGATCATTGAGCAGACAGGGGTTCAAATCGACATCGATGATAGCGGACTGGTCAGCATTGCAGCTGCAGATCTTCAAAGCATCGAAAAAGCGAAGGCAATCATTCATGGATTAACAGCTGAAATTGAAATTGGCCGAATTTATACCGGAAAAGCCACTTCAATTGCTCCTTTCGGAGTCTTTGTTGAAATCCTTCCTGGCAAAGAAGGTCTCTGCCACATCTCTGAATTTGATTATAACCGAATTGCCAATTTAGATGATTTTGTTAAATCAGGCGATACCCTTATGGTCAAAGTCTTGGATATTAATGAAAGAGGACAAATTAAGTTAAGCCGTAAAGCAGCGCTTCCAGGCTAATAAAAAACTCAACACTTGTCTTCATATTGTCTGGGCCTTTCTGCGTCAGAAAGTGTGCAAAAGACCAAACAATATGAAGACATGCCCTAATAACCAGTTTAATATCAACACTTTTTTGTATGAACAACCCCATAACCCCAAATCCCCCTCCCCTCACTGTTTCCCAACTTACGAATGCCATTAAATTAAGTTTAGAATCAACCTTTCCGTGCGTCTACTTGCAAGGGGAAATTAGCAATTTTAAATCACAAAACTCAGGCCACCTCTATTTTTCCATAAAAGATGCTCAAGCACAAATAGCGGCTGTCATGTTTAAAGCAGATGCTTCTCTTTTAACAATCATGCCAAAAGCAGGCGACCAAGTGATTGTCAAAGGGGATCTGAATGTATATCCTCCTAAAGGAAGCTATCAACTTGTTGTCCGCGAACTTGCCTACATGGGTCTTGGAGAACTTCTTCAAAAACTTGAAATGCTTAAAATAAAGTTGCATCAGTTAGGATGGTTTAAACAATCGCGCAAAAAACCATTGCCCAAGTTTCCTAAAAGGATCGGCGTCGTCACAAGCCCTACCGGGGCAGTGATACAAGATATTATTCATATTTTATCAAGAAGATTTTCGGGCTTTCACCTGATTCTCAATCCAGTGAAAGTACAAGGAGAAGGGGCTGCCCTTGAAATAGCCCAAGCAATAGAGCAATTCAATCACCATCAGTTAGTTGATGTGATCATCGTTGGCAGAGGAGGAGGAAGCTTAGAAGATCTTTGGTCGTTTAACGAAGAAATTGTCGCTTCTGCCATCTATTACAGCAAAATTCCAATCATCAGCGCTGTTGGCCATGAAACCGACCACTGCATCGCCGATTATGTCGCAGATGTTCGCGCTCCCACACCTTCTGCCGCAGCCGAGATTGTCATGGCAGAAAAAAAGCAGCTCTTAGAATCTCTCAGTACGTTGAAAAAACGGCTTAAGCAAGCTGTAAGCCATCTCATACAAAAAAAACAATTCCGCTTAGAAGGGATAATGAAACACCCCTTCATCACTCATCCTCATCGCTTGATTGAATGGCGTATGCAAAAACTTGATGATTGCCGGCCTCTTCTTGGACAAGCGATCCATCAATTTTTGAATTTAAAAAGACACCAAATTGCAGCAAAATTTCAGCAAGCTCTTTCTTTAAAACCAATCAACCTCATTTCCCACTTTCGACACCGTTTCACCGTTTGTGAAAGCTCTTTTCAGCAATATTTTATTCAAAAACTGGCTCGCGATCGACAAAACATCAACTTAAAAAAACAAGAATTGCATCATCTGTGGCAAACAGAGCAAGGAAAAAGGCGACATCTTTTTAATCAAACACTCATAAGAGATCACCTTTTTCAAATGGCCAATCATCAATTCGAGACTAAACGGCAAAAACTCAAACATCTCCACGATATTTTAAAAGCTCTTAATCCAAAAAACGTGTTGAAAAAAGGGTATAGCATTCTATTTGCAGAAAAAGAAAGATTCGTTATACACTCTACCGCTGAACTTAAGCTAGGACAGCAAGCGAGACTTTTAATGTCGGATGGCGAAGTGCTCATTACCATTAACAAAGTGATCATCAAATGAACGACCATCAAAAAAATCCTGAGAATATCCCTCTTAGCTTTGAAGCTGCATTTGAGCGACTAGAAGAGATCCTTGGACGCCTAAACACAGGAACCATGAGTCTTGATGAGACTATTAGATTTTATGAGGAAGCCGACCAATTAATTGCAACATGCAATAAACGACTCAATGATGCGGAACGAAAAATCGAAATTTTGGTAAAAAATCGCAGCGGTGAATTAATTCTTGGAAGCGATGGCAAGCCGGTTGTCCATGAGTAGCTCAAGAGGAGTCCGCTATTTCAATTGAATTGACGCGGCGTCCTCGTGTCCCAAAGCATGCTAATCATCGGATCAAAGATTTTGAACAAGTTCTTAGAGCTCATCCCTTCCTCTTTCGATTGGATTTTTGTTGAGTTTTAGGGTATACTTTTGAACTCACCTTACCCAACGGCAGCGCGATTTGGGCTGATTCAAAGCTCCCGCTGCGCAACGTCCGTTTTGAATAAAACGAAATTTTAGAATCCAATATTTTAAGGATATATCATGCCAAAGGGACTTTTAAAAGCGATTCAATCTCCCCAAGACATAAAAAATCTCTCGATTACCGAACTTGATGATTTAGCTGTAGACATTAGGCATCGCATTATTGAAGTTTTGTCTGTTAATGGCGGACACTTAGCCTCCAATTTGGGAACGGTTGAGTTGACGATAGCGCTTCACAAAATTTTCAACTCCCCTCACGACAAATTGATTTGGGATGTGAGCCACCAAACCTACACGCATAAACTCTTGACGGGACGCCATCATCGGTTTCACGAAATTCGCCAATTCAAAGGCCTGTGCGGATTTTCCCATCCTAAAGAATCCCCCCATGATCATTTCCACGCAGGGCATGCAGGAACAGCTCTTTCACTCGCTCTTGGCGTTGCAAAAAACCGCGATTTGACTAAAAGAAAAGAATACATTATCCCCATTATCGGAGACGCCAGCTTAACCTGCGGATTATCCCTAGAAGCTCTCAACAACATTTCTCGAGATCTCAAGCGGTTTATCGTCATTTTAAACGACAATGCAATGTCTATTTCCAAGAATGTTGGAGCGATTACCCACATTCTCAGCCGTCTTTTAAGCAATCCAACAACGAATAAAATTCATCAAGAACTCGATCATTTGGTCTCAAAAATCCCAAGCTACGGCCCTCGATTATCACAGCAAGGGCACAAAATTACAGAGTCGTTAAAAAATCTCGTCAGCCCCGCCGCCTTTTTTGAACAGTATGGCCTCTCTTATATTGGACCCATTGACGGACATAATATCAAACACCTTCTTGATGTTTTAGAAGGGGTAAAAGAATCCAATTGGCCGGTGATCATCCATGTTCTCACAAGAAAAGGGGAAGGGATGGATGAAGCAATTCGAAACCCTATTTCCTATCATGGGGCTCGCCCCTTCAGCCGTGATACAGGAAAGTTTCTCCCGGCACCAATAACGAAACCCACCTTTCCTAAAATTTTTGGCGCTCAGATCCTCAAAATGGCGGAAAAAGATCCAAGTGTCGTCGCAGTGACTCCCGCCATGTCTTGCGGCTCATGCCTAGACGATTTTATGAAAAAATTCCCGGATCGCTGCCTAGATGTCGGGATTGCAGAGTCGCACGCGGTTACACTTTCAGGAGGAATTGCTTACGGAGGAAAAATGAAGGTCTTTACTTCGATTTACGCAACATTTTTGCAGCGAGCGTTTGACAATCTTTTTCACGATGTTTGCCTACAAGAATTACCTGTGATTTTTGCGATCGATAGAGCTGGAATTTCAGGCCCGGATGGGGCAACGCATCATGGCATATATGATATTTCGTTTTTAAATGCAATGCCTAATATGGTTATTTCCCAGCCAAGAGATGGACAACTCTTGAAAGAGTTGATGGAATCTGCATTCTCGTGGAAGCGGCCGGCGGCTATCCGTTACCCAAATCTTGCCACAGAAGATCCCAATACCCCGCTTCAAGACCGTCCATTAGGAAAAGGTGAAGTGTTAGTCGAAGGCAAAGATCTTCTCATTATCGCCCTTGGCCACATGAATCATATTGCTTTAAAGACTCATGCCTTGCTTAAAGAACAAGGAGTTGATTCTACAGTTCTTGACCCCATCTTCATTAAGCCGCTCGACTCTGACTTGCTTTGCCGCCTCTTACTGAATCATCAAAAAATTGTCACAATTGAAGAACATTGCGTCATCGCAGGAATGGGGGCGATTGTGAACAACTTCCTCATCCATCAAGGTTATTCGAATATTCAAGTGCTGAATTTAGGGATTCCTGAGACATTTTTAGATCAAGGAAGCCACCAGGACCTACTCAACGAGATTGGTTTAACACCTGAAAAAATTGTCAAACGATTGATGGCTCACTTTAATTTAAAAAGTTCCAAATCAAATATTGCAACACATTTACAAATAAATGGATAGCCTGCATAATCGGTTTATGAAGATAGCGCTATTCCCTAATGAATCAAAGCCCCTTTCAGTCAAAGTTGCAAGGGATGTTTGCGATTTTTTTAAAGAAAAAAATGTTGAAGTTATAGCAGAAGAACAGCTAGCTGAAATCATTGGAAGTAAAAAATTAATTGAAGAAGATCTCAATCAAATTGATTTTCGCATCTCTTTTGGTGGAGACGGAACGATCCTGCGCCTAGTCCACCGCCACCCAAAATTGGAGGCTCCACTCCTAGGAATCAATCTTGGAAGTTTAGGGTTTTTAGCGGACATCCCCTTAAAAGACATATTTCCAAGTCTTCAGGACTTGCTTGATGGGCATTACACGATCCAAAAAAGAATGGTCATGAATGGTTCCACCTCAAATGGAGAGTCCTGCTTCGCAGTGAATGAAATGGTGATTCACCGAGCACAAAACCCCAGCCTTATTGACCTGGCAATCTATGTAGATGGCCGTTACCTCAATACATTCTCTGCTGACGGGATCATTATCTCAACCCCTAGTGGCTCAACAGCTTATTCATTAGCAGCAGGAGGCCCTATCTTAACTCCTGAATTAAACGCAATTGTGATGACTCCCATTTGCCCTCACACGATTTCGAACCGTCCGATTGTGTTGATGCCAGAAGAAAAAATTGAAATCAAATATCTCAGTCATCATCAACCCGTTGAAATTACTTACGATGGAATTTCAAGTTTTAATTTAGCTCGCCACGAAAGCTTTACAATTACCCCATCAGAAAAACATTTTAAGCTTGCTCATCTCTTCCGCCACGACTATTTCTTCACGTTAAGAGAAAAATTAGGGTGGCATGGAAAATTAAAAAAATCAAGCCTTTAAAACGGATCGAGATGACAATCGCTTTGAGGCTACCTAACAATCTCCGCAGTTCAATTGAATTCTTCCAAGAAGTTTCATGTCTCTATCACCAGTTCGATTCAAAAATTTCTCATCACTCCTAAAAATCACCCTTTTTACTGAGTAAAAATAGATTTTTTTTTAATTTTTAAAACTCTCTCTATTACCCTATTCGTCAAACACTTAAATTTTTTTTTACACTCAAACCCTTCTTTTTCAAAAAAATTCTTCTGGAAGATTTATTTCTTAAGGGGTATTTAAAGGAGTAAATCCTTTTAGTTTATCGCCTCCTAATTGATTGTCTAAAATGAGAAGATGATAAGCAACCCGCAAGGGAAATAGGACACAGAACCAATTTTTTGAACATCGTTTAAACTCTAAAATAAACAGGAGTGCCTTTATGAAAAAATTACTCGGTCTTGGGTTCATGGCTGCTATGGCTCTTTCTTTAACCAGCTGCTGCTGCGAACGCGATAACTGCGATCCATGCTGCCCACCAAAACCACGTTGCTGTGAACCAAGACCATGTTGTCCACAACCTTGTTGTCCTCCAAAGTGCGAACCAAAGTACTTCGACAACAACTGCTGCTACTAATAGCCAGTTGCATGCCAAGCGGGCAACTTTTATCAGCAGGGGGATTAACGCCCCCTGCCTCTAAAGAGGACAGGTAAAACTCATGACTGCCTCTAGCGTACATCAAAGCCCCGGGATTGCACAATCCAAAACCGGGTCATATTTAGATGACAGTCCCGTTGAATGTTTCACCTAAAGAAGCTTTCATGAAGGCTAGAAGAGTTGATGAGTTCCAGACTCCGACTAAAAAAGTTTATCATCTTGGAATAACGAGGATCAATAAAAGACAAAAACAAAAAACTAATGGATCTTATTTGAGTGTGAGCATGACTCCCAATCAAATATGAATCATGAGTGAAATAGAACGTGACGTCCCATTTTCTTAGCTTTTAGGCTCAGATTAAAGCTCTGGCAGATCAACAGATCGCAAGCAAATCAATGTTTTCTAATATTGACCACCTTGCCATTTTCCCGGATCTTTTAATAGGAACTATACGAAAAAATGTGAAGAGAACGTCTTAAAAATCCTTAATTCAATGATCTATAAACTTCGATGAAGTTTAATGAAACACGAGCAACAGAAATTTTTAGAATTTTACTGAAAATTCGAATATAACCAAAGACCTTAACACAAGGAGTCTTTTAATGAGAAAACAACTGGGAATATTAGCCTCGTTGCTTTTTTTGGGTGTCTCGGCACTCTTGTGGACAGGCTGTTCCAACCGTTATGGCGACGATTGTTGTGAACCATGCCCTCCAATTTGTGAACCATGCAAACCCGTATGTCCTCCACCATGCAAGCCTGTTTGCGCAGAACCTTGCAAACCGATAGAGTGCCCTAAGCCATGCGCACCTAAACCATGCCCTCCTCCATGTGCAGAGCCATGCCCTGTTCCTTGCAAACCAGTTTGCCCGCCACCATGCGCACCACAGCCTTGCAAGCCAATTTGTGCACCTCCATGCCCAATGCCTTGCCAGCCAGCGTGCCCACCTCCATGTGCACCACAGCCTTGCAGACCAGTTTGCGCGCCTGTCTGCCCACCTCCATGCCCAGAAGTGTGCCCACCTAAGTGTGCAGCACCTCTTAAACCTTGCAAATTCGGTCCATCAGGCGAGTGTTCCTGCAATGGTGTGACAGTTCGTGCAAAAAACCCAAAAATGTGCATGCTCGGTGACCAATATCCTCTAGATCTAGAAGTGACAGCTTGCTGTGATGTTTGCGAAGTCACATTGACAACAACATTGCCAGAAGGCGTTTCTTATGTCAGAAGTCAACCTGAAGCGAAGATGGAAGGCAAAATTTTGACATGGCAATTTGGCAGCATCAGCAAAGGACAGACAGTCCCTGCTAGAATTTGGCTAAAATGCGAAAGAGAAGGCGATGTTTGCACATGCTTCTGCGTGAAAGCAACACCTGTTGCATTCTGCGCATTACTTTGCGCGAAGCCTGTTCTTGTTTGCGAAAAATGCGGACCTGCTGAAGTGTGCCCAGGAGAGCCGATCAACTACACAATTACTGTGACAAACGTTGGAACATGCACAGCTGAAGATGTTGTTGTATCAGACGTTTTGCCAGATGGTGTAGAACATGCTAGCTGCCAGCGAACACTCAACTTTAAGCTTGGATCTTTA
Source organism: Parachlamydiaceae bacterium (assembly GCA_044326545.1). Lineage (GTDB taxonomy): Bacteria > Chlamydiota > Chlamydiia > Chlamydiales > Parachlamydiaceae > JANWJE01. The sequence goes on along the minus strand of JBIRBM010000013.1, from coordinate 3,137 downwards.
GAGCCATGCCAAACTAAGAGAGTGAACTTCTGTGTCACAGCATGCAAACGAGGAAAAATCTGCAACACAGCAATTGTGTCTGCTTGCAATGCAAACCAAACATCATGCGAATGCTGCACATGTGTTTGCTGCTGCGCTGTTGAATGTCAAAAAGTTGGACCAAAAGAAATTCCTGTTGGTCAAAACGCTGACTACCAAATCACAGTTGTTAACACAGGCGATAAATCATTACATGAAGTGATTATCACAGACACAGCACCTTCTGCAACATCAATTGTGACAGCTCCAGGAGCTAGCATTTGCGGAAAGCAAGCTGTTTGGAAATTAAGAGAATTGAAAGCTGGTGACAGAGCGACATTTAATGTGACTCTGACAACATGCACTCCAGGCTTCTTTACAAACAGAGTGTCTGTAACCGATTGCGAAGGTTGCAATTCTTGCTGTGAATTTGGAACTCACTGGAAAGGACGTCCAGCTTATGATGTTTGCTTCGAAAGTTCTGAGAACCCCATTTGCATCGGCGAAACAACTCGCTACAGAATTGTCGTTGTAAACAAAGGACAAGAATATGATTCAAATGTTAACGTTGTGGCAAACTTCCCACCTGAGCTCATTCCAGTCAATGCGTCTGGTGCGTCACCTGCTCAAGTGAATGGTCAAACAGTTACATTTGCTCCATTCATCAATTTGGCTCCTCGTCAAACTTTAGAGTACTACATCACTGTACAGGCTAACGGCCGCGGTGACTTGCGCTCAAAAGTACAATTGACTTCTGATTTTATCAGAAACCCAATTACTGAAGAAGAGAGCTTAATTGTGAACTAATCAGCATCTGTTCGAAAGAATGGATCTTGGAAGGCAGACTCCTTGGAGTCTGCCTTTTTTATTTTAAGCTTGTGCAAAACTTTTGAGATACTCCCCTCACTTCAGGTGCGTAATGTGAGTAAAAAATTAAATTTAAAAAAATACAACTTTAATATAAGATTAAAAATAAAAAAAACAAAAGCATTAAAAACATGATAAATCAAATTAGTCAATCATTTAAAAGTTATTACAACGATCTGCCTGATCATATCACTCGATCAATTTTAAAAAGTGGTGCGTTAACATTCACATTAACAGTCATGTGTGCTGATAAGAGCAATGGAATGGTTAATTTTGAAAACGCTCTAGTCTATGCGGGCTTAGCTGCATTAGCTTCAACAATACACGCACTCACAACTCCTCTATTCAACTATTTATTGGAAAAATCTGATACAAGTAAGCCGATAAATGAAACGATAAAAAGCACATTTGTCTCAGCGACAGTCAGCCTATTATGGGGATTGAGAAATCCTGCATCATTCACACTCAATGCGGTAGCATGGAGGTCTTTTTTATCATTGAACTCAATCACCGCTTGGATGAAATGCTACTTGGATCCGAATCATCATCAGATAAAAGACAATTCAACCTATATGATCCTTTTGTAAGCGACGAAAATCATCACATCACTTAACACTCATCTTAGGGACCGGGACCACTATTTGGGCTGAAGCAAAAGCTCTCGCAATGCCTAAGGCGAGTTAAAATCGGTCCTAAAACTTTATCATTCAAGCCGTAAAACCCACTCATTCATGGGTGGGATGTAAGGCTCTAATCTTGTGGTGTATTTTGAGATTCAATATATTGACGAATAATATCTAAAGGAGCGCCACCACAACTTCCAGCAAAATAACTTGGTGACCATAATTGATTTCCCCAAAGAGCTTCTTCAATAGATGGGTATCCTTTCTTTCTAATAAGTCGAGAAGAAACACCTTTTAAGCTATTTACTAACTTCGAAATCGATATTTTCGGCGGGTAATTAATAAGAAGGTGAACATGATTTTCCTCCCCATCAAACTCCATCAACTCAGAATCGAAATCAGCACAAACATCTTTAAAAATCATTTTCAAATCAGATAAAAGATCTTTTGTAAAGACATTGCGCCTGTATTTTGTCACAAATACCAAATGAACGTGCATCATGAAAACACACGTTCTACCCCTTCTTAAATTGCTTGACATATTCATAGGCCAATCATAATATGAAATTATGATTATTCGCAAATCTTATAAATTTCGGCTTCAACCAACAAAGAAGCAAGCTAAAGCTCTCCAACAAACCTTGGATGAATGTCGATGGCTCTATAATTATTTTTTAGAGCAACGGAAGTTATCCTATGAAGAATTAGATATTTCACTGAGTAAGTACCAACAATTAATGATGCTTCCTGCAATTAAATCTGAAAGAGAAAGTTTAAATATTGTCCATTCCCAAGTTCTTCAAGAGGTTGTCGCTCGTCTAGACAAAGCTTTCTTGAACTTTTTTAGAAGATGCAAGACAGGTGAAAAGCCGGGATTTCCAAGGTTCAGAAACTATGATCGCTATGACAGTTTTTGTTATCCACAGAGTGGATTCAAACTTGAGAACAAGGAAATTAAGCTTGGAAAGATAGGAAAAATTAGAGTCAAACAACACAGAGAAATTACAGGTGTAATCAAGACGTGTACTTTAAGAAAAGAATCCACTGGAAATTGGTATGTGTGCCTATCATGTGAATGTGAAGCAAAACTTTTAGAGCAAAATGAGAAGTCCGTTGGGATTGATCTTGGGATTGAAAATTTTGCTGTTCTTACTAATAGACAATTAGTTAAAAATCCAAAATTTTTCCAGAAGGAAGAAAAAGTATTAGCTAAGGCACAACGCAAACTATCAAAGTGCGCAAAGGGTTCGCAAGAGCGGAAAAAACAAAAAAAGATTAATCAGAAGATTCACGCAAGAATAAGAAATTCTCGCACAAATTTTTGTCATCAAGAATCTAGAAAAATCATTAATGAATATCAGTATATTTGTGTCGAAGATTTGAATATTAAGAAAATGATGCAAGGAAAACACCTTGCGAAAAGTATTGCAGATGCAAGTTGGAATCAATTTTGCCAATACCTAACCTACAAAGCGGAGGAAGCTGGTAGGAAATTAGGGGTGGTAAATCCTGCCTATACAACACAAACGTGTTACATGTGTGGAAAGATAGAAGAGAAAAAGCTAAATGAAAGACAACACAATTGCTCTTCTTGTGGGTATAATGTACACAGGGATTTCAATGCTGCAC
>JBIRBM010000100.1:0-1164 GCA_044326545.1 Parachlamydiaceae bacterium | reverse complement strand
TGAGGTTCTCTTTTTGCCAGTTGGAAAAAATCGGTGTCCGCCAGTTGATCTATTTCTTTTTGAAATGCGTTCATTTTACACTGCGCCTGTATTGATTAACCGGAGGATTATGCACTAAAAGTTATTTTTGATAAATGGTATTAAATGAAGAAATTACCAAAGCAACCAATGAAGCTTGATTTCGATAGTGCGGTTGAAGCTTGGCAAAGAAATGAGATCACGCGCGATCAACTAGCCGATCACTTAAAAGAATTAGGTTGTGACGATCCAGAATTTATCATTGAGGATTTGATTATAGACTTAGAATGCGAGAAAAAGCGGAAAGTTTGTGAGAGGTTCGAAAAATCCTTTGAAGGTGGTGATATGGAGGAAGCCCTCGACGCTTCTATTGAAATATTGAATAGATGGGGCCACAAAAGAGGATGATGAAAAATGAATGAAAATCAGCATAAATCGAAGGAAACAATCAACGAAAGCAGTAAATTCAAGCAAAATGCAAAGAGAAGGCTTGCTCGATGGAGAAGAATGATGAAAGGCGATACACAAGCTCTTATCGAGATAATGATAGAGAGAGGAATGGCAAAGAAAGAAGACTTCATCGATAGGTTTTCGGAAGCGTAATGCGCGCACATGATCCCCCTCTTTTTGAATAAGATTCACAGGTAAAAGATAGTTTGCATGTTGCGTATAAAAAGAATCTTCAACGAAAGAAGGATTATAGGTTTGTCACAAACAGCCAAAATTTAAATATTCAAATTGAATTTAGCCTTTTATCGACGAATGAGAAAATATTTTTTTCCATATGATTTTCAAGACCAACGAAAGGCGATTTCATATATTCAATAAACAATTTTATAAAAACTAAAAATTTAACATAGAACGTAAATATTTTTTCTTTAAAACAACTCATTTATCTGATTAAAATTTTTCTTGGTATTCAATTTAAATGCGTTGTGATTTACATTTTCCGACTTCTTCTAAACAAAGCGTTTGGATAGAAAAATATGCATTAATTAATTCAACCAATCGTCTTACCATGAAAAAAACTCTGTTCCTGTTCCTCATTTTATTTTTCTTTGAAACTTTTGCTTATTGCTCTTTCCCTTACGCCCATGCATGGTCTTCAGAAAATGAATGGAGAATGGGAAGCATAAGGGCGCTCAT
>JBIRBM010000095.1:0-1372 GCA_044326545.1 Parachlamydiaceae bacterium | reverse complement strand
GGGAGCGTCGGAATTTTAGTGTCTGTGTTTAAATTTAATGCAAGAGTCCAATTTCATCAACAGCCATCTCAATGGTGTTGAGCGATGAAAACTTCTTCTTGTTTTTTGAGAAGACCTTCGAGTTTATGGGGTGATTCCTCCACCCGATTTCAATCTTTAACGCTACAAAAGCCAGGACTGTCTCGAGAGTCTCCTCTCCCAAGGTGTCCATGCTCTTCGTCCTTCTCTTGAACTGACGATTGATAGTCTCGATAGGATTTGTTGTTCTTAGGGCTCCCCAGAGCTCTCTATCGAAGCGGTAGAAGGTGAGCAAAGACACTAAATCCTTCTCAATACAGTGGACAGCTCTCTGAGCCTCTTTGTTCATTGCTGCCTTAAGCTCTGCAAGAGCCTGTCTAGCTGCGTCTTCTGAGTCTGCATACATGATTTTGTGAGCAAGTTTAACAAACTCTTCTCGTAATCTTGCTGGGGTCTTAGCTGTGGCGTTGCACAGAGCATGGACCCAACATCTTTGAGTTGATGAGTTCGGGAATTCATCTTTAAACAGTTTTTCAAGCCCTGGGAGACCATCCATGATGCCTAGTCGGACAGCGCTAGCGTCAAGACCTCTACGTTTTAATGAGGAAAAAACTGATCGCCATGAACTTACATCGTCTTTTGTTCCAGGCTCAATTGCCAGGATACTTCGAAGGTTATTCTCATCGACACCAAGAACTACCAATGAGGGTTCTCGTTTTGTTGAGCCCCGGCGCTGCAGCTTAAAGTTGGTTCCATCCACGTAAAGAGCCCAGTATTTGCCTTTTATAGGACGCTCAAGCCAATTTCTTGCCTCTGAGGAAAGGATCCCAAGTGATGATGAAATCGTGTCTTTAGAGACCCCTACACCTAGGAGACGTTGAGAGATCATGCTCAGTGTTCGTGTCGAAAGTCCTGCAAGATGTATCACCGCCATGTCTGCCCGAAGCCGAGGATCAATCCTCTCATGAGAAGGGATGATGGAGCTTTCAAATTGCCCCTTTCTATCCCGGGGAAGACGTACCCGCACTCCACCTATACCCTTGAGGATATACTCCCTTTCTGGATGGTATCCGTTGCGTTTATTTTCAGATTGGCCAGGCTCACCTAGAAAAACATCAATCTCTGCCTGCATCAATTCATTGAGGGAAGAGCTCACCGCACGACGCAGCTCAGTTGACAGTGACTCCAAGGCTTTTTTACGGCTTATCTTGAAGGCTTCAAGGGCTTTTGTTATCTCTGAGAGACGAATTTCTAGCTTGATAATCGACATGGGGACCAACATACTTTTGCTCTCTTTCTTCGGCAAGAAGAAAATCTCGCCAAATCATGAGACACTAAAATTTAGACGGTCCCG
>JBIRBM010000036.1:0-15934 GCA_044326545.1 Parachlamydiaceae bacterium | reverse complement strand
TTTGGAATAGTCTATTTCAAAGTGCTTTTCGATAGCTTTCCATTCAACATCTAATAAATCGCTTGGATAGAGTTTTCTCAAAATAAACCTCAAAATTTTTTATACAATTCTCTTAAAATTCAGGTTTTAAGACAAGCTCTAGAGGGTATTGAAGGGATTAAAAAACCTGAAGCTTGGATGGAAGTAGCCTTAAAAGAAAACTTTTCCACTCAAAATAACAATCTCAAAGAGAATCGACTCTTTACAGAGGACTTTGTGAGAAGAAATAACTGGAAGGATATCAAAATAACTCAATCCTACTGTACTCATTCGCTCTCCAGCAAAGATTACCCATTTAAATTGCCTCCAGAAGATTTTCGGAGAATGCTCGTTGACTGCTACGAACAGTACTACCAAAGCGAGGAAGTGGCTGATGAAAACAGAGATTGAATCTCCTGAAAATTCAGGAAAAATACAGGCTAAAGGCAAATATAAGAAGGGGTATTCGGGTAATCCAAGAGGAAAACCTAAAGGCGCTCGAAATAAATCCACTTTGGCAGCAGAGGCCCTTTTAGAAGGTTCTTTAGAAAAGATCTGCAAGAAAGTCGAAGAAGAGGCTTTAAACGGTAACATGCAAGCGGCGAAAATGATCCTAGAGAGGTTTTTACCACCAAGAAAAGATCGATGCATTGAAATCGACCTTCCCTCGATAGACACATTCGAGGATGCTCTCAATGCCGTTGGATTTATTTTCAATGCAGTAGGAAAAGGTAAGATCACTCCTTCTGAAGGAGAACTTCTTGCCAGAATGGTGGAAAGCCACTCAAAGGCTTTGGAAGTTTATCAATTCGAACCCAGGCTAAAAAACTTAGAAGAAAATATAAACAATAGGAGTAAAAATGAAACTTGCAAATAGAAAACGAGTAGAGGAGCTGGAAAAGGCTTGTAATTTTGAGAAGGGCAAGCCCTCTTATGCTCTGGTTATATACAGCGCAGAAATGGCCGATAAAATTTCTGAGCTTGAAGTAGATGCTGATTTTGTCGTGGCTTTGCCCGATAATGGAAGAGGTGATCTTGGTAAAGAAATACCCAAGGGAGGGTATAAGGTGTTTTTTGATTAAAGATTTAAGATATTTTTTATCAACACGCGATTTTTGCTGGTTGCAACAGGTAAAAACAGCGCACCGTTTTTACACCGCGAGTTTCATGACAATGGCTTTAGGATGCCACACGATAACCCCATGGCCCCCTGAATGATATTTGATCAAATATTTATAATTCCCTTCAGTAGTAACATCTAAAATTTCTATCAAAATTACTGGGCTATACTCTTCCAACTGGTGTGTTTTCAGCTCAAGCTGGTGTGTTTCTTCTGTTAACTGGTGTGTTTTCGGATCAAGCTGGTGTGTTTACAAGTATAGCTGGTGTGTTTCGATCATTTCTGATAGTCGATGAAAAAATATTTCAATATCTTTTCGCATGCTTTAATCTTCTCTTTCATGTTTTATTGGTATGTATTAGAATTCTGCCAAGTTAAGAAAAGTCATAAGAGGATTTTCAAATGGCAGATGAGAGTGCATTAGATGATAGATGGCTTTCTGTAGAGGAAATATCTCAATATCTGGGTGTGAAACGAGATACAATCTACAAATGGCTCGAAAATAGACAGATGCCGGCTCACAAAGTTGGTCGACTTTGGAAGTTTCAAAAAAGAGAAATAGATCTTTGGGTTAAGTCGGGAAAGTCTAATTCCAATACACATAAATTCTGAGATAGGTATAGATGATGAAGCCTGATTTTTTTGATTTCGAAACCATCCGAGAAGATTATGACATAGAATTCAAGTCTGGAGAAGGTAAGGACGGTAGTGGTTGTCTTCCTAAGTGTATTTGGGAGACCTATTCTGCAATGGCAAATACTGAAGGTGGAATGATTTTTCTTGGCGTCAAAGAGCTAAAAAACGGATCTTTTGATTTCGTTGGTATAAAAGATTTCAATAAAGTAATTCGTGACTTATGGAATGGCCTGAATAATCCTGAAAAGGTAAATGTCAATCTTCTGAAAAATGGTGATATTGAATCTTTCGAACACCAAGGGGTTCATTTAATACGGATTAACGTTCCCCAAGCTCATCGTAAGCAAAAACCCGTGTACATTAACGGTAATCCTCTAAGAGGAACTTTTCGTAGAGGTAACGAGGGTGATTATCGCTGCCCAGATGATATTGTAAAGCAAATGCTGGGAGATCAAATAAACGATACCCGAGACAGCAACTTAATGGAAGGCTTCAACTTTGAAGATATTAACCTTCCGACATTCCATGTTTTTCGTCAGCATTTTGCTAACCGCAAGCCTAATCACCCATTTAATGACCACAACGATCAAGATTTTCTTCGCGATATTGGAGGATGGGGGCGAAATCGAGAGTCAAAAAAAGAATATCTCACGTTGGCAGGCCTTCTAATGTTTGGAAAATTACGATCTATTCTTGATGCTGTTCCTAACTATATCGTCGATTATCAGGAGCGTTCACGCTCAATAGAGGAAAATCGTTGGATCGATAGGATAACAACTGATTTTACTTGGAGCGGGAACTTATATGATTTTTACCGTCTCACAATTAACAAATTGTATGAAGGTTTAAAAGTTCCATTTTTACTATCTGCAGACGAAAGGGTTGAGGATACGCCCGTTCATGAGGCATTAAGAGAAGCGTTAGTCAACACCATAGTACATGCTGACTATTCAGGAAATTGTTCCATACTTGTAGTTAAAAGACCGGATCTTTTCGGATTTCGCAATCCTGGGTTATTTAGATTACCCCGAGAAGATGCGTTACGCGGGGGCGTCAGCGATTGCCGTAATCGGAATTTGCAAAAGATGTTCCAATTGGTCGGTTTAGGGGAGCAGGCGGGCTCAGGATTTCCCAAGATTTATAAAAATTGGAATGAACGACATTGGAAAAGCCCTGAGTTAGAAGAAAGATTTGAATCAAATCAAACGATACTTGTTTTGCGAATGACCAGTTTATTACCAGAAGATGTTGTTTTACAGCTCAAATCGATTTTTGGCAAAAAATTTGATAAATTTGATCAATTAGAGAGAATTGCATTAGTAACAGCTAAAGCTGAAGGATGCGTTACCCATCGAAGATTGATCGAGCTTAGCAAAGAACATCCGTCAGAACTCACTAGAATACTGCACGGCCTTGTTGATAAGAAAATTTTGAAGAGTGAGGGCGCTGGCAAAGGAACATTTTACTATTTAATGGGAGAGCACCCAATAAAAGGTGATATTGTCCGAGGTTCCGACTCTGCCGAAAAAAGCTTCGAACATTTGGATGGAACGAACTCCGAACAATTGATTGTGAACTCCGAACAATTAGCCATGAACTCCGAACATTTGGACAACAAAAGCTCTGAACATTTGGAGCAATTACAGCAAATAACAAAAAGTATCAAGGATTCAAAGAAGAGTTCAAAAAATTTGGTTAAGCAGATCATTCTTGATCTATGCCAAGTAAAAGCATTGTCATTATCAGAGATGGCGCAACTATTGAATAGGAAAGAAGATTCTCTTAGAAATCACTATATAAATCCTATGTGTGATCAGGGTCTTTTAAAAAGACAATATCCTAATATTCTAAACCATCCTAAGCAAAAATATTACACACAAAAAAATAAGGATTAAAAAATTTAATAAAAATAATGCTTTATGAGCGCCGAGCATAAAATTACGTGCGGCGTAGCTATATCAGAGAAGGCCAACGATGTTCATAAAAATATGAGCGCGCTCATAAAATTAAGGGCACGCCCGCAAAATAAGGGCGTATTGGCTAAAAAGCGGTGGGGGAAAAAGCTGGTGAATGAAAAAACGGACCTTATTTCAGTCTATGATATTGCCTTAATATTTGCTGCAAAAGAAGGAAACATTCTCCTTGCTAAAAACCTTCTATTGAATGGGGCTAATACCAAGGTGGCAAATAGTCATGGAAATACGGCTTTAATTATGGCTTCTCAAGATTCCAATCCAAATCTTGTAAAATTGCTTCTTGAAAATGGATCAATCCTTGATGCGACTAACGCAATTGGTAATACAGCATTAATTTATGCTGCTCATAATGGTCTTTTAGAAGTGGTAAAATTGTTGATTCGCAAAGGGGCTAATGTTAATGCCATGAATCATCAAGGAAACACCCCCCTAATTTATGCTGCATTTAATGGTTACACTGCTGTTGTAAAATATTTAATCGAAAAAACCAATGCATCGATTAATTTAGCTGATTTAGACAAACGCACTGCATTAATGTGGGCGGTAATCAGAGGACATGAAGAGGTTGTGACTTATTTATTAACACAAAAAGCCAACATGAATTTCATGGACTGTCTTGGTTTTAATGCTTTAGATTGGGCTAAAGTTATGCAACGAAAAAACATAGAATCAAAACTAAAAGAATATTAAAAAGACTTTTAATTAATAATTGATGATTCAATATGAAAAATGAAAATTCAGAACAAAGCTTTTATGACAAACTCGCTTCCATCTATCACCTAATATTTGAAGATTGGGATATTTCAATGAGGGAGCAAGGGAAGGTGTTATCACACCTTATTCCCCCACCGGACATTGCTTCCCCTATTCTCGATTGCGCCTGTGGCATTGGCACGCAATCCCTAGGATTGGCTAGTTTGGGTTATCAAGTTGAAGGTTCCGATCTATCCCATTCGGAAATAAGAAGGGCTCAAAAAGAAGCCAGCGTTCGTGGATTGTCAATTAACTTTCGTGTTGATGATATGAGACAACTCAAAACGGCTCCCTTATCTCATTATGGCGTTGTTATGTGCATGGACAATTCTTTGCCTCATCTAGATAGCTCCGAGGATTTATTTAATTCGCTTACTGCTATGCGTGATCGATTGAAGAATGGAGGAGTGCTTCTAATAAGTTTAAGAGATTATAAAAAACTTTTGGAGGATCGCCCAAATGTAATGCCTCCTAAATTTTTTCAAAATGGAAAATATCGACGATTTGTTCATCAAATATGGGATTGGGTCGATGAAAGACGTTATGTGGTTCATCTTTACATTACTTATGAAACTGCGGAGGGATGGAAATCTCATCATTCTGTGGGGCACTATAGAGCTGTTACAGTTGAGGAAATTGTTTCCTTCATGGAGAAGGTTGGTTTTATAGACATTAGAATATTGGAACCTGCCAAAACTGGATATTATCAACCAATAGTCAGTGGAAGAGCTCCGTAAGTCGGATTTATTTCTCTCCATCCGGAAAAGAAAAAAGGGGAAGCTAGGAAACAAAGCCCAAGCAGTGTTTAAACCTTTTTGGATAATCTTCTCTTCGTTCCTTCTCTGGAATTTCGCATATAGAAACGGGTTTAGGTAGGAACAGAGCAATTGTTGACACGATTATCTCTTCGCTTAAGACAAAAAGTCGCCTATTTGCATCTAAAAGAAAAAGATGGGCATTCATGCCGTTGCAAAGCATTGGATGAACTAATGTTAGATGTCCGTTAATATTCGATAACGTATAATTTTCGATAAGGGCTTTTTTCTTTTGTCGTTTGTAAAATTTATGCTCATCGACATTTCTCAACTCAAGAATGTCTGCAAACCAATTCAAATTAGATTTTAGCAACGTACCTAGTAACCAAGTTTCATCAAGCCTGCTTTGTTCTTTTTCTACATAATCTAAAATGGGTTCAAATTTAGCTTCAGTCCATCCTTTTTCGAAAAAAATCGCTAATGCTTGTACAAGTAGCTTTAGATTTTCATTCGCGTATTTAAGAAACACTTTGATGTTGTCGAGTTTTAAAGAAGACGGGATAGAGAATTTGTTTTTTTCTAGGCAGAGTCCATGTTTTGCAGGGTCATCTTCAATTGATTTTAATTCTTCAATAAGAGGCGTGGCATGATTATCAGCGGCAAGGATTGACTTCATCATTTCATGAAAAATAAAATTGAGATCGTCTTTTTTCTTTTGATCCATTCTGCATAGTTGCAACAGTTCCCGCAACTGGCTACCAATGCGTGCGACAATCGGATTCGAGGTTCCTTCGTCAAGGATTTTGGAAAAGTAAAAGGTCAACCGGTTTACCCCTTAGTTTTAGGTGGATGCATCCGCCACATATCCGCCACATGCTCCATAAAAAACAAAAGGCATTCTCATCGAGAATGCCCGTAAGTCCTTGGAAGAAAAGAATCTGAGTGAGAGGATTTGAACCTCCGACCCCTTGCACCCCATGCAAGTGCGCTAGCCAAGCTGCGCTACACTCAGATAAAGAATTTAAACGTGAAGAAGACCTTCGAACTGTAATTTTGTTTCAGACATGCGAACAGCAATCGCACTACATTCTTCAATGATTTTTTCTAATGTGTCGCTTGCGTTTACATTGGCTTGATTCATATCAACTGAAATGGATGAACTAAATGTTGCCCCTCCCTTCACTCCTTTAACGCGAAAATTGGCGAATAAGCCATCTTTTTTTTTGGTAATGCTGATAAAGCGAACTAAATTATTTTCGGCAATGTTCATATTCACCCTGTCTTAAGTGGTCTACAATATAATCAATCATAAAGTTTATCGTCAAGATCGTTTCACAGACTTCAAGACAATTAACATCACGAGAGATCTTTAAAATTCCAAAAAAATCTTTAACAATCTAATAATAAGATTGTTAAAGAAAAATCAAAACAAAGCTTCACAGACATTTCTTCCCTCATAATAGCGGAAAAAATGTGACTTGAGCCTCGGGAAACATCATCTCGAATACACACACTGCGAATGTCAAAATAGGCTCTAAAAAAAATAATACATATCCCCCATTTTTGTTCATAAGTGGTGGAATCAATTGATCATAACATGACGATATGAAGATAAGATGACCTTTTTGAACAAGTTGAACACAAGTTATAAACAAGCAATGTAAGAGAGAAAAACAGAGAGTTATGAACATATCCACACAAACTAAAGAAGAAGAAGTATTTTAAATTAAACTAATTCTTCTTGTATAAAAGGTGTGGAAACTTTATCGTCCTTTTTCTAAATCTCCCTTATAAATGATTGGATCTCGTTATTCTTAGGCAAAATTCTATGTCAATTTCTTCTTCTTATTTTTTTGATTTTTCTCAATACCGTCATCGTGAACTTTTTCTTAACGACCCCTTTCCTTGGCTTGTTCTTCAACAGCTGCCATTTTATTTTAAAACACACCCTCTTGGTTTGATAGAAGGAACGATTTCTTCTTCTGCTTACCTTGTTAACGAAAAAGAAATTTCAATTGGAGAAGGCTCTATTATTGAACCAGGCGCTTATGTCCAAGGGCCATGCATCATTGGCAAACATTGTATTATCAGGCATGGCGCTTATATTCGAGGTCTTGTCTTAACAGGAGATCATTGCGTCATCGGACATGACACAGAGGTCAAGAATGCCATTTTCTTCGATCATGCTCATGCTGCTCATTTTGCTTACATAGGCGATTCGATTTTGGGAAATGGTGTCAATTTAGGGGCCGGGACAAAATGTGCCAATCTCAAATTAGATAAAACTGCTGTGAATCTTCATCTTTTGAATGAACGCATCCCAACACACATGCGAAAGTTAGGGGCAATCATTGGAGATAATAGCCAAATTGGTTGCAATACCGTCTCAAATCCAGGGACTTTAATTGGACAAAACGTCCGCTGTTACCCCTGTTTAAATATTGAGGGCTTTATTCCTTCTCAATCATTGATTAAGCCCCCGGCTAAAGCCCTCATTACTTCTTATGCACACACTTCAGTCGTATAGGGATAACTCTACATGAGTGGGATACGTTAAAAAAACCAATCTTGTTTGTGTATAAATATCTCATCGTTTACACTCTTTTTTCTATTTTTTTATTTAGATGACCCATGGAAACACAAAAATCTTTTATCTCTATTTTAGAACCTTACAAGCTGTTTATTGATCAAAAATTGCGTGAAAATGTCGAAGCATTAGGACCTAAAAATCAATTAAGGGATGCTTGTGAATATGCTTTGCTAAATGGTGGAAAACGTTTCCGTCCCGCGTTAGTTTTGATGCTTGCAAAAGCGATTGGATATGATTCTGACGTTTCCGAAGCTGCGATGGCGATTGAATTTTTTCATACAGCCTCTTTGATTGCCGACGACCTTCCTTGTATGGACAATGATGATGAAAGAAGGAAAAAGCCCACAACCCATCGCCTTTATGGAGAGTCTGTTGCTCTTCTTGCTACCTACGCTCTTATTTCGGCTGGCTATGCTTGCTTGGTTCGCAATCAAGACATGATCAAAAACAGTCACCACTCTTTCGCCGATCAAAGCAATCGAATCTGTGTGTTAGCCCTCGAGAACGCTGCCTATAATACGGGCTTATTTGGAGCGACAGGAGGTCAATTTTTAGACTTAACCCCCCCAAATCTCTCTCTTTCCCTTGTTTTAGATATTATTCACAAAAAGACAGTCACCCTCTTCGAAATATCATTTGTTTTAGGTTGGCTTTTTGGTGGCGGCGATTTGGATCAGCTCCCCCTTGTTAAAAAAAGTGCGGGGCATTTTGGAATGGCTTTTCAGATTGCTGATGATCTTGAGGATATGACGCAGGACTTGATTCATGGCCATTCATTAAATATTGCAAATCTTTTTGGTAAAGAGAGAGCAAAAGAGATGTTCCACGAGGAAATTCAACAGTTCAATCGAACACTTCGTCTTTTAAAATTAGAAGATAGCGACTTGCAAGCTCTGGCTAACCTCCTCGCGTTTCAACTTCATCCCCTATAAAAACCGTGTGTTTAAATTGAAGCAGCCTCCAAGCCTTTGATAAGCCCCAAAGTCACTTGAATTTGAAAACAGACCCAACGCACCGGGAGTGCTATTTGGGCTGAAGCGAAAGCTCTGGCGAAATAGCACTCCGTGTGCGTTGGGTCTGTTTGAAAAGACGCGCTTAGCAAACAATCATCAAATTGAAGATGTTAAACAGCCTCTAAGATTCTTCTGTCTCATCATCAAACTGATCTTGATTTGATGCAGCCCGCGCGCCACCTTTAGTTCCAACGGGGCGTTCTTTATAGTGTTGCAAAATTAACGACTCGATTTCTTCAAGTAATTTAGGATTGTTTTTAAGCTCTTCTCTAACAGCTTCTCTTCCCTGGCCAAGCCGTTGTCCTTTATAGCTGAACCAAGCTCCTCTTTTGTCGACGACATTGAATTCTGTCGCCATGTCAATTGCAGATCCTGTACGTGAAATTCCTTCATTAAAAAGAATATCAAACTCAGCCACTTGGAAGGGGGGAGCCATTTTATTTTTGCTCACTTTCACTTTCACCCGATTTCCAATTTCTGAATTATCCGGTCCTTTAATTCCCCCTGTGCGGCGGATTTCGAGACGGATCGAGGAGTAGAATTTGAGTGCACGCCCTCCAGTCGTTGTCTCGGGGTTTCCGTAAACGACTCCAATTTTTTCACGTACTTGATTGATAAAAATAGCGGTTGTATTGCTTTTTGCTAAAGCAGAGGTTAATTTACGTAATGCTTGGGACATAAGGCGAGCTTGCAGCCCCATGAACTGATCCCCGATTTCTCCTTCTAATTCCGATTTTGGGACAAGAGCTGCAACAGAATCAATGACGATGACATCAACAGCATTTGATCTGGCTAGCATTTCTGCAATGTTAAGCGCTTCTTCTCCTGAATCGGGTTGGGAGATAAGTAAATCATCCAAATTAACCCCAATTTTAGCTGCGTAAGAGGGGTCAAGTGCGTGTTCTGCATCTATGTATGCGGCAACTCCCCCATTGCGCTGTGCATTTGCCACAATATGGGTGGCTAAGGTTGATTTTCCCGATGATTCGGGGCCATAGATTTCCACTATCCGTCCACGTGGAACACCGCCAATACCCAAAGCGATATCCAGGGCGAGGGCACCGGTTTTGATTACGCTCACTTCGTTTTCTAATGAGTGTTTAGCAAACGTCATGATTGAACCATCGCCAAATTGTTTTTTAATTTGTCCAAGGGCTAAGCTCAACGCTTTTTTGCGTTCGCTGTCTGATGCTTGTTGTGACATACAAATTCCTCGTCAATTAAGTTTGTGGATCATATTTATGATGAAGCCTTTTAGAAGCTGTTCAATCTATTAGGCAAAAAGAGCCTCAAGCATAGGCTTTTTAAGATTAAGAATCCAGATTGTCCTCTTTCGATTGAGAAAATTCCCCCCGCCCCTTTATCTATTCTCATTCAAGCTCAAAGTGCAAATTTTGGCGCAGCCTGCATTCGGAGTTTGAGCTTGAATGAAAACATGTTCGGATCACGCTTTGATTGTTCATAAACGACCGAATAAGCGGATGATAAGATGATGAGGTGAAGATAAGTTTGACGTTTTAAACAAACATTTAGAAGTAGACTTCTTCGGAAACTTGCTTTGCTTGAAAAAATTGCCCTTTTTGAGCAGATTGTTTTGAAAATGTTGAGAGCGTATGCGTGCATACGGTCGAAAAATTTTACAAAAAAGAGGCCAAAAATGGCGGTTTTAGCAAGTCAATGAAGTTTCCGAAGAAGTCTAGTGATCAACAAGGCAAAATCACACCGAAAAAAGAGGAGTGATGAACAAACCCACACAACCTAAAGAAGAAAAAGTCGTTTAAATCAGTTTAATTCTTGTGATACAAAAGGTGTGGAAATTTTCGTAAAGCCTGAACTTTAAAATTTCCTTAGGACTTGATCATAGATAGTAAACAGGTTGTGACCAACAAAGAACGTTATTTTTCTTTAAGTGAGGATATTTTCTCCAAAGACTTCATTTTTTTTCATTTATGATGTAGAATCACTCTCTTCGTCCAATTTTATTAAAAGGGAAAGGGCATGCACATTCATTACCTAAAGAATCGATCTTCTTTTGAACTTCCAGAGGGAAGCACCGCAAAGGATCTTGCAGATAAATTGAATTTAAAAGGGCCTCATGAGGCTCTTGGAGCTTCAATCAATGGAAAAACGGTTGATCTTTCCCATCCTTTAGGTGAAGGGGATCAAGTGCAGATTTGGAATTTTGATGATCCGGAAGGAAAAGAAATTTTCCACCACACCTCCGCACACGTTTTAGCACAGGCAGTCTTGCGTATCTGGCCTGAAGCACAACCCACAATTGGCCCTCCAATTGAAAATGGATTTTATTATGATTTTGCGAATTTGCATATCTCAGACGCTGATTTTGAAAGGCTTGAAAAAGAAATGCAAACGATTATTTCCTCAAATTATCTTTCCCAAAGAGAGGTGATTCCTTCTAAAAAAGAAGCCTTAGCCCTTTTTTCACAAAACCCTTACAAATGCGAGCTCATCGAAAGTTTTGAAGAAGGAGCGCCTTTGTCTGGTTATCGTCAAGGTGAATTTTTTGATTTATGTCGAGGCCCCCATCTTTACAATGTAGGAAAAATCAAAGCGATTAAAATCATGAAAACCGCCGGGGCTTATTGGAGGGGTGATTCTAAAAATGAAATGCTCACCCGTATTTATGCGACCTCATTTCCGGATCGAAAGCTCCTCAAAGATTATTTGCATCAACTCGAGGAAGCTAAAAAGCGAGACCATAAAATCTTAGGGCCAAAACTTGATCTTTTTTCGATCAAAGAAGAGGCTCCCGGTATGCCCTTCATCCATCCAAAAGGGCTCATGATTTGGAACCAACTGGTTCATTATATCCGTGAATGCCTTAGCCGCAACGATTACATTGAAATTAAAACACCCACTTTAATGACTAAAGAATTGTGGGAGGTTTCGGGTCACTGGCATAATTACCGTCAAAATATGTTTATTTCACAGGTTGAAGAGCGGGATTTTGCAATAAAGCCGATGAATTGCCCCGGCTGTATGCTTTATTATAAAAGCAACACCCATAGCTATAGAGAGCTTCCTTTGCGAATCGCTGAAATCGGCCACGTCCATCGCTATGAGCCATCAGGATCTCTTTCAGGGCTATTTCGTGTAAGAGGCTTCCACCAAGATGATGCCCACATCTTTATGAAATCAACAGACATTCAACAAGAAATCATCTCCGTCATCTCTCTTGCCAATGAAATTTATACCACTTTTGGTCTCTCTTATCGCCTAGAACTTTCAACTCGTCCTTCAGCCAACACGATAGGCTCTGATGAGGAATGGGAAATTGCCACTGCAGGTCTCAAAGGAGCCTTAGATGAAATGGGGCGAGCATACCGAATCAATGAAGGAGATGGCGCATTTTATGGCCCTAAAATCGATTTTCATATCCACGATGCCCTTAACAGAAGCTGGCAATGTGGAACCATTCAACTTGACATGGCTCTTCCAGAAAGATTTGAATTAGAATACACAGCTCCAGACGGAAGCCGTAAACGTCCTGTGATGATTCATCGCGCTCTTTTCGGATCAATCGAGCGTTTTATGGGGATTTTAATTGAACATTTTGCAGGAAAATTTCCTCTTTGGCTCAGCCCCCTTCAAATTCGGATCTTAACTGTGGCTGATCGGCATGAACCTTATGCCCGGCAACTTGCAGCAAAATTTAAAAAAGAAGGATTCCACGTTGAAGTTGACAGTACGCAAGAATCAGTGAGCAAGAAAGTGCGTAGCGCACAGCTTGCCCAAGCCAATTATATCTTAACAATCGGTGATCAAGAAATTGAGCATCAAACGGCGAATTTAAGAACGCGAAATAATGTGGTTCACGGCGAAATTCAACTTGATACTTTCTTAAAATTGATTGAAGAGGAAAGGAAACAACGAGCACTCACTTCCCCTTATGAATCGCAAACTCCGGCGCATACAGCCTAAATCAAGGATTGTGTTTGATGCAAATCATTGCCATTAGTAGCTTCAAAGGGGGAACTGCCAAAACCTCTATTGCCCTGCATGTCGGGGCAGCCCTTGCAAAGCTTCATAAAAAGAAGGTGCTGCTAATCGATTTTGATGCTCAAGCAAATCTGACAACAGGATTGGGGTTTGACCCTGATGAAAATGAGAGCCTAGCTCCCGTTCTTCAGGGGACTCAAGAACTTAAAGAGGTCATTTTAAAATCTCACATCCCCAATCTTGATTTAATTCCTGCCGATACATGGTTAGAGCGCGTTGAAGTCACAGGCGTTTTGGCAGCAGATCGCTATTCTCATGAGAAGCTCCGCTGCATTCTTGAGCCCCTCTCTTATGATGTTGTCATCATTGACACTCCACCCTCTCTTTGTTGGTTAACAGAATCGGCTTTGATTGCCGCTCATCATACCCTTGTTTGTGCAACCCCTGAGTTTTATAGTGTAAAAGGGCTTGAGCGGCTCAGTCAATTCATCACAAATATTAGCCAGCGTCACCCATTAAATGTTTTAGGGGTGATTTTATCATTCTGGAATGCAAGAGGAAAAAGCAATCAAGCATTTTTGGATGTGATTGAGCGCACTTTTCCCGACAAAGCTTTTAAAAGTAAAATTCGCCGAGATATTGCCATCTCGGAGGCTGCAATTTACGGAAAACCGGTATTTGACACAGATGCTGATAGTCGAGCCGGAGATGATTTTAAGAATTTAACGAAAGAAATTCTGCAGCGGTTGAAAAAAAATTGAATCTGAAAACAGCCTCTAATGATTGTTGGCACCTTGTGCAGATGTAAAGCCGCTTTACATACAGTCTTTTTTAAGAACCTGTTCAAAATCTTTGAAGCAACAGTCTTGATATAAAAAAGAAGGATATTTCGATGGCAAAAGTGAATTCTATACTTGATCAACGGATGAATAAGCCGGGTAAAACATCGAAAATGGCTGAAATGGCCAAACAATCTGCAACGGGGCATTTAACGACTTTTTCAGGGATGTTTAGTGTCACAGATTTGAGCGAAAAAGAAAAAGAACAGCTCACCAATTTATTAAAACATTATTCTCATGATCAACAGGAAATCGGGAGCGATTTAAATTTTCTTATTTCTTTAACATGTGAAGTTAAAGCGATTAATAACCAAGCCGCTCTTTTGCACGGTGAAAGAATAAAAAAAGCGCATGAAGTATTAACGCGCTATCGCGAAGGTGCGTTTACGGCTTGGCTAATGGCAGCATATGGGAATCGGCAAACCCCCTATAACTTAATGCAATATTACAATTTCTGTGAAGAAATGCCAAAGCAGCTTCGCTCAAAAATTGAACTGATTCCTCGTCAAGCCATTTACGTTCTAGCAAGTAGAGAGGGAGATCTCAAAGAGAAACAAGTGATTGTAGAGAATTATCAAGGGGAAACAAAAGCTCAAATGTTGACAATGATTCGTCGACAATTTCCCCTTGGACAAACAGATCATCGACAAAAAAAAGGGGGAAAAGCTGTGATTCAAGAGTTGCAGCGGCTCCATCAACGGATGGAAGATTTAGCGGGAGACTTCACACTCATGGAGAAAAAACAGGCATTCGCTCTGTTGGAACAAATAAAAAAATTGATAGGTCCACTATGAATTGTCGTGACATTTTCCCTTTTTCTCCTTTTATTCTTGAGCCTAGCTGGCATACCCAGCTTAAATCAGAGTTAGAAAAGCCGTATATGACAGAGCTTGCTGCTTTTATCGAACTAGAATATGCCTCTTCTCCCTCTCCTATTTATCCTCCTCGCGATCTGCTTTTTAATGCATTTTACCAAACTCCATTTGATCAGGTCAAAGTCGTGATTATCGGGCAAGATCCTTACCACGGCCCTGGGCAGGCACACGGGTTAAGTTTTAGTGTTCCAATAGGGATTAAGCTCCCTCCTTCGTTGCAAAATATTTATAAAGAACTAGAGAATGACTTACAGCTGCCAAGAGCAGAGCATGGCTGTCTTCTGTCTTGGGCACGTCAAGGCGTGTTATTACTTAATGCAACCCTTACAGTTCGGCAAGGTGAGCCCATGTCTCACCATGGACGAGGGTGGGAGCGGTTCACCGATGCTGTTGCCAAAAAATTAGAAGAGCGTGAAGATCCTGTGATTTTTGTCTTATGGGGAAAATCGGCGCAAGACAAATGCCGTTTTTTGCTCCAAAAGGGAATTCCTTCTCGACACTCGATTCTCACAGCTGCGCATCCCTCTCCTCTTTCTGCTCACAATGGTTTTTTTGGGTGCCGTCATTTTTCGCAAATTAATGAACTTTTAAAGAAACAGGGAGATCCTCCGATTAATTGGACTTTGAAAAATGACTGAAAAAATTCGATGACATGAGCCTTTCTCTCGTTTTTTCTGATCCAAAATTTTATATATTCATTCAAGCTCAAAGTGCAAATTTTCACCCTTTTAACTCCCTCTAAATGAGACAATGAAAATGCCTGGAAAAACCTCTCTTGATCTTTTTGAGCCTTTGGACTTTCGTGAACGCTCTCATCCCTTTGACGGAGTCGAAATCCCTCGATGGAGCTTGAATGAGCCGATTTCTGAAAAGGAAAACCCCTTTATCGATCAAAATAGTGAAAGGAATCTTCTTCATGAGGATTCTTTAGCAAAAAAAGAAGTGGGAATCGATCGCTCTATTTATACCCATTATATTGGGTCATCACCATCCTTGTCTTTTCCTTCACCGGTTAATGAAACTGATTTACATCAAGTGATTGCAGAGGCTAAGCGCTCTTATGGTGCTTGGAAAAAAAGGGAGAAAAAATTAAATGAAGTGATACAAAACATGCAAAAGGATCTATCTAAGACACCGCCCAATTCTTGTTCGTCTTGAATCTACTCATTCAAGCTCGAAGTGCAAATGAGTTGATGTTGAGATATTTGATCGTTGACTAAAGAAAAATTTGCAGATCGCGTTAAATTCCTTATCATTTATACCATTTATCAAAAATAACTTTTAGTGCATAATCCTCCGGTTAATCAATACAGGCGCAGTGTAAAATGAACGCATTTCAAAAAGAAATAGATCAACTGGCGGACACCGATTTTTTCCAACTGGCAAAAAGAGAACCTCA
>JBIRBM010000058.1:0-4503 GCA_044326545.1 Parachlamydiaceae bacterium | reverse complement strand
GGAAGCGGGCTATAATTGAAACTGTAAATGATCAATTAAAAAATATTTCTCAAATTGAGCATACACGTCATAGAAGTGCCGGGAATTTTTTGATCAATCTATTGGCTGGTATTGCAGCTTATACTCATCAACCGAAAAAGCTATCGATAAACATAGCAGAGCAAGATCGCCTGTTATTAATGGTTGCGTAAAAAACTCCAAACTCAGATTATTATGGATAACGCAACTTTTCACAAATCAAAACGGACTCAAGAATTGATAGAAAAAGCCGAATGTAAGCTCATTTTCCTTCCTCCTTATTCTCGTGATCTTAATCCAATTGAGAAATATTGGGGTTGGTTTAAAGCACAAGTCAGGTCAATGATTCATCAATTTTCTATCCTTTCACAAACAATTGATCATGTGTTTAATATGTAAATTTTTAAATCTAATTAACTATATTGCCAAACGTGGACTTATTGCTAGCCCTCTTCTCTTCAAATCCTGCATCATTTCTTTCCAAAAAATTTTACTCTCTCTCATTCCATCATAAATGGCTATCAACTCCTTGTTTCCATCTTCAGTAGCTCCTAAAAGAACTAAAATACAAGGCCTTTCATCCGTTAAACGAACATTAAAATAAATCCCATCTGCCCAGATATAAACATAATGCTTTTCCGATAAATCTCTTTTATTCCAATCCGAATATTCTGTTTCCCAGCTCTCTTTGAGTCTCACAATATTTGTTGCAGAAAGCCCTTTGGCATTTTCCCCAAGAATTGCTTCCAAAGCTTCTTGCATACCGCCTGTTGATATCCCCTTGAGATAGAGAGCTTGCACTAAAGCTTCTATGCTAGGTAACCTCCTCATATATTTTGGAAGTATGGCACTTGTAAAAGAAATCCCTCTGATACGAGGTTGTTCTATTGTTATATTTCCAAGGCCTGTTTGAATTTGTCTTGAGGGAAGATAACCATTTTTCTTGATTGTTCTTCTACCTTTCTCATCTTTTTGGTTTTTATATGAATCAACTCATTCTTGAACTTCATTTTCAATAGCTTGCTGCAGGAGTTTTTTTGCTCCCTCTCTGAGAATATTTTCTAGATGTGTTTTTAAATTCGAAAAAATGTCATGCTTTTCCATGAGCGTATTCCTCTTTGTTGAAGATTTTTTTAGTAGATTATCTTCGAGAATACGCTCTCTTTTTTTATTCTCCTAGACACAACTTTTGATTATATCTCGGCAGATTCTTGTTTTGAGATTGAATCTTGAAAATCATTTTTACCATTCATCTTCCACCCTCCTCAATTTTCTCATTTTCCGATTGTCGTGCCTTTAAAAGTTAGACTGTTATTGCTGGCTTTTTCTCAGCTAGTACGTGTTTATAAATACCATCAATTTCTGAGATGATTTCTTTAAAGCTTTTCTTTTTTTTATCTATTTTCTTCGAATCTTCCTTTTGAATTGCTTCCCTTCTTGAAGATCTTTCAATCTCAACAAGTTTAATCTTATCCTTAAGTACATCTAACCGTTGTAGCTCAAAATCCTCTCGCTTCTCCCTAAGCGCACGAATGGTCATGATGATTTTCAATAGTTCTGATGCTTTAAAACGCTTATTAGATGAGGAAATTGGGATTATTCGTCCGGTTAGTGATAGATCTTTCTTTTCTTCTAGCCTGCCAACTGTCAATTGAGAATAAGGAGAGAAATTTTCTGACTTAGTTTCCTTGCTTTCTTCATCTTTATTAAAGATAAGTTTCAGCTCAATTAGGGTGATTAATAATGCTTTTTGAAAAGTGTTTTTAAAGGCTTGGATTTCTTCTCTTGAAAGTGGAGCCGGATTTCGTGTGCCATCAGTTTTTTTTTTATAAATAAAACCTGATTCTACGGCTTTTTCGATGAATATTTCAGAGAACGCAAATACTCGCTGTTCTGTAAATTTTGCATCGCCATACCTTACGACATCCCGTCTGATAAAATGATTTAACAGTTTTTTCAATGCATGTCTATCAGCGTCGAAATCTTTAGGTACAATGTGTTGATCAAGTATCTCAAAGGATCTGTTTTCCAGACTCCTAATAATTCGATCAGCTGATGGATTAAGAGTGATGCCAAGTTCTGCAAATTTTAATTCTATTTCGTCCATTTCTTGCTTCAAATCGTGCGAAATAGCCGTGAATTTGCGGACTGTTTGTGTAACAGGAACTTGGTTAGCACTACTGTAGATGATCTGTGTCTTGATTTTTCTTTCTGCTAAATAATTGTTATGTTTTTGAGCTTCAATTACACTGTAAAGAAGGCTGTTTTCTTTCTCTAAGATTTTACAACTTCCTTCTGTTATTAAAACTGTCGCGGCAACGCCTTTGATATTTTCAGCTGTACTTTTACTTTTTTTAGCAATACTTGTGCATTCCTCCTGAACACCCATGCTTATTTTCCCTTTCAAAGATTTTTTCGCTGAATCAAGTGAAATGTCTTCGAATGAGTCTTCAACGTCCTCCTCTTGTTGACTTGCTAACCTCATTTCTGAAAATTTGTGCTGTTCGATATTGGGATTCTCTAGGCCCCCTAACGAATAAATTCCTGTCTTGAACACATCTGCGGATTTAAATTCTCTTATTAACCTTACATCTCTCTTACCTGAGATCCTATCAGAATCTAGAAGGTGATCAGAAGGTATATCAGGTTTATTGGGTTCAAAAAAACTTGAATCTAAACGAGTATTCATAAATTGAGTCCTTTTTTACAAATCGAACATCGTATTTATAAATTTAATTATATTATTTAAGTGTTATTTATTTTATTAATAAATTATAATTTTTATATAAAAAAGGTTTATGTAGTTTTGTTTAAACAAAAATCCACGAAAATCAAAAAATATTTGTTTATAAAGTAGAATTTCTGTATATTATTAATTTTATAAATCTTTAAACGAAACGAGGTTGTTCATGTTCGTCGGAACTAGTGCTTTAATACAAAAACCTGAAACTTTTCAAGAGAGATTTGAAAAAGAAAAAAGCAGATGCGAAAATTTTATTGATCGACAAATTGCAGAAGGCAAAATTTTCAATTTTAATATAGATGGCACGAAACGCTCCTTAACCAAAGAAGAAATTGAGGAATGTAAAGAACATCAATACAAGAAGATAGCCTATATTTTATCCAAAACAGATTCATATATGGAGGAATTACAAAAACAATTTACTGATTTTACCGATGCCGCGTTTACTACAGGGGCTATTTATCATAAAAATCCGGATGGAAGTCGTCGTCTCTTAAATATAGAAGAAAGATTACTATTTAAAGCTAATTATTTTGATGCACTCCAACCTGTTTTTTCAGATATGACCGTTATTGAAGATGCAAGAAACTTCATGGAAGCATCTGACAAAGCACTCATTGAAAGTGAGGTATTGGCTCTTGAAATTCGTGAGGATAGAGCTGAACTAAAAAAGTGGGAAGAGATAGCCGCAAGACATTTTGCTGAAGAGGAGAAACTAAAAATTGAATCAGAACAACATAAGGCTCAAGCAACACAGTTCTTTATCGAATCGGCAAAAATGGAAAAAGAACTGATTATCACTTCTTTTTATACCATTTTTAACAAAACTACAAACCCTCTTCCAGAAGAAAGATATGATGATTTTTTTGATCTTTACCTAGCAGATCGTTCTATATCATTTGAAAACGTACCGGGAGAAAAAGACCTTAAACTAAATTCTATGGCTTCTGTGATTAAATATCTTTCCGATCATCCACAAACAAGAACATGTAATTTTTCAGGTTTCAATTCTGAAGTCTATGATATCCCAACTTTTGCTGATTTTCTTATGACCCCGACCGGCTTCACCATAACAGCTGTCGCCTTTAGAGAAACTATTTCAGAGGAAGCCAAAGATGTGTTAGCTAATGCTGTAGCCACCAGAGCGCAAACATCCCATCCATTGAAAGTTCAGTACCTTCGATTGAAAGTTTAGTGCCTTTAATACACACTATTTATAAAAGGCTCATCTTAAAAATAGATGGGCCTTTTGATTTAAGGAGGTTAGAAAACTCCCTTACTGCCGTATGCTTCTCTTTTCACATTCTAATGCTATCGATTGCTTTAGCTGTCTGCTGCCACGCTTCTTTAAATTTAACAAGATCTTCATTAGTCAACTTGTCAATCATCTCAATGCATGAAACGGGTTCATCGAATTTTTTGACTATGTCCTATCCATTGTTGGAGATCATTTTTTTTTCCTCCCATGCAAATATAAGAGGTGAGAAATGATCGTTTTCGATCCATGCATTGGCATAGTCCATTTTTTGGACACATGATTGAAGTCATTTACACAAAAAAATGGACAGTCTCAGCTTTTGACGTTAGGCGAGCGATTAGTCACTCACCTTACGCACGCATGGCATTTTCTCGTAAAATTTTTAATTCACGGAAAGCCATCTGATTTGCTTTCAAGATCAGCTTGTATTTCAAAGCAAAATGATTCAAATTCGTTCGAATTTTTAAAAATTCAAGCTTGCAAT
>JBIRBM010000087.1:0-1588 GCA_044326545.1 Parachlamydiaceae bacterium | reverse complement strand
GCGTAATAAATGGCATGCTTCCATTTACCATCCAGAGTGCCATCAATAGCGAAAATAACATTAATCAATAAATATGTTACTAAAGTTCTAGTAAATAGATCACTAAAAACAACAAATCGATAACGTTGAATTTTAACTAACTTATGAATATCGAACCGTACCCATATCATTGTCATGGCTAATATGATTAAAAGAGGCCAGAGACCATGGCTACCAATTTCAAACCAACCATAAAACCACGACAAATAAATAGCGCATACAGCAGGCACAACTAATTGAATAATGTACCTAAAAGGACTACGTATCGCTAGAAAATCTGAACCCGAAGCATATTGCACTTGATCGTCTCCACAAAATTTGACATTTGTTGGTGCTTTTACTAAAAAATTCTTGGCTAGATCTTGTAATGAACCTCAACTCTACTATAGTAAAGCAAATCTATGCCAACTTTTTTATTTTTTTAAACTTTCTTAAAAGCTACAAGCATGAATTCAAAAACAATTTGGGTTAATGGTCGATTCTTAACACGAAAGATAACAGGTGTAGAACGAGTAGCTGGCGAAATTTTATCTAGTCTTTCTCATCATTTTCTGGACGCTCAAGGTCGTTATGAACGCAATGGTCTTAGATTGCACTTCAAACTTGCTATCGAAAGCAATTCATCTTTCCTCATTCCTTCGTTTGCAAAAGAATGGGAAATCAAGAGTATAGGAAGCCGCAAAGGCCATGCTTGGGAGCAACTAGACTTAGCGAGTTTGCCCTCTGAAGATTGGGTGCTGAGCTTATGCAACACAGGGCCTTTATTCAGACTAAATCACGTCATTTTTTTTCATGACGCGCAGGTCTACGCAATTCCTCAAAATTTTGATTGGAAGTTTAAATGGTGGTACAAAGCTTTGTTAAACATCTCTGGAAGAAGAAGTAGAAGTATTTTGACCAATTCAGAGTTTTCAAAATCTGAATTGGTTAAATATACTGGCATTTCTGTAGAAAAATTTGAAACTATTCTTCTCGGTTGTGAACATATTCAAAAATTCAAACCAGAACCACCTTTAGAACTTTTGTATAAATTAGATGGCAAACCCTATGTACTTGCCGTTTCTAGTGCGAGTCCTAATAAAAATTTTTCAAGTGTATTAAAAGCGCTTGAACTTTTAGGCACAGAAGCTCCTCATTGCGTTATTGTCGGGCAACAGTATTCAAAAGTATTCAAAGAATCAAAATTGAACAGTGATCGCGTTATTGAAATGGGATACGTTAGTGACGAAACTTTGGCGGGTCTATATTCAAATGCCATGTGTCTTATCTTTCCATCTTTTTACGAAGGGTTTGGTCTTCCGCCCTTGGAAGCAATGCTACTTGGTTGCCCCGTGATAGCAAGTAACCGCTCTTCATTGCCTGAAGTATGTGGTTCTGCCGCTTTGTATTGTGATCCTGATGATCCATCAACAATTTCAAATTCAATTTCTTTTTTAGTCCAAAATCCTGAAAAAGTAAACGCTTTGCGAGAAGCTAGCAAGGCTCATGCGCAAAATTTTACTTGGAAGAAAAGCGCTACACACTTGTTGAGAGTACTAGAGAAGTCAAT
>JBIRBM010000034.1:0-16270 GCA_044326545.1 Parachlamydiaceae bacterium | reverse complement strand
TTCTGAGAGCCATGACGAACAAGATGATGATTCTAATTTGGAATTACCAGTGGACCGGGTTAATGATTTATCTCACAAGGATGAAAAATTCGTTGAAAAAGGAAGTGAAAAGAGTGATCTCTCTTCACATTTTTCTGAGAGCCATGACGAACAAGATGATGATTCTAATTTGGAATTACCAGTGGACCGGGTTAATGATTTATCTCACAAGGATGAAGAATTCGTTGAAAAAGGAAGTGAAAAGAGTGATCTCTCTTCACATTTTTCTGAGAGCCATGACGAACAAGATGATGATTCTAATTTGGGAGTATGGACTGTAATGGGCCGTGTTGATGATTTATCTGATGATTATCAAGCATTACTTGGTCAACTCCAAAATGGCTCGACTGATTATACGGTTTACAGAGATCTGGTAAAGGATCTTTTCGACCACGAAGTGATTAAAAAGGCTGATGGACAGGTCATCACTCGTTGGGATCTTTATCTTAAATTCTTAGAATTTTATCCAGAAAATGAAGGCAATGATGTAGAAGATTTATGTGACGCTTATGCCTATATTGCTTCGCAATTGTCCGACAATGGCTATGTTGAATTGAATGACGGGACTCAGATGACAAAATTGGATTGCTACCTCAACATTATCGATTTAAATCCTCAAGATGTGCCAGCTTTGGATTATCTACGTGATTATTTAGATATTGAAGAGATTGAAGAGATTGAAGATATTGAAAAGATTCAAGACCTTAAAAAGATTACTTTGTTGGATGGGACAGTCTGGGACATTCTTAATGTGCATTTTCAGTTAATCTCCGTTGAACCCGATGTTTCTTCCCGTTACCTGAATTTCGCACATTCATTATTTAACGATTGGAGCTTTACTGCTGATGGGAAAAAATGGACAAAAAAAAGTTTACTTCTAGAAGCAATTCGATTGGATCCCCTATTAGAAGAGGCGTATTGTGAGTTAGCATTTTTGCTTGAAGATGAAGAAAAAATTGAAGTCCCGTTTGTGCAGGTAGAGAACGTACAGATGACAAAGAAAGAGCTGTTAGAACAAGTGCTTCGATTAAATCCATCGAATGAGTGGGCACAAGAGGAATTAGAGCAGATCAATCTTAAAACCTCCCTTTTCACTGCTACTGATACAAACGATTTAAAGTCTGATCTAAAGAGAATCAACCCAGAAGAGGAAGATCACGATCAATTAGAGCAGAACTTGCACATGCAACTCAAACCGATTAGCAACACCGAGAGTGATCAAAACTTCCTGAGAATTCGTTCGGATAAGACAGACTATTAATCATTAGGCTTCTTTTAGCAAGTCAATTGATCGTGGCACCCAAGAGTCAAAATAAGGCTCTTGGATTGCCAAGAGGGGCTCTTCTCATGTTATTGTTGGACAATACCTTGTCTTTGTTGTCCAAATTTTGAGTTCATCCTCTCCAAAATAAGGGGAGTACTATCCAAAAAGCCCCGTTAAACCACCAAGTCCTTGGGGAGATTCTGTGTTGAGTTTTTTCTGAGCCTCTGTATAGGCTGTTTTGATGAGAAGTTCAAGCCCTTCAATATCTTCTTTATCGACACATTCAGGTTTGATTTTGACTGATTTCATCTCTCCATCACCAGTCAGTGTAATGGTGACAAGCCCTCCTCCTGCTGATCCTGCCACTTCTACCGTGCTCATCTTCTCTTGGAGTTGGCTGAATTGTTGCTGCATTAATTTTGCTTCTTTCTTTTTTCGTGCGAAACCAGAACCCATATTTTATCCTTTGTTAATTTGAGCAGAGCTTCATGTTTAGAGGCTCTCTTCATCGATTAGACTTCTTCGGAAACTTGCTTTTCTTGAAAAAATTGCCATTTTTGGCATCTTTTTTGTAAAACTTTTCGACCCTATGCACGCATACGCTCTCAACATTTTCAAAACAATCTGCTCAAAAAGGGCAATTTTTTCAAGAAAAGCAAGTTTCCGAAGAAGTCTATTAATTCTTTTGCAGCTTCCCTTCCAATTCAACCGCCGCAAAGTGCATCAATGTGTCATAAGCGTGCATTGGACGTTTTAACTCTTCAATTCGGAGCGGAGTTTCTACCGCTTTAAACGCCGCAGCCGGTGGAGGCGAAACGGGAAGGGAAGAGGAGGGGGCTTTGGAGTGTGTTTGCCTTTTTCCTAAATCAGCTGGCGTGGGTGTCGGATCTTCCGTTGTAAAGGAATCAAAGAGGGTTTGAGGAGGAGGGGACAGCGGCTGTGGTTGAGGCAAAGGGGCAGTTGTTATTGTGATGGAGCTTCTTGGATCCTCCTTGGGTGGTAGCCATTGGTGCTGCACTGCAGGAGTTGGCTTAGAAGTCAAAGGAGCTGCCGGCACCGATGGAGAAAGAGGCATTGAAGCTTGAAGAGAAGAGGATTTGGGTGACGCGGCAGGAGGAAGAGGAGGGGTAACGCTTACAGAGGACTCTGGTTGTTCTATCTGCCTTGAAGGGGGAGTTTCTTCGCTTTTTTCATTGATTTTTTCCTCTAATTCACCCAACTGGCGGACTAATTGCTCTATAGATAACCTGAAGTGGCTTCTCATCGCATGCAGAAGGATAATTTCCAATGAAATTTTGCCAAACGGAGTTGTCCTGAGTTGATTTTGAGCTTCAATCAAATATTCGATAAGGTCAAGACACTGTTCCCGAGAATAAAGAGAGGCGGCTTGCAGATATTTGTCTTTTTCAGAATCGGTCAGGGACATAAATGAAGAATGAATGCCGCAGACTTTGACTAATAAGATTTGACGCAAGTGATCAATCAACCCTTCAATAAAAAACGACAGATCTTTGCCTTCAGAAAACACGCGATGCGCAATTTCAAAAGCTTTAAGGAATTCCCCTTTTTTGCCCGCTTGGTCGATTTCAAAGTAAATATCACGCGGCATTAACCCTAAAATAGAGGTGACAGATGTTAAGGTGATCGGTCCTTCTTCAAAAGCCAGGATTTGATCGAAGAGCGATTCCGCATCTCTCAATCCCCCTTCCGCACGCTGAGCGAGCAGTCTTAGAGCATCCTCCTCAATTTCGACTTCCAATTGGCGGGCAATCCTTTGCAATTTTGCCACGATGAGAGGCTGCGGAATTCGGCTTAAATTGAAGCGCTGGCAGCGCGATAAAATTGTGGACGGGACTTTGTGGGGCTCTGTTGTGGCAAAGAAAAATTTCACTTTCGGAGGGGGTTCTTCGAGTGTTTTTAAAAGAGCGTTAAAGGCTTCTTTTGTGAGCATGTGCACTTCGTCGATAATATACACTTTGTAGTGGCCTGAAGAGGCATATCCAACAGCTTCGTTGATTTGACGAATATCTTCAATTCCTCGATGGGAAGCTCCATCGATTTCTAAGACATCCAATGACATTCCCGATGTAATATCGCGACAAGTTGAACATTGATTGCAGGGCTCATGGTCGGGTGTGGGAGTAAGGCAATTGAGCGCTTTTGCTAAAAGGCGGGCAAGCGTTGTTTTCCCCGTTCCTCTTGAACCGCAAAATAGATAAGCTTGAGCGAGTCGTTTAGATTTAATGGCATTCTTCAAGGTTGTCACAATGGCATCTTGACCAACAACATCTTTAAACGTTTGGGGGCGGAATTTGCGGGCAATGACTTGGTAATCGGACATGAGCTCTCGAGTAACGGAAGTTTGGGTTTATTTTAATTGACGATGACAAATTTATGCAAGAGCCGATCAATCCAATTCACAGGGTACAGCAGATTAAAACAGCGATTTTAAAATTTTATCCCTCTAAACTGGATTGAAACGAGCATGTTGCCTCCTCGCGATTCCTCTCTTATAACCCGTTCAACATCTTTGATCCGATGATTTATAGCAGCAAAGCAGCGTGATCAAAGATCATGAGTAGGTTCTAAGGTGATTTGATAAGAAGAAAGTTTTTAATTCTATTAAAATAAATTTTGATATTGAAAAAGAAGCGTTTTTTATTTAAACTCGATGAACTTTCGATTTTAAAATTTAAATTGAATCAAAATTTTTAACCAATTAATCATGGTATAGCGTGAATACTCGTTTTAATCCCTGTTTTCCCATCTCATCCTCTGTTTATTTTATCGTCAATAACCTCTCTCTATTAACCGGGGTAAATAAAAAAACGATCGCAGTGGCACTTGCAGTCATCACCTCTTGCGTTGCCTATTATGGAATCATTCGATATTTTTGCGTTAAAGCAAAACAGATAAAACCTCCATTATTCAATCAAAAACAGAACATGAATAGGGACAAGCTGTTCCAAGAGAAAAAGTGGGTTCCAGGCGGGACGATCCAACAAAAAAAATCTCCCCACACTCTTTCTCCTCCTACAGAACAGATTGTGATGCAAACTCCTGTGCCGCCAATCCAAGAGGCTGTCACCCCTTCTTTTTTTGAGAGTGAGGAGAAAAAAGAAAGCCCTGAGATACATTCTCCAACTGCCTCATCGAAAGATGTTTTTGAAGATAACGAAGACGAAAATCAAGGTTTGTCTCTCCAATTACATGGCCGTACAAAGGCATTGACCTCTTGTGAAGATCAAAAATTTCACGATCTGGTTCACCGTTTCGAAGACAATTCAGATGACTGTCGCATCTACCATGATTTAGCAAACTTCATCGAAGAGGATGAGTGGGTAGTAAGCTCTACCGGTGTTCGGATGGATCGAGACTTTCTTTTTTTCAAAGTGATAGAACTGGCGTCTAAAAATGAAGAGGCTAGCAAAGAGTCTTTATTTGAGGCTTATCGCTATTTTGTGCTCCATCTCAAAGACAATGAAGTCTTGGAGCTCAATGATCACACTCAGATGACCAAACGAGATGTTTTGATCGCATTACTCAATCTGAAGCCAGATCATGTCGAAGGATGGAAATATCTGTTGGATAATATGGATGAAGAAGAGAGGGTCGTGCGAGTTGCCGGGAAAAAAATGAGCAAAAAAGAGATCCATCTTCAATTAATACACTTTGAACCTAAGGTCGCCTCTCATTATTTCAATTTAGCTCTTTCACTTTCACCAGATGAGACAATTAAGCTATTGAATCAAACAACACAGACACCACGCACTCTCCTTGTAGAAGCGATTAAATGCGATCCCACCTTATGGAGAGCTTATTCTTATCTAGGCAGAGTGCTTTTAAAAGATGAAACGATTCAACTGAATGGAGAGAATGTGGGGCCAAAAGAGCTTCAATTACAAGCAATTAAGATCAATTTACGTTATGCAAATGCCTATTTTTATTTGGGAGATTTACTTGATCATGGTGAAACAATTGAGCTCCCTGTTCCAGGGAAAAAAAAGATGGACAAAAAAGGATTGTTTGCCAAGGCGATTGCGCTTGATAAACACTGTATACCGGCATATGGAAAGCTTTATTGCGCGCTTAAGCCGGGGGAAACAATCACCTTAGGTCAAAATTGTGAAGTGACAAGAAAAGATCTCTTGATTGATGCGATTCAATTTGCGTC
This sequence comes from Parachlamydiaceae bacterium, assembly GCA_044326545.1. Taxonomy (GTDB): domain Bacteria; phylum Chlamydiota; class Chlamydiia; order Chlamydiales; family Parachlamydiaceae; genus JANWJE01. Next base: position 10,793 of record JBIRBM010000034.1, on the reverse strand, counting down.
GGATGATCCTTGGTTCTATAAGACATTAGGGCTTGAGCTGACTCCGGGTAAAAAGGTGATCCTTCCTTCCGGTGAAGAGATGGATGATATTGATCTTTTAATCAAAGCCATTCATCTTGATCAGGATAATCCTGATTTATACTGTGATTTGGGTGATAAGCTTCCCGTTGGTCAACCGTATCTTCTACGTGACAAAAACAAAAAAAACGAGATTAAGGTCTTTAATTTTCAACTCTATTTCTTTGCAATTTTAATGAATCCGAAAAATCCACGCCCCTATGTGAGCCTCGCAAAAGTCTTGCCATCAAGCTCTCAAGCGATGCATTTGCCTGGAATACTTAAGATGACGCCGGAAAATCTTTTAAAAGAAGCGCTCAAATTAGATCCATCATACGAAGTGGCAAAGATTGAATTACGCCGCATGATGAGAAAACAATCACCCCTGCTCCTTGTTCCTCAATGCAATCGCTTGCCTGACTCTGATGATGAAGAGATGTAAACAGCCTGTAGAGGGTTTCTTAAAACCTCTCTTAAAAACCCATCGATTGATGATGGGGATTGTTTTTTTTAGCCGCCTATTTTTTTAGATGATTTGTCTTTCAATCATTAGGAGAAATTGTTCATGATGTTGCAACCTGCTCAATAGATATTGAATAGGTGCTTAGGGCGCATACAATCAACACCTTTTTCGCTCAAATCATTTTTTTACAGTTTTTACACGGTGTTTTATGGATCATCTTATTTTTTTTAATTCGCTTTGGTTAGGGCTTGGCGCTCTATCGATTTCACTTATTTTTTTATCGATTCGTATTTTCCGTCTTAAAAATGAAAATCAACAGACGCAAATCGAGTTCCGCACTCTTCAAGACAGTTGGATGAGAGAGTGTGAAAGACGTGCAGTTGCAGAAGAAAAAGCCTCTCGTGTTTACGAATTAGAGCGGGTTCTTGATCAAAAAAATGAGGGGATTGAAAAATTAGTTGTTGAACAAAGCGCTCTTAAGAGTCAATTAGCGGAAAAAGAGATGCAATTAAAGCAGCAATTGCAGTTTGAAGAAGAAAAATTAGGCCTGTTACAGCAAGCGCAATCCCGTTTAACAGAGACATTTAAAGTCGTCTCTTCCGAAGCTCTCAACCACAATATTCAATCCTTTCTTGAATTAGCCACTGCCCGTTTTGAGAAGCTGCAAGACCATGCCAAGCAAGATTTAACTCTAAGGCAGCAGGCGATAGACCATATGGTTAAGCCCATTCACTCTTGTTTGCAAACCGTTGATCAAAAAATGGCCGAACTTGAAAAATCCCGTTTAATGGCCTATTCTACCCTCACTGAGCAAGTCAATTCATTAGCTAAAAGTCAAACGCAGCTCCAAGTGGAAACGGCGAATTTGGTGAAAGCATTGCGCATGCCTCACGTCAGAGGACGATGGGGGGAAATACAACTGCGCCGGGTTGTCGAAATGGCCGGCATGCTTGAGCATTGCGATTTTTTGCAGCAAGAATCGGCTAATGTTGACGATCGCCGCTTACGACCCGATCTGATTATCAAACTCCCAAATGCTAAGCAGGTGATTGTAGATGCCAAGGCCCCTCTTCAGTCCTATTTAGAGGCCCTCGATTCCAATGATGATGGAGTCAAATTACTGAAACTGAAAGATCATGCCCGGCAGGTGCGGACACATATCGCTCAATTGGCTGCTAAATCATACTGGGATCAATTTCAACCGACTCCCGAATTTGTTGTCTTATTTCTTCCGGGCGAAACATTTTTTAGTGCAGCTCTTGAGCAAGATCCTGAATTGATTGAATGGGGGGTTGAACAAAAAGTGATTCTTGCAACTCCCACAACGCTGATTGCTCTTTTGAAAGCTGTTGCGTATGGATGGCGTCAGGAGAGCATGGCAGAAAATGCCCAAAAAATCAGCGAGCTTGGCAATACCCTTTATGAAAGGGTCCGTGTTCTTGTTGAGCATCTCGATGACATTAGACGCGGATTAGATCGTACAGTTGAGGCCTACAATAAAACAGTGGGCTCTTTTGAAAATCGAGTGCTCACGACTGCACGTAAATTTAAAGAATTTGGAGCCACAGCTCAAGAAGAGCTCCCTTATCTCGAGACATTAGAGGTGACAACGCGTGCCGTTAAACAGATGTAGCACCTCTCTTCATGTTTTTTTGAGGCGCTTAACTTTTACTCACCACATTTTTTAAATTGAGCGCTTCTAATAAATGAGACTCATCTAGAGATTCAGAGCCCGCCAAATCGGCAATCGTTCTTGCAACGCGTAGGACTCTATCGCAGGCTCTTGCTGAAAGTCCCATCTGATCGATTGCCATTTGTAAAATCGCCATTCCTTTTTGATTTAATAAACAAAAACGTTTGATATCAGCCGGTGTCATTTGACCATTTGTTTTGGCATACCCAAACCGTTGATGTTGCCTCTCTCTTGATTGGATGACCCGTTTGCGAATCACAGCCGAATGATCTCCAGCTTCTTGCTGAGCCATCTCGCAATAGCGTAGAGGGGGAACATCCACATGAATATCAAGACGATCCAAAAGCGGACCTGAAATTTTATTCCGATAACGCTCGATTTGGAGGCTGCTATCTTTGCAAGGTTTATCAGGATGTCCTAAGTAGCCGCAGGGACAGGGGTTCATCGCTGCGATACAGAGAATATTGGTAGGAAAAGTGTAACTTCCCTGTGATCGGCTGATTGTCACTTTTCTGTCTTCAAGTGGTTGGCGCAAGACCTCTAATACTGAGCGGGAAAATTCGGGAAGTTCGTCTAAAAATAAAATTCCATGATGGGCAAGCGATACCTCTCCCGGGCGTGGATGAGTTCCTCCACCAATCAATCCTGCATAGCTCACGGTATGGTGAGGGGAGCGGAAAGGGCGTTTGGTCCTTAGGGTTTGCTCTTCGGGTAAAAGTCCTGCAATCGAATGAATACGGGTGACCTCTAGTGCTTCTTCTAACGTCAGTGGAGGCATAATTCCAGGAAGAGCCTTTGCCATTAATGTTTTTCCACATCCGGGAGGTCCCGATAGAACGACATTGTGTCCTCCTGCTGCTGCAATTTCAAGAGCGCGTTTGACGTGGGCTTGCCCTTTAATATCGGCAAAATCGACTAAGAGAGGTGAACCTCCTTCGTCGGGTTGAAAGGGGAGATTGTCATGCGGTTTAAACGAGGAGGGGGTTTGAAGGAATTGGACCACCTCTTTTAAGTGTTGAAGACCGTAAATCGGAATTCCTTTGACAAGCGCAGCTTCTTTTGCATTGCATGCCGGAAGGATGACCCCTTTTTTTCCTTTTTCACGCGCCAGGAGGGCGATGGCTAGCGCCCCTGTTAAAGGACGCAACTCCCCACTCAATGCAAGTTCTCCGACGATTAAATAATCACTCACATTCACCGGTTCTTGTTTTAAAAATCCTGAAGAGCGGATCAGCCCAATCGCAATGGGTAGGTCATATAACACCCCCTCTTTCTTTAGGTCTCCCGGTGCCAAATTAACGGTTGAGTGAAAGGAGCCTAGTTGAAATCCTCCGTTTTTGACTGCCGTTAAAACACGGTCTTTTGACTCACGCACGGCAGTATCGGGTAGTCCGACAATGACTAAAGAGAGTTTATCTGATTTGACAACATCGACTTCTACTTCAACCGGAAGCGCTTCTAAACCGATGAGCGAAACGCATTGCAAACGTGAAAGGACCATAGTTGATATCCAAATTTAAAAAAGAGTTGAATCCGACAGAGGGATTGTCTATCGTGATTCTTCTATAATGCTTTGAGCTTCGCAATCCACTCTTGAGGGATCCCTGCTAGTTTTCTCGGTTCTTCATGAATGAAGAATCCTTTTGCCCGTTTGGGTGTGAGAAGAGTAGAGCTTAAGGTAGACTCCCATGCATCCCATTCAGAATCATTGTCTTGTTTGAATTGCTTTAACCAGCGCCATCCAAATTTTACGTGTGCAATTTCATCTTTTAAGATAGTGGCCATTAAGCCTGCCGCTTCAAAATCACCGTGATGAGCAAATGATTTTCCATAGATTGGGGCAAAATCGAGATTTGCCATTTCAAATGTCAAACTCATCATGCTGACGTAGTGGATAGGGGATTGAATGTAAGAGGTGTGTTTCCAAAAATGACGGTAAAGAGGAAGATCTCCGAATGACACTCCTAATCGCTTCATTTGCTCCATGTAAAGCATGACATGGCCTTGTTCTTCCCTTAAGGTGTGGGCAAGACCTTTGCGGAATGTTGAAGGAGCTTGCGGAAATGCCAGGATTGCAAAAGCCATGATTTCGACAGCCAGCAATTCATGGCCGGCGAATCTGTGCATGCAGAGAGCGCGTTTGTAAGGATCTGCATGATCTTGGAAAGGGGGGAGTTTGTCTTCGCGGGTTTTTCTCGAAAATCCCATACCAGGAGGACGAGTGGGTTCATCCCAATATAAGGAAGAACCGGGAGCATGGTCGGTCCATTCACCCGGATCTGTGAGTTTACCCTCGAGGGTATCAGAAGATAAAATGTGAATTGCCCATTCGCGCAATTCCATCACTACTCGACACTCAGGACGAAGTAGGCCGGGAATGCAAAATTATAATTATCGCGTGGACTGACCAAAAGAGTGACTTCATGTCCGACATAATGTTGCAAATTAACTTGTGTGCTGTACAAGAAGGCGACGGGAAGACGGCTGCTTGGGTTAAGGAGCATATAGTCACCCGGCTTGTTTTTAACAGAGCGCGTATAAGGGTCAACAATCCCTTTTAAGAAAAAGCTTTGCTGCTTTTGATTGTCATAAAATTCTTGTGCGGTTTGTTTGCCGGTTTGCTGGGCCCAGTCATTCAATAATTTCTCTTCTACCGGAATCCAAATCGACATATTCAGGGGGATTTGATTCGGTTTTTTTGCTCCATAATAGGTTTCACTGTTTAACTGAACGGGATTGCTGATCTGTTTCCTTTGCTCAACCTGCTGCTGAAGATCGTTGATTTTCGTTTTATGCGCTTCGAGCTCAGCACTCAGTTTTTTATTCATTTCTGCAGTAGAGGTCGAAAGACGCGATTGTTCTTCCAGATAATGGAGTTTTTTCGTCTTGTAGAGCTCTTGTATAGAAGCTAGCGATGCTTTCGCTTTTGCTATTGTATCAGGAAATTCCGGGTAATCATTGATGATATGCTCATAGTTTGCTTTAATTCCTGTAATACTGATTTGTTCAAAGGGTTTTTGGACTTCAGCTTGGCTCATTCCATCAGTTGTCGCCAGTAAATTTAAAGCAGCTTCACGTTTTTTATCTAAGCGATCTTTAAATCCGGCATCTCCGGCCCTGTCAATGTATTCTTTGGCTATGTAAAAACGGGTTTTATTTGGAAGTTTGATTTCCAACCACTTGTTATGATCTGGTGCTTGGATTCCTTCTACTCTGTCGCCTGTTTTAAGTTGGCCGATAATTGTTGCATCCTTATCGGGTTTTAGGCGAACGTTCACCCGGTCTGCTTCAACAATATGATCGAGAACATAGGTACGAAAAACATAACCTCGAAAATCATCAGGGGGCTGAATCGCATAAAAGTCATCGGTTTCCCCTAGCACAACCACGTATTCATCAGGATTCATTTCACGCAAAACAGGTCCTTCGTAATTGGGTTGTAACCGTAAACGAACCTTTGTCTTTGTGATTTTTCCGGTAAACGCTTCAAATTTAGAGGGGGCCGGAAGATGGGGGCGTTGTTGTTTTTCAACTTTTTTAAGGGGAACTCCCTCTTTTATTTCAGGGTTTGCTTCAAGCCCTCCATTAAGGCAAGGGAAAAAGAGGGAAAGGGCTAATAACGTAGTAGACATATTTCTCATAAAGATGATCCTAATTTGACGATCGTTAATTGCCCTGCATTTCAAAGATTAGGCAATCATGGAGAATGAAGCAGGGGAGACTTTTGCATTTTCCAGACACCGCATTTTGAACACGTTTTAACCTCTCTTCCTATTTTAGAGCTTTCACGCAAGCTTAAAAAAAGGCTCTGAGAGAGTCTGTGAAAAGTCTAACAGCTTGGATGTCAGACTGTTCACAGAGGGTCTAAGCATCCATGTTAAAACCGAATTTTGGCACTGAAATTGAGTTAATAATTAGAAATTAAGTTGATATTTTATGATTTTGACTCATTTAAGCAAAGAGTAAAGTTGCTTACGACAACTTTTTTTGTTATTTAAACTAACTCTTTAAAACAGCTAAAACGTGTTCGCAACCTTCTTTTCCACACGTGCATCCTATCGGTTGCCCTAAATAAACATGATATTTCTCATTTTTGTCTAACCGATTGACAACAGAATATAATTTTTCATCGGTTTGTTGAATGTCCCATTCTTGAAAATGTAAATCCTCATCGCCGATCACCCATTCATTTTCCTGTTGAAGCAGTGTTGATTCTGGATGAATGGTTCTAGCTATTTGACAGAAAAAACAGTTGCACCCTGGTACCCCTTGAGGGATCGCCATCTCTTCTGAGGGGGAGATGATCTTTGAAATTGCTCCTATTTTTTCTAAGATTTCAGGAGGAAGATTGGGTGCGTCAGCTTGACTGGGGTTATGTTGCATCATTCCTCCTATTCCCTCTATTGGAGTTCCAAGAGCGAAGCGGACAGACGAATTGTTTGGCTCCATGATATTTTTTACTGTTGGAATCTCTTTTTCATTTGCAGGAGATGATTCTTCCTTTTCCATATACGAGGCATGATTCTGATAAATTAAGTTGATCGTTTCAGGGCTTAAATCAGGGATATGGAGAGCGTCCCCATCATTCAACGTGACAACAAGCACACTTCCTTTCATATACAAAGCTGAAATCTGAGACCAGCTCGCTGAGAGATAAGGAGGGATGCTTAACATTTTATTATTGACTTTTATCTTCATGCTGACTCCTTTTACTCAACTGAATGGATCACTTTTTGAGTATTAATCTGAGTTCTTGTTTCTTTTACCCAACATGTTCAATGATAGTCTTTTCCTTTTTTATAAGCAATTAGAATTAGCAGTCAATATCTATGAGTGCTGATTTTTGTGATGAGGATTGGTTGTCGATAAAAAAGAGAGGAGAGATCACAAAAAGGGTGTAAAAAATAAGTTGAGTTGTTTAGATGGGGTCGATAACATCCGAATGGCTGATTTCTGTGCTAAAATTGTCTATAAAGGAGAAAAAATGACGCACCATTACAAGACCTTTGTTATTGACACGAATGTTTTATTACACGATCCGAAAGCTTTAATGCAATTTCCGCGCAATCACATTCTCATTCCCGTTGCCGTTTTGGAGGAGTTAGATAAAATGAAGCGTTTACCCAATGAGCTTGGAAAAAACGCGCGGGAAACGATTCGTTTACTCGATTCGTTAAAGACGATGGGGACAGGAAATTTACACCTAGGAGTCAAATTAGAAAATGGAGCGGTTGTTCGCGTTCAACCTGAGTTAAAGGTTGAATATAAGTATGATTTTGCGATGACGATTAACGATAATCGCATCATCATGGCTGCTTATTTATTGCAGGAACAAGGGGAAAAAGTGGTGTTTGTCTCCAAGGATTTTGCTGCAAGAATCAAGGCAGAAGCCATTGGAATTGAAGCTGAAGATTATGAAAATTTAAAATACTCGTACGAAACGGTTTATAAAGGGATTCAAGAGATTGAGTTAACAAAGCATGACATCGATCTTTTTTATAAAGACGGGAGGTTGAGCGTTCCTCATTTAAAAGGCAATGCCAATGAATATGTTGTGATGACATCTCCGGAGAATTCTTCAGCCATTGGTAAGTTCGATCCATCGCATCAAAGTCTTGAGTCTTTACTTAAAGTTAACACCATTTGGGGAATTAAGTCTCGCAATGTCGAGCAGCGTTGCGCATTAGATTTGTTGCTCCGCGATGAAATTAAGTTGGTCACATTAGTCGGACCGGCCGGAACAGGTAAGACATTGTTAGCTTTAGCTTGTGGAATGCGCAAGGTATTTGATGAGGGTCTTTATTCAAGAATTTTGATCAGCCGTCCGATTGTTCCTCTTGGGCGGGATATTGGGTTTTTGCCAGGAACAAAAGAGGAAAAATTATTTCACTGGATGCAGCCCATTTATGATAATTTAGATTTTCTTTGCGCCTCAACAGGAGGGGAATCGAATGAGACATTGAAGTGGGTGATGGACAGCAAAAAAATAGAGATGGAAGCGGTGACTTATATTCGTGGACGTTCTTTGCCTAAGATGTTTATGATTATTGACGAAGCGCAAAATTTAACTCCTCATGAAATCAAGACCATCATTTCAAGGGCGGGGGAGGGGACAAAAGTTGTGCTAGCAGGAGATCCGACTCAAATTGACAATCCTTATCTGGATAAAGACTCGAATGGTTTGACATTTGCTATCGGTAAGTTTGTGAATCATAAAATTTATGGTCATGTATTCCTTGATAAGACTGAACGATCTGAACTGGCAGCACTGGCTGCAGAAATTTTATAGGTTGCAGCCCAAATAGCACTCCTGGTGTATAAGGCGAATTCTTAATATGAAAGGAATTGATAATGAAAAATCCACAAAACCATGAAAATGATGATCTAAAATTGCACATTGTTTTTCCTAAAAGCAGCGAAGACCACAGATTGCAAATCGTGCAAATTAACGGTGCTATTTTTGCGGTCGTTCACTCTCCTCTTGAATCAATGGGGCCCATCAACCTTTCCTGTGAAGATTGGAGTTTGGTTCTTTTGGCTCCCATTAAGAGTCAGACGAATATTTTGATTTCTGGTGTGAATATCATTTGCCTTAACGAAATCGCATCGGAAAAGGGACATGTCAATGTCCACGCCTCTCGTCATTTGGTCAAGCTAGCTCATTTAATTAAACCTGGTGAGAAAGTGTGCCAGATGGGGGAGCGTGGAGAGTTTGAATATTATGATGACCCCGGAGCCTTTTTGTTTCACTATCGTTTATTCAGTGACATGATGAATCGTGTGCGCAATGGAACTCGGGAGTCTTTTTCTGACGCGCAGCACAAATTTATGACAAGCTTATGTACGTTGGCAGATAAAATGGAAGGAAAGCCGGAAAATCTCGATCTTTGCAATGTCTTGGATACTTGGGGCATTCCATATTCGGGCGGAAAATAGGGGAAATAGGTGTCTGAAAAATCTGAAAGTAAGTGCTAAAAACAACAAGGAGATTGATCATGAAAACAGCTGGATATGCTGCACATTCTGCGACAGATAAGCTCGTTCCGTTTTCGTTTGAGCGGCGCGAGATAGGCCCTGAAGATGTTGCAATCGATATTTTATACTGTGGTGTTTGCCACTCCGATATCCATACAGCTCGCAATGAGTGGGGAGGAACTGTTTATCCAGTCGTGCCAGGTCATGAAATTGTGGGGCGAGTGAGGGCTGTTGGGGATAAAGTGACAAAGTTTAAACAAGGGGACCTAGTGGGTGTGGGGTGTCTTGTTGATAGCTGCCGCACTTGTCAATCCTGTCATGAGGGGTTGGAGCAATATTGCAATAATGGCTGGACGGGGACTTACAATAGCGAAGATAAAATCGGGGGCACGCCGCATACCCATACGTTTGGGGGATATTCTGACGCTGTGACTGTCTCAGAGCGTTTTGTTCTGCGCATTCCTAGTCATCTTGATCTTCCCGCCACGGCCCCTTTGTTATGTGCCGGGATTACCACTTATTCCCCCCTCAAACACTGGAAAGTTGGATCGGGACAAAAAGTGGGGATTATTGGACTTGGCGGTTTAGGGCATATGGGCATTAAATTTGCCCACGCAATGGGCGCGCATGTTGTGATGATTACCACATCACCGGAGAAAGGATTGGATGCGAAAAAATTGGGGGCGGCTGAAGTCTTAATCTCAAAAAATGAAGAAGAAATGGCTGCAGCTGCAAACAGTTTTGATTTTCTTTTGAACACGATTCCAGTCGGGCATAATACCGATCCTTACATGAATCTATTGAAACGGGATGGGACAATGGTTATTGTGGGAGCCGTTGAACCTCTAACTAAAGTCAGTGGGGTTCCCCTTATTTTTCGTCGTCGTTCCATATCAGGCTCTTTGATCGGAGGTCTTCAAGAAACGCAGGAAATGCTCGATTTTTGCGCAGAGCACAATATCACTTGCGATATCGAGTTGATTGATATACAAGAGATCAATACAGCTTATGAGCGCACTGTTAAAGGCGATGTGAAGTATCGGTTTGTGATCGATCTCACTTCTCTTAAAACTTGCTGAATCTCTTCGATGGTTTGACGTCGCATCCGATTTAACGCAAAAGTTTCTTGAAGTTATTGTGAAGAAATATTAAGATCCTTTTTTATCAGAGTTGATAAACAGCTTTAAATTCTCTCTTTTCTGATGTCTCGCCTAAATTTTTTACCGGGGACCTCATGGAATAAAACAATCCGAACTAGGTCAGGACAGGAATGTAGCAGCCTTAAGGATAACGTTTATGCCTTGAGATAATCTCCGGTTTTTTTTTATCACTGAATCCGTAAAATTCCCTTCTTAGTCCATTTGCGATCATTAGACTTCTTCGGAAACTTGCTTTGCGCTTGAATGACTCTGTCGTGTCGCAAAGACCCTACATTTCAAAATAGGGTCTGATAGCGCGCTTAGGAACTCACCTTACGCAAAATCTGATTAGGGCTATTTTGACCTATTCTAAGCATCTTTTAGAAAGACTGCCTCATCAATAGCTTAGGCTATTGACTTCGACACCCTTCCTAAAATCTGCATAGGCTATATCAAAAATCCCTAA
>JBIRBM010000083.1:0-1692 GCA_044326545.1 Parachlamydiaceae bacterium | reverse complement strand
TGCAGATGTCCTAATGCAAGAAGCCGAGTTCGTAATCGAGGATGAGGTTCTCTTTTTGCCAGTTGGAAAAAATCCGTGTCCGCCAGTTGATCTATTTCTTTTTGAAATGCGTTCATTTTACACTGCGCCTGTATTCATTAACCGGAGGATTATGCACTAAAAGTTGTTTTTGATAAATAGTATTACAATACTAACTATAAAAGAAATTTTATTGGCGAAGTGGTTGGGGTCAGCACAGAATTCGGATTATAAAGCACGTTAAGGTTTTACTTTCCTGTAATGGTCTAAATTCGCCATTTCCATCATCTTATTCTTTGGCCAAACACAATCCGTTTAGGCGCTGGTAGCTGGGATAATTCATGGCTGGACCTCAAATTCCTAATTTTTTAGCTTCGATCTTTTTTATTGTTGGCAGGCTACTTTTGAGTACTTTTGGCGTACAAAAGTCTTTTATTTGCATCATTTGGATTTTGCAGAAGGGTAATATTATGTCTTCAAGAAATTTGCGTAGCAGTCTGTTGCGCAATTTAACAATCTAAATATGCGCCAGCTAATTGTCGCTGAACAATTGTTGGCTCAATACTCTTCTGAAGATGGGTAAGTTTTTATTCAATAGGATTAATGCCATTCTCACATTTTGCTTTTAAACTTGTTGAATTCTTCTTCGACTTTTTGATGAACGGGCTTCCATTTATTTTCTATATCTATAATTTTCTGTGTGTATTCAAGGATATCAATTTCAAGTCTCTGATTTGCAGACTCAAGAGAGGTGCGTTCGTTTTTAATTAAATTTATTATAACTTCTTTAGAATTCTGAGGGGCGACTAGATCTTTTAATCTCGTGTCGTTTTCATCTATCAACTTTCTCATGTCATCACGTTGCTTTTCCAAAGCTTCTTTTTTACGCAATAGCTCTGTATCTTCTGGGGATAATTCAATGATGTTATGGTAGACATTTGCTTTTGAATCTGAAAGTAAGGCAATTTTTTTACAAGCCAGCCCTACCACTAAAAAAGGTGTTGCTAAAATATATGCTACGAGTGCAACTAGATTTGGACCTATGGCACCCCAAGCCCGGTACTGGTCTCTATCGGACCCAACATCAAATGAGGGTGTACTTCCCCCTGTTTTAACTGTAATGTATCTATCTAACCATAATAAGCGAGGAAATGCTAAGAGAACATCAGCCGTTTTTTCTAGCAATGAACAGTCATTCCTCCCTTTTTGTAATAAACCTTGAATAGACATAGCTGCCTCCTTATGACAAATTAAACATAATACGAACTAAATAAAATTATATAATAAAATAAATAATATAACTACACAAAAAAATATAAAAAAATGTAAGCATTAATGTAAGAAATTACGTCAATCTAGAGTATAGCTAATGAGATTTGGAAAATCTCTTTTCAAATATGTACAAACGTATTCATAAAAATATTTAAATGTTCGATAATTCGCTTGATGAAATAAAATCACAATTGTCATCATCTCAGAAATTGATAGCCTAGACTCAGGTCCTCGTTTTTCTTTGCCATTATCAATGAGATGTTTATCCCATTCTTGCTTAAATGACTTCCAAAAATCATCTACACTGCAATACAATATTGTTAAATCCATCTTGACCTCTTATGATTAACATTCGTGCTGAAAAACAAATGTTTTAAATCATCAAGAGGTCTTTTGTCATCA